>JBBQRP010000071.1:0-1660 GCA_038214715.1 Thermoanaerobaculia bacterium | reverse complement strand
GGTACTGACCCAGTCCAACCCTGACGAGCGGGAAGCGGTCCTTCGCCGGTTCAAGGGCGAGGTCAGCCTGAACCGGAGAATCAGTCATCCCAACGTTTGCCGCCTCTACGACTATGGAGTCGCGGGAGACTCGCCGTACCTCACGATGGAGTTCGTCGACGGTGGGGACCTCGGGACCCTCATCGACCGAGGGCCGGTTCCCGCGGCCCACGCGTTCCGGATCCTCACGCAGCTCACGCGGGGTGTCGCCGCCGCGCACGCCGCGGGTATCGTGCATCGCGACCTGAAGCCGGCGAACGTGATGGTCCGGCCGTCCGGCGACATTTCGATTCTCGACTTCGGCCTGGCGCACGACACCAATCGGAGGGATCCCCGGATCACGCGTGCCGGCGTGACCGTCGGAACGCCGCAATACATGTCACCTGAGCAGCTCAGAGGGCTCGTCGTCGACGAGCGGAGCGATATTTACGCGATTGGCGCCATGGCGTTCGAGCTGCTGACGGGCCGCCGGCTCTTCACCGGCCGCACGTTCCTCTCGATCGCGCGAAAGCATCTCGAAACCGCGGTGTCCCGCGAGGCGCTCGAAGACCGGGGGGTTTCGCGGGAGCTCGCGGCGGTCGTCCTCCGTTGCCTCGCGAAGAAGGTCGAGGAACGGTTTCAATCCGCGGCGGCGGTGGCGGACTCTCTCGAGGCGCTCGAGAGACTGCAGGCCCAGCGGGCGCCGGCCGCCGTGCCGGCTCCGCCGCGCGAGGCCCGTGTCAAGACGGCGGTCCATCGGCGGAGCTCGATCCTCCCCGCCGTCGCGGAGGCCACTGCCCCGTCCGCGGCCCCTGAAGCAGCTCCGCCTGCGCGCCGTCCCGTCGTCCTCGTCGTGGATGACGAGGCCCAGGTGAGAAGTGTCGTCTGCGCGTGGCTCAGGCGCGCGGGATTCGAGGTCGTCCCCTCGACGTCCGGAGAAGACGCGCTCACGCTCTTCGAGACGCGCAGCTTCGATCTCGTTCTCATCGACGTGCTGATGCCGGAGCTCGACGGGTTCGACACCGTTCGGGTCCTGAAGTCGCGCCCCGAGCGGGCCGCGATCCCCGTCCTCTTCATGTCGGGCTTTCCGGAGAGGAACCGCGTGCTGTTCGCCGGCCAGACCGGCGCCGTCGACTTCCTCTCGAAGCCTCTCGACCTGAAGGCTCTCGTCGGGAAGGTGATCGCGATCCTGGGGAAGCCTGCCGCCTAGGACGGAGTCGCGAGGGCATTCGTCACGCGCGAGACGTCCTCCGGCAATCCTTCGAGCACGCTCCGGAACGTGTCGAGGAGGCGTGGGTCCCACCACCCGCGGCCCGCGTCCTCGGCCATGATGGTGAGGGCCTCCGCGCGCGTGAGCGCGCCGCGGTAGACGCGCGCGGTCGTCAGGGCGTCGTAGATGTCGGCGATCGTCGTGACCCGGGCCGTGAGCGGGATGGATTCTCCCGAGAGGCCGTCCGGGTAGCCCGATCCGTCGAGACGCTCGTGGTGTCCGTACACGACGTCGAGCGCGAAGGAGAGCGTCTTCATTCCCGAGAGAAGCTCGCGCCCCACGACCGGGTGCTTTCGAACTTCGGCCATCTCTTCCGGAGTGAGACGGGAGGGTTTGAGGAGCACGGCGTCGCGGATCGCGATCTTGCCGATG
>JBBQRP010000070.1:0-1770 GCA_038214715.1 Thermoanaerobaculia bacterium | reverse complement strand
TCCGTTCGCGGCGGTTCTCGTGGCGGCGTTCGCGGTGGAGGCGGAGCGCCGGGCGACAGATGGCGGGCGCGCCGCTCTCCGGGCCGTGAGGGGTTGGGTCACGCTCGTCGCGGTCCTTCTCCTGGCGGCCGCGGGAGCGCTCCTTCCGGTGGCGCGACGGTATGCGCCCGGCCAGGCCGGACTCGCGCCGTTCGTCGCGATCCCGCTCGTCCTAGGGGCCGCCGCGACGCTCGTCGTCCTCGCGCGCCGGCGGCGGGAGGCGGTCCCGGCGCTTCTCGCGCTCGCGGCCGCGCTTGCGGCGGGAGAGGTCGCGGCGGGCGCGGTGGTCTTCCCGGCGATCGATGTCCTGAAGACCGGGCGTCCCTTCTACGAGCGCCTCCGGCCGCGCGTGTCACACGGCGAGCCGCTCGCGTACTTCGGCGGCACGTACCGTTGTTACCCGATCCTGGTGCTCAGGCGGAAGACCGAACACTTTAGGACGGACGCCGCGCTCGCCGAGTGGGTCGAAAGGACTCCCGGCGCCCTTGTTCTCGCCGATGAGAGCGAACGGCAGTACTGGTCCGATCCGCGTCTGTCAGCCCTCCGCGTGCTCGACCGTCAGAGCGTGGGGGGCGACGAGGCGCTGCTCCTGGGCCGGCCATGACGCGGCTCCGCGATTCCCTCGAGTTTCCAGCAGCCTCGGAGCGCCATCCCGGGCGTCACGAGGTCGTGGATGCTGTTCTCACGCGGGGCGGCGAGCGAATTCCGGTGGTCGTCAAGAAGGTGGCGCTCGATCTCAGGCAGCGCCTTACGACCCCCAAGGCGATGCGCTCCCTCGCGACCGCGCGGGCGCTCCTGGCTCGCGGAATCGCGACTCCCGAGCCGCTCGCGGCCGAGGTCGTGGGAGACGAGAGCTGGTATGTGGCGCGGAGGCTCGAAGGGGCCGCGCAGATTCGAGCCTGGTTTCTGCACCGCGACGATCCGGCGAGTCCTGTGCCGCCGTTTCCCTTCTCCTTCGAGCACGTCGTCGAGGCCCTCGGCGGGCTGGCGCGACGCATGCACGATGCGGGAGTGTTCTTCCGCGATTTCACGGACGGGAACGTCCTCGTGACCGGGGAAGCCGGCAAACTCGCTCTGTGGCTCGTCGACCTGAACCGCGCCAGGGTCGGCGACGGCCCCGTTTCCCGCCTCAGGCGCTACCGGGATCTGGCCCGGCCTGGCCTGAATCGGCCTGAGGACATCAACCTCCTCATTCTCAGCTATTTCCGGCCTGAGCCGGCACCGGGAGAGGCGCTCGGCGCCGTTCGCGCCCTCCGGGGGAGGATCGTCCGTTGGGACGATTTCAAGGCCTCCGCGCGGCCCTGGAAGCAGTGAGGGCGGGGGAGGGCTATCCTCATGGCCCTCAGTCGAATGCGCGTAAACCGAAGGGGAGCGAGTCGCGTCCAAGAACCGTGAGCGGATCCGCACTCGCCCCGATCCTGGCGTTCCCCGGAAGGAAGGGAGCTCATCCAGATGAGACACGCGCGGGCCTCGTGAGCGACGACGAGCACGTGGGGAAACGGGAGCGGGAGTCCGAGATCCTCTCTCGTGTCGTCGCGGGCGACGTGGATGCCTTCGAGTACTTCGTCGTCACGTATCAGAAACGGATCGCGCGTTTCGTGTACACGCTGCTTCGAAATCCCGCCGACGCCGATGGCGTCGCGCAGGACGTCTTCGTCAAGGCCTTTCGCGCCCTGCCGGAATTCAAGGGGCAGTCGGCGTTCGAAACGTGGCTCACGCGTATCGCGATCA
>JBBQRP010000069.1:0-1932 GCA_038214715.1 Thermoanaerobaculia bacterium | reverse complement strand
AACGGGAGCGCACTGACGAGAACCGTCAACGCGGTCGCGATCAAGCCGACAATGAGAACCCAACGGTAGGGCCGCAGAGCTACCTCCCTAGGCTTCCATTAGCACATCCCGGGCCGTTTTTCGACCCTCAAGGGCTCAGAGGCCTATACGGGGCGAAAACTTGCAGTAGGCGCGTGCGGCCGTCCCGTCACCAGACTCGAGCGCCGAGGGCCACGTTTCTCCGTCCGCTGGACGGGGCGCGCTAGGTCGGAAGCCAGTCGGTTCCCCGTGCCTTGCCCTGCGGCGTCGAGAGAAAGTACTCGGGTCTGACGTGAACACACTCCGCGCGCGCGTGCGCGAGCAGGAAGCCGCTGTCGTCCTGGATCGTCGCCTCAGTGACCGCGCTCCGACCACTCGACTCGACGATCTCGGCCCCGACTTTCAGCTCCTGATCGACAGGGACGGGCGCGAGGTAACGGATCTCGAGGCGGCTCGTGACTGCGGGCGACGTTGCGAGCCGCGCCACCTGGCCGCATGCCTCGTCGAGGACGGCGGCGACGATGCCGCCGTGCACGATCCCCGATGCTCCTTGGAAGCTTTCGGGGAACACGTGCCGGGCCTCGAGTCGCTCGCCGGCCAGCGTCCAGTCAAAGCCGAGGCCTCCCACGTCGAGGCCGCAACCACAGCAGAACGGATAGTGGTCCGTGCGGGTGGCCCGGATTCTTCCGGGCCATCCGGCTGGTGCTGCGTGCTTCGCGCTCGGTTAGGAAGAGCTGGATGAGCTGGACGGGCCGTTCGACTGGTACTCGAACGGCTCTTCCGGGCCGAGGACCTTGTCGCGGAGCCATCTGCGCGTATCTGGCCCGGTAGCCGGATTGAAGAGAACGCCGAGCGTGATCCCCGCGAGCAGCAAGGTCATGTTCCGTCCGGCGTGCGAGCTCTTGCCCTGGGCGTGCTCGCCGGCCTTGCGGAGCTGCTCGACGGCTTTCTTGAGCTCGTCCTGAAGATCCTTGTCCTTCGCAACCTTGAACGCCATGCCGGTCGCGCCGCTGGGGCCGATCAACTCGTCGTAGATCTTCCGAGCCGAGTCGTATGCCTTCTTGACATGGTCGTGCAACTCCTCGTCACGCGCCAGGCGTTCGACGTAGGGCCGCGCGGTTTCGACCGTGCCGCTGATTTTGTCCTTCATCCGTGTTCCTTTCGTCGCGTTAGCGTGAGAAGTATCTACCCGGGAGCATCGTCAGGAAACCGTTTGGCACTATCTCTGGATTAGGCTGTGCTCGTGAGTAACCTCCGCCGAGCCGGGCGAGCCGCCGGGTGGACGGCAACCCTTGCAGTCTACGTCTGGTTCGCCGCCGTCGGAAACGCCGATCGGGCGAAGGCAAGAAGGGCCGCGCGGCGCCGCGGTAGGCGCTTGACGCGGTCCCGTCCGGCGCGCTAAGTTAGCGAGCGCTAGCTTCGACCGGACCCGCCTCGATGGAACGCTGGACACTCACCATGATTCGCTACCGCTGGGCGATCGTCGCCGCCTGGGTGGTCGTGTTCCTCGTCTCGGGGCTCGCCGCCAGCGGCCTCTCGGCGCTCCTCACGAATCGCTTCTCGATTCCCGGCAGTGACACGGCAAAGGCCGAGAAGATCCTGCACGACCATTTCGGGCAGCGCTCCGACGGCTCTTTCCAGCTCGTGTACCAGGCGAACCCAGGCAACACGGCCGCCGAGGCGCTGCCGGCGCTCGAGCGTGTCGGGAAGCGGGTGGCCGACGAGATCCCCACCGGACGCTTTGTCTCGGCCCGCGCGGTATCGGACCGCACCGCCACGGCGACCGTGACCTCGGCCCTCGAGCCCGCCGACGCCAAGAACTACACGGACCGGGTGCGCGCTGCAGCCGGGGCGATCCCGAACGGAAAGCTCTACGTCACCGGAGCAGCCGCGATCACGAAGGACACCGACGAC
>JBBQRP010000068.1:0-2056 GCA_038214715.1 Thermoanaerobaculia bacterium | reverse complement strand
GGATGCGTCCGGCCGGCTCCTGCCGGACGCGGAGCGACTGACCGGGTTCGGCAAGTTTCTGCGCCGCACGAGCCTCGACGAGCTGCCGGAGCTCTGGAACGTCTTCCGGGCCGACATGAGCCTGGTCGGGCCGCGACCCCTCCTGATGGAGTACCTTCCGCTCTACAGTCCCGAGCAGGCGCGCCGGCACGAGGTGCGGCCCGGCCTGACGGGCTGGGCGCAGGTGAACGGACGGAACGCGCTCTCCTGGGAAGAGAAGTTCCGGTTGGACGTGGAGTACGTGACGCACACCTCGATGAGCTTCGATATGAAGATCCTCCTGAAGACGGTCCTGGCCGTGGTCACGGGCCGGGGCGTCTCCGCCGAGGGAAGCGCGACGATGCCGGCGTTCACGGGGACGCCGCGCATGGAGGAGAAGTGAAGAAGATCGTGATTCTGGGCGCGGGCGGCTTCGCTCGCGAGGTGCGCTGGCTGCTCGAAGAGATCAACGCGACGGCGCTCGCGTGGACCTTCGGCGGTTACGTCGTGACGGATCTTTCGCGTCTCGGAGACCACGACGACCGCGAGAACGTGAAGGGAGACCTTTCCTGGCTGGAGGCCCACGCTGGGGAGGTGGACGCCCTTGCGATTGGAATAGGAAATCCGGCGGTGCGGCTCGATCTGGGGATGGCACTGAAGAAAAGGCTCCCGAGCCTCGGGTGGCCGGCGCTCGTGCATCCCACCGTGCGGCTCGACCGGGGCTCATGCACCCTCGAAGAAGGGGTTCTTCTCTGCGCGGGAACGATCGCGACCGTGAACGTGCGCTTCGAAGCGTTCTCGATGGTGAACCTCGCCTGCACCATCGGGCACGAGGCGGTCATCGGTGGGGGAGCCGTCCTGAACCCGACGGTGAATATCTCCGGCGGCGTTGTACTAGGCCGGGGCGTTCTCGCCGGGACGGGTGCGCAGATCCTCCAGTACGTCAAGGTCGGGGACGGTGCTACGGTCGGCGCCGGCGCGGTCGTCACCAAGGACGTCGAACCAGGCCAGACCGTCGTCGGAATGCCGGCGAGGCCGCGGACCTGATGGCGCGCCTGTACCTCTCGCCGCCGCATCTCTCGGGCCACGAGCAGGAGCTCGTGGCCGACGCCTTCGCGTCGAACTGGATCGCGCCGCTCGGTCCTCACGTCGACGCGTTCGAGCGCGAGATCGCGCAAGCGACCGGGGTGGCGCACGCGGCGGCTCTTTCGTCCGGCACCGCCGCGCTCCACCTCGCGATACGCCTCCTGGGCGTGGGCCCCGGCGACGAGGTGCTCTGCTCGTCATTCACGTTCAGCGCGAGCGTCAACCCCATCGTGTACGAGGGCGGCCGCCCCGTCCTCGTCGACTGCGATGCGGCGACGTGGACGTTGGACCCGAATCTCCTCGAGGACGAGCTCAAGCGCCTCGACGCCGCCGGCCGGCGTCCGAAAGCGGTCGTCGCCGTCGACCTCTACGGGCAGTGCGCGGACTACGGCGCGATCGTCCCTCTCTGCGAGCGCTACGGCGTGCCGCTCGTCGAGGACGCCGCGGAGGCGCTCGGCGCGACGTGCGGCGGCCGTCCCGCCGGGAGTTTCGGCCGCATCGGCGTCCTCTCGTTCAACGGAAACAAGATCATCACGACCTCCGGCGGCGGGATGCTTCTGTCCGGCGACGAGACGCTCGTCGCTAAGGCCCGGTTCCTCGCGACGCAGGCGCGCGAGAAGGCCGTGCACTACGAACATCGGGAGATTGGCTTCAATTACCGCATGAGCAATCTTCTCGCCGCCGTGGGCCGCGGGCAGCTCCGCGTCCTCGCGGACCGCGTTGCGGCCCGGCGCCGGAACTTCGCGCTCTATCGCGAGGCGCTCGGCGGCCTCCCGGGGGTTTCGTTCATGCCGGAAGCCGCGTACGGGATGGGCAACCGCTGGCTGAGCTGCGCGGTCTTCGACCCGAAGGCGTTCGGGGCGACGCGGGAGGACGTCCGTCTCGCCCTCGAGGCCGAGGACATCGAGTCGCGACCTCTCTGGAAGCCGATGCACCTCCAGCCCGTCTTCTC
>JBBQRP010000067.1:0-2686 GCA_038214715.1 Thermoanaerobaculia bacterium | reverse complement strand
CTCTGAGCCCTTGAGGGTCGAAAAACGGCCCGGGATGTGCTAATGGAAGCCTAGGGAGGTAGCTCTGCGGCCCTACCGTTGGGTTCTCATTGTCGGCTTGATCGCGACCGCGTTGACGGTTCTCGTCAGTGCGCTCCCGTTCGTCCACCGGGCGTACGAGAACCACTCCGCTCACGCGGCGATCGAGACCGGGGCGGCCCTCGTCGCCTGGATGGCCTCGTATCTCGTGTTCCTACGCTACCGCAGAAGCGGTCTTCTCAGCGATCTTCTCCTCGCGTCGGCACTGGCCCTTTTGGCGGCTACGAACCTTCTCTTCCTCGCCATTCCGGCGGCGTTTGCATCCGGCTCGGCCGAAAAGGCGGCGATGTGGGCTGCTGTCGTCGGGGGGGCGTTCGGCGCGGTGACGCTCGCCGGCGCGGCGTTCGCGACGCCTCGTCCGCTGAAGCGTCCCGCCGCGGCGGCCGGCCTCGGAGGGGTCGTGCTCGCCGTGACGCTGGTGATCGTCTCGGTTATCGCCGTCGTGTTCGAGGAGCGACTGGCCCTCGGAATCAATCCAGCCACCGCTCCGGACGCATCGACCTGGCCGCAACCGACCGGCAACCTGCCTTTGCTCGCTCTTCAGACGTGCACCGGCCTCGCCTATGCCCTCAGCGCGATCGGCTTCAGCCGCCGGGCGGCCTCGACCGGCGACCAGCTGATCTCGTGGGTTTCAATCGCCTGCGTTCTGGGTGCGTTCGCGCGCGTGAACTACGTCCTCTTTCCGTCGATCTACACCGACTGGGTCTACACGGGCGACATCTTCCGAACAGCGGTCTACGTCTGCCTCGCCGTCGGCGCAGTCCGAGAGGTGAACGCCTACCACCGTGGCCTCGCCAAGGTGGCCGTGCTCGAAGAGCGTCGTCGGCTCGCCCGGGACTTTCACGACGGGCTCGCCCAGGAGCTCGCGTACGTCGTCGCGCACAGTCGCAACCTCGCCCGTAGGACATCGGATCCGGCCTCAGGCCGGCTGGTGGCGGCTGCGGAGCGCGCCCTCGACGAGGCGCGCGGCGCCATCGGCGCCCTGAAACGGCAGGCCGACGAGCCGCTCGACGCGGCCCTCGCCGACACGGCGTCCGAGATCGCCCAGCGTGAGGGCGCGACCGTAAAGCTCGAGCTGGCCACCGGCGTGCGCGTGTCGTCGGCGGCCCAGGAAGCGCTCGTTCGCGTCGTCCGCGAAGCCGTGACGAACGCCATCCGGCACGGGCACGCCTCAACCGTCAAGGTTCATCTCGACGAGGGCGCCGGGATCCACCTGCGTATCGAGGACGACGGGCAAGGCTTCGACGTCTCCGAGTCCGTCGCGAACGGGCGCTTCGGGCTCTTGAGCATGAAAGAGCGAACCCGCGCCCTGGGCGGCGAGCTCAGCATCGTCTCCCGCCTCGGTGGCGGCACGGCAGTCGAAGTGATCCTTCCGTGAGCACCGAGATGCGAGTCGTCATTGCGGACGATCATCCTCCGACGCGTGCCGGAGTTCGCGCGGCGCTCGAAGACGGAGGCTTCACCGTTTGCTCCGAGCACGGGGATGCGACCGGAGCGGTGCGCGCGGCGCTGCAGGAGCGCCCCGACGTCTGCTTGCTCGACGTCAACATGCCGGGCAACGGAATCGCTGCGGCAGCGCGCATTCACGCCGCGCTCCCGGACACCGCGGTGGTCATGCTCACCGTCTCGAACGACAACAACGATCTCTTCGACTCGTTGCGCGCGGGCGCCTCGGGCTATCTGCTCAAGGACACCGACCCTGCACGCCTCCCCCACGCCCTCCGCGGCGTACTCGAGGGAGAGGCCGCGCTCCCGCGGGCGCTGGTCGCGCGCCTCATCGACGAGTTCCGCGACCGGGAGCAGCGGCGCGTCTCGCTCCTCAAGCGCCGCTCGGTCGAGCTCACGAGCCGCGAGTGGCAAGTCCTGGAGCTGTTGCGCGCCGGACTGACGACGGGCGAGATCGCGGATCAGCTCGTGATCTCGCGCGTGACGGTCCGGACGCACGTGTCGGCGATCCTCAAGAAGCTCCAGGTCGGCAACCGCAAGGCCGCGCTTCAGCTCTTCGAAGAGAACTGAGACGAGAAGAAGGCCGGCGATGCCGGCCTTCTTCTCGTCCCTCTTTGCGCGCTGCGCTCTACTTCTTCGGATAGAGGACGGCCTGGAGAAGAACCGGGCCGGTTGTGCTGCCGAGCCGAACGCGAATCGTCCAGTCGCTATTCGCAGACAGGTTCTTCGTCGACAGGTTGAAGATGTACATCCCGTCGGCCGTCCGCATCTGCGAGCCGCTGTCAGCCGCGCTGACGCTCTCGGCGATCACGTTCGTATCCTCAATGGCCTCGTTGCCGACTCCCTTGGCGAGCGTAATGTAGAGGGAGACGTTCGTAACCGCGCCACCCGTGCAGGTGTTGGTCAGCACGACCTTCACGGGCACGACGTTTCCGTACTTCGCGATGTTCCGCTCGTTGTCCTTGATCGGCGGCCGGAACCCGTTGCTGTAGACGCTCGCAGCGCTGTTCGAGTAGATCGGCAGCGGTGCAGACGTTCCGCCATCGTCGTCCTTGGCCGTCCCCGTGACCGTCAGGTTGTAACAACCGGGGATGAGCGTCCGCGTGTCGGAAGCGTGCCCGGTTGCGTCGGGGGCAGTGTTCTCCTCGGTGACAGACGCGTA
>JBBQRP010000066.1:0-2811 GCA_038214715.1 Thermoanaerobaculia bacterium | reverse complement strand
TCCGTTCGCGGCGGTTCTCGTGGCGGCGTTCGCGGTGGAGGCGGAGCGCCGGGCGACAGATGGCGGGCGCGCCGCTCTCCGGGCCGTGAGGGGTTGGGTCACGCTCGTCGCGGTCCTTCTCCTGGCGGCCGCGGGAGCGCTGCTTCCGGTGGCGCGACGGTATGCGCCCGGCCAGGCCGGACTCGCGCCGTTCGTCGCGATCCCGCTCGTCCTAGGGGCCGCCGCGACGCTCGTCGTCCTCGCGCGCCGGCGGCGGGAGGCGGTCCCGGCGCTCCTCGCGCTCGCGGCCGCGCTCGCGGCGGGAGAGGTCGCGGCGGGCGCGGTGGTCTTCCCGGCGATCGATGTCCTGAAGACCGGGCGGCCCTTCTACGAGCGCCTCCGGCCGCGCGTGTCGCAAGGCGAGCCGCTCGCGTACTTCGGCGGCACGTACCGTTGTTACCCGATCCTGGTGCTCAGGCGGAAGACCGAACACTTCAGGACGGACGCCGCGCTTGCCGATTGGGTCGAAAGGACTCCCGGCGCCCTCGTTCTCGCCGACGAGAGCGAACGGCAGTACTGGACCGATCCGCGCCTGTCCGCCCTCCGCGTGCTCGACCGGCAGAGCGTGGGGGGCGACGAGGCGCTGCTCCTGGGCCGGCCATGACACGGCTCCGCGATTCTCTCGAGTTTCCGGCGGCCTCGGAGCGCCATCCCGGGCGTCACGAGGTCGTGGATGCTGTTCTCACGCGGGGCGGCGAGCGAATTCCAGTGGTCGTCAAGAAGGTGGCGCTCGATCTCAGGCAGCGTCTGACGACCCCCAAGGCGATGCGCTCCCTCGCGACCGCGCGGGCGCTCCTGGCCCGCGGAATTGCGACTCCCGAGCCGCTCGCGGCCGAGGTCGTGGGAAACGAAAGCTGGTATGTGGCACGGAGGCTCGAAGGGGCCGCGCAGATTCGAGCCTGGTTCCTGCACCGCGACGATCCGGCGAGTCCTCTGCCGCCGTTTCCCTTCTCCTTCGAGCACGTCGTCGAGGCCCTGGGCGGGCTGGCGCGACGCATGCACGATGCGGGTGTTTTCTTCCGCGATTTCACGGACGGGAACGTCCTCGTGACCGGGGAGGCCGGCAAGCTCGGACTTTGGCTGGTTGACCTGAACCGCGCCAAGGTCGGGGATGGCCCAATTTCCCGCCTCAGGCGCTACCGGGATCTGGCCCGACCTGGCCTGAATCGGACTGAGGACATCAACCTCCTCGTTCTCAGCTATTTCCGGCCCGGGTCGGCGCCGAGAGAAGCGCTCGGCGTCGTGCGCGCCCTTCGGAAGAGGATCGTCCGTTGGGACGATCTCAAGTCCTCCGCGCGGCCCTGGAAGCAGTGAGGGCGGGGGAGGGCTATCCTCATGGCCTTCAGTCGAATGCGCGTAAACCGAAGGGGAGCGACGCGCGTCCAAGAACCGTGAGCGGATCCGCACTCGCCCCGATCCTGGCATTTCCCGGAAGGAATGGAGCTCATCCAGATGAGACACGCGCGAGCCTCGTGAGCGACGACGAGCACATGGGGAAACGCGAGCGGGAGTCCGAGATCCTCTCTCGTGTCGTCGCGGGCGACGTGGATGCTTTCGAGTACTTCGTCGTCACGTATCAGAAGCGGATCACCCGTTTCGTATACACCCTGCTTCGCAATCCCGCCGACGCCGACGGCGTCGCGCAGGACGTCTTCATCAAGGCCTTTCGCGCGCTGCCGGAATTCAAAGGGCAGTCGGCGTTCGAAACGTGGCTCACGCGCATCGCGATCAACGCCGTGCGCGACCACGTCCGCCGCCGGCGGCCCGTCGTGTCCTTCTCCGAGCTGCACGCGAGCGAGGACGACGACGGCCCAGACCTTCCGGCGGCCTTCGATCCCGCCGACGGCACGTCGCCCGAGCGGGACCTCTTCTCGCGCGACATCCGCCACCGGATTGCAGAAGCGCTCGTGGGGCTGTCCCCGCGCCAGCGCGCGGTCTTCGTCATGAAACACTACGAGGAAAAGTCCATCGCCGAGATCGGGGAAGCCACCGGGCTCGACGAGGGGACGATCAAATCGCATCTCTTTCGCGCGGCGCGCAAGCTGCGCGCGCGTCTGGAGGACCTCCGATGAACGCCACGCGCCACCTCGGCTCCGACGAGATCATCGAACGCGTCTTTCCCGCCGGCGACCGCCCGGTCGCCGTTCCCGATCATCTCGCCGCCTGCGCGGAGTGTCAGGAGCGGGTCGCCAACCTGCGCGAGGCGTGGCTCCTCGACCGGGGCGCCGTGAGCGGCGCCGTGGATGACCTTCCGTTCGAGTTCTGGGACGCGCAGGCGGCCGCGGTGATGGCCGCCGTGCGCTCAGGCGCGGGAGAAGCCGAAGACGCCGAAGGCGCCGCGATCGCCGTGGTCCGCGAGTTCCCGGGGCGCGCGCGCGGAATCCTCCGGCACCCCGCCATCGCCTTCTCGAGCCTTGCAGCCGCGCTGCTTCTCGTCGGCGCGCTTTCGCTCATGCGTTCCAGCGGGACGGTGCCCGCCATGAAGACGGCGGCCGTGACGTCCATGGAAAAGACACCGGCCCTCGTGAACGACGCCTCCGACGAGGAGCTCCTCGTCTCGATCGACCGCGTTCTCGAGGACTCCTCGCTCGCCGGATTCCTCGTGGAAGAGACTCTGTGAGGAAGATTGCCGCGACGCTGTTCGTGCTCGCCGCTGCCGCCGTCGCGCGGACGGCCGCCGCGCAGATGCCCGAAGTGCCGCCCGGTAAGTGGTGGAAGCGTCCCGCCATTGCCGGGACGCTGAACCTGTCGCCGGAGCAGCAGGGCAAGCTC
>JBBQRP010000065.1:0-3123 GCA_038214715.1 Thermoanaerobaculia bacterium | reverse complement strand
GAACGCCGCCGCCTTCCTGACCGTCGCCGCGCTTTCGGGGGGCGAGACGGAGCCTCGCACGCTCGATGATTTCGCGGGCCTCGGCCGGCGGCACCCGGTCGCGGCCTCCGTCCTGACGCTCTCCATGCTGTCGCTCGCCGGAATTCCTCCCACGGTGGGCTTCATCGGCAAGTTCCTGGTGTTCCGGGCGGCTGTCGATTCCGGCCTCGTGGGGCTGGCTCTCATCGGCGTTCTGGGCAGCCTCGTCTCGGTCGGGTACTACCTCCGCGTCGTGTACGTCGTCTGGATGAAGGAGCCCGTCCGCGAGGTCACCCTCGTGCCGGAAGATCTCCTCTCCGGAGGCGCCTTCCTCCTGACGGCCGCCCTCATGCTGGCGTGGGGCCTCTTTCCGCGCGCCCTCCTCGAGCTCGCCCGGGAGGCCGCGGTCACCCTTTCAGGACGCTGAACCGTGAAGAGAGCTTCGGAGCGGATCGAACCCGTCCCCGAGGCGACGAGCCACCGTCTGTCCCTGCTCTTGCGCTCGCTGCGCGGACTCGAGTCCACAGGCGTCCACACCGCCTCGTCCTTCGAGATCGCCGCACGCTTCGGCCTCAATTCCGCGCAGATCCGCAAGGACCTCGCGCAGTTCGGAGCGTTCGGCGTGCGCGGCGTCGGCTACCGCGTCCACGATCTCAAGGCGCATCTCAAGACTCTCATGGGCCTCGAAAGGACGCGCGCGCTCGGCATCGTGGGCGCCGGGAACCTCGGCCAGGCCCTCGCCGATTCCAGGAACTTCAACGTGGAGGGTTTTCGCGTCGCCGCACTCTTCGATGTGGACGGCCGCAAGGTCGGAGGAAACTCGCGCACGGGAGTGCCCATTCGAGACGTTTCGACCCTCGAGGAATCCGTGGCGGAGCTCCACATCGAGATCGGGATCCTCGCGGTCCCGGCCGAGGGCGCGCTCCCGCTCGCACAACGCATGGCGGCCGCGGGCGTCGGCGCCCTCCTTAATTTCGCGCCGGTGACGGTTCCCGCCCTCCCTGGAATCCTCGTGAAAAACGTCGACCTGACGTTCTTCCTGGAGAACCTGTCGTTCCAGCTCGCGATGACGAAGACCTGAGGCCGGGTCCTGCCCGCGCGGGCTATTCGGCCCAGAGCACGAGACCGGTCTCGTTCGGGTGCGACAGGAGAGGGTGCTTGGGGCGCACGCGCACCGAGTAGCCCCTCCGGTCGTCCGCGGGCCGCGTGACGATGGCGGCGAAGGTCGCCGTGCCGTCGAGGCGTTCGACGAAAGAGAGAGGCGTCGCGTAGCCCGCGTCGACGCCCCCGCTCCGGTCCATCTCGCCCTCGAACCAGTCGACGGCAAGGTCTTCGGGCCCGAACTCGCCGAGCCTGAGCTGAACTTCCACGCGGAAGGTCTGCCCGGGCACGACTCGCGCGGGGTCCGGCGGGTCGATCGTCACGGACGCGAAGTCCACGTCGCCCCACGAGAGGCGGGCCTTCGTCTTCCAGGCCGCCAGCTCGCGGGCCCCGCGCTCGCCGTCCTCCGAGAGGGCGTGCACGCGCGCGGCGGCTGGCGCGTAGGCCTTCTCGAGGTAGTCGCCGAGCATGCGATCCGACGAAAAAAGCCGACCGAGCTGCGAAGCCGAGGCGGCCATCCTCTCGACCCACAGGGCGGGTATCCGCGCGCGGTCGCCGCCCGGCCGGTCGTAAAAGAGCGGAACAACCTCGTCCTCGAGCCGTTCGAACAGGGCGGCCGCGACGTCGTCGTCGGTCCGCCCGTCCGTGTCGTCGCCCATCGTGAATCCGGTTCCGTCGTGCGGCGCCTCGTCCCACCAGCCGTCCAGAACGGAGAGGTTGAGCACGCCGTTCATCGCCGCCTTCATGCCCGAAGTTCCCGACGCCTCGTTCGGCCGGATCGGGTTGTTCAACCAGACGTCGGAGCCCGAGACGAGAAAGCGCGCGAGCCTCATGTCGTAGTCCTCGAGGAGGACGACGCGGCCGCGAAACTCGTGAAGGGCGGCGAACTCGCCTACCCGCCGCAGGAATTCCTTGCCGGGCTCGTCCTTGGGATGAGCCTTTCCCGCGAAGAGGAGCTGAACGGGGCGGTTCGGATTCTCGACGAGCCGCGCCAGGCGATCCAGGTCGTGAAAGATCAGGGTGGCGCGCTTGTATGTCGCGAAACGGCGAGCGAACGAGATCGTGAGGGCGGACGGGTCGAGCAGCTGCCACGCGGCCTCGATCTCGACGTCTGGAGCGCCGCGACGCTGGCGGGCGACGGCGGTCCGCGCGCGCACGGCGTGCACGAGGGCGGCGCGGAGCGCCTCGTGCCGGCGCCAGAGCTCCTCGAGGTCCATGTCCTCCTCCCGGCGTGGGCCGAGGGCGGCGATCGCGGGCGCCGTCCAGGTGTCCGCGTGCACGCCGTTCGTGATCGCGTTGATGGGAATCTCGGAAAGCGGCGCCTCGGAAAACACGCCGCGCCACAGGCGGCGTGACACCTGGGCGTGCAGCTTCGAGACGCCGTTGACGCGCGACGAGAGGCGCAGGCCCAGGACGGCCATCGAAAAGAACTCGTTCGAGTCCTCGGGAACCTGCCGGCCGAGACCGAGGAGCTCGTCGAAGGAGATCCCGTAAGCCTCGATTTTCGCGGCGAAATACTTCTTCATCAGCTCGGAGGGAAACAAGTCGATTCCCGCCGCCACGGGCGTATGCGTCGTGAACACGTTGCCTGCCGTTGCAATCTCACGCGCCTCGGGGAACGTCAGCCCTCTCTCGGCACGGAGCTGCCGGATGCGCTCGAGTCCGAGGAAAGCCGCGTGGCCCTCGTTCGCATGCCGCACCGTGGGCCGGAGGCCGGCGAGGTCGAGCGCCCGCATGCCGCCGATCCCGAGCGCGAGCTCCTGGCGGATTCGCATTTCGCGGTCGCCGCCGTAGAGGCGGTTCGTGATCTCCCGGTCCCGTGGCCGGTTCACCGGAAGATGCGAGTCCAGAAGGAGAAGCGGCGTCCGCCCCACGCGAACGCGCCGGACGAGGAGATGGACATCCCGTTCGCCCACGCGTACGGTCACGATCGGCGCCACACCGGCCGGCGTCGGAAGAATGTCGATCGGCAGGTCGTGCGGGTCGACGACCGGATAGCCCTCC
>JBBQRP010000064.1:0-3124 GCA_038214715.1 Thermoanaerobaculia bacterium | reverse complement strand
GAACGCCGCCGCCTTCCTGACCGTCGCCGCGCTTTCGGGGGGCGAGACGGAGCCTCGCACGCTCGATGATTTCGCGGGCCTCGGCCGGCGGCACCCGGTCGCGGCCTCCGTCCTGACGCTCTCCATGCTGTCGCTCGCCGGGATTCCTCCCACGGTGGGCTTCATCGGCAAGTTCCTGGTGTTCCGGGCGGCTGTCGATTCCGGCCTCGTGGGGCTGGCTCTCATCGGTGTTCTGGGCAGCCTCGTCTCGGTCGGGTACTACCTTCGCGTCGTGTACGTCGTCTGGATGAAGGAACCCGTCCGCGAGGTCACCCTCGTGCCGGAAGACTTCCTCTCCGGAGCCGCGTTTCTCCTGACGGCCGCCCTCATGCTGGCCTGGGGCCTCTTTCCGCGCGCCCTCCTCGAGCTCGCCCGTTTCGCGGCGGTCACCCTTTCAGGACGCTGAGCCGTGAAAAACGCTTCGGAACGGATCGACCCGGTCCCCGAGGCGACGAGCCACCGCCTGTCCCTGCTGCTGCGCTCGCTGCGCGGACTCGAGTCCGCCGGCGTCCACACCGCCTCGTCCTTCGAGATCGCGGCGCGCTTCGGCCTCAATTCCGCGCAGATCCGCAAGGACCTCGCGCGGTTCGGAGAATTCGGTGTGCGCGGCGTCGGCTACCGCGTGAACGAGCTCAAGGCTCACCTGAAGGAGCTCATGGGTCTCAAGAGGACGCGCGTTCTCGGCATCGTGGGCGCCGGGAACCTCGGCCAGGCGCTCGCCGATTCCCGGAACTTCAACGCGGAGGACTTTCGTGTCGCCGCGCTCTTCGACGTGGACGGGCGAAAGGTCGGAGGCCATTCCCGCACGGGAGTGCCCATCCGCGACGTCTCGACGCTCGAAGACTCCCTGGCGGAGCTTCACATCGAGATCGGGATCCTCGCGGTCCCGGCCGAGAGCGCGATCCAGATCGCGGAGCGCATGGCGGCCGCGGGCGTCCGCGCGCTCCTGAACTTCGCACCCGTGACGATTCCCGCTCTCCCGGGCCTCCTCGTGAAGAACGTCGACCTGACGTTCTTCCTGGAGAACCTCTCGTTCCAGCTCGCGGTGGCGAAGACCTGACGCCGGGTTCCCGGGCGTGCGCGCTATTCGGCCCAGAGCACGAGGCCGGTCTCGTTCGAGTGCGACTGGAGCGGGTGCCGCGGGCGGACGCGCACCGAGTAGCCCCTCCGGTCGTCCGCGGGCCGCGTGACCGTGGCGGCGAACGTCGCCGTGCCGTCAAGGCGTTCGACGAACGCGAGCGGCGTCGCGTAGCCCGCGTCGACGCCTCCGCTCCGGTCCATCTCGCCCTCGAACCAGTCGACGGCAAGGTCTTCGGGCCCGAACTCGCCGAGTCTGAGCTGAACTTCCACGCGGAACGTCTGCCCGGGCACCACGCGCGCGGGATCAGGCGGGTCGATCGTCACGGACGCGAAGTTCACGTCCCCCCACGAGACACGCGCCTTCGCCTTCCAGGCCGCCAGCTCGCGCGCGCCGCGCTCTGCGTCCTCGGAGAGTCCGCGAACGCGCGCGGCGGCGGGCGCGTAGGCCGTCTCGAGGTAGTCGCCGACCATGCGATCCGACGAGAAATGACGGCCGAGCCGTGAGGCCGAGGCCGCCATCTTCTCGGCCCACGCCGCGGGCATCCGGGCGCGGTCGCCGCCCGGCCGCCCGTAGAAGAGCGGGACGATCTCGTCCTCCAGCCGTTCGAACAGGGCGGCCGCGACGTCGTCATCGGTCCGCCCGTCCGTGTCGTCGCCGATCGTGAACCCCGTGCCGTCTCGAGGAGCCTCGTCCCACCAGCCGTCCAGAACCGAGAGGTTGAGGACGCCGTTCATCGCCGCCTTCATTCCGGACGTACCCGAGGCCTCGTTCGGCCGGATCGGGTTGTTCAACCAGACGTCGGAGCCCGAGACGAGAAGGCGCGCGAGCCTCATGTCGTAGTCCTCGAGGAGGACGACGCGGCCGCGAAGCTCCTGAAAAGCGGCGAACTCGCCGACGCGCCGCAGGAACTCCTTGCCGGGCTCGTCCTTCGGATGGGCTTTTCCCGCGAAGAGAAGCTGCACGGGGCGGTCCGGGTCCTCGACGAGACGCGCCAGGCGGTCCATGTCGTGAAAGATCAGGGTGGCGCGCTTGTACGTCGCGAAACGCCGGGCGAACGAGATCGTGAGGGCGGACGGGTCGAGCAGCTGCCACGCGGCCGCGATCTCGACATCCGGAGCGCCGCGACGCTGGCGGGCGTCGGCGGTTCGCGCGCGCACCGCGTGCACGAGGGCGGCGCGGAGCCCCTCGTGCCGGCGCCAGAGCTCCTCGAGGTCCATGCCTTCCTCCCGGCGCGGGCCGAGGGCGGCGATCGCGGGCGCCGTCCAGGTGTCCGCGTGGACCCCGTTCGTGACGGCGTGGATTGGAATCTCGGAGAGCGGCGCCTCCGGAAACACTCCGCGCCACAGGCGGCGGGACACGTGGGCGTGCAGCTTCGAGACGCCGTTGACACGCGACGAGAGGCGCAGACCGAGAACCGCCATCGAAAAGAACTCGTTCGGGTCCTCGGGAACCTGCCGGCCGAGACCGAGAAGCTCGTCGAAGGAGATCCCGTAGGCCTCGAGCTTCGCGGAGAAATACTTCTTCATCAGCTCGGATGGGAACAGGTCGATTCCGGCCGCCACGGGCGTGTGCGTCGTGAACACGTTGCCCGCCATGGCGAT
The DNA here is from genome assembly GCA_038214715.1 of Thermoanaerobaculia bacterium. Classification (GTDB taxonomy): domain Bacteria; phylum Acidobacteriota; class Thermoanaerobaculia; order UBA5066; family UBA5066; genus Fen-183. The sequence continues at coordinate 403 of JBBQRP010000064.1, read as the reverse complement.
CTCCCGCGCCTCGGAAAAGGTCATCCCTCTCTCGGCCCGGAGCTGCCGGATGCGCTCCAGCCCGAGGAAGGCCGCGTGACCCTCGTTCGCATGGCGGACCGTGGGCCGGAGGCCCGCGAGGTCGAGGGCCCGCATGCCGCCGATCCCGAGCGCGAGCTCCTGACGGATCCGCATTTCGCGGTCGCCGCCGTACAGGCGGTTCGTGATCTCCCGGTCCCGCGGCCGGTTCACAGGCAGATGAGAATCCAGGAGAAGGAGAGGTGTCCGCCCCACGCGAACGCGCCGGACGAGGAGATGGACATCCCGTTCGCCCACGCGTACGGTCACGATCGGCGCCACACCGGCCGGCGTCGGAAGAATGTCGATCGGCAGGTCGTGCGGGTCGACGACCGGATAGCCCTCC
>JBBQRP010000063.1:0-3146 GCA_038214715.1 Thermoanaerobaculia bacterium | reverse complement strand
CGCGGTCAACATCCACCTCCAGACGCTCGACGGCTTCACGCTGCCGGGAGACACCTCCGAGACGAGCCGCTATTTTCACGAAGACATCGTCGAGCCCGGCGTCGTCCTCGACGCCGACGGCTTCATCGACGTTCCGGAGGGCGCGGGGTTCGGCGCGACGGTCGTCGAGGAGCGCCTCGCGCGCCTCAAGCTTTCGGAGGAGAGAATTCTTTGAGGGGGAGAAAGAGAAGAGAGATTTCTTTGAAAGTAAGAAAGGAAAAGAGAGTTTCTTCGAAGGGAGGAGGGATGGGGCGGCGGTTCGCTGCGGCGATTGCCGTGCTTTGCGGCTGCTTCGCCGTCTCGGCCGTGGCGCAGAGGCCAGGGGCGCCGGAGGCGCCACCTTCTAAGCAATCTTCATCTTCATCTTCATCTTCCTCTTCCTCTTCCTCTTCCTCCGCCGATTTCATCCGCGTCTCTTCGGTCGAACCGCTGCCTCCTCCGGTCGCCGCGGCCGTCGCGGCCCTGCGGGCACCGGCGCTCGCGGCGCACGTCGGGTTCCTCGCTTCGCCGGCGCTCGAGGGGCGCGGCCTCGGCGCGCGGGGCCTCGACGTGGCGGCCGAGTACGCCGCGTCCCAACTCGCGCTCGCCGGCATCCCGCCTCTCGCCGAAAAGACGTACTTCCAGTACGTCCCGCTGCGCGAGATCACGGGCGGAACGGGCGCGCTGGAGATCGAGAGCCGCCGCGGGGAAACGGTCGACCGCCGGACGTTCGTCGCGGGAACGGACTGCCTGATCCCGCAGATCCCGGCGCGGACGTTCACGGGGAGCGTCGTCTTCGCGGGCTACGGCATCCGCGAAACGGCGCCCGCGCGCGACGACTACCGCGGACTCGACGTGAAGGGAAAGATCGTCGTCCTCCTCAAAGGAACTCCCGACGGCGCGGCGTGGAAGACGCCGGAGCTCGTGGAGCGCTGGGCCGCGCCGAAGCTGGACGACCGGTACACCGCGAAGCAGGATCTCGCCCGGAGCCTCGGGGCGATCGCGGTCCTCGCCGTCGAAGGCGACGACTGGGCGACGAAGATCCTGCCAAAGAACAAGCCGGACGAGAAAGCGTTCTGGCGGCTGGAGGACGACGGACTCGACGACGACGGCGTGCTGCTCGCGCCAGTCTCTCCCGCGGTCGGCGCCGCGCTCTTCGGCGCGTCCGGCCCCGGCGTCCCGCGCGCCCTGCCGGGCGTCACGGTCACGCTCCGGACGAGCGGAAAGGAGCGGACGCTCGTGAGCCGGAACGTCGTCGGGGTCCTCGCGGGGACCGACCCGAAGCTCGCGGCCGAGGCCGTGGTCCTCGGCGCGCACCTCGACCACCTCGGCATCGTCGATGGGGCGATCCACCCGGGCGCCGACGACAACGCGTCCGGCGTCGCCGCGCTCCTCGAGATCGCGCGGGCCTTCGCCTCCTCGCGCGAGCGGCCGAAGCGGACGCTCGTCTTCGTCTTCTGGACCGGAGAGGAAGAGGGAAAGTTCGGCTCGGCCCACTGGGTGAGGCATCCGCTCTGGCCTCTCGCGAAGACGGCGGTTTACTTGAACCTCGACATGATCGGGCACGCGTGGACGCCGGACGAGATGAAGAAGCTCGTGGCCGATTCGGGGCTGAAGGACGGCGGCGCGTTCCTCGACGGCCTGAAGCCCGTCGACTTCGGCGAGCCCGGTGTCGCCGACTTTGCGCCGGACCTCGTGCCGGTCGTGGCACGGGCGGCGCGCGGGACGGGCGTCTCCCTCCATCTCGACCGGACGGAGGGAATCCACGGCGGCAGCGACTACAAGGCGTTCGCCCGCGCGCACGTCCCCTTCCTCCGCTTCTTCGGGAACTTCTTCAAGGGCTACCACGAGCCGGGCGACACGCCGGCCGGCGTCGACTCGAAGGAGATCGAGAAGACAGCGCGGCTCGCTCTCGCGTCGGCCTGGCTCCTCGCGGACCGCTGAAGCCGGCTCGCCGGCGCGCCGCGGCTACGGGCCGAGCACGACCTCGCCGTACCAGCCCTTCGAGACGATCTTCGTCCCGTAGGGCGCGGAAAGCTTTGCGAGGAGCTCGAGGATCTCGGCGCCCCGCTTCGTGCCCGCGAGGCGCGGCACGCCGTAGAGCGGCCCTTCGTCGTCGATCGTCACGGGGATCAGCTCGATCCGCTTGAGCCGGTCCTTGTTCAGCGTCATCCGGACGAGAACGCTCTCCATGACCTGGCGCGGGTCGCGGCGGTCGAAGACCGAGACGTTCGGCGGCCGGTCGATCTCCGAATCCCTCTGGTGGACGAGGTCGACCGGGATCTTCTTCGGGGTCCGGTACTGGTAGATGAAGTCGCCGAGGCTGTAGAAGATGGGCTTTCCCTTGTAGATCTCGACACCACGGAGGACGTGGGGGCCGTTCCCGAAAACGACGTCGGCGCCAGCGTCGACGGCTCTCCGGAACGTGATTTCCTCGTTCTTCGGCGTCGTGTCCTGGATTCCGTAGGCCCGCGCGTGGCTGACGTCGTGGATGTGCAGGGAGGCGGCGACGAAGTCCTCGCGCCGCTTCGCGAGGACGATGTCGTCCTCGAACGCCTTCACGTCCTCCTCGATCGGGCCCTCGACCGTCTCGACGCCGCCCCCAGGCTTCGCGACGAGGATCGCCGCCGGGTTGATGGTCGCGAGGCAGGGACCGGCCGGGTCGGCGCAGCGGTACTTGTCCGTCCAGTAGCGCATGGCTGAGACGAGCGCGAAGCGCGTCTTCTGCCCCTGCACCTCTTCCGGACGGCCTGCCGTGCCTTCGCGAGCGTCGGGCCGGCGCCCGCGTAGGAGATCCCGCTCTGGTCAAGGGCCTTCATCGTGTCGAGGAGGCCGGCGGCGCCGAAGTCGAGCGCGTGATTGTTCGCGAGGCTCACGAGATTGATTCCGGTGGCGGCCACTTCCCATGCGAACTCCCGGCCGACCCGGAAGTTGTAGAACGTGTTCTGGAGCTCCGGGTGCTCGTTGATCGAGAATTCCAGGTTTCCGTAAGCGACGTCCGCCTCCCGCAGGATACGGAGGAGATTCCGGCGCTCGGGTTCCGTGCGGTCGCTGATCTTCTCGTTGAAGATCATGTCGCCGACGGCCGTCACGACGACGTCGCCGGCCTCCTCGCGAAGGAGCCGGGC
>JBBQRP010000062.1:0-3201 GCA_038214715.1 Thermoanaerobaculia bacterium | reverse complement strand
TCCGGTTCGAGCCGGACATCGACGTTCGGGTTCCGCCCCGACTCACTCAGTCTGACGCTGATCTTCTTCGTCTGGTAGCCGGGCGCCTCGAAGTCCACGTCCCACGAGCCGCCGACGATTCCGAGGATCGCCCAGTGGCCCCTCTTGTCGGTCTTGAGGTCCGGTCCTCCGTGGCTGCTCTTGCCCCAACGGAGGGAGACCCTTGCTCCCTCGATCGGATCCCCGTTCGCGCCCTTCAAGGTCCCCTCTGCGCGTGCGGTGCCGCCGCGCCACTCCTGGCCGTTCACGACGGAAGCCGTGAGCAGGACGAACGTCGCAAGTCGGCAATTCACGGTCTGCCAGTATACGGTTTCAGGAACCGGGAGAACCACGCGGCGTAGCGCTCGAGCCGGTCCTTTTGGTAGGACAGAGGGCCGAGCTCGTGCTTCTGATCGGGGTAGATGACGAGTCCGGTCTCCACGCCGAGGCTGCGCAGAGCCTGGTACATCTGCTCGGCGCCGGCGACGGGAACGTTGAAGTCCCGCGTGCCTCCCATGAAGAGCGTGGGCGTCCTGATCCGGTCGGCGTGGAAGAACGGGTACGACAGGCGGATCCAGAGATCCGCGGACTTCCAGGGCGGCCCCAGCTCGGACTCGTACTGCAGGACGTACTCGTCGGTGCCGTACATCGCGAGCTGGAGAGACGACGACGCGCCGCTCACCGCCGCTTTGAAGCGGGTGTCGCGCGCGATCACATAGTTCGTGAGGATGCCTCCGTAGCTCCAGCCGCCGATGCCGAGGCGGTCGGGATCGGCGACTCCCGCGCGGACGGCTTCGCCCGCGGCGCCGAGAAGGTCCTGAACTTCCTTGTTCCCCCAGTCCGCGAAGATCGCCTTCTGGTACGCGGATCCTCTGCCGGAGCTTCCACGATAGTTGGCCGCGAGGACCACGAAGCCGCGCGCCGCGAGGAAATGGCGCTCGAAGCGGAAGCTGTACTCGTCCTGCATGTTGGGTCCGCCGTGGATCCACAGGATCGTTGGATATCTCCGAGCCGCGTCGAAGTCCGGCGGCTTCGCGAGGACGCCGTGGACCTCGGTGCCATCCGCGCTCCGGCTCGAAAAGTCCTCCACGGCTCCGAGGCGCACGTCCCTGAGCCATTCGTTGTGGTTCGCAAGCGTCCGGAGCGCTCCGCCTTCCAGCGCCGTCACCTCCAGAGGCTCGCTCGCCGTGCCGGTGAGGATGGCGAAGTCGCCGCCCTTCCGCGCGGCGAGATCGTCAACCACCCGGCGTCCGCTCGTGAGCTTCTCCACGGGCCCGCCGGCGAGCGAAACCCGGCCGACGTACTTCCCGCGGTCGTCCTGCACGAGGAAGGCGAGGCTTGCGCTGTCCCGGCTGAAGACGAGCGGGCCGTAGACCCTCCGGTCCAATGAGGCCGTCAGGACGCGTACGTCGCCTCCAGCGGACGGTACGACGGCCGCCCTGTTCTGGTTGTAGGCGGTGTACTTCGTCTCGTCGCCGCGCAGGAAGGCGATCCACTTCCCGTCGGGGCTGAAGGAAGGCTTGCCGTCCGGGCCTCCGAAGGACGTGAGCTTCCTCGCTTCGGCCCCCGCCCTCGCTTCCACGACGAAGATTGCCGACTCGTCGTTCCGGTCGGGGTCCGGCGTCCGGTTGCTCACGAAGGCGATGCGCGTGCCGTCCGGCGACCAGGCCGGGGACTCCTCCGAGAAGCGGCCGGAGGTGAGGGTCTCGAGCTTCTGCGTGGCCAATTCGAGGATCCTGAGGTGGCTCCGACGTGCGTCGAGGTAACCACCGTCGTCCTTCTTGAATTGGTAACGGTCGATGACGATGGGGGGCTTCGTCTTGCGTTTCCAGCCTTCCTTCAGCTCCGGCTCGGCGTCCGGGTCGGGGTCCTCGACCTCGAGGACGAGCCTCCTGCCGTCGGGCGAAAACGCCATGTCCGAGACGCCGCCCGGGGTGTCCGTGATCCGCTGAGCGTCTCCTCCCGTGCGATCGAGGAGCCACACCTGAGACCCCTTCTTCTTTTCCTTCTCGTCGCCACGCGCCGAAAGAAACGCGAGGTTCGTACCGGCCGGATTCCAGCGGGGTTTGCTGGCGCTCTCGGGGCCCCACGTCAGGCGGATCTTCCGAAGCCCGTCCCAGCTCACCATCCAGAGATCCCGCTGCGTGCGATCCTTTTCGGGGTCGAGACCCGCGACCGTGTACGCGACCCAGTCTCCCTCCGGTGAAACCTGGACGTCCGACACGGTGCGGAGCCGGGCGAGGTCGTCCGCGGCGAGCGGGCGGCCGGCCGCGTGCAGAGCGCACGGAAGCGCCAGCAGCGCGACACAGAGGCGCCGGAGAGCGATCCGGAAGAGCGGGAAACGTAAGTGAGAGTTCAGCGGCGCCGAGGATACACTCGCGATCAGGAGACCGGATGGCCACACAAACGGAGAATCCCCTCATGGCGGCGCGCGCTCTGCTCGTGGACCTGTGCACGATCTCGTCGGAAAGCGGTAACGCGGACGGGCTCCGCCGCGTCGCCGCGCGGCTTTCGAAAGAGCTCGTGCGGCACGGCCTCGCCGTCGAGATCGTCGAGGAAAAGGACGCGCACGGCGCGCTGCAGCCGGTCCTTCTCGCGCGCGGCCCGGCGACAGCCGGCGGGCACCTGCTTCTCGTGGGCCACATGGACACCGTGCTCTCCGCGATCCCGCCGAAGGTCGACGGCCCGAAGATGCATGCGACGGGTGCGCTCGACATGAAGGGCGGCCTCGCGATGCTCGTCGCGGCGCTCGACACGCTCGCCGCCACCGGCCGCAAGGACAAGGTCCCAGCGGATCTCCTCCTCCTCGCCGTCCCCGACGAGGAATCGGAGGGCGCGATCTCCACCTCGGCCATGCGCCGCTACAGCGAGCGGGCCCGCCTGGTCCTCGTCCTCGAGCCCGGCCGGGCGTGCGCGAGCGGCGAGACGCTCGTCACGGGCCGGCGCGGCCTCACGGAGTGGAAGCTGGAGGCGACCGGAAAGGCCGCGCACTCGGGCCTCGCGTACTGGGACGGCAAGTCCGCGCTCGCCGCCGTGGCCGACTGGGCCGCGCGCGCGCAGAAGCTCTCCGTTGCCGGGCCCGGCCGCACGATCAACGTCGCACGTCTCGTCGGCGGCGACGCCGGGTTCGTGAACGAGCTCGGCGCGAACGCGGGCCTCCTCGGAACGGCGCGCCAGCTCAAC
>JBBQRP010000061.1:0-3752 GCA_038214715.1 Thermoanaerobaculia bacterium | reverse complement strand
CAGCGGGAAGCTGTGCTGCGTGCCGAGCGAGAGGACGATCGACTCCTCGTTCGCCGCGGCCTGCAGCTCGAAACCGAAGCCGACGCAGAACTTCTTGCGGAGCGCGAGACCCCACGCGCGGTTGATCCGCGAGCCGAACGGGGCATGCACCACGAGCTGCATCCCGCCGCTCTCGTCGAAGAAGCGCTCGAGGACGACGCGCTTCTGCGTCGGGACCGCTCCGAGCGAACGCATTCCGGCGTCGATGTATTCGGCGAGCTGGAGGGCCGCGGCTTCGGGGAGGGCATCGCCGCATCGGATTCGGAGGAGAGAAGATTTCTTTGAAAGTGAAGAGAAAGTGGAAGAGTCCGAAACCAACTCTCGAAGAAATCCGATCTCCTGGGCGAGCTCTTTCGTGCGTCCGGGCGCCTCGCCGAGCCAGAACGGGATCGACGGCGGCTGCCCCTTCGCGTCGGCGACGCGCACGATCCCGGGCTGGACCCGAAGGACGCGCCAGGATGCGTTCCCGAGCTGGAAGATGTCGCCGCCGTTCGACTCGACGGCCCAGTCCTCGTTTACGGTCCCGACGAGCGTTCCCTCGGGCTCGAGGAGGACCTGGTAGTCGGCCGTGTCCGGAATCGCGCCCCCGGACATGAGCGCCGAGAGCCGGGCGCGCTTCGTCGCCATGAGGCGGCCGTTCACGCCATCGCGGTGCAGGAGAGCCCGCCGCCCGTGCGTGTGCAGGGCCACGACACGGTCGAAGTCCTCGTGGGAAAGGTCGCGGTAGGGCCAGGCGCGCGTCACGAGCCCGTAGAGATCGGCCTCGACCCAGTCCTCGCTCACGGCCGCGGCGACGACCTGCTGCGCGAGGATGTCGAGCGGCCGCCGCGGCATCGGCGTGCGGTCGAGGACGGACTGCCTGATGGCGGAGAGGAGGGCGGCGCCTTCCGCGAGCTCGTCCAGCGTCAACGGGAAGAGGCGCCCCTTCGGGATCTTCCGGAGGACGTGCCCCGCGCGGCCGACCCGCTGGAGGAACGTCGCGATGGACCGCGTCGCGCCCACCTGGATCGCGAGGTCCACGTCGCCGACGTCGATTCCGAGCTCGAGCGATGCCGTCGCGACGAGCGCGCGCAGCTTGCCCGCCTTCAACCGCTCTTCCGCGTCGAGGCGGCGCGCCTTCGAGAGGCTGCCGTGGTGGCTCGTGACCGCGTCCTCCCCGAGGAGCCGCGTGAGGCGCCCGGCCATGCGTTCGGCCATTTTTCTGGTGTTCACGAAGACGAGCGTCGTCCGGTGCTCGAGAACGAGCTCGCCGATGCGCGCGTAGATCTCCTCCCACTGTTCCTGCGAGCACACGGTCGAGAGCGGGGAAGGCGGCACCTCGATCCCGAGGTCGAGCGCGCGAAACGCGCCCGCGTCCACGAGCCGGCAGGTCCGGCCGGGTCCGACGAGGAAACGCCCGACTTCCTCGAGCGGCTTCTGGGTGGCCGAGAGCCCCACGCGCTGGACGGGCCGGCCCGCGAGCCGCTCGAGTCTTTCGAGGGAGAGCGCGAGGTGGCTCCCGCGCTTGTCGCGGAGAAGGGCGTGGATCTCGTCCACGATGACCGTCGAAACGGTTCGGAGGATCTTCCGGCCCCCGTCGTTCGTGAGGAGGAGATAGAGGGACTCGGGCGTCGTGACGAGGATGTGAGGGGGCCGCTTCGTCATGGCGGCGCGCTCGCTCTGCGGTGTGTCGCCCGTTCTCACGAGGACGCGGATCTCGGGCACGGACGGATCCAGCGCGCGGATCTCGGCGAGGGGGCCCTGCAGGTTCTTCTGGACGTCGTTCGAGAGAGCCCTGAGCGGTGAGACGTAGAGGACCTGGGTCTCGTCCTTCAGCGCGGAGCCCTGCCGGACCAGGACGTCGATCGCGGAGAGGAACGCCGCGAGCGTCTTGCCCGATCCCGTCGGGGCGGCGATGAGCGTGTGGAGCCCCTCGCGGATCGCCGGCCACCCCTCTCGCTGCGGGGGGGTGGGCTCGCCGAGACGCTCGGAAAACCACTTCTGGACCGCCGGGTGGAGAGGAGCGAGCAGGGACATCCGGACTCGATCTTAACGGCGGGGCTCCGCAGGAAGCACAACACCTACATGTCTTCCTCTTTCCTTCGAGCGACGAGCGCGACGGCGCACATCTTCGAAGCGTACGTCCTGAACGCGGAGCGCATTGCGAACACGCGTCGGCGCGCGGCGGGGGTCCGGAGCACGTTGGCCGCGATGCGCACGGCGCCGAACACGCCTTCGTCGGCGACGAGCCGTGCGGGCTCGAGCAGGTGCATCGGCGCGGTCGCGGTAGAGATCACCTCGAAGCCCCCCTCCTCGAGGAGGTGCCTCCATTCGCTCACGGTGAGCGGTCGCGCCCCGACGTGGATGACGTCAGAGAGCGTCCGCTGGATCTCGGCTTTGTCGCGCTCCGGGATGTCGTCCGGCGTGAGCGCGAGCTCGTGGATGCCGTAGCGACCTCCTGGGCGCAGGACGCGGTGCGCCTCACGGACGATGGCGGTTTTCTGGTCCGCCGTCTGCATCGTCAGCATCGCCTCGCCGAACACGACCGTCGCCGACGCGGGGTCGAGCCCCGTCTCGGACGCGACACCCTGGTGGCACCGGTCACGTCCGTCGCGCAGCACCCGCTGTGTCGCGCATGCCGCCGCCTCGTCGCGTTCGACGCCCACGTAGGACGCCGGCCCGGAGGCGAGCACCAGCCGCGTCGTGGTTCCCAGGCCGGGAGCGAACTCGACGACGTCGTCGCTGGAAGAAACCGCGAGCCCTTCGAGCATCTTCCGCGTCAGATCGAGCCCCCCGGGTCGCAGCACGCGCTTGCCCATGCGCGCGAGGAGCCAGTGGCCCGGCATTCGGCTGAGATCGAGGTGTGCGCCCGGAAGCTCGAGCACGTGTTCGCTAGTGATCATATGCGCCTCCTATTGATAATGAGAATCACTCGCAAGTGATACTCTGCTCCGCGGCGTTCGTCGTGTCAAGCCGCGCGTGTCACGACGGTCGCGCTCGCGAAGAGCGCTGCGCGCGCCGATCTCCCAGGGGACCGGTGCTCCTGACGATGGGGGATCCGAGAGGCTGCGTGCCGAGAACGCGCCCGATGCGGCCCTCAGGGCTTGAGTGGCACGTCTTCCTGGATCGCGCGCGTCAGGCTCTTGCCGGCCGTTACCGTGTCGCCGGGGTTCGGACCGGGGTCCAGAGACGCCGTCAGCGTGTAGCGGCACGTGACGACCGTGTGGACGGGGTTCGGAAGGGGCGTCGGGCGCTGGATCCCGTGCGGCTTGTTCAACGTTTTCCAGGCCGCGAGGGCGGCGTCCGCCGAGACGATCGTGAGGAGGTTGTAAGGGTGCGACGCGCCGGGGGCCACGGAGGGAATCGGCGCCGTGAAGTCCACGAACCGCGGGTTGCAGTTCTTGGCGACGACGTCGAGGTCGCCCTGCACGAGCACGACCTTCACCCGGAGCGTCGTCGGCTTCGAGGGGACGACTCCGTCGTTCGTCACGCGGAACTCGCCAGGCCAGACGGTCCCTGCGGGGAGAGCCGTCAGGACGAGCTTCGGAACGGCGATCTTGTGCAGGATGGCGGGGTCGAGCCTCAGGTGGGGTGTCGGCGTCGGCGCCGGAGTCGGCGTGGGCGCATACGTGAAGTGGACCACGATGCTCTTGACCTCGCCCGCGGCCGTCGCCATCGCCGACGTGTCGCGATCGGCGTCCATGGAGGCGTAAACGCCGCCGGACACGGTGAAC
>JBBQRP010000060.1:0-3853 GCA_038214715.1 Thermoanaerobaculia bacterium | reverse complement strand
CGGCACGTTCGTCGTGAAGATGGCGCAGCCGTACCGGGGCTTCGCGCTGGACCTTCTCCTGCCGCAGAAGTTCCCGGAAAAGTCCGAGTGGAAACCCTACGACGACGTGAGCTGGGAGCTGCCCGCGAGCCTGGGCGTCGAAGCGAAGGCGATCGAGGATCCGGCCGTTCGCGCGGTCGCGGCGGAGATCGTCACGCGCGACGTCGCGTTCCCCGGTCGGGTCTCGGGTGCGGGTCCCGTTTACCTCCTGAAGGACACCGGGCAGGAAGGGCTCCTCGCGGCCCGCATCCGGCTCGCGAAGTACCGGGTGGAGGCCGCCGAAGCGGCGTTCACCGTAGAAGGGGCGAGCTTCCCGGCCGGTTCGTGGATCGTCACGGGAGGCGCGGGGCTCGCCGGCGCCCTGGACGGCGCCGCGGCGGAGCTTGGCCTCGAGTTCGTGTCGGCCCTGAAGGCGCCCGACGTCGCGCGCCACGCGCTCGATCTCCCGCGCCTCGGCGTCCTTCAGACGTGGGCCGACACGCAGTCAGCCGGATGGGTGCGGATGATCTTCGACGAGGAGAAGGTCCCGTACACGCTCGTGATGGACGAGGACGTCCGGGCCGGGAACCTCCTCGGGCGATTCGACGTCCTTCTCTATCCGAATACGGGCGACAGCGTCGCGGAGATCGTGAACGGAATCGATCCGAAGTTTTCACCCCTTCCCTACACGAAGACCGCCGCGTTCCCCTCGCAGGGCTCCCCGACGTCGTCCGCCGACATCACGGGAGGCCTCACCTGGAAGGGCGTCGGAAACCTCGAGGCGTTCGTGCGGGGAGGCGGGCTCCTCGTCACGCTCGGCGGCGCTTCCGTGCTGCCGCTCGACGGCGGCATCGCGCGCGACGTTTCCCGTGCAAAGGTCAAGGACCTCGCGACGCCGGGCAGCCACCTCCGCGCGCGGTTCCGGCGGAGCGGGCATCCGCTCGCGTACGGATACCGGGAGATCGTCACGATTCTCCGCGCAAAGACGCCGGTCTACGAGGTCCGCCGGAGCGACCGCGAGCGAATCGTCCTCGCCTACGGCGCAAAGCCCGACATGGACCCGGCGTATGCGGACGACGAGGAGAAGGAGAAGGAGCGGGAGAAAGACCGGGCGAACGCGAAAGGCGTCCCGGTGCCTAAGGACCAGAAGCGCGACGAGCCGGCGCTCGTCGTGAGCGGTGGAATCAAGGGGGGAAGCGAGCTCCTGGGCAAGCCCGCGATCCTCGACATCCCGACGGGCAAGGGCCGCATCGTCGCCTTCGACTTCGACCCCATCCACCGCCTCCAGCAGCGCGCGACCTTCCGCCTCGTCTGGAACGCGATCCTGAACTGGAACGACCTGCCGCCCGCAACCGGAGGGGCGACCCTCGGGGGCTCGGCCGCCCGCTAGCGGGAGCTCAGGAGACTTCTTTGAGAAGCTTCCGGACCTCCGCGCGCTCGCGCGAATAGCGCCCCTCGGGCGCGGAAGCCAGGAATTTTTCGAACGACTGCTTCGCGCGCAAGCGGTCGCCGATCTTCAGGGCGACGATTCCCATGTTGTAGAGCGCGTCGTACTCCTCGGGCCCGTACTCGACGCACCGCGCCCAGGCGTCGAGCGCTTTCGCCGGCGCGTCCGAGCGCATCCACGCGACGCCGAGCGCGTTCCAGGCCTTCGGGTTACGGAGGCCGAGCGCGATCGACTTCTCCAGGCTCTCTCTCGCTTTTTCGACGCTGCCGGGACGATCACCCTTGAGAAGCGCGATCCCGATGTTCTGGTAAGCCTGAACGTTCGAGGGGTCCGCCGCGAGCACGCGCCGAAAGACCTCGAGCGCGTCGTCGATCTTCCCGGAGTCCGCGAGCGCGATGCCGAGCGCGTTCAGGGTCTCGGCGTCCCGGCTCTTCGCGTAGCGGCCGAGGACGGCGGCCGCGTCGCGGGGCTTTCCCTCTTCGGCGAGAAGGAGCCCGTGACGGCGATCGAGAGCTTCGCTCTTGACGCCGTTCGCGCTCGCGCGCTCGAGGACCTTGATCGCCCCGACTGCGTCGCCCTTCTCCTCCAGGAGAAACGCGAGATGCTGATACCCGAGCTGCATCTTCGGATTCCGGGCGACGAGCTCGCGCGTCACGCGCAGCGCGCCCGCCTTGTCTCCACGCTCGTAGAGCTCGACCGCCTGGTGGATCTGCCGGTCGACCGCGATCAGATTCTTCGGGTCGTCCGCCGGCCCGTACGCGGCTTTCGCGGCGGCCGAGCCGGATAGATACCCGAGGCTCCTGAGCCGCGCGGCCTGATCCGCGTCGGTCTTTCCGGGCTCGACGGGCCCGGTCGGGAAGCGCAGGAGCTCGGCGCGCATCTTTCGAAGCGGCGGGAGGCGCTGCCCGGCAAGGTTGTTCGCTTCCTCCGGGTCCTTCGCGAGGTCGTAGTGCTCGGGGACCGGAAGGTCCACGTATTTCTGCCGCTGCTGCAGGATCCCGCGTAGCGGCGCCCAGCCGCGCGTGAAGCTCGCCGAGAGGGATTCGAAGTACGAAGGTCTCGAGTCGGCTTCCGCCCGATCCGACAGGAGCGAGGCCCCCGGCAGCTGCCTGGGAGTACGGTCGCCGACCGCGTCCAGGATCGTGGGCAGGATGTCGATGTGGCGGGCGAGCGCCGTGTCGCGGCCCCTGCGGGGAAGGTCCCGCGACCAGAGAAAGAGCGGCACGTGGAGCGTGGCCTCGTACGCAAAAAGGCCGTGGGTAAGCTCCCCGTGCTCGCCCCGCGACTCACCGTGGTCCGCCGTCACGACGAGAAGCGTGGGCGGCGCGCCGGGGGAGCGAACCGCGTCGAGGAGCGGGCCGAGTGCCGCGTCGGCGAACGCGACGTCGCCGAGGTAGAGGTCGTCCGCAAAGCGCTTCCGGAACTCGGCGGGCGGATCGTAGGGAGCGTGAGGGTCGTAGACGTGGACCCAGAGGAAGCGGGGCCGCCCGGCCTGCTTCCGGTACCACTCGAGCGCCGCCGAGACGACCGCGGGGCCGGGGCTCTGCTGAACGCGAAAATCCGTCGAGTCCTCCGCTTGGCGGTAGAGCATGTCGTAGACGTCGAACCCGCGCGCGAGGCCGTAGCGCGAGTCCAAAGGAAACGCCGCGACGAAGGCGCCGGTGGCATATCCCTGTTCGTGGAGGATCGTCGCGGCCGTCGCGAAGCGGTCCTCGAGGCGAAAGCCCGTGTTGTCCCTCACGCCGTGCTGGAACGGGTAGAGCCCCGTCAGGATGTTCACGTGCGACGGGAGCGTCAGGACGTTCTGTCCGTGAGCGAACGAGAAGACGAGCCCTTCGGCCGCGACGGCGTCGAGATGGGGCGTCGTGCCGCGCGTGTTCCCGCCGAACCCGACGGCGTCCGCGCGGCAGGTGTCGATGGTCACGAGGACGACGTCGCGCACCGGGCGGGGCATCCCTTCGGCCGCCGCGGTCCGCCGGAAGGGGACGGCTCCGGCGACGACGACCGCGACGACAACTGTCGTGGACGCGACGAAAGCCAGGCGGGCGAGGACGCGAGCGCGCTTCACGAGAGAGTTCAAGAGCAGGAGAGTAGGACAAAAAAAGGCCCGCTCGAAAATTCCGGGCGGGCCCTTGGAGCCGGTGCCTTTCGACTCTAGAAGAAGACGCGGGCGCCGAGCCTCACGATCCGCGGGCTCTGCACCTGCGTGGGCTGGTTGAAGGTCGGGTTCGCGGCGAAGGAGGCGTTTTTGGCGTCGAAGTCCCCGACGCGGTTGTCGCGATAGGTCACGGTCGCGCTGTTGAAGACGTTGAACACGTCGAGCGATCCCGTCGCCTGGATGGGCCCGACCCGGAAGCTCTTCTCGAACCTGAGGTCGAACTCGTAGAC
>JBBQRP010000059.1:0-4063 GCA_038214715.1 Thermoanaerobaculia bacterium | reverse complement strand
GCGAGCCAAGCGTCGACGGCCTCGCGGATCATGACGGCGACCGGCTGACCGCGCCGTTCGCCGAGCCTGCGAAGCATGTCGAGCTGCCCGTCGTCAAGATAGATGTTGGTTCGCTTCATCGCCTATACATCATACATCAGTATAATTGGAGGAAGCGTCTGAACGTGACGGCTCGTACCGATGTGGAGCTGTACGTTCTCGAGCGAGACGTCTTCGTCTCTGCTGTCACGGATAGCCCGGCCAGCTTCGAGGCGGCGGACGAGCTGATCGCGGCCCGCCTCGCCACAGGCCCGGCGCCCTGGCGAACGGCCTAAAAACGGCTACTGGGATGCCGGTCAGGGCGTGCTCAGGGACGGACGAGCGCCGTAGGCACGCGCACGACGCGATCGACCTCAGCTCCGGTGAAAGCGTCCGGCAGCTCGGGATCGCGCTTTTTCTTCCCGGTGATGCGGAAGATCGTGAAGGTCGCCGGGGTGATGTCGCCGTTCCGGTCGAACTGGAAGCTGCCGAGAATGCCGTTCTCGACCTTGAGCCGGCGGAGCTCTCGGTTCACGGACCCTCGCGTGCCGTCGGAGCGGGTGATCGCCTGGAGGAGGACCTCCGCCGCCTGAGCGGCCTCCACGATATACAGGCCCGAGGGAACCACACCGTCCGGTTGCGTCTTGGCAAACTCGCGGAGGAAGGACCGACCCGCTGGGCCCAGACCCTCGTGTACCAGGGCCGTCGAGCTCACGTACATGCCGATCGCCGCGCGGCCCGCGTCACTGAGCACGTCTGCCGGAACGTTGTATTCGCCGGTGATCAAGACGAGCTTCGGCCCGAACCGGGCGCGGAGCGCCTTGACGACGGCGGCCGACAGGAAGTCGCCGATGAATACGCCGTCGGGGCGCGCCCGTGCGACTCGTTCGGCCAATGCACGATAGGTCTTGGCCTCGGGCCCCCACGTGGATGAGCCGGCGATCGCGATGCCGAGCTCTCGGGCAGCCCGCCTGAATGCGGGCACGGTCTCGCCGAACCCATCCGCGCTTCTCAGCACGTAGACCCGCCGCAGTCCCAGCTCCTGAGCGAGCACAGCCCCGGCCGCTGCTTCGACGTCACCGGGACCCACGACGCGGACGTAGTTGCGCACCCCGCTCGGGTAGTAGACGTTCGGCTCGTCCTCGGCCATGCCCGGAGCGGCGTGCGTCAGGCCGGGATGTGTGTTCGAGGGGCTGATCATCGCGAGCGGCCCCTCGGCGCGGTTCGCGATGGGTATCTGGGCCCACGCGCATTGTGAGTTCCAAGGTCCGATGACTCCGACTACACGAGCGGTCGCTGCATACGCCTTCGCGTTAGAGGCGCACTTGAGGAAGTCGAAGACTCCCGCCTGGGCCGTCGAGTCGTCGCAGGACTGGTAGCCCACCGTGTGCCTCCCGGCTCGGAACCCGTGCCCGCGCAGGACGAAACGGATGGCGTCCGTCATGACGCGGGTGAGGTTCCCGGTCGGACCCTGGAGGGGAAGATCGGAGGCGATGAGCACGTCCGGCTTCCCCGCGCCCGCGCCCGCGAGGACGGGGTCGCACGCCGAGGCGGGGAGGACCTCGCCCCTCGGTGCGCCGACGATCGAGACCCAGGCCGTCCCAGCACCCACTGCCACCGAAGGTGGGGTGCCCGCAAGCGGAATCCTCGCCGTCACCTCGTTCGTGTCCGGATCGACGCGCACGACCTCGTCGCTGACGAAGTTCGTGACCCACACCGCGCCCTCTCCGAAGGCCACCGACGTCGCTCCGAATCCGATGTCGATCGTCCGCGTGATCGGGTGCGGGCCAGGGTCGATGCGCCACAGCAATCCCGCCGCGAGATCGGTCGCCCACACCGAGCCGCCGCCGACGGCGAGTCCCGTCAGGCCAAAGGCAGCCAGCTCGATCCTCTGGCCGACCCTGTTCGTGCGCGGATCGATCTGTACCACCAGAGGCCCGTCGGCGCTGAGCACCCAGACGCCTTCGTCTCCGGCCGCGATCGCGCCTCCGGCCGTCACCGGGATCCTCTTGACCAGCTTGGCGGTGGCAGGGTCGATCCTCGAGACGCTCAGGTCGGGGTTGGTCGCCCACGCGGCTCCCGCGCCCGCGGCGAGCTGACTCACTCCCAGCACGCGGAGGTTGCCGGCGTTCTCGTCTTCGGGGGACAGACCGCTGGGGAGAACGAGCGTCTCAGTCACCTCGGTCGAGTCCGGATCGAGCCGGGAGACGCTGTTCGTGTAGACGTTGCCGAACTCCCCAACCGCCTCGGTTCCGTTCCCGACCCAGACCGCGCCCTCTCCGACCGCGAGGTCGGTCGTCGTTCCGCCGGTACCGAACGTCTTGACGATCTGCCTCGTCTCCGGATCGATCTTCGAGATCGTTCGGTCGTCGGCGTTCAGCACCCAGACGGCACCCTCGCCCGCCACGATCGTGCTCGGAGTGTTGCCAGCCTGGGTATACGCAACGGCGTCGCCGTCTCGACCGATCGCTGCGATCGCATTGCCGACGGGCCGAAGCGTCTCGTCCGAGTCGCGCGTGAGGGCCAGGACCGCCGCGGCGAGCGCGGCCGTGAGAACGACCGCGCCGACCGCCATCAAGAGCAAGGCTCGCCGGCGCCCGCTCGGCCCAGGCGCCTCGGGCAGGGGCGGAAGCTCCACGTCGGGGACGACCTCGATCACGCGCACCGGCTTTTCCAGCCCCTTCAACCGCTCCCTCCGACGTTCGACGAAGCGGACTCCCTCCAGCTTTCGCGAGAGGCTCGTCACGGTCTCGCTGGCGAGGATCTGGCCCGGGGCGGCGAGGCTGCAGAGGCGGGCGGCGAGGTTCAGCGCACCGCCGCGGTAGCCGCCCTCGACGGGTACCGCCTCGCCGGCATCCAGGCCGATCCCGATTCCGAGCGGGAAGACGGACTGACCCTCGGCCCGCCTGCGAAAGCGGATCTGCAGCTCGACGGCGGCCCGAAGCGCCTGCCGTGCGGAAGAAAACACGCAAAGCGCCTCGTCACCGCGAAGCTCGATCACCTCGCCGCCCGTCGCTGTCACAGCCTCCCGGACGAGAGCGGCGAATCTAGCCGCGAGCCTTCCGGCCTCCTCGTCGCCGCGCGCGTGCGTGAAGCGCGTGTAGCCGCGGACGTCCGCGATCAGGAACGTGCGGACGACCACTCCGGGTTCGTCCGCCGAAGGCCGGTCGACGTTGTCGACGCTCGCCGGTGCGCCGTTCTCGTCCATCGTCGGTGGAGCTTACGACGCGAGTACCGCCGCTCCTAGTAGTGACTTCTACCGACGGAGGCGGATCGCGTTCAGGTCTTCGGCCACGATCTGCTCGGCGCGGCTGGCGACGTCGTCGACGTCGTCGTGCTCGGCGTGGAGGTACCGGCCGGCGAGGCGGTCGAGCTTTCCTGACGCCAGCGCTCGCACGAGTCTCGGCGCGAGCTCCGGCGGTGTCCAGGGCGCGTCGTCTCCGAAGCTCTCGGTCAGCCGCGTGCGGACGAGGCCCGGACTGATCGAGAAGACGGGGATGCCGTGTGGCTCGAGCTGGAGAGCCAGCGTCTCCGAGAAGCGGTGGACGGCCGCCTTGCTGGCGCTGTAGGACGTGTTCGTAGGCCCGGGCAAGTAGGCAGCGCCGCTTGCGACGTTGACGATCCTGCCGCCGCCGCGCGCGAGCATCCCGGGAATCACGGAGCGGCAGCAGAGATAGACGCCGAGCATGTTGACCTCGAACACGTGCCACCATTCCTCGGGTTCGACCTCCCAGGCGACGTTGTCCTCGGTGATGGACATGCCGGCGTTCGCTACGAGCAGGTCGAGCCGCCCGTACTTCGCCTCGACCTCCTGAACCATCCGCTCGACCGAGGCTCGGTCGGAGACGTCGCACTCGATCGCGAGCCCTCCGATCTCGTCGGCCGTCTCCTTGATCTCGTCCGCGCTTCGCGCCGCAACGGCGACCTGAACGCCGGCCGAGGCCAGCTCGAGCGCGATGTTTCGCCCGATCCCGCGCCCGCCGCCCGTGATGAGGGCGACCTGGTCCCGAAGCTCCCCGTCGGCAGTTTCGGACATGCGGTCCAT
>JBBQRP010000058.1:0-4112 GCA_038214715.1 Thermoanaerobaculia bacterium | reverse complement strand
GACGATCGAGTCGTACCCGAGAGAGAGCGCGAGCGGCACGCAGATGAGGACGAAGGGAATGACCTCTTCGGCCATCCCGAAGACGGACCCCGCGAGGGAGAAGACGATCATGAGGACCGGGATCAGCAGCTTCTCGAGGTGCGGCCGCGACGCGAGCGCGGAGGTGATCTTCCGGATGCCCTGCTCGACGATGCCCGTCGTCTGGATCACGTTGAACGCGCCGCCGATCAGGAAAAGGAACGCGATGATGAGCGACCCGTCGAGAAAGCCGCGGATCGGCGCGATGACGAGCCACTGCGGCCCGAGAACGACCTTCGAAACGCGCGCGTAGGTGCCGGGCACCGTGACCTGCCGGCCGCCCTTGTCGATCGTCTGATAAACACCCGAAGGCACGAGCCACGACAGGATGAGGACGAAAACGATGAGGCTCCCCACGATCACGAGGGTGTGGGGCATGCGTATGCGCCGTTCGGGCGCCGGGCTCGCGTCTCTCATCGTGCTTGGATCATCGAAGTGTAGCGCGCGCTTGCCGCGTCGGCCCCGTGCCGTTACGCTCGTGCGCGACACGTGCAAGCCGGAACGCGCCTCGGCCCGTATGAGGTTCTCTCCCTCCTCGGCGTCGGAGGCATGGGCGACGTCTGGCGCGCACGCGACACGCGGCTCGGGCGCGAGGTCGCCCTCAAGCTGTTGCCCGACGCCTTTTCGGGCGACCGCGAGCGCGTCACGCGTTTTCAGCGGGAGGCGCAGCTCCTCGCGGCGCTCAACCACCCGCACATTGCCTCGATCTACAGCTTCGAGTCGATCGACGGCGTCCGGGTCCTCGAGATGGAGCTCGTACCGGGGGAGACGATCAAGGAGCTGCTCGACCGGGGCCCGCTTGCGCTCCCGCGCGCCCTCAACCTCGCGCACGACGTCGCCGGCGCGCTCGGGGCCGCGCACGCCCGTGGCATCCTCCACCGCGACCTGAAGCCCGCGAACATCAAGGTGACGCCGGAGGGAACCGTCAAGCTTCTCGACTTCGGCCTCGCCAAGGCGTTCGCGCCCGGATCGGGCGGGTCGGACGTCTCGGAGTCTCCCACGCTCGAAGCCGGCGCTTCGCTGAAGGGCGTCATCCTCGGCACGGTGCCCTACATGTCGCCGGAGCAGGCGCGCGGCGCCGATCTCGACGTGAGGAGCGACGTCTGGGCGTTCGGCTGCCTCGTCTTCGAGATGCTCTCGGGCAAAAAGGCGTTCGACGGGCCGACCACCACCGACATCCTCGTCGCCGTCCTCGACCGCGAGCCTGACTGGAAGGCACTTCCGCACGGCACTCCCGCTCCGGTCGTCGATCTCCTGAAGGCGTGCCTCACGAAGAGAGTCGACGAGCGTCTGCCCGACCTCTCCCGCGCGCGCACGCAGATCGACCTCGTGCGGACCGGACGGTCGCCGCTCGCGACCATCGTCGTCGCGGCCCCCGCCCCGCGCCGCCGTCGCCGAACCCTGCCCGTCGCGGGCGCGGCCGCCATGCTCGCTCTCGCGGCCGGGATCGCGTGGTTGGCCCTCCGCTCCCGCCCCGGGCACTCGCTCCCGTCCACGAAGCTCCTCGCCGTTCTTCCCGCCGCCGACTTCACGGGCCGTCCCGACGGCCGCCAGCTCTGCGACGGCTTTTCCGTGAGCCTGCGGTCGAAATTGCGGCGCGCTCCCGGTGTGTCGATCATGCTGCCGGCCTCCGCGCGCCTCGAGACGGACGCGGCGACGGTGGCGCGCGACACCGGCGCGAACCTGATCCTCGCCCCGAGCGCGCGGCGCAGCGGCGGCCAGGTGCAACTCTCGTACTCGCTTGCCCTCTCGACGTCGCCCGTCCAGATCGACGCCGGCGAAGTCGTCGGGCCCGAGAGCGACTGGTTCCGGCTCGAGAGCGAGCTCACCACGAAGATCTGCGCGTCGCTCGAGCTCGCCGCGGGGACGGGGCCCGAGCCGCGCGAGGAGATCGCCCGCGGCCCTGCCCAGAGCGACTATGTCGTCGCGCTCGGCTGTCTCGAGCGGATCGACGATCCCACGCTCCTCCGGCAGGGAGCCGAGATCCTCGAGAAGATCCCCGGGGGCGGCGACTCGGCGCTCGTGCAGGCGGCGCTGGGCCGGGCGTACCTCGCGTCCTTCGCCCTCTCGAAGGACGCTCCGCTCGCCGAGAAAGCGATGGCCGCCGCCGAGCGCGCCGGTCGGCTCGACCCGGATCTTCCCGAGGCACAGGTCACGGCCGCGCGGGTCCTGCGCGTCACGGGCCGGTCGGCGGACGCGCTGCCCGTCCTCCGGAAACTGCTGGAGAGGGACCCGGGCAACGTCGAGGCCGTCGCGACGCTCGCCGGAGCGCTTCAGGGGGTCGGGGACTTCGGCGCCGCCGAGTCGACCTGGAAGCACCTCGTCGAGATGCGCTCCACGTCGTGGTCCAGCCACAAGGATCTCGCGGGCTTCTACTTCTCCCGGAACCGTTACGAGGACGCGGCACGCGGGTACCAGCGGGCCATCGACCTGAGTCCCGGCGTCTACGGGCTGCATTACAGCCTCGGCGCCGTCCGCATCCGACAGGGACGATTCGACGAAGCGATCGGAGCGCTGAAGAAGTCCATCGAGATCAAGCCGAGCTCGCTCGCCTACTCGAACCTCGGGGCGTGCCAGTACCTCCTCGCAGACTTTCCCGGGGCAGCAGAATCCTTCGGAAAGGCGATCACGCTGACGCCGGGGGACTATCGGTACCACGTCTACCTCGGGGACGCGCTGACGTTCACGCCGGGCCAGTCCGAGAAGGCGCGGCGGGCTTACGAGGCCGCCATTCCGCGGGTCGAGGGGGTCCTCAAGATCAACCCGCGGGACGCCGGAGCCACGGGGAATCTCGCCCTGTGCGAGGTGCGCGTCGGGCGCCGGGACGAAGCTGCCCGGCTCGCGGAGCGCTCCGTGGCGCTCGAACCGGAGAACGCGTCCGTCCTGCAGAAGGCGGCCGTCGTGAACCTCGCCCTCGGCCGCCGCGACGAAGCCCTGCGCCTCCTCGGCCGGGCGGTCGAGCGGGGCTATGGTACGGTCGAAATCCGTTCCGATCCCGAGTTCACCGCGCTTCGAAACGACAGTCGCTTCCAGCAACTCCTTTCCCGCGCGAGCGGGACGGGCGAGACGCCGAAATAGACGAGGAGGAACCGATGCCGAACCTCTCACACCACATCGACGACGAGCAGATCGCCTGCATCCTGGTGAAAGGGGACACCCTGAGCGTGTTTCCCGATCCCGTGCCCGTCTCTCTGAAGGACAAGCAGCGGGTCCACTGGTTCCTCGCCGCCGAGGGTCAAATCGACGGGGTCGAGTTCGACAAGGGCCGCCATCCCTTCCACGCCGAACACATCGTTCCCAAGTCGAAGAAGCACGTGCTCTCGCACCACGTCTCCGATTCGACGCACGTCGGCAAGAAGTTCAAGTACACCGTCCACGTGACCCTCGCCAGCGGCAAGAAGGTCTCGCTCGACCCCGAAGTCAACGTCGTGCCCTGACGGCCGCGGCCGTTACTGCCGGGCGAGCTCCACGGGGGGCATCCGGAGGCGGCGTTCTCTCGAGACGGGGGCGCCGGTCATCGGGCTTCAGGTCCGAGCGTCGCGAGAAAGTCCGCGAAGAAGACCGAGCGGCGGTCGAGCGAGTCGAGGTCGAGCCACTCCTCGCGCGTGTGCATCCCGTCGCCGACCGGGCCAAGGCCGTCGACGACGGGGATCCGGCCCGGGTCCGCGAGGAAGTTCGGGAACGAGACGCCGCCGCGGTCCTCCTCGAGCTCGAGGTGGAATCCGCGGGTCTGAGCGAGCGCGATCGCACGGCGCGCGATGTCCGCGCCGGGGCCGTCGGGGCTCACCGGCGGCACCGTGGCGCCCAGCGCGAGACGCATCGAGACGCCGTGCTCGGCGGCGACGCTCTCGGCGAGCCGCGTGAGGTCGTCGCCGGCGGCGGCGCCCTCTTTTGCCGTGAGGTATCGGAACTCGCCCTCGGCGACGGCGCGGTCGGAGACGACGTTGAGCTGGCGCGCCGTTCCGAGGAGGCCCGCGTTCGCGCCGAGCTCGTTCACGAACCCGGCGTCGCCGCCGACGAGACGTGCGACGTTG
>JBBQRP010000057.1:0-4171 GCA_038214715.1 Thermoanaerobaculia bacterium | reverse complement strand
TACGCGTCTGTCACCGAGGAGAACACTGCCCCCGACGCAACCGGGCACGCTTCCGACACGCGGACGCTCATCCCCGGTTGTTACAACCTGACGGTCACGGGGACGGCCAAGGACGACGATGGCGGAACGTCTGCACCGCTGGCGATTTACTCGAATAGTGCTACGAGCGTCTACGGCCGCGGGTTCCGCCCGCCGATCGTGGACAACGAGCGCAACATCGCGAAGTACGGCAACGTTGTGCCCGTGAAGGTCGTGTTGACCAACACCTGCACCGGTGGCACGGTCACGAACGTCTCCCTCTATATAACGCTCGCCAAGGGAGTCGGGAACGAGGCCATTGAGGACACGAATGTGATCGCCGAGAGCGTCAGCGCGGCTGACAGCGGGTCGCAGATGCGGACGGCCGACGGGATGTACATCTTCAACCTGTCGACGAAGAACCTGTCTGCGAATGGCGACTGGACGATTCGCGTTCGGCTCGGCAGCACGGCCGGCCCGGTTCTTCTCCAGGCCGTCCTCTATCCGAAGAAGTAGAGCTCAGCGCGCAAGGAGGGACGAGAAGAGGCCGGCATCGCCGGCCTTCTTCTCGTCTCAGTTCTGTTCGAAGAGCTGAAGCGCGGCCTTGCGGTTTCCGACCTGGAGCTTCTTGAGGATCGCCGACACGTGCGTCCGGACCGTTACGCGGGAGATCACGAGCTGATCGGCGATCTCGCGCGTCGTTAGTCCGGTCCGCAGCAGCTCGAGGACTTGCCACTCGCGGCTCGTGAGCTCCACCGCGCGGCGCTTGAGAAGGGAGACGCGCCGTTGTTCCCGGTCGCGAAACTCGTCGATCAGGCGTGCGACCAGGGCCCGCGGGAGCGCGGCTTCTCCCTCGAGCACGCCACGGAGGGCGTGGGGGAGGCGTGCGGGGTCAGTGTCCTTGAGCAGATAGCCCGAGGCACCTGCGCGCAGTGCGTCGAAGAGATCGCTGTTGTCCTTCGAGACGGTGAGCATGACCACGGCCGTCTCGGGGAGCGCGGCGTGAATCCGCGCGGCGGCGGCGATTCCGTTCCCGGGCATGTTGACGTCGAGGAGGCAGATGTCAGGGCGCTCTTGCAGCGCCGCGCGTACGGCGCCGGGCGCATCCCCGTGCTCGGAGCAGACGGTGAAGCCGCCATGCTCGAGGGCCACGCGAACTCCCGCGCGCGTCGGCGGATGGTCGTCCGCGATCACGATGCGGATCCCGGTGCTCATGGAAGGATCACTTCGACGGCCGTGCCGGCGCCGACCTGCGAGACGATGCGGAGCTCGCCGCCGAGGGCGCCAGTCCGCTCTTTCATGCTCGTGAGCCCGAAGCGCCCGTTCGCCACGGACTCGGAGACGTCGAAGCCTTGCCCGTCGTCCTCGATTCGCAGGCGGATCCCGCAGCCGTTGTCGAGATTGACGTTGACGATCGAGGCGTGTCCGTGCCGGATGGCATTCGTCACGGCTTCGCGGACGACGCGAACCAGCGCGTCCTGGGCTGCCGACGAAACGCGCACGCCGGGGGCCAGGTCGAGCTTTACCGTCGCGCCCTCACGCTGGGCGATCTCCGACGCCGTATCGGCGAGGGCCGCGTCGAGCGGCTCGTCGGCCTGCCGTTTCAAGGCGACGATGGCACCGCGCGCCTCGTCGAGGGCCCGCTCCGCCGCTGCGACGAGCCGTCCCGCGGCCGGATCCGACGTGGTGCGAGCGAGGTTGCGGCCGTGCGCGACGACGTAAGCGAGCTCCTGGGCGAGCCCGTCATGAAAGTCGCGGGCGAGTCTGCGGCGCTCCTCGAGCACGGCGACCTTGGCGAGGCTCCGGTGGTAGTCGTTCACCTCTCGGACGGCGCCGACTGCGAGGCAGACGTACATCGCCGTCCGGAGGATGTCGCCCATGTAGACCCAGTCGGTGTAGATCGACGGGAAGAGGACGTAGTTGACGCGGGCGAACGCACCGAGGACGCAGGCGATCGAGACCCAGGAGATCAACTGGTCCCCGGTCGAGGCTGCGCGGCGGCTGAAGCCGACCGCGCTGAGCGCGTAGGCAAGGCCGGCGCACGCCAGAAGAGCGAGCAACGGCAAGTTGCCGGTCGGCTGCGGCCAGGTCGACCCATCGGGAGCCGTGGCTGGATTGATTCCGAGCGCCAGCTGATCCTCGAACACCACGACGATGACCGAGACAATCACGAGCGTCACGATGAGAGCGAGGCCCGCGAGGGCGGCCGCGGCAGTTGGGCGCTTCAGCGGTCGGGGCGCTGCGAACGCCGCGCCGGCGAGCGTCACCGCGCCTAACGCGCCTCCAACGACCGCAGCCCACATCGCCGCTTCTTCGGCCGAGCCTGATGCAAACGCCGCCGGAATGGCGAGGAAGAGCAGGTTTGTGGTCGCCAGGAGCGCCAGTGCGGAGGTGAGGAGCAGATCGCTTAGGAGACCGCTTCTGCGGTAGCGCAGGAAGACGAGGTACGAGGCCATCCAGGCGACCAGGGCCGCGCCGGTCTCGATCGCCGCGTGGGCAGAGGGGTTCTCGTAAGCGTTGTGGACAAACGGGAGCGCGCTGACGAGAACCGTCAACGCGGTCGCGATCAAGCCGGCAACGAGAACCCATCGATAGGGCCGCAGAGCTACCTCCCTACATCCATTAGCACATCCGGGGTCATTTATCGACCCTCCAAGGGCTTAGACCCCTGGGCGGGGCGAAATCTTGCAGTAGACGCGGTGCGGCAATCCCGTTGCCGGTCTCGGGAGCCGAGGGCCGCGTTTTCCCGTCCGCTGGAAAGAGCGCTCTAGGTCGGAAGCCAGTCGGTTCCCCGTGCCTTGCCCTGTGGCGTCGAGAGAAAGTATTCGGGCCGGACCTGAATACAGTCGGCACGCGCGTGGGCAAGAAGGAAGCCGCTGTCGTCTTGGATCGTCGCTTCCGCGACCGCGCTCCGACCACCCGACTCGACGATCTCGGCTCCGACTTTCAGCTCCCGGTCGACAGGAACGGGCGCTAGATAACGGATCTCGAGGCGGCTCGTGACGGCGGGCGAGGTTGCGAGCCGTACCACCTGGCCGCATGCCTCGTCGAGGACGGCGGCGACGATGCCGCCGTGAACGATGCCCGGTGCTCCTTGGAAGCTTTCGGGGAACACGTGCCGGGCCTCGAGGCGCTCGCCGGCTAGCGTCCACTCAAAGCCGAGGCCTCCGACCCCGAGGCCGCAACCCCAGCAGAGCGGATAGTGGTCCGTGCGGATGGCCCGGATTCTTCCGGGCCATCCGGCTGGTGCCGCCGCACTTCGCGCTCGGCTAGGGCGAGCTGGAAGAGCTGGACGGGCCGTTCGACTGGTACTCGAACGGCTCTTCGGGTCCGAGGACCTTGTCGCGGAGCCACCTGCGCGTATCCGGCCCCGTGGCCGGATTGAAGAGAACGCCGAGCGTGATCCCCGCAAGCAGCAAAGTCATGTTCCGCCCACCGTGCGAGCTCTTGCCCTGGGCATGCTCGCCGGCCTTGCGGAGCTGCTCAACGGCCTTCTTGAGCTCGTCCTGAAGATCCTTGTCCTTCGCAACCTTGAACGCCATGCCGGTCGGGCCGCTGGGCCCGATCAGCTCGTCGTAGATCTTCCGAGCCGACTCGTACGCCTTCTTGACGTGGTCGTGCAACTCCTCGTCACGCGCCAGGCGTTCGACGTAGGGCCGCGCCGTGTCGACCGTGCCGCTGATTTTGTCCTTCATCCGTGTTCCTTTCGTCGCGTTAGCGTGAGAAGTATCTACCCGGGAGCATCGACAGGAAACCGTTGGGCGCTGTTCCTGGACTAGGCTGCGCTCGTGAGGAACCTCCGCCGAGCCGGACGAGCCGTGGGATGGACGGCCATGTTTGCAGTCTACGTCTGGTTCGCTGCCGTTGGAAACGCCGACCGGGCGAAGGCTAGAAAGGCCGCCCGCCGCCGCGGCAGGCGCTTGACGCGTTCCCGTCCGCCGCGTTAAGTTAGCGAGCGCTAGCTTCGACCTGAGGCCGCCTCGATGGAACGCTGGACACTCACCATGATTCGCTACCGCTGGGCGGTCGTCGCCGCCTGGGTGGTCGTATTCCTCGTCTCAGGGGTCGCCGCCAGCGGCCTCTCGGCACTCCTCACGAATCGCTTCTCGATTCCCGGCAGCGACACGGCGAAGGCCGAGAAGATCCTGCACGA
>JBBQRP010000056.1:0-5353 GCA_038214715.1 Thermoanaerobaculia bacterium | reverse complement strand
GGATGCGTCCGGCCGGCTCCTGCCGGACGCGGAGCGACTGACCGGGTTCGGCAAGTTTCTGCGCCGCACGAGCCTCG
Organism: Thermoanaerobaculia bacterium; assembly: GCA_038214715.1. Lineage (GTDB taxonomy): Bacteria > Acidobacteriota > Thermoanaerobaculia > UBA5066 > UBA5066 > Fen-183. Next base: position 5,276 of record JBBQRP010000056.1, on the reverse strand, counting down.
ACGAGCTGCCGGAGCTCTGGAACGTCTTCCGGGCCGACATGAGCCTGGTCGGGCCGCGACCCCTTCTGATGGAGTACCTTCCGCTCTACAGTCCCGAGCAGGTGCGCCGGCACGAGGTGCGGCCCGGCCTGACGGGTTGGGCGCAGGTGAACGGACGGAACGCGCTCTCCTGGGAGGAGAAGTTTCGGTTGGACGTGGAGTACGCGACGCACTACTCGCTGAGCTTCGACATGAAGATCCTCCTGAAGACGGTGCTGGCCGTGGTCACGGGCCGAGGCGTCTCCGCCGAAGGAAGCGCGACGATGCCGGCGTTCACGGGACCTGCCACCAAGGGAGAGAAAATGGAAAAGGAAGTGCAATGAAGAGGCTCGTCCTGGCAGGTGCTGGAGGGTTCGGCCGCGAGGTCTTCGGCTGGGCGGGAGAAGCGGCGCCGAACGGCGGCTCCTGGTCCGATGTCGTGTTCGTCGACGACAACCCTTCGGCGCTCCGGGCGAGCCGGTCGCCAGGGAGGCTCGTGGGCACGTTGAGCGACTTCAGGCCTCTTCCGGACGACCGCATTGCCTTGGCCTTCGGAGACCCCGAGAGCAAGAAGAAGGCCGCAGAACAACTTGCGCAGCGCGGTGCGGTATTCGAAACGCTTCGTCACCCTTCCGCTCTCGTCGGATTCGGCTGCGTGATAGGCAACGGCTGCATCCTCTGCCCGGGAGCCATCGTGACGGCCGACGCGACGCTTGGAGACTTCGTGACCTTGAACGTCTACGCGACCGTGGGACATGACGCGAGAATTGGCGACTACTCGACGTTGAGCGGTCACGCGGACGTGACGGGATGGGCGATACTCTCGGAGGGCGTCTTCATGGGAACGCACGCCGCCGTCGCGCCGCGGGTTCGGGTTGGGCCATGGGCGGTCGTCGGCGCGGGGACGGCGGCCCTCCGCGACGTCGAGGCCGGAGCGACGGTGCTGGGTGTACCGGGCTCAAAGCTCGGGGTATTTCGTGGTGGCGGCCGCGGCACGGAGATGTGAGCGGCTGACTTCCGTTGAGGAAGAACGCGCCGGGAAGGAAGTAAGGATGGGAGAGCAGACATTCAGCACGATCGGGGTCGTCGCCGAGATCGTCGAGAAGGACGCCGGAGAGATCTCGAACACCACCCGCCTTGAAGACCTGGGCTGGGACAGCCTCGCGGTCGTGAGCTTCATTGCCGCCGTCGACGAAGGGTGCAGCAAGATCCTCTCTCCGAAAGCCGTGGTGGCTTGCAAGACCGTCGGCGACCTGGAAAGGCTGGCGGCGGGATGAGGCCCCGCGGGTGGCGGATGAGCCAGGTCGAGAGCGCTTCCGAGAGGTCATAGCCGAATGGACGTCACTTGGTCCGGTCTCCGCCTCGCCGGGATCTGGGCGTCCGTGCCGAAACAGGTCGAGAGCTCCAGGGAACTCGAGACCGTCTTTCCAGCGGAGGATGTGGCCCGGATCTCCGGAAGCACCGGCGTGGTGGAACGGCGAGTCGCGGGCCCGCACGTGTGCTCGTCGGACCTGTGCTTTTCCGCAGCCCGGGAATTGCTCGACCGCGCCGGCGGGCCCGCCGATCAAGTGGACGCCTTGATATTCGTGAGTCAGACCGCGGATCACGCGCTCCCAGCGTCTGCTTGCCTCCTGCAGGATCGGCTTGGCCTGTCGCGGTCGTGCGCCGCCTTCGACGTGCCGCTCGGTTGCTCTGGCTATGTCTACGGCCTTTGGCTCGCGGGCAGCCTGCTCTCTTCACGTGCAGCGCGCCGCGTGCTCCTCCTCGCAGGGGATACGATCAGCCGGATCGTCGGCCCGCGCGACCGTGCATCTCGGCCCCTCTTCGGCGATGCCGGCACCGCGACACTTCTCGAGGCCGTCCCGGAGGCTCTGGGGCGCTGGTCTTTCGTCCTCGGGACGGACGGCTCGGGTGGCAAGAACCTTATCGTGCCCGCCGGCCGTTTTCGGGAGCCGAGCTCGCCGCATTCCCGGACTGCGTCGGAGCGGGAGGGCGGAAACATCCGGTCGGACGAGGACCTTTACATGGACGGGGCCGAGGTGTTTGCCTTTACGCTGAAGGAAGTTCCCGCGCTGATCGATGCGACGCTGAGCCTCGGGGGAAAGAACAGGGACGACATCGACGCGTTCGTGTTCCACCAGGCCAATCGCTTCATGTTGCAGTCCCTCGGGAGGAAATTGCGCATCCCGCGAGAGAAGTTGATCCTCGGCCTCGAACGGTTCGGCAACACGAGCTCCGCCTCGATCCCGCTCGCGATGACGACCGAACTATGCGAACGCATGGCGTCGCCGGCCTCGACTTTGCTCCTCGCGGGATTCGGGGTGGGCTGGTCCTGGGCTGGCGCGGTGATCGAAACGGGGAAGGTCCCCGTGCTGGGCTGGTCGGAGGTCTGAAGATGTCGGAGGAGCGACAGGACGTGGCGGAAGGAGCTCGTGTGGTGCCCGGGCTCGCGGGCCGGAAGTTCCTCGTGACCGGGGCCAGCTCCGGAATCGGCCGGGAAGTTTCTCTTCTCCTCTCCAGCCTCGGGGCCGTCGTGGTGGGCGCGGGCCGGGACGCGAGCAGACTCGCCAAACTCGCAAAGGACGCCACGCTCGGCCCTGTCACGACGATCGAAGCGCACCTCGAGGAGCCGGAAAGCGCCTCGAAGCTCCTTCTAGAGGCCGTCGCCCGGGTGGGGCCGCTCGACGGCTTCGTCCACAGCGCCGGACAGATCGAGCTGCGCCCGTTGAAGGTCCTCTCCGAGGCGGGCCTCCGGCGCCTTTATCAGGTCAACGTCGAAGCGGCCCTCCTCCTCGCAAAGGAGTTCAGGAAGAGAGGAAACAACCGCGAAGGCGGGAGCATCGTGTTTGTCGGTTCCGTCATGGGGCTGGCGGGCGATATTGGGCTCTCCGGCTATTGCGCCACGAAGGGCGCCCTGATCGCTGCGGTTAGGTCCCTCGCGCTGGAGTTAGCTCCGCAAGGCATTCGAGTGAATTGCGTTGCTCCCGGCCAGGTAGTCACGCCGATGTGGAAACAAACGGTCGAGGCTCGTGGCGAGGCTGTCGTCGAGACGTCCCGCGCGCGGCACCCGTTGGGGCTCGGCCGGCCTGAACAGGTCGCTTGGCCGGTCGTGTTCCTCCTGTCGGAGGGCGCGAGCTGGATCACCGGGGTCACGCTACCCGTCGACGGCGGGTATCTCGCCTCATGACCGGCCTCGAGGAATCCAGACGGCCCGGGAGGATCTGGTGAGAAATGCCTTCGTCGAATCCGTCGAGTACCACCTTCCTGCCGGGAAACTGTCCAACGAGGATCTGGCACGCGAATTTCCCGACTGGTCGGTGCAGAAGATCTCCGACAAGACGGGCATCGACATCCGTCACATCGCCGGCAGCGAGGAGTGCGCGTCCGACCTCGCCGTCACCGCCGCGAGCAAGCTGATCGAGCGGAAGCGGTACGACAAAGCGGCCATCGATTTCGTGCTCTTCTGCACCCAGTCGCCGGACTACTTTCTCCCCACGACGGCTTGTCTGATCCAGGATCGCCTGGGCCTGCCGACTTCGGCCGGCGCCCTCGATTTCAACCTGGGTTGTTCCGGATACGTTTACGGGCTCGGGCTCGCGAAGGGCCTGATCGAATCCGGCCAGGCGAAACGCGTTCTCCTGCTGACGGGGGAGACGTACTCGAAATTCGTCGACAAGTCCGACCGTTCCGTGAGAACGATCTTCGGAGACGGTGCGTCCGCCAGCCTTGTGACCTTTGCCGAAAGCGGCGAGGACGAGCGGCCTTTCCTGGGCCCGTTCGTGTACGGAACCGACGGGCGCGGCGCCGAGAACCTCATCGTTGAGGTCGGAGGGCTTAGAAACCCTTTGTGGCCCGGCGCACAGGGTGACGTGCCCGGCCGGCCAACCTTGGCCATGGATGGGGGCGAGGTGTTTGCGTTCACTCTTTCCGCGGTTCCGGCCGCTCTCGCTTTGTTGCTCGAACGGGCCGGCATTGCGCCGGACGACGTCGATCTCTTCATCTTCCATCAGGCCAACCGGCACATGCTGGGACACCTCCAGAAGAAATGCCGGATCCCGAAAGAGAAGTTCTTCGTTCAGCTCGCAGATTGCGGCAACACTGTTTCCGCGACGATCCCGATCGCCCTTCGAGAGGCGGAGCTCGCGGGGCGACTCCATGCGGGCGCGCGGGTGGCTCTGGTTGGTTTCGGCGTGGGGTACTCGTGGGCTGCGGCGCTGTGTACGTGGAGACCGGTTGAAACGCGCTGACATGGCGTTTCTCATCAAGGCGCCGCGCATTTATCTCTCGCCCCCGCACCTCTCGGGCCACGAGCAGGAGCTCGTGGCCGACGCCTTCGCGTCGAACTGGATCGCGCCGCTCGGTCCTCACGTCGACGCGTTCGAGCGGGAGATCGCGCTGGCCACCGGAGTGGCGCACGCGGCGGCCCTCTCGTCGGGCACGGCCGCACTCCATCTCGCTATGCGCCTTCTCGGTGTCGGCCCGGGCGACGAGGTGCTCTGCTCGTCGTTCACGTTCAGCGCCAGCGTCAACCCCATCGTGTACGAGGGCGGGCGCCCCGTCCTCGTGGACTGCGACGCGGCGACGTGGACGATGGACCCGAGCCTCCTCGAGGACGAGCTCAAACGCCTCGACGCGGCGGGCCGGCGGCCCAAGGCCGTCGTCGCCGTCGATCTCTACGGGCAGTGCGCGGACTACGGGGCGATCGTCCCGCTCTGCGAGCGCTACGGCGTGCCGCTCGTGGAAGACGCCGCGGAGGCCCTCGGCGCGACGTGCGGCGGCCGTCCCGCGGGTAGCTTCGGGCGGCTCGGCGTTCTCTCCTTCAACGGAAACAAGATCATCACGACCTCCGGGGGCGGGATGCTCCTGTCCGACGACGCGGCGCTCGTCGCGAAGGCGCGCTTCCTCGCGACTCAGGCGCGCGAGAAGGCCGCGCACTACGAGCACCGCGAGATCGGGTTCATCTACCGGATGAGCAACGTGCTCGCGGCGATCGGACGCGGGCAGCTTCGTGTGCTCGCGGAGCGCGTCGCGGCCCGGTGCCGGAACTTCGCGCTCTACCGCGAGATGCTCGCCGGCCTCCCGGGAGTCTCCTTCATGCCGGAGGCCGCATACGGCGCGGGCAACCGCTGGCTGAGCTGCGCGGTCTTCGACCCGAAGGCGTTCGGGGCGACGCGGGAGGACGTCCGTCTCGCCCTCGAGGCCGAGGACATCGAGTCGCGACCTCTCTGGAAGCCGATGCACCTCCAGCCCGTCTTCTC
>JBBQRP010000055.1:0-5904 GCA_038214715.1 Thermoanaerobaculia bacterium | reverse complement strand
GGGCTACGCGAGCGTCACGCTCCAGCCCGGCGAGGTCCGCGTCATCGCGGACGCGATCGCGTTCCTGAAGTCGGCGGGGCTGCCGCTCCCGTCGGACGGCACGCGCATCGGCACGCTGCGGGCGATCTATCCCGGCGCCGCTGCGAGCGAGATCTTCATCGGCGGCAGGACGTCGACGCCCGGCGCCGGCGGCACGTTCGGTCTCTTCTACACGGGATCGTCGACCTCGACGACGACAGCAACGATCTTCGGCCTGCAGCAGAGCGCGGCCCAGCGCTCGAATCTCGCACTCGTCAACGCCGGCCCCGACGCCGTGACGCTGCACGTCCAGCTCCAGGGCCCGGGCGGTGAGGCGCTCTCGAGTCCCGCCGACCAGGTCCTTCCGGCCTACGGGTGGGCGCAGCTCAACACGCCGCTCGCGGGCCAGGCGACGTCGGGGCGGGCCGTCATCACGAAGATTTCGGGCTCCTCGCCCTTCACGGCGTACGGGGTTCTCAACGACGCGGTCACGTCCGACGGCTCCTTTGTTCCGGCGCTCGTTCCGGGCGACGCGTCGGGCGCCGACCGGCTCGTCCCGATCGTCCTGTCGGCCGCGGGCTATCAGAGCGAGCTGACGCTGACGAACTTCACGAGCCAGCCGATGCAACTGACGTTGACCTACACAGGGTCGCCGCAGCTGTCGGCTTCGGGCTCGGGCTCGGTGAACGTCACGCTTGCCGCAGGCGAACAGAGGATCCAGTCCGACGCCATGAACTTTCTGAGAACCCTTGGACTTCAGGTCCCGCCTTCCGGAAACGTCGGCGGCGCCCTTCTCGTCAAGGCGCTGGCCGGAACTCCAGCGTCGTCGCTCGCGGCCGGCGCGCGTACGTTCACGAACGCGGCGGGCGGCGGGACGTTCGGGCTCTTCTACCCGGGCCTGACGCTCGGGGAGAGCGCTACGGCGCTCGCATACGTGAACGGCCTGCAGCAGAACGCCGTGCAGCGCTCGAATCTCGCGATCGTGAACCGCGGTGACGCCGGGGACGCGATCGCGCTGCGCGTGACGTACTACGGCGTGGACGGAGCCGTCCTCGCGAGCCCGGACACGGCGACGCTCGCGCCGGGCGAATGGAAACAGTTCAACCAGCCGCTTGGCTCCCGCGGGGCGACGGGAGGCTTTGCGAAGGTCGAGCGGGTCTCGGGAGCGTCGCGCTTCGTGGCCTACGGGATCCTGAACGACCAGCACAACTCGGACGGGTCGTACATCCCGATGAGCCGCTGAGCCGCCGGCGTCACTCACCTCCTCCGCACCCGTAGAGCTTCCGCGTTTGATCCGCGACGTACTCGGCGGAGGGCGGGTCGAGGTTCGACACGACCGCGACCGTGAGACCCTTCGCGCAGACTTCGAGGGCGGCGTTCGCGCCGGGAATACCGCCCGCCATTCCCATTCCACCGTCGGGCTGCGGGTTCCCGAGCCCGAGTGTGTCCTTGCGGATCCCCTCGCCGAGGAGCACGAGGTCGTCGGCCGTCGAATCGCCGCCGCCCGCGCTCGAGGGCTTGCCCGGCATGAGGTGGATGTTCGCGCGGAACGCCTCGAGCGGCCCCGTCGGACCACGGTGGGTGTAACCCATCGCGCGGTTCGCAACGATCGCGTCGGATTCGAGGAAGCCGGTGCTCTTCATCCCGAGCGGATCGAGGATTCTCTCCTTGACGAAGATGTCGTACGGCTTGCCGGCCGCCTTCTCGATGACGAGGCCCAGGAGAACGTAGCCCGCGTTCGAATACGACTGCCGCGCTCCGGGCTCGAACCCGAGCGGATCGTTCTCGAAGAGCGGGCGGAAGTCCGAGAGCGACCGGAGCTTGTTGCGGGGCATCTTCTGCCAGGCCGGACCGAAGATGTCCCCCATCCCGGACGTGTGCTCGAGGAGCTGCCGGAGCGTGATGCGGTCGGCGCCGGCCCCCTTGTAGTCCGGAAGCACCCGCGCCACGGTGTCGTCCAGAGAGAACGCGCCGTCCTTCGCGAGGAGCTTGATCGCGAGCTGCGTGAGCGTCTTGTCGATGGAGCCGATGTTGAAGAGCGTGTCCGGCCGGTTCGGGGCGTTCCATTCGCGGCTGGCGAGGCCGAACGCTTTCCGGTAGGCCGGCTTGCCCCCGCGCGCCGCCACGACGACGCCCGAGAAGAGATCCTTTCGGGTCATCTCACCGAGGAACGCGTCGAGCGCGGCTGAGCGTTCCGCGTCGGTCATGACCGTTTTCGTAACGGGCTTCGGCCAGGCGGCGGTGATTGCGGCCATCTCCCCCGGGCCCCCGCCCACGTTGACGATCCGTCTCTTCGGCTCGGGCTTTGTCTCCTTCTTTGCCTCTTCCGCCCGCAAGGGGAGGGCAAGGACGATCGACAGGACAGCGAACAGGGCTCTGTGGTTCATGGGTTCTCCTCCGGCGCCAATGTGCTTCCCGGTCGTGAAGAACCCGTCAACGCACGTTTTCGAGCTCGACAAAGAAGAGAGACCCGCGGCCGGCCTCGCTCGTGACGCCGATCCGTCCTCCGTGAGCCTCCACGATCTTCCGCGCGATCGCGAGGCCGAGGCCCGCGCCACCCGTGGCGCGCGAGCGGGACGGGTCGACGCGATAGAAGCGCTCGAAGACGAAGGGGAGGGCGTCCGGCGGGATCCCTTCGCCGGTATCACGAACCTCGAGACGCGCGCCGCGCTCGTGCGCGCGGACACTCACGGTTATGGTGCCGCCTTCGGGAGTGTGTGCGAGCGCGTTCTGAACGAGGTTCGTCACGACCTGCGCGAGACGCCTCCCGTCTCCTTTCACGCTCACGGCTCCGTCTCCATCGGTCGCGAGCGTCACGCCCGCGGCGGTCGCCGCTCCTTCGGCCGCCCTAACCACGAAGCGCGCAAGGGAGCAGAGGTCGAGCGGGGCGAGCTCGAGAGCCATCTGTCCGGCGTCCGCGAGGGCGAGATCCTGCAGGTCGTCGACGAGCGCGCCGAGTGCGAGAACCTCCGCATGGAGGGAGTCGACGCGCGCCCGGTCGAATGCGCGAACCCCGTCCTGAAGAGACTCGAGCTCGCCCCGCATGTTCGTGAGAGGCGCTCGAAGCTCATGAGCGACATCGGCGACCATCTCGCGGCGGAGGCGTTCGCTCGTTTCTGTCCGGGCCTCGAGTGGATCCGTCAGGCGGCGCGAGACCGCGAAGACGAGGAGCGCGCCTCCGAGGCCCGCAGTGAGGACGACGACGAGGATCGCGCGCCGGAGCGGATCGAGGTCGCCGGGCGGCGTCGCGGGAGCAGGGTAGAGGAACGCGTCGCCGTCCGGCAGTTGGACGCGCGTCCCGGGCCCGCGAAATGCGAGGGTCACCTCGTCCGGACCCCGGCCCGCGTGGATCGCGAGCGAGCCGTCGGGCTTGCGCTCGCCGCGCGCCGCCGCGAAGAGAGGGGTCGTCCCGGCGAGGACCCGCCCCTCCCGCGTCAGGACGAGGCCGGTCCCGTGCTGCGTGCCGAGCGCGGCGACGGTGTCGGCGAGCGACGGCGCCGGGGCGGCCGCGAGGCGCGTCTCGAGAGCCCGCGCGATGGTCGCGAGATCCGGCGTGTTCGCGCTCGAGAGCCGGCTGAACTCTCGGCGGCTCACTTTCATGAAGGAGAGGCCCACGGCCGCGACTGTCAGGAGGAGGATGAGCACCATGACGAGCTGGAGCCTGGCGCGAAGGGACTTCACGGGGGCGCCTCGAGCCGGTAGCCCACGCCGAAGACCGTCGCGACGACCGGCGCGCCGGCCAGGAGCAGCAGCTTGCGCCGCACGTTCATCACATGCGCGTCGATCGTGCGCTCGGCCGTGTCGGCGTCGCTTCCGAGCACGCGCTCCACGAGCAGCGTCCGGCTGAACACGCGTCCGGGAGCCTCGGCGAGGACGGCGAGGAGCCGGAATTCCGTTCGCGTCAGCGGGACGTCCTCGCCGGAGATGGTCACGCGGTGGCGCGCGCGGTCGATGCTCAGGGAGCCGGCGGTGATCTCCCGGGGCGCCACGTCGTCGCGCGTCCTCCGCAGCACCGCCCGGATTCGTGCGACGAGCGTGCGCGGGCTGAAGGGCTTCGCGACGTAGTCGTCGGCGCCCAGGTCGAGGCCCTTTCGCACGTCCTCTTCGGTCGTCCGGGCCGTGAGCATGATGATCGGGACGGCAGACACGCGGCGCAGCTCACGGCAGAGGGCGAGCCCGTCGAGTCCCGGGAGCATGAGATCGAGGACGACGAGGTCGGGACTCTTCTCGCGAGCGGCCGCGAGGCCTTCGGGGCCGTCGGCGGCGCCCTGGAACGTGAAGCCCTCGCGCGCGAGATACAGGGCGATCGTCTCGCGCGTCTTCGCGTCGTCCTCGATCACGAGCACGCGGCCTTCCCACATCTCCTCGATCATGCTCCGGGTCGTGAAGAACCCGTGAAGGCGCGCGCGGGGGGCGGGACGTAGAATCCAAGCGGGAGATCCCCATGCCACTTCTGGAATATCGATGTGCGGACTGCGGACAGAAGACCGAGGACCTCGTTCTCGCCGGTGACGCGGGGCGGAAGCCGGTCTGCGCCTCGTGCGGATCCAAGAAGCTCGAGCGGCTCCTCTCGACGTTCGCGGCGCAGACGTCGGCGTCGCCCGGCGGAGGCTTCGACCCCGCGACCGCGTGCGGCGGCGGCCCCTGCGGCAGCCCGGATGCCTGCGGCGCCCAGCGGGGCTACGGGCCGAACTGATCCGGCCATGGCGCCGCCAGGCATGGTGCATCTGAATCGTCGCCGGGAGGGTGCGGTCCCGTCTAGGCTACCGCCATGGAACCTCTCGTCGAAGAACGCGCGACCGTGTTCGGCCACGACCTTCTCCTCCTCCTCCAGAAGATGGGCGGCAAGGTGCGGACAGAGGCGCTTCGCAACGCGGCCGCGGGCGCGTTCGGCCCCGAGGTCGTGTTCCTGAACTGCCACGGAGACCGCTTCACGTTCGACGAGGTGCTTGCCTTCTTCTCCTCGAAGGGGAAGATCGTGCACCGCGGCGACGACGTCCTGCTCGGGTCCGTGCCCGCCTGTCCCGGGCACTGACTCGGGAGCGGAGGGCAGTCAGGTCCCCATCGCCGCTACCGCGTGCGCGACGGCCACGAAGTGGCAGGCGGCGGCCACGATGACGAGCGCGTGGAAGATCTCGTGGTACCCGAAGACGCTCGGGAACGGGTCCGGCCGCTTGAGCGCGTAGACGACCGCTCCGAGGCTGTAGGCGACTCCGCCGGCGGCGAGGAACGCGACCGAGCCCGCGCCGAGCGATGCCTTGATCGCCGGGAGGAGCGGGATACCGGTCCAGCCGAGGAAAACGCAGACCGCCGCGACGAGCGCCTTCGGGGCGCGCACCCAGACGACGGAGAGGACGATCCCGAGAACCGCGCCCGCCCATACGACGAAGAAGAAGGTCCACCCTTTCGTTCCGCCGAGAGCGAGGGACAGCGGCGTGTTCGTCCCGGCGATGAGGATGAAGATCGCGGAGTGATCGAGCCGGCGCCAGGCCGCGCGCGCCCGGTCCGTCCAGTTCTTGCGGTGGTAGAGCGCGCTCACGGTGAAGAGCGTCACGAGAGAGGCGCCGTACACGGTCGCGGCGACGCGGGCCCGCAGGCCCGAGGCCTGGAAGACGAGGAGCGTCCCCGCGACGGCCGCCGCGTACGCGGCCACTTCGTGGAGGACACCCCTCAGGAGCGGTTTCGGTCGGGGCGGGGTTCCGGGGGTCTCCTCGGCCACTCTTGCTCTCCTACGCCGTGGTCTTCTGGAACCGCGAGACGGCGAGGGCGATGATCGCAAGGGTGTAGAAGGTGAGCCAGGCGACGGGCTCCCAAAGCTCGGTCAGCGGCGCGCCCCTCAGGACGATGCCGCGCACGACCTGGATGAAGTACTTCGCGGGGATCAGG
>JBBQRP010000054.1:0-6467 GCA_038214715.1 Thermoanaerobaculia bacterium | reverse complement strand
TCATTCGTGCGTACTCGGGAGGGACAGCGCAATGGGGGTCACGCTCCATCAGCTCCTCAAGACGCTCGTCGAGCGCGGAGGATCGGACCTTCACATCACGACGAACTCGCCGCCCATGATCCGGGTGGACGGTGATCTCATCCCCCTGGACTATCCGCCCCTTACCGTTCCCGAGACGAAACAGCTCGCCTACTCGATCCTGACGGACGTCCAGAAGCACCGTTTCGAGGAGCAGCTCGAGCTCGATCTCTCGTTCGGCGTGAAAGGGCTGGCGCGCTTCCGCGGCAACTGCTTCCTGCAGCGCGGGGCCGTTTCGGCCGTCTTCCGGCAGATTCCGTACGAGATCCTCGGCTTCCGCGAGCTCGGCGTCCCGACCGTCGTCGAGGGCCTGTGCAACAAGCCCCGAGGCCTCGTCCTCGTCACGGGACCCACGGGATCGGGCAAGTCGACGACGCTCGCGACGATGCTCGACAAGATCAACCGCGAGCAACCGAAGCACATCGTCACGATCGAGGACCCGATCGAGTTTCTCCACACCCACAAGCGCTGCATCGTGAACCAGCGCGAGCTGCACGCCGACACGCACTCGTTTCCGAACGCCCTCAAGGCCGTCCTCCGGGAAGACCCGGACGTCGTTCTCGTGGGCGAGATGCGCGACCTCGAGACGATGGAGTGCGCGCTCCGAATCGCCGAGACCGGCCACCTGACGCTCGCCACTCTCCACACGAACAGCGCCGTTCAGACGATGAACCGCATCATCGACGCCTTCCCCGCGAATCAGCAGCCGCAGGTGCGCGCGCAGCTCTCGTTCGTGCTCGAGGGCATCCTCTGCCAGAGCCTCCTTCCCCGGGCGACGGGCAAGGGCCGGTGCATGGCGATGGAGATCCTCGTTCCGACCCCCGCGATCCGGAATCTCATCCGCGAAGACAAGCTCCACCAGATCTACTCGATGATGCAGACGGGGCAGAACAAGTACGGTATGCAGACCTTCAACCAGTCTCTCGCGACGCTCGTCCACCGCCGCGTGATCTCGCAAGAGCTCGCCATGTCGGTCTCCTCGCTTCCCGACGAGCTCGCCGAGATGATCGCGCGCGGCGCGGGCGTCGTCACGGCGCAGGCGGCCGGCGGCACCGGAGCCTCGAGCGCCCCGCCGAACGTCGCGCGGCGCGGGTAATCGGGGAAGAGCGGAGGACTCATGGCCCAATTCGTCTGGAAAGGCCGTACCCGGCAGGGGGGCACGACCGGCGGCGTCCTCGTCGCCGACTCGAAGGACCTAGCGATCGCCGACCTGAGACGCAGGCAGATCGACGTCACGACCGTCAAGGAGAAGGGCAAGGAGTTCGCGGTTCCGAAGATCGGCGGGGGCAAGGTCAACGCCCGCCGCCTCGCGATCTTCACGCGCCAGTTCTCCGTCATGATCGACGCGGGTCTTCCGCTCGTGCAGTGCCTCGAGATTCTCGGCAGCCAGCAGGACAGCCGCCTGTTCCAGAAGATCATTCTCGCGGTGCGCCAGGACGTAGAGGCGGGCTCGTCACTGTCGGAGGCGATGCGCAAGCACCCGAAGGCGTTCGACGACCTCTTCGTGAACATGGTCGCCGCGGGCGAGGCCGGCGGTATTCTCGACACGATCCTGAGGCGCCTCTCGACCTACATCGAGAAGGCCGTCAAGCTCGCGGGCCAGGTCAAGACGGCGCTCATCTACCCGATCTCCGTCCTGGCCGTCGCCGCAATCGTCGTCTTCATCATCCTGTGGAAGGTCATCCCCACCTTCGCGGCCCTGTTCGCGTCCCTCGGCGCCGAGCTGCCGCTCCCGACGCGCCTCGTGATCAAGGCCTCGAACTTCGTCGCGAGCTACATTATCTTCATCATCGCGGGATTCTTCGCGGCCGGCTACTTCCTGAAGCGCTATTACGCGACGTACCGCGGCCGCCGCGTGATCGACGGCCTCGTCCTGAAGACGCCGATCCTCGGCGACATCATGAAGAAGATCGCCGTCGCCCGCTTCTGCCGCACGCTCGCGACGCTCACGGCTTCGGGCGTTCCGATCCTCGACGGCCTCGAGATCACCGCCAAGACCGCGGGAAACGCGATCGTCGAGGACGCGATCATGGGCGTGAGGAAGTCCGTCGAGGCCGGCCGGACGATCGCCGAGCCGCTCGGGGAAACGAAAGTCTTTCCGTCGATGGTCGTCCAGATGATCGGCGTCGGCGAGCAGACGGGCGCCCTCGACGCGATGCTGAACAAGATCGCAGAGTTCTACGAGGAGGAAGTCGACAACGCGGTGACCGGCCTCATGAAGCTCATGGAACCCGTGATGATCGCGATTCTCGGCACCGTCATCGGCACGATCGTCATCGCGATGTACATGCCGATGTTCGACCTGATCTCGAAGATCAACTAAAAGAACTAAAATCCCCGTGTGAGCTCCTCGAGGATGCGGGCCTTCGAGCCGCTGCACTCGATGCTGCGGGCGTTCGTCGTCCTGCGCGTCGTCATCGTCTCGACGCTCCTGCTGTCCGCATTTCTCATCCAGATCACGTTCTCGACGGCGCTGCCGCTCAACTCCATCTACTACCTCGCGGCCTTCGCGTACTCGATCTCGATCGTCGCGATCCTCTCGCTCGACCGGATTTCCGCGGAGACGAACGCGGGCATCCAGCTTCTCGGGGACCTCGTCGTCATCACGGGCCTCGTCTACGTCTCGGGCGGTCCCGACTCGAGCTTCACTTTCCTGTACCTGAGCACGGTCTCGGCGGGCTCGATCCTTCTCGCGCGCCGCGGCGGCCTCGCCACGGCGGGTCTCGCGGCCATCTTCTACGCGGTCCTCGTGGACCTGATGTTCTTCGACGTCGTGAAACCCGTCGAGACCGTCGAGCGCGCGCGGCAGAGCTGGAGCCTGCCCGCGCTCGTCGGGAACGTGGGCCTCAACGTCACCGCCTTCGTCGTGACCGCCCTTCTCGTGTCCGTCGCCTCGGACAAGCTGCGCGAGGCCCGCGCGGACGTGGAGCGCCGAAAGGCGGAGATCGGGCGCCTGCAGTCGCTCCACGGGTCGGTCCTGACCTCGATGTCGTCGGGCGTTCTCACGACGGATCTCGATGGCCGCGTGACGTACGCGAACCGGGCCGCGCAGGAGCTCCTCGGCGCACTCTCCGTGGACGTCGTGGGCCGGCCGCTCCTCGGCCTCGGCCTCCTCGGCGAGGCCGACTGGAGGAAGATCGCGGCGTCCGGCTCCGAGATCCTGCGGTTCGAGAACGCGCGGTCCTCCGGCGCCGTCGAGGACTACTTCGGGATCTCCGCCACGGCCCTGAAGGACGGCTCGGGCTACACGATCGGACGGATCCTGATCTTCCAGAACCTCACGGAGCTCAAACGCCTCGAAGGCGAGGTGCGGCTCAAGGACAAGCTCGCGGCCGTGGGCGAGCTCGCTGCGGGCATCGCGCACGAGATCCGAAATCCCCTTGCCTCGATCTCCGGATCGGTGCAGGTGCTCAAGAACTCCTGGTCGCCCGGGTCGCCCGAGCAGAAGCTGATGGAGATCGTCGTGGCCGAATCGCAGCGCCTCTCCTCGATCCTGGAGGATTTCCTCAGGTACGTGCGCCCGAAGGAGCGGGCCGCCGAGCCGGTCGATGCGCCGGCCGCCCTCGACGACGTCCTGACGCTCCTCGTCCACGGCGACGAGGTGTCGTCGGCGCACCGGGTCGTGAAGGACTTCGACCCGCCCTCCGTCGTCGTCCAGGCGGATCCCGGGCAGCTCCGGCAGATCTTCTGGAACGTCTCGCGTAACGCGCTCGCCGCGATGCCGGGTGGCGGAACCCTGATCGTCGCGGCGCGCCTCCAGGGAGCGTGCTGGAGCGTGTCCTTCACGGACGAGGGGCGCGGGATGACGGCCGGCGAACGCGGCCGTCTCTTCACGCCGTTCGCGCACAGCTTTCCCGGGGGCACCGGGCTCGGACTCGCGATCGTCTACCGGATCGTCGAGGAGCACGGCGGCACGATCCGGGTCGACACGTCGCCCGGGCACGGCACGACCGTGGCGATCTCCCTTCCCCTGGCCGGTCCGGCGCTTCTCACCGACGAGCCCGCCGAATCGCGGCTCACGACGACGGAGGTTTCATGACGGCCGAACAGGGCCCCCACCTGCTCGTCATCGACGACGAGTCCGGGATCCGCGAGATGCTCACGATCCTCTTCCAGAAGGAGGGTTACCGGGTCACGTCGGCACGCGGGTGCGTCGAGGGGCTGGCCGCGCTCGAGGCGACGGCGCCCGACCTCGTGATGACCGACCTGAAGATGCCGGACGGCTCCGGACTCGACGTTCTCGCCCGCGTGCGCGAAACGAAGCGCGACACGCCCGTCATCATGATCACGGCGTATTCATCCACGAAGACGGCCGTCGAGGCCCTCAAGGCCGGAGCGTACGACTACATCGCCAAGCCGTTCGACGTCGAAGAGCTCACGCACGTCGTCGCACGCGCTCTCGAGAGGAAGCGCCTCGTCGAGGAGAACGTCGCCCTCAAGGAACGCGCGGAAGGGCGTTCGGCCGCAGGAGTCGTCGGCATCTCGAGGAAGATGCGCGCTCTCTTCGACCTCATCTCGCGCATCGGGAAAACGTCCTCGACGGTCCTCATCGACGGCGAGTCGGGCACAGGGAAGGAGCTCATCGCCCGGGCGATCCACCAGGCCTCGGCTCGCGCCACACACCCGTTCATTTCGATCAACTGCGGAGCGATGCCCGAGAACCTCCTCGAGTCGGAGCTGTTCGGCCACGAGCGCGGCGCGTTCACGGGCGCCGTCCGTGAGAAGAAGGGCCTCTTCCACGAGGCGGAGGGCGGGACGCTCTTCCTGGACGAGATCGGCGAGACGTCCGTCACGATGCAGGTGAAGCTCCTCCGGGCCCTCCAGGAGCGCGTCGTGCGCCGCGTGGGCGGCAACACCGAAGAGCCGATCGACGTGAGGATCATCTGCGCGACGAACAAGGACCTGAAGAAAAAGGTCGCTGACGGCTCGTTTCGCGAGGACCTCTTCTACCGCATCAACGTCATTCCCGTCTCCCTCCCGCCGCTGCGCGAGCGCCGCGACGACGTGCCCCACCTCGTGAGGCACTTCCTGAAGAAGGTTTCCCTCGAACAGGGGATCGAAGAAAAGCGCATCACGACGGAGGCCCTGCACCTCCTCGAGGCATACACCTGGCCCGGGAACGTCCGCGAGCTCGAGAACCTCATCGAGCGGACGGTTGCCCTCGAGCCGTCGGACGTCATCACGACGGCGGCGCTGCCCGACGTGTTCCTGCACCCGGCAGGCCTTCCGCCCGCATCCTCCCTCGAGGGCTTCGACCTTCCGGCCGACGGACTCGACCTCGAGTCCTACCTCGAGTGGCTCGGCAAGAGGTTGATGCAGCAGGCCCTCGAGAGGACGTCCGGGGTCCAGATTCGCGCGGCCGAGCTCCTCCGCATGTCGGAGCGCTCGTTCCGCTACTACGCGAAGAAGTACGGCATCCGGCGCGACGGCGAAGAGATGGTGGACGAGCGGGCGCCGATTTCGGCTCCGGCGGAGGAATCGTGATCCGGCGCAAGACCGCGGTTCCCGCGGCGCGCGGCGTTCTTCTCGCGTTTTTCTCTCTCGCGGGCGCCGCGTGCGCGAAGCCCGCGACCTCGCCGGGCGCCGCGCCCGCGTCGTCGGCGGCCCCGCCCGCATCCGGGCCGCGCGTCTTCCTTCCCTCCGGCCAGGCGATCGCCGTGGAGATCGCGCTCACGGACCAGGAGAAGGCGCAGGGGCTCATGTTCCGCGAGTCGATGCCTCGGAACGCCGGGATGGTGTTCCCATTCGAGGGACTCGAAATCCGGCCCTTCTGGATGAAGAACTGCCACTTCCCCCTCGACATGATCTACGCCGTCCAGGACGGCACGATCGTCGACGTCCTGAAGGGCGTGCCCCCGTGCGCGCCCGATCCCGCGCCGTGCCTGAACGTGACGCCGAACGCGAAGGCGAACACCGTCCTCGAGGTGAACGCGGGCGTCGCGGACGCGAACGGGGCCGTGCCGGGCGCGAAGATCAAGTGGGTCGAGATCCCCGGGCGCTAGAACGCGGCGCCGAACGCAAGGTGCTCGAGCGGGATGCGTCCGAGGAGGACGCGCTGCAGGCCGTCGCGCAGATGCTCCGCACGAACGTCGCCGCCGGCACGGTAAGATCTCGCGAAAAGAGGATCCATGAACTACTTTGGCGCCGTCCTAGTCGCTTTGGGGGTCGGTTTCTTCGCACTCCCTCTTTCCGCAGCTACGTGCGGCAGCGGCGTCACGACGGCCACGACTTCCGCAACGCATCACACTGTGAGCCACTCCTCTCCCGTAAGTCTCTCGACGAACGCGTTCACGACGCGGATCACAGGAAGGCTGTCGAGCGGTCCCGACGTCTTCGACGTGACCGTGAATACGCTCGGCGCGCCGCCGGACGATCCCGCGGTTCAGTCC
>JBBQRP010000053.1:0-6637 GCA_038214715.1 Thermoanaerobaculia bacterium | reverse complement strand
GCGACGAACTGGCAGCGCGTGGGCCGGGTCCAGGTCGAGATCGTCGACGCGGGTGACGAATGCAACTAAGCGTTTCCCTGGTCCTGACGCTGCTCCTGCAGGCGGCGGCCGTCACACCGACCCCCGCGCCGGAGCCCGCGCTCGCCCCGACCCCGACGCCCGTGGTGCGAGGCCCCGCGCGGCCGCGCACACTTCAGGACCTCGCGAAGGGGCGGCGCCTGAAGACGGGTGCGGACCCGAAGGCCACGCCCAGGACGATCACGCTCGGCCCGGCGGCGGGAGTCACGCTCGGTGTCACGCCCGGCGCCACGCCTTCGGCCTCTCCCGATGCGACGGAGGTTCCTGTGGGCGGCCCACCGAGTGTCGCCGACGTGCGCGTCGTCACCGTCTCGAACGACGGGATCGTCGACGCGACCGGAGGCGTCCGCGTCGCGGGCACGATTCGGAACGCCGGAGATCAGACGGTGTGTGGTGTCGTGATCCACGTGAGGATCCTCGACAGCAGGGGAGCGTACCTTTCGTCGTCGCAGATTTCGCCGGACGTGACGATCCTGCCGACCGGGGAGACGACGAGCTTCCACACGATCGTACAGGCGCCGCCGGGCGTTCGCGGCCCGCGGATCAACCCCGACCGCCGCGACGTGACGGACGGGAGCACGACCATGGCGGGCGACTGGAAGCTGCTGGGCGGCGCCGAGGCGAAAGTCGTCGACGCGACTCCGTGCCCGAAGTGACGCGGGAAACGCGCGAGCTCCCGTAGCGCGCGAAGCGGCTCAGCGCGCGGGAGGCTTTCCCTTCGCGATCGTCTTCTTCGTCTGGATGTAGCTGCTCAGGATGCGAAGCGTCGCGCCCCGCGTGTTCGGGTTGCGGCTGAAGACCGCGGACGTTGCTTCCGGACCCAAGGCCTTGTTCTGCCAGATGTAGTCCTCGATGAACCTGTTCGGCTGCGAAGGCTTGCCCCAGCCCGCGTTCAGATCCTTCAGGATCCGGTCGGCCGACTCGGCGGACATCTCGATGTAGACCTCGGCGAAGCGATTTTCCCAGAATTCGTAGACGATCTTGTCGACAGTGGCACCCGCGAACGTGAGGTCGTCGTTCGGAATCCAGCAGAATTTCGACTCGGCTTGCTCGTCGAGGACTTCCATGTGGGGGGCCGCGGCTCCACCCCACTTGAAGTCCCGGAAGCCGGGCTTCATCCCGCCGCTCTCGTTCCCGCCGAAAAGACCCATCGCGTCGTCTCCTTCGAAAGGAAAAGGATAGCGCGTCCCGGGTCGATCAGGCTCCCGACTTCATCGCCGCGTCGAGGAGCTCCATGTCGACGCGGGGCATCGCCTCGCCCGCGGCATGACGGCGCTCGACTTCTCCGCGGACCAGCGCCCCTTTTGCCGGGTTCTGTCGAAGGGCGTTCACGGCTCCGACGGTGATCGTGTACGTTCCGCAGACGCCGCAGCGCAGCTCGATCTCGGCGGTGGCGCTCCGGGCTCCGAGAGCCGATCCGCCGCAGAGGAGACAGCCCATGTCAACGATCGACACCGTGCACCTCGCAGGCGAGAGTGATTCTTTCACCTGGCGAAGCGGAATGGAAATCGCCGGATTTATTTCTTTCCGGGCGGTTTCGGCTTGGCGAATCCCCGCTTGACGAGAAGCGGCTCGACGGCCGGCTCCCGCCCGCGAAACCGCTTGTAGAGGGTCATCGCCTCCTCGGTTCCGCCCTTTTCGAGGATGTTCTTCCGGAACGACGTCGCCGTCGCCTTGTCGAAG
Source organism: Thermoanaerobaculia bacterium (assembly GCA_038214715.1). Taxonomy (GTDB): domain Bacteria; phylum Acidobacteriota; class Thermoanaerobaculia; order UBA5066; family UBA5066; genus Fen-183. Next base: position 4,876 of record JBBQRP010000053.1, on the reverse strand, counting down.
ATCCCCTTCTCCCGGAAGGCGTCGTAGGCATCGGCCACGAGGACGTCGCTCCAGATGTAGCCGTAGTAGCCGGCCGAATAGCCGCCGCCGGGGCCGAAAATGTGCTGGAAGTAGGGGCTCCGGTATCGCACGACGATCTCGGGGATGAGGCCGATCTTCGCGAGGGATGCCTTCTCGAACGCCGCGGCGTCCCGTTCCTTCCCGTCCGCGAGGGTGTGCCAGTCCATGTCGAGGAAGGAGGCCGCGAGGTACTCCGTCGTCCGGAAACCCTCACCGTACGTCCTGGCTTTCTCGATCTTTTCGACGAGCGCGATCGGGATCGTCTCGCCGGTTTTCCAGTGCTTCGCGTAGACCTTCAGAACCTCGGGCTCGAGCGCCCAGTTCTCCATGATCTGCGACGGCAGCTCGACGAAGTCGCGCGAGGTGGATCCCATCGAGCGGTAGGTGACGCGCGAGACGAAGCCGTTCACGGCGTGGCCGAACTCGTGGAAGAGGGTCCGGACCTCCTCGAGGGAGAGGAGCGCGGGAGCGTCGCCCGCCGGGCGCGTGAAGTTCGTGACGTTCGTGACGATCGGGCGGACGTCCTTTCCGTCTCGGACCCACGTCGGGCGGATGCGGCCGCACCACGCCCCGCTCCGCTTGCCGCTGCGCGGGTAGTAGTCGACCGTGTAAAGGGCCAGGAACGAGCCGTCGGCGTCCTTCACCTCGTAGACGCGGACCTCAGGGTGGTACTTCGGGACGTCGGTACGCTCGGTAAAGGTGAGTCCGTAGAGCCGGCCGGCAGCGTAGAAGGCTCCCTCGCGCACCCGGTCGAGCGGGAAGTAGGGGCGGAGCGCCTGGTCGTCGAGGTCGAAGCGCGCCTTCCGGACCTTCTCGGCGTAGTAGCGCCAGTCCCAGGCTTGGAGTGCAAAGTCCTTGCCGTCGGCCTTGATCGCGGCCTGAAGGTCAGCCGCCTCCTTCTTCGCCATGCCGAGCGAGGCGGGCCAGATCCGGTTCAAGAGGCCGTAGACCCCGGCGGGCGTCTTCGCCATGTTCTCCTCGAGGACGAAGTCCGCGTGCGTCTTGTAGCCGAGGAGAAGGGCCCTTTCGGAGCGGAGCGCGGCGATCCGGGAGAGCGTCGCCTTGTTGTCGAGCGCGTCGCCGTGATCGGCGCGCGAGGTGTAGCCGTCGAGGAACTTCTTCCTAAGGTCGCGGTTCTCGGCGAAGGTCAGGAACGGAAAGATCGAGGGAGCCTGCGAGTTGAACACCCACTTCCCCTCGAGCTTCGCGGCCTTCGCGGCGTCGGCGGCCGCGGAGACGACGGCCGGTGGGAGGCCGGCGAGGTCTTCTTTCCGGTCGATCACGAGCTTGAAGCCGTTCGTCTCCTTCAGGAGATTGTCTGCGAACCTGAGGCCCAGGACAGACAGCTCCTGGTTGATCTCGCGGAAGCGCTTCTTCTCGTCCGCGCCGAGGTTCGCGCCCCCGCGGACGAAGTCCTTCCAGGTTTCCTCGAGGAGCTTCGCCTGCTCGACGGTGAGCGTCAGCTTCTCCTTCGCCTCCCGGACCGTCTTGACGCGCGCGAAGAGCTTCTCATTCAGGAGAACGTCGTCTCGCAGGGCCGACAACTTCGGGGCGACTTCTTTGTTGATCGCCTGGAGCGCGTCGTTCGTCTCGGCTCCCGTCAGCGCGAAGAAGACGTTGCTCACCTTCGCGAGGGCGAGGCCGCCGTTCTCGAGCACCTCCACCGTGTTCGCGAAGGTGGGCGCCGCCGGGTTCGAGGCGATCGCCTCGACTTCCTTCTTGCGCTCGGCGATCCCGGCGTCGAAGGCCGGCTTGTAGTGCTCGGCCTTAATCCGGTCGAACGGCGGCATCCCGAAGGATGTCGTCCACTCCTCGAAGAACGGGTTCGGAGGCGCCGCTGGCTGTGCGGCGGCGGGGAGAGCGATCACGACGACGGCCGAGGCGAGGAAGAGGCGGAGCAGTGCGAGCGGCATGGGTGCCAGCCCTCCTTCATCAGACGGTCGCGGAACGTTAACGCCTCGCGCGGCCCTTGTGACTGATGCAGATGAGGGGGGAAGCCGGAAGGAGTGGTACCCCCAGAGGGATTCGAACCCTCGATCTCCACCTTGAAAGGGTGGCGTCCTGGGCCGCTAGACGATGGGGGCACCCGAGGAACGGCGGATTCTAGCGGCTTTTCACCCCAGCGTCAGTCCGACCGCAGAGGGAAAGGCTGGTGAGCCGTCTGGGACTCGAACCCAGGACCCCATCCTTAAAAGGGATGTGCTCTAACCAACTGAGCTAACGGCCCGCCCGGCGGCGGAGTGTAGCAGGGCGCGAACGCGTCACGCGGGCAGACCGACCGCCGCCTTTAGCCAGCCGTCGAGCGCCGTGCCCGGCCGCACGATCGTCTCCTCGCGTTTCGCTCCAGTCGAGAGCAGGCCGACCTTCGCGCCGACGATCTCCTCGAGCGCGGTTACATACTCGCGCGCGCGTGCCGGCAGGCCCTCCCACGTCTCGATTCCCGCGATCGGAGTCTTCCAGCCCGGAAACGACCGATAGACCGGCTGCGCCCTCTCGTAAAGGTCCGCGCGCGCGGGCACGGCCGAGACGGGCTTGCCGTCGATGACATAGCCGGTCGCGATGCGGATCTCGTCGTGGTCGTCGAGAACGTCGAGCTTCGTCAGCGCGATCGCGTCGAGGCCCGAAATGCGCACGGCGGCGCGCGCGACGACGGCGTCGAACCAGCCGACGCGCCGCGGCCGGCCCGTGACGGTGCCGAACTCGTTTCCGCGCTTCCGGATTCGTTCGCCGGTCTCGTCCTGGAGCTCCGTCGGGAACGGGCCGGACCCGACGCGCGTCGTATAGGCCTTCATGACGGCCACGACCGCGCCCAGCGCGGACGGTGGAAGGCCGAGCCCCGTGCACGCGCCGCCCGGCGCGCACGAAGAGGACGTGACGAAGGGATAGGTCCCGTGATCGACGTCGAGCATGACGCCCTGGGCGCCTTCGCAGAGGAGCTTCTTGCCCCTCGCGAGCTCGTCGTGCAGGAAGACCGAGGTGTCCGTGACGAAGCGCGCGAGCTTGCGGCCGCACTCGATGTAAGTCTCGAGTGTCTCCTCCACCGGCGCGCCCTCGACGCCGTAGAAATGTTTGAGCACGGCATCGTGATGCGAGACGAGCGGCCGGGCGACCGCGCAGAAGCGGTCGGGGTCGACGAGGTCGGCCATGCGGAGGCCGCTGCGATTAGCCTTCGACTCGTAGGCCGGGCCGATTCCGCGCGAGGTCGTGCCGATGTTCGCGCCGCCGAGCGCCTTCTCGCGCGCGCCGTCGAGGAGCGCGTGCGTCGGAAGGATGACGTGGGCGCGGTCGGAGACGAGGAGGTTGTCGCCGATCGTGATCCCCGCTGCCCGCAGCGAGTCGATCTCGGAGAGGAGCGCACGTGGGTCGATGACGAGACCGTTTCCGATGACGTTCATGACCCCGCCGCGGCAGATTCCCGACGGGATGAGACGCAGCGCGAAGTGCTTGTCGCCGAACTTGACGGTGTGGCCGGCGTTGTGGCCGCCCTGATAGCGGGCAACGAGGTCGAAGGAGGGCGAAATGAGGTCGACGACCTTGCCTTTGCCTTCGTCGCCCCACTGGCCCCCGATGACGGCAAGGGCCGAGCCTTTGATGTGTGTCACTTTTGAATTGTACCGCCGATGCGAGAATGCGGCATCGTGAAGCGCGTCGTCGAGCTGGACGGGGAATCGCTCACACTGGAGGATCTTTCTTCGATTTCCCGCGGCGAGGCTTCCGCGGTCCTCGCGCCGCGTGCCGCGGTCCGTGTCGACGCGGCGCGTGCCGTCATCGAGCGCGCGATCGCCGAGAACCGCGTCGTCTACGGCGTCACGACGGGTTTCGGGAAGTTCGCGGACGTCGTCATCCCGCGGGAGAAGCTCGGTTCGCTCCAGCTGAATCTCGTGCGGAGCCATGCGGCCGGGACGGGACACCCTCTCGACGTGCCTGCGGTGCGAGCCGTCATGCTGCTCCGAGCGAACTGCCTGGCGAAGGGGTTCTCGGGCATCCGCAGGGAAACGCTCGAGCTTCTTCTGGCATGCCTCGAAAGGGGAATCCACCCGGTCATCCCTGAGCAGGGCTCGGTCGGCGCATCGGGCGATCTCGCGCCTCTCGCGCACCTCGCGCTCGCCCTCGTCGGAGAAGGCGACGTCGAATGGAAGGGGAAGATCCTGCCGTCCGCCGAGGCGCTCGCCGGCTCGGGCCTTTCCGCCGCCGTCCTTGAAGCGAAGGAAGGGCTCGCTCTCATCAACGGGACGCAGCTCACGACGGGGCTCGGCGCCCTCGCGCTGCACCGCCTCCTCCGGCTCCTGAAGGCGGCGGACCTCGTGGCCGCTCTGACGCTGGACACGCTCAAAGGCACGGACGCCGCGTTCGACCCGCGCATCCACGCGGCGCGCCCGCATCCCGGCCAGATCGTCTCGGCGGGCAACCTTCGGGCGCTCCTCGCCCATTCAGGCCTCCGCGAGAGCCACCGCGACTGCGGCGTCGTCCAGGACGCCTACGCGCTGCGCTGCATCCCGCAGGTGCACGGCACGGCCCGCGATGCGGCGGCGCACGCGCGGCGCGTGATCGAGATCGAGATGAACGCCGCGACCGACAATCCGATGGTCTTCGTCGAGACAGGCACGCTCGTCTCGGGCGGGAATTTCCACGCGGCGCCGGTGGCCCTCGTGTGCGACCTCCTCACCGCGTCGACTGCCGACATGGCCTCGCTGTCCGAGCGTCGGACGGAGCGACTCGTGAATCCCGCGCTTTCGGGCGACCTGCCTGCCTTCCTCACGCGTGACGGCGGCCTGAACTCGGGCCTCATGATGATCCACGTCACGGCGGCGGCGCT
>JBBQRP010000052.1:0-7289 GCA_038214715.1 Thermoanaerobaculia bacterium | reverse complement strand
TCTCCCTCCACCTCGACCGGACGCCGGGAATCCACGGCGGCAGCGACTACAAGGCGTTCGCGCGCGCGCGCGTCCCGTTCCTGCGCTTTTTCGGGAACTTCTTCAAGGGCTACCACGAGCCGGGCGACACGCCGGCCGGGGTGGACCCGAAGGAGATCGAGAAGACGGCTCGCGTCGCGCTCGCGTCGGCGTGGCTCCTCGCGGACCGCTGATGTCCTGTGGCGGAAAGCGCGGCTACGGACCGAGTACGACCTCGCCGTACCAGTCTTTCATGACGATCTTCGTCCCGTAGGGCGCGGACAGTTTCGCGAGAAGCTCGAGGATCTCCGCGCCCCGTTTCGTTCCCGCGAGGCGCGGCATCCCGTAGAGCGGCCCCTCGTCGTCGATCGTCACGGGGATCAGCTCGATCCTCTTGAGCCGGTCCTTGTTCAGCGTCATCCGGACGAGGACGCTCTCCATCACCTGGCGCGGGTCGCGGCGGTCGAAGACCGAGACGTTCGGCGGCCGGTCGATCTCGGAGTCCCTCTGGTGGACGAGGTCGACCGGGATGTTCTTCGGGGTCCGGTACTGGTAGATGAAGTCGCCGAGGCTGTAGAAGATCGGCTTTCCCTTGTAGATCTCGATGCCGCGCAGGACGTGGGGGCCGTTCCCGAAGACGACGTCGGCGCCGGCGTCGACGGCCCTCCGGAACGTGATCTCCTCGTTCTTCGGCGTCGTGTCCTGGATCCCGTAGGCCCGCGCATGGCTGACGTCGTGGATGTGCAGGGAGGCGGCGACGAAGTCCTCCCGCCGCTTCGCGAAGACGACGTCGTCCTCGAACGCCTTCACGTCCTCCTCGATCGGGCCCTCCACCGTCTCGACGCCCCCTCCGGGCTTCGCGACGAGGATCGCCGCCGGGTTGATAGTCGCGAGGCAGGGACCGGCCGGGTCGGCGCAGCGGTACTTGTCCGTCCAGTAGCGCATGGCCGAGACGAGCGCGAAGCGCGTCTTCTGCCCCTGCACCTTCCTCCGGACAGCCTGCCGTGCCTTCGCGAGCGTCGGGCCGGCGCCCGCGTACGCGATCCCGCTCTGGTCGAGGGCCCTCATGGTGTCGAGGAGGCCGGCCGTGCCGAAGTCGAGGGCGTGGTTGTTCGCGAGGCTCACGAGGTTGATCCCGGTGGCGGCCACTTCCCAGGCGAACTCCCGGCCGACCCGGAAGTTGTAGAACGTGCTCTGGAGCTCGGGGTGCTCGTTGATCGAGAACTCCAGGTTCCCGTAAGCGACGTCCGCCTCGCGCAGGATTCGGAGGAGATTCCGGCGCTCCGGTTCGGTGCGGTCGCTGATCTTCTCGTTGAAGATCATGTCCCCGACGGCCGTCACGACGACGTCGCCGGCCTCCTCCCGGAGGAGCCGGGAGACCCTCTCGTCCCACGGGAGCACCTCGGGCGGCTCGGGCTTCCGGATACGGCGGGCCTCCACGGAGAGGCTCTGGTCCCACGTGAGCTTCGGCTCCGGAGGCGCCTGGGCGAGGACGATCCCTGCCGCCAGAATGCCCGCCGCCGAAACGACCGCTTTCTTCATCTTCCGGATCCTCCCCTGGGCTCGCTTCCACGATAGACTGCCGAACGACAACCGTCTGGCCCTTTTTTCGAGGAGGAAGTGGATGAGAAGAGCTCTTCGGGTTCTCGGCGTTCTCGGCGTTCTACTGATTTCCATCGCGGCCGGGAGCCTGATGGCCGCCAACGACTCGGGCAACGCGTACGGTCACGTCACCGACGCGAGCGGGGTCGGGCTTCCGGGCGCGACGGTGACCCTGACCGGCCCGACGATCCGGCCGCTCGTCACGACGACCGACGCCCGCGGCGATTTCCGTTTCCTGACCCTCGCGCCCGACACGTACACGGCGACGATCGAGCTCTCCGGCTTCGCGAAGGTCGTGCAGAAGAACGTCATCGTCGCGCTCGGCAGGAACACGACGTTCACCGTGGCGATGACTCTGTCGACGCGACAGGAGACGATGACCGTCACGGCCTCGACTCCGCTCATCGACACGCGCAAGACCGAGACGGGCGCGACGTTCGCCCAGGCCGAGCTGCAGCAGGTCCCGACGTCGCGCGACGTGTGGGTCGTCATGCAGCAGGTCCCCGGCGTGCAGGTCAACCGCATCAACGTCGCCGGTAACTCGAGCGGCTCCCAGGCCGACTTCGTCGGGAAGGGCTCCTACCAGAGCACCTACGTCTACGACGGAGTGAACGTCACGGACAACGGCTCGAACGGCCTTTCCGCGCAGTACTTCGACTTCGACGCCTTCCAGGAAGTCCAGGTCGCCACGGGCGGATCGGATCTCTCCCTGAACACGGGCGGCGTCACGATCAACATGATCACGAAACGCGGCACGAACGAGTGGAAGGGCTCGGGCCGATTCTTTTACGCGCCGAACCAGCTCCAGTCGAGCAACTCGAGCAGCGAGGTTGCGGCGATCCCGGGCTTCCAGGGCAACGAGACGCGCTTCATCCGGGAGTACGGCCTCGAGGCCGGCGGCCCGATCCTCAAGGACCGCGCGTGGCTCTGGGCCGGAGCGTCGCGCCAGGACATCAACCTCGACCAGACGGGCCAGACCGACTTCTCGGGCAATCCCCTCGTCTCTCTCACGACACTCGAGAACTGGAACGCCAAGCTGAACGTGCAGGTGACGGATCAGAACTCCGCCGAGGTCCTCTACAACCGGAACGAGAAGATCGTCAACGGCCGCGGCGCGTCGACGACGCGGCCCCAGGAGACGACCTGGAACCAGCGCGGACCGACCACCGTCATCAAGATCCAGGACTCCCACATCTTCTCTCCCAACCTCTTCGCGACCGCGTTCTTCGGCTACGTCGACGAGCCGTACCGCCTGATCCCCACCGGGGGGCCGGACAAGCAGGTCTACTTCGACAACGGCGGGACGGTCGCCCACAACAGCTACCGGAACTCCATCATCAACAGCCCGCAGCACCACGCGAACCTCCAGGCGTCGAAGTTCTTCAACACCGGCCCGATCGGCCACGAGCTGAAGTTCGGCTTCCAGTACCGCCACTCCGTCACGCAGTCCGAGTCGGCCTGGCCGGGCGACCAGATCTTCGGCTCCGACACGTCGTCGGCCGGCAGCCCGCACTGCGGCAAGAACGCCGACTCGTGCTATGCGGCCCTGACGCGCGGGGCGGCCACGAGTTTCAAGATGAACTACACGGAAGCGTGGGTCAGCGACACGTTCACCGTCGACCGGCTGACCGTCAACGCGGGCATCCGGTTCGACTACCAGCAGGGCGCGAACCTGCCCTCCTTCGTGGGCGCCAATCCCGCGTTCCCGACGCTCCTCCCGGCGGTCACGTACGCCGGCGACGACGGCTATCCGATCACGTACCGCAACTGGAACCCGCGGGTCGGCCTGACGTACGCCCTCGGCGAGAAGAGGAAGACTCTTGTGCGGGCGTCCTACGCGCGCTTCTCCGACCAGCTCCGCAACGTCGTCTACCACGTCAACGGGCTGCCGGTCATCAGCGGCGTCTACTACTACTGGAACGACACGAACAACGACAAGATCGTCCAGCCAGGCGAAGTCGACCTCGCGAGCGGGGCCCAGGGCTTCTACCACATCGATCCGAGCTACGCGCCGAGGACTCCAAACGTCATCGCGCCGGACTACAAGGCGCCGACGACCGACGAGTTCATCCTCGGCTTCGACCACGAGCTCATGACGGACTTCTCCGTGTCCGCCGCCTACACGTACCGCTACATCTCGAACATCCAGAGGAGCCCCCTCGTCGGCGTCACGGCGAACGACTACATCTCCGGCGGGTTCGCGACGGGCACCGCGGTCGGGACGAACGGCTTCCGTCTCACCTTCAACGAGCCCTACTACAAGCTGAACACGCCGTCGGCGCCTCCCGGGAACATCTACGAGAACCAGCCGGGGGCCTACCAGAGGTACAACGGCGTCGAGGTCCAGTTCATCAAGCGGATGTCGAACAACTGGATGCTCCGCGCCGGGTTCGGTTACAACAACTGGCGCCAGTACCTGACGACGGAATCGATCGTCAACAAGAACAACCTCCTCGGAGGCACGAACGACAACGGCGGCCTCGCCGTCGCGAGCGACAGCTCGAACCCCGGCTACGACGCCCGGTGGCAGGCCAACGTGACGGGCCTCTACCAGCTCCCGCTCGGGATCAACGTCGGAGGCAACCTCTTCGCGCGCGAGGGGTACTCGCTCCCGTACTACGTGCGCGTGCGGGCCCGGGACGCCCTCGGCAGCTCGAACCGCTACAGCATCCAGATCGGCCGCGTCGACGACTACCGGCTCGACAACGTCTACGAGTTCGATCTCCGCTTCGAGAAGACCTTCAAGGTCGGGCCCGTCTCGACGACGGCGTCCATCGACGTCTTCAACCTCTTCAACAGCGCGACCGTGACCTACCGCGACAACCGCGCCGGCGACTTCGACTCCCGCGGCACGTCCTTCGCGGCGAACCCGACCTTCAATCAGCCGACCCAGGTGCAGAGCCCGCGGATCGTGAGGCTCGGCGCCCGCGTCTTCTTCTAGAGTCGAGAGCCCTCACGAGGCCCGTCCGGAAATTCCGGGCGGGCCTTTTTTTGTCCTACTCTCCTTCCTGGTGAAAGTCCGTGTGAAGCGCGCTCTCGTCCTCGCCTGCCTCGCCATCGTCGTCACGGCAGCCCTCCTGCCCCGGCGGACCGCCCCGGCCGAGGAGGCACGGCCGATCCGCGACGTCGTCCTCGTGACGATCGACACCTGCCGGGCGGACGCCGTCGGGTTCGGCGGGAACACGCGCGGCACGACGCCCCACCTCGACGCCGCCGCGGCCGACGGGCTCGTCTTCTCGTTCGCGCACGGGCAGAACGTCCTGACGCTCCCGTCGCACGTCAACATCCTGACGGGGCTCTACCCGTTCCAGCACGGCGTGAGGGACAACACGGGCTTCCGCCTCGAGGACCGCTTCCCGACCGCCGCGACGATCCTCAAGGAGAAGGGCTACGCGACGGGCGCCTTCGTCGCGGCATTTCCGCTGGATTCGCGCTACGGCCTTGCCCGCGGGTTCGACGTCTACGACATGCTCTACCGCCAGGCGGAGGACTCGACGGATTTCCGCGTCCAGCAGGCTGCCGGGCCCGTGGTCGTCTCGGCGGCGCTCGACTGGTACAGGAAGCAGGCCGGGCGGCCGCGTTTTCTGTGGGTCCACATCTACGACCCGCACGCTCCTTACGACCCGCCCGCCGAGTTCCGGAAACGCTTCGCAGACGACCTCTACCTCGGCGACGTCGCGTTCGCGGACGCGGCCCTCGCCCCGCTCCTCGACGCGGTCCGCGCGCCGGGCGCGCCGCCCACGCTTCTCGTCGTCACGTCCGACCACGGCGAATCGCGCGGCGAGCACGGCGAGCTGACTCACGGCCTCTTCGCGTACGAGGCGACGCTCCACGTGCCGCTCTTTCTCTGGGAGCGGGACCTTTCCCGCAAGGGCCGCGACGCGGCGCTCGCCCGGCACATCGACATCCTGCCGACAATCCTCGACGCGGTCGGCGACCGCACCGCGCGGCAGCTTCCGGGAGCCTCGCTTCTGTCGGACCGGGCGGCGGCCGCCTCGCGGACGTCGTACTTCGAGTCCCTCTCGGCGAGCTTCACGCGCGGCTGGGCGCCGCTGCGCGGGCTCCTGCAGGAGGGGCAGAAGTACGTGGACCTCCCGGTCCCCGAGCACTACGACCTGACGAAGGACTCCGCGGAGAAGAGCAACCTCGCGGCGCAGCGCCTTCCGCCGCTCCGAAAGATGCGCGCCGAACTCCTGCGCTTCCCGACCGGGCCCGTCGCGCCCGGGAAGACCGACGCGGATCAGGCCGCGCGGCTCAGGAGCCTCGGGTACCTCTCGGGCTCAACTCCTGCAAAGACCTCGTACGGCCCTGCGGACGACCCAAAGAACCTGATCGCGGTCGATCGCCAGATCCATCAGGCGGTGGAGCTTTACGAGCGCGGAGACAAAGCTGGCGCGCTGCGCGTGACGCGGCAGCTCGTCGCCCGGAATCCGAAGATGCAGCTCGGGTACCAGCACCTCGCGTTTCTCCTCGAGGAGAAGGGCGACGCGGCGGGGGCGATCAAGGTCCTCGAGCGTGCTAGCGCGAACGGCGTCAAGAGCGAGGCTCTCGATCGCCGTCACGGGCTCCTTCTCGCCGAAGAGGGAAAGCCCCGCGACGCGGCCGCCCTCCTCGGCCGCTACGCGAAGAGCCGGGACGCCGAGACGCTCAACGCGCTCGGCATCGCGCTCGCGGACTCCGGGAAGATCGACGACGCGCTCGAGGTCTTCCGGCGCGTCCTCGCTGCGGACCCCTCCAACGTCCAGGCCTTCCAGAACATCGGGATCGCGCTCCTGAAGGGCGATCGTCCCGGCAGCGTCGAGAAGGCGCGGGAGAGCCTCGAGAAGTCGATTTCGCTGGGCCTCCGGAACCCGAAGGCCTGGAACGCGCTCGGCGTCGCGTGGATGCGCTCGAACGCGCCGGCGAAGGCGCTCGACGCCTGGACGCGGTGCGTCGAGTACGGCCCGGAGGAGTACGACGCCCTCTACAACATGGGACTCGTCGCCCTGAAGATCGGCGATCGGGTGCGGGCGAAGCAGTCCTTCGAGAAGTTCCTCGCGTCCGCGCCCGAAGCCCGTTACGCGCGCGAGCGCGCGGAAGTCCGGAAGCTCCTCAAAGAAGTCTCCTGAGGTCCCGCGCCCGTCACGGTTTGCCGGCTGCGGGCGGCAGGTCGTTCCAGTTCAGGATCGCGTTCCAGACGAGCCGGAAGGTCGCGCGCTGCTGGAGGCGGTGGATGGGATCGAAGTCGAAGGCGACGATGCGGCCCTTGCCCGTCGGGATGTCGAGGATCGCCGGCTTTCCCTGGAGCTCGCTTCCGCCCTTGATTCCCCCGCTCACGACGAGGGACGGCTCGTCGGGCTTCTGGTCCTTCGGCGGCGGGACGCCTTTCGCGTTCGCCCGGTCCTTTTCCCGCTCCTTCTCCTTTTCCTCGTCGTCCGCATACGCCGGGTCCTTGTCGGGCTTCGTGCCGTAGGCGAGGACGATTCGCTCGCGGTCGCTCCGGCGGACGTCGTAGACCGGCGTCTTTGCGCGGAGAATCGTGACGATCTCTTTGTATCCGTACGCGAGCGGATGTCCGCTCCGCCGGAACCGCGCGCGGAGATGGCTGCCCGGCGTGTCGAGGTCCTTGACCTTCGGATGGGAGACGTCGCGCGCGATGCCGCCGTCGAGCGGCAGCACGGAAGCGCCGC
>JBBQRP010000051.1:0-9106 GCA_038214715.1 Thermoanaerobaculia bacterium | reverse complement strand
ACCTCGCGCTGCTCCGCGGGCAGGTCTGCAAGAGCGCCTCTCACGAGCGCCGCACGCTGGGCGAGAGACGAGCGCGTCTCGGGTCCGGGATCGGTCGACGGGGAGTCGTACCCCTCGTCCAGCGCGGACGTATGCCGACTTGCGGCGCCGCGCGAGCGCAGCCGGTCGATCGCGCGCGAGCGCGGCCGCGTCGCGCAGCGCGATCCGGGCCAGGAGGGCAGCCGCCTCGGCGGTCGCCTCTGGCGCGCGCGAGGCGTGCGCGGTCACCGAACAGCCTGCATGGCGGGCGGGATTATCCCCGAAGGCCGGGCGCAGGACGGGAGCGAGGGCCGGTTGCACGCCTGAAGTACGGCAAGCGAAGGGCTGCGGATCATCCCCGAGTCCTTCCGACCCATCCGGCGGGTCATCTCGTCCGTCGCTCGGCCAAGAGCCGTTCCCCGGGCCCGGAAAACCCGCCAGGCGGGGCGCGCCGGCCCGTGACACGAGCGGCACCAACCTTGCGAGACGACTGTCCATGACGAGCTTCAAGCCGATCCTCACCGCCCTTCTCGTGACCTGGATCCTCGTTCCCGCCGGCGCCGCCGCCGGCGCTACGCGCGACGTCGTCCTGACGGCCAGGGCGACGCAGTGGGACGTCGGATCCGGGCGCAGGATCACGGCCTGGACTTACAACGGCACCGTGCCCGGTCCGGAGATCCGCGTCGCCGCCGGCGACACCCTGCGGGTCACGCTCGTGAACCAGCTCCCCGAACCGACGACGATTCACTGGCACGGCGTCCCGGTTCCGAACGGCATGGACGGGGTGCCGGGAGTCTCGGCGCCCGTCGTGCCGGCCGGTGGGGAGTTCACGTACGAGTTCCCGGCCCCGGAGCCCGGCACGTACTGGTATCACCCTCACGCCGACGCGGCCGCCCAGATCGCGCGCGGTCTCTACGGGCTGCTCATCGTCGAACCCGCTCCCGGTGCGCCGAAGGACTACGACCGCGAGTTCCCGCTCGTCATCGGAGAGTCCGGCTCCATGGGAGCGGCGATGGGCGGTGGAATGAGCGGCGGAATGGGCTCGAGCATGGCGTCCATGGGCTCCGGAGGCCTCCTGATCAACGGCAAGACCGGGCCCTACGTTCCCAGTCTGCAACTCAAACGGGGAGAGAAGGTCCTGTTCCGTATCGTAAATACGGGGAACATGGTCCACCCGATGCATCTTCACGGGATGAACTGGACGGTCACGGCAACCGACGGCTTCAGCCTTCCGGCTCCGTACCGCAAGGACACCCTGCCGGTGAACGCCGGGGAGCGATACGACGCCCTCCTGGAGGCAACGAACCCGGGCACGTGGATGCTCCACTGCCACAACCTCCAGCACGTCGGCGAGTCAGCCGGCGGAATGGCGGGCCTGACCATGACGGTCGTGGTTGCACCCTAAACAATAACTGGTTGGTTATAGAGTAGCATTTAGATCATCCGCGTGGCCGAACGGGGCCGCATCCACACAAGGGAGAACCCATGAAGTCTCTTCGACCGATCCTCGCCGCCGCCGCCCTCGCCGCCTTCTGCGCCAGCGCGCCCGTGAACGCGCAGATGGGCGGAGGGTCCGGTACCCAGAACGGCCCGATGGACGCCATGACGAGCGGAACCGAAGGTCTCGTCATCCCCGCGGGCGTCCGCGGACCGGGCCAGTTCAGCTCCTTCTTCGTGACCGACCTCTGGATCAAGGCGAGCGCGACCGGAACCGCGACGCTCTACTTCCACAAGGCCGACTCGGCCACGTCGGCCCCGTTCGCGACGACGACCGTTAACCTCACCCAGCCCATCACATACCTGCCGGACGTCCTTCAGGCCAACTTCGGCATTCCGACCGGCTTCGGGGCCATCCGCGTCGCCGCGAGCTTCTCGGTCTCGGCAACCGTCCGCGTCTACAACCAGTCGGGCGCCGGCGCCTACGGGCTCGCCTTCATGGGGATGCCGACGCGCATGTCCATGACGTCGCTTCCGATGGCGGGGGGGCACGGGATGGACGAATACGCAATGTACATGCTCGGCCTCCTGCCCGAGCCCGGCAACCGCGTCAACGTGAACGTCGTCTCCACGTCAGTCGAAGGGGCGACCGGCGTCGTCGAAATCGTCGACGCGGACGGCAGCACACCGACGGGTTCGGGCGCGAAAAGCCTCCCCTACACGCTCGCGGGCTACTCGTCGCACCAGTTCAACGACGTCCTCGCGAACGTCCACTCGAAGTTCGCGGCCGGCGACGCGGGCCTGCAGATCCGGGTCCGGATGAACCAGGCCACGACGGGGATGGTGATGTCCTACGCCGTCGTGAACGACAACCTCACGAACGACGGTTACGTCGTGATGGGGAACATGATGAACGGCGGCCGCGGCATGGGCGGCGGCATGATGCCCTGACGTCGGGCGCTTTCGGACGGCTGTGGTCCGGCTTGCTGTCTGAGGTCAGTCACGATGGATCGATTTCGGGCCGGTCTCGTCGCGGGCGCGGGGCTTCTTGCCTTCGGGCTCGCCACGACCGGATGGACCGGCCCTCTCGAGAGCTCCCTTCGCGACGCCGAGCTTCGGCTGCTCCCTCAGTTCTCCGCCGACCGGGTCGCCGCCGTCGTCATCGACGAGGACGCGCTCGCCAAGGTCGGACCGTGGCCCTGGCCGCGGCCTGACCTCGCCCGGCTCGTGAGAGCGGTCAGGTCGGCTGGGGCACGCTCGGTGGTTCTCGACCTGCTCCTGCCCGAGGGAAGGTCCGGGGACGACGAGCTGGCTCAGTCCCTGGCCGAGGGTCCCTCTGTCGTCGCGTCGGGTCTCGACGAAGCAAGGGGCTGGATCCGGCCCGTTCCCGTTCTCCGGAATTCGGCGAGAGAGGCGCACGCCATCTTCGAGCCGGACGGCGACGGAGTGGTCCGCCGCATTCTGTCGACCAAACAGAGCGGGGACATTCCCTTGCCGGCGCTGTCTCTGGCAGCGATCCACACGATGGATGCGAATCGGTCCGTTCCGGTCGCCCATTTCCTGCGTCCCGACTTCCGAACACTCTTGTCTTCCATCCCTGTCGTCGGAGCCGCCGACGTTTTCTCGGGACGGCCGCTTCCTGGAAACTTCCGGGATCGCGTCGTCTTCATCGGCGTGACGGCCGCCGGACTCGGAGATCGCGTGCCATTACCCACGTCTCGTGGAGCGCAGGAGCCCGGCGTCCTCGTCCAGGCGGCGGCCACCGAGAGCTTCTTGCGCCACGGCCTCCTGCACACGATGCCGCCGTGGCTCGTCGGGCTCGTCGCAGCCGCGCTGGTGGTCGTGACAACAGCCGCGCACTCGCGCCGGACCCTCGCATCGCGAGTCCTTCCCTTCCTTCTGGTCGTGCTGCTGATTCCGGCGGGTCTTCTCCTGCTCAACTTCGCCGGGCAGGAGGTGCCCGTCGGCACGATTGGGGGGGCCGCGTTACTGGCCGCAGTCGTGTCCGTCGTTGTCTCCGCGCGGAAAACCGAGGTACGGGCGGACGAGGCCGCAAGCCGGCTCGTAGAAGAGCGGCGCGTCGTCGCACACGAGCTCAGAACGCCCCTGACGTCTGTCCGTGGTCTCGCTCAGCTCCTGGAATCCTTCGACCTTTCCGCCGACGAGCGCAAGAGAGTCGCCTCGATGGTCGTAACGGAGACAACCCGTCTCTCGGAAATGGTCGAGGCCCTTCTCGACATGGACAAGGTCCGCCTCCGGGATTTCGCCGAAGTTGCGAAGGAGATCCCATTGTCAGACCTTGTCGGGCGACGCGCCGAGACGCTCGGGCGGGGGGCGGGCCGGGAGACCCGGCTCTCCGTCGAGCCGGGCGTTGTCGTCCGCGGGGATGCTTCACTCCTCGCTCGCGTTCTCGACAACCTCGTCGGAAACGCCTTCAAGTTCTCACCGGCGGGGACGCCCGTGGATGTCGGTCTCCGGACCTTGGGGTCGGACGCGATTCTCGAGGTCACCGACCGTGGCGCAGGGATACCTCTCGGCGAGCGAGAACGGATCTTTCACCCGTTTTCACGCGGGAGTTCGGGTGAAGACGCTCCGGGCCTCGGGCTTGGCCTGGCCCTCGTCGAGCAGATCGTGACGTGGCACCGCGGACGAATCGAGATCGGGGATCCACCTGAAGCAGGCGCATTGTTCCGGGTCCGGCTCCCGCGAGCGGATGATCCGCTGATGAGGCCCGCGTGAAGCCGCGCGTTCTCGTCGTCGACGACGACATGGCCATCCGCGAGACCGTGTCCCTCGCCCTCGAGAAGTCCGGGTACGTGGCCGCCCGCGCGCGAAACTTGACCGAGGCTCGGGCAGCCATTCGCCAGGCTCCGGTGGCGCTCGTTGTCTCCGACATCTACATGCCGGGCGGCGACGGACTGGAGCTCCTTCACGAGCTGAGCCGGTTGGTCCCCGCTCCACCCATCATCCTGATGACCGCCCGAGGGAGCGTCGAGACGGCCGCGCTCGCGGCGAAGACAGGAGCCTTCGACTACATCGCAAAGCCGTTCGACCTTCCGGTTCTCCTCGATAGGGTCCGGGCCGCGCTCGAAGCCCAGCCGTTCGAAGGGTCTTTCTCGCGGCGGCCCGGGCCGGAAAGCATGATCGTGGGCTCGCACCCGGCCATCGTGGAGGTCTACAAGGCCGTCGGGCGTGTCGCCTCCCTCCGGATCCCGGTTCTCGTTTTCGGCGAAACGGGGACGGGAAAGGAGCTGGTCGCCCTCGCTCTTCACCGCTTTGGTGCGCATCCGGACGGACCCTTCGTGCCGGTGCACTGCGGGGCGATCCCCGACGCCCTCCTGGAGAGTGAGCTCTTTGGCCACCGAAGGGGCGCCTTCACCGACGCCCACCGCGATCGCATCGGAGCCCTGGCACAGGCGGACGGCGGGACCGCGTTTCTCGACGAGATCGGGGAGATCTCGCCAGTTTTTCAGGTCAAGCTCCTGCGATTTCTCGAGGACGGCATCGTCACGCCCCTCGGAGCGGACGGAGGCGAGAAGAAGGACGTCCGGGTCGTCGCGGCGACACACCGCGACTTGAAACGCATGGTCGCGGAGGGTCGGTTCCGGCAAGACCTCTACTTCCGGCTCGCGGGATACGAGATCCCCATTCCACCGCTTCGGGACCGGCTTTCGGATCTTCCGCTTCTCGTCGAGCACTTCCAGAGGCAGGCCCAGCGGGAACTGGGGAGACCACCGGCCACGCCTCCGACTGTCGCCGTTCTTGCGGCCCTCGAGGCCTACCCGTGGCCGGGAAACGTCCGCGAGCTGGCGCACGTCGTCCGGCGGATGCTCATCGACGCCGGTTCCGTGAACGACGTCGCGATCCTGAGGAAGCTCCTTTCCACGCCCTTGATCGGAGAAGGCCCGGACGGACGGCGGACCGATTCTGACGGGAGGCGCGACGCGGATGCGACGCTCGAGGACGTCGAGCGAAAGCACATCCTCGCGGTGCTCGAGGCGGCGGGCGGGAACAAGACCACGGCCGCGCGGATTCTCGGAATCGAGCGGAAGACGCTGACGCGAAAGCTCCGGCGGGGGGAGCCAACGACCGACGAGGGAGACGAGGAGGAACCGTGATCGCATTCCTGTTGCTCGCGCAGCTTGCAGGGGCAGCCGCGCCCGCGCCGGCTTCCCCGCCACTCACCTATCGCTTTGACGAGGTCAAGAGCCGCGTGTATCGGTATCCCAAAGGGGACGAGAAGAACGAGCTTCGCGTGGAAGCAAAGCAGACGGCCGACGCGGGGGACGTCGTCAGGACGAACTGGCTTGGGAGGGCGGTCGTGGCGGTTCCCGAGAGAGCCACGCGTTTCGAGATCTCGTCCAGCACACGCGTTCGCCTCGCGGGAAAAGAACCCGGCGTTCTCCTCGTCCTCGATCAGGGCAAGGTCAAGGCCTTCTTCGACGCTCTCGCGGGGGGTGAAGCCCCAGAGCGGCGGGTTGCGACGCCCGGCGCTCTTCTCGCCGTGCGCGGAACCCGATACGGAGTGGACGTCGACGGCGGAGGCCAGACGAGCCTCGCCGTGTTCGAAGGAACCGTGGAGGTGATTCCCACGGACCCAGCTGCTCGCCCCTTCCGTGTGACCAAGGACCAGTTCTGCACGTTCAAGCCCGGCACGGTCCCTCGCATCGTGCCCATGGGCTCCATGGGCATGACCGAGTCCTCGTGGCAGAACCATGCGTCGATGGGGGCAATGTCGCAGGGCCGCGGGAGCGAGCCGGCCGGGTCGATGCCGGGGAGCAGCAGCCCGGCCGGGAGCTCGATGCACGGATCCACCCCGATGGGCCCCAGGCGCTGAACCGGCCCGCGTCTCTCCGAGCCGCTCCGGGCACGATTGTTGCGAGTCGAAACCCATGGAAAACACGACTTCAAGCGGCCCGCCGGCGGCGGCGACGGCGCCGCCGGCCGGTCACGGCGTGGAATTCACGTGCCCGATGCACCCTCAGATCGTGCGGCCCGGCCCGGGCTCGTGCCCGATCTGCGGAATGGCGCTCGAGCCGAAGACGGTCACGCTGGAAGCGACCGCGAACCCCGAGCTCGTCGACATGTCGCGTCGCCTCTGGATCGCAATCGCCCTGAGCGCGCCGCTGCTCGTCCTCGAGATGGGCGCGATGGTGGCGCCCGGGCTCATCGGAGTCCTCCCGCCGCGACTGAACCTGCTCATCCAGCTCGTCCTGGCGACGCCGGTCGTTCTTTGGTGCGGCTGGCCGTTCTTCGAGCGGGGATGGACGTCCGTACGAACGCACAACCTCAACATGTTCACGCTCATCGCGCTCGGTACAGGCGCAGCCTATGTCTATAGCGTCGCGCGATCCCTGCCGTCCCTCCTTCCCTTTGTAGGCAATTTCTCTTCGGTCTCTTCGGACCATGCTCCGACGCACGACGTCTACTTCGAGGCGGCGGCGGTCATCACGACGCTCGTCCTCGTCGGCCAGGTGCTCGAGCTGCGCGCCCGCGAGAAGACCGGCAACGCGATCCGCGCGCTCCTCGGCCTCGCGCCGAAGACCGCTCGGCTCGTCCGGCCGGGCGGCACCGACGACGACGTCCCGCTCGAGTCCGTGAAGCCGGGCGATCACGTCCGCGTGCGGCCGGGCGAACGCGTGCCCGTGGACGGCCTGGTGACCGAGGGGACGAGCGCCGTGGACGAGTCGATGATCACGGGCGAGCCCGTGCCCGTCGCCAAGAAGGCGGGCGATTCCGTTACGGGCGCGACCGTGAACGGGAGCGGCGCTCTCGTGATCGAGGCCCGCAAGGTGGGCAGCGAGACCGTCCTTGCGCAGATCGTCCGGATGGTGTCCGAGGCGCAGCGGAGCCGCGCGCCGATCCAGGGGCTCGCGGACAGGGTCGCCGCCGTATTCGTGCCGATCGTCATTCTCGTCGCGGCCGCGACGTTCGCCGTCTGGGCCCTCGCAGGTCCCAGCCCGCGCCTCGTCCACGCGCTCGTGAATGCCGTCGCGGTCCTCATCGTCGCGTGTCCCTGCGCGCTCGGCCTCGCGACGCCGATGTCCGTCATGGTCGCGATGGGCCGGGGCGCGGGCGCAGGGGTCCTCTTCAAGGACGCCGCCGCGCTCGAGCGCCTCGAGAAGGTGGACACGCTCGTCGTGGACAAGACGGGGACGCTGACGGAAGGGAAGCCGAAGGTCGTCGCGCTGAAACCCCTCGCGGGCTGGAGCGAAGAGGACCTGCTGCGCCTCGCCGCATCGGTGGAGCGCGCGAGCGAGCATCCGCTCGCGGGCGCGGTCGTCGCCGCCTCGAAGGAAAAAAGGCTGAACCTCGCGGAGGCCCGGGACGTTCAGGCGATCGCCGGCAAGGGCGTGCGCGCTCTCGTCGAGGGTCACGCCGTCGCCGTCGGCTCCCTTTCACTATTCGAAGAGAAATCCCCGTCTCTGTCCGCTCCTTTCTCCGCCGAGCTCCTCGCCGCGGCGGGCGCGGAGCGCGAAAAAGGCCGGACGATCCTGTTCGTCGCCGTCGACGGAAAGCCCGCCGGTTTTCTCGCCACCGCCGACCCGGTCAAGGCGTCCGCGGCCGAATCCATCAAGGAAATCCACGCGCTCGGGATTCGCGTCGTCATGTTGACGGGGGATGCGAAGGCGACCGCCGAGATGGTCGCAAAGGAGCTCGGGATCGACGAAGTTGTCGCGGGCGTCCTTCCGGCGGGGAAGGCCGAAGTCGTGGCGCGGCTGCGTAAGGAGGGCCGGATCGTCGCGATGGCCGGGGACGGCATCAACGACGCGCCCGCCCTCGCGGGAGCCGACGTGGGCGTCGCGATGGGAACGGGCACTGACGTCGCGATCCAGAGCGCCGGCGTGACGCTCGTCGGCGGAGACCTCTCCGGCCTCCTGCGCGCGCGCCGCCTGAGCCGCGCGACGATCCGGAACATCCGGCAGAACCTGTTCTTCGCGTTCGTCTACAATGTCCTCGGAGTGCCGGTGGCGGCGGGCGTTCTCTACCCGTTCTTCGGCCTTCTCCTGTCCCCGATCCTGGCGAGCGCGGCGATGAGCCTGAGCTCGGTCTCAGTCATCGGAAATGCTCTGAGGCTGCGGCGGGCGGCGCTTTGAGACGTCGCACCACCCGGTCTGCCAGCCAGAACGCCAGGGGCGTCAGGGCGAGGAGTTGGAGGACCGGAACGACGGACACGTTCGTTCCCGGCAGGAGCGGCGCGAGGGCCGTGTAGCTCCACCGATGGTTCGCGAGTGCGTGAGCCTCGATCGCCCAGCTGGTCGCGAGCGCGAGGCCCATGAGCGTGAGCCATTGCCGCCACGACCAGCCTTGCGCCGACCATCTCCACCGGCGGGAGACGCCGGCGACGGCCGCATACAGCACCCAAGTGATGCCGACGTCGCCGAGGCTCGCCAGAGCCATGCTTCCAAGCGAGGCGTCGTACGAACCGTGCTCAAAGAAGACCGGGCACTGGATGTTCTCCCAGGTGAAATGCAGGAGAAACGCGACGACGGTCAGCGCGAGCGCGTGCCGCACCACATTCGTGCCTTCACGGCCCAACGCTCGCAATGTCGCCGTCTTCAGCGGTTTACTTCATCGTGCAGCCGGGATGTCCACACGAGCACTTGGAGCCGGACTTGGCGTCCTTGGCGCAAGCTTCGGAGCAGAACTT
>JBBQRP010000050.1:0-9156 GCA_038214715.1 Thermoanaerobaculia bacterium | reverse complement strand
GCGAGATCGACGAAGCGCCGGACGACCTCCGGCGGAATCGGTCCGCCGCCCACGATCAAAAGGTGGCCTCCGATGGCCGGATTCCCTCCACCAGGCGCGGCGGGCTGTGCCGGAGGAGCGCTCGTGCACGCGACGAGCGCCGCGAGCGTCGGGGCGGCGAGGAGGGAGACGAGGGCGCGGTCTTTCATCGAATCGTTCCTCTCAAATGGAGATGCTGTTCGGGATCATCGACGGCAGCTGGTTCTCGTAGGGCAAAGGGCGCGCCGCGTTGCGCTTGCGGATCTCGGCCTCGATCACGGCGAGCGCCATCCGGAAGTCCGTGTTGATCGCCTCGGCTTTCGGGTCGCCGAAGTACGGGCGGCGCGGGTTGTCGGAATACGTTCCGAACGTATCGTATTGCACGCTCGCGAGAAGATAGCCGAAGCCGATCTGGTAGAGCGCGACGTCGATGGGCGGCAGAACCGCGAGGTACGCGCCCTTCGCTCCGGCGGCCTCCGCGTCCTTCGGCGGCGGCGCGTAAAGCGACCCGGAGATGCTCGGCAGGTACGACATCAGTGGGTACTGCGCGTAGTTCACGTTCGCGTGCTGCGGCCCGGCCGTGTAGACGATCAGCGACACCATGTCGACGAGGTAGTCGAAGCTGTCGAGGGTCGGCGTGCCCTTTCCCTCGGCCCCGCCGGACCACTTCAGGCCGCCCAGCCCCTGGAACGCGGCGCCGGCCGTGCTCGTGACCTCCGCAACCCACGCCTGGACCTCGGGGTCGTTCTTCACGTCCTCGTTCCCCGAATAGTAGAGAGCGAGATACGCGCCGACGTAGCTCCGAATCGAGTCCCACAGGAGAAGCGTGTCGTCGCGGAACGGGAACTCCGGCAGCCGCTCGCGGTCCACGCCGCGCAGCGCGAAGAGGCGGTGCGGCAGGTTCTGGTCGAAGCGCCACGCGAGGCGCGCGTCGCGCACCATCCCGAGGCTCCCCGCGATCGACGGCGACAGCACCGACGCCACGACGCCGTGCGGAATGATGAGGCTGTGCTTGGCGCCCTCGTTGATGTCGAGTGTGAACCTGAAGTGCGGCCCAAGAAGCGCGAGGACCGGATGCTCGAACGAGAGCTGCCGGTTCGTGGCGACGACGAGCGTCTCCACGGTGAGGTGGCAGGCGCCGAGGTGGGCCACCGTCTCGTGCTGCACCGCGAGGCCGTTCAATACGAAGAACTTCGCCATCTTCCACGCCCCGGCGTCGCCCTTCGGCAGGAAGATCGGGGACGCCCCCGGGTCGTTCTTCTGCCCCAGCTGGATCGCCACCGGCTGCAGGCTCCCGCGCCCTTCGGGGTAGCCCGCTCCCGGCTCGGGATTCCAGTAGAAGAGCGCGATCGGCGCCGTGACGTAGCGCTGGTCGCCGTGGAGCTTGCTCGCCTCGACGCCGTCGAACATCGTGAGGTCGAGCGCATAGAGGCGGCCGATCTCCGCCGCCCGCTGCAACGTGATGGACGAGTCGCCCGATGCGGCCTGCAGCATCGCGTCGGTCGCGGGCATCTTCCCGAGCAGCGCGCCGAGGTCGAGCGCCATCTCGGGCGCCTTGCCGGCCGGGAAGACGCCCTTGAAGTTCGACGTGTTGAAGCCGGCAATCTGCAGCCACCCGAAGTACCAGTCGCTCTCCCACACCTCCTGGCCGGGCCCGAGCTTCATCCACGGCTCCGCCTCGAAGCCCATGACGGCCGGCGGCGCCGGGAAGCCCGGGAACAGCGTCTTGAACTCCGAGACGTCCTTCGCGTGGAGGTACGCGTCGCCCGTCTTGGGTGTCCGGAGGACGTCATACAGCGTGTCCCTCAGGAACGACGTGATCCCGAGATCTTTCATGTCCGAGAGCGACTGCGTAACGGCCTTCTCGAGCCCTTCGACGAGCTCCGGGATTTGCGCGAGCTTCTGGTACGACTCGGCCAGCTCGGGCGGCCCGTCGTGCAGCGCCTCGAAGATCCTCACGATCGCCGCGAGGTCGCCGGGAATGTTCAGAGGGTTGAGGCCCGAGAACTGCTTTTTCGCATCGTCGATCGCCTTCTGCAGCTCGACCATCCACGGCATCGGCATCGTCGGCAGATCGGAGCGCAGCTGCGCGTCGAAACGCGCGACGAGGACGGCCTTCAGGTTCTCGGCCACCTCGATCAGGACGGGCGCGACCTTCGCCTTGTACGCGAGCGTGAACTTCTCGGAGTCCGGTACCTGCGCGGCGAGCGGCGCCGGGTAGAGGTAGCTCGTCGTGTAGTTGTAGCGCGTCCTGGCGAGCGTCAGCTCGTAGGCGCGGTGCTTCGCCCGCTTCTCGTCGTCCTTCTGCGGGAGGGACGGAACGGAAGCAGAAGAAGGAAGAAAGCTCGAGAGCACGCCATCGGTCACGGAAGCCTCCTCGACCTGTCGGGAACAGAACGCTACGGTGGTGCGGGAAGTATACGGATTGAGTCCGGGTCCGCGCCGGCGGCATCTTCCTTCAGCGCGTCGACGCCCGGGCGCGGAAGGCCCGGGCCGCCTGTTTGTCGCCCACGATTTCGCAGATCCCCGCCGCCGCCTCGAAGGATCTTCGTCCGCGCACTTCTGTCGTCATCCGCGACAGGACGTCCCGGAATTCGCGGTCCCGTCCGGCGCTCGCATACAGGATCGCGAGGTGCGACCAGGCGCCGAGGTTTTCCGGAAAGGCCTTGATCTCGGCGGTGAACGCCCTCTCCGCGGCCTTGTCCTCGCCCATCCGCGACAAGACGTCGCCTCGGGTCGCCTCGAGGTTCATCGTCGGCGGCCGGCCCGCACCGTGGGCGTCGGCGCGCCGGAGCGCCGTGAGCGCGACCTCCAGGTTGCCCGCGGCCGCCTCGATTTCCGCGAGGAGCACGAGGGGACCCTGGTCGAGGCTCCTCTCGGCGATCGCCTCGAGCGCCTCGGCACGTGCGCGCACGAAGTCCCCGGAGGCGAGGTCGATCCTCGCGAGAAGCGGCGCGACGTCGGCGGCGCCTGCCGCGCGCGCGGCGAGGGCGTACGAGCGGGCCTTTTCGAGATCGCCGCTCTCCAGCGACAGATCGGACAGGCCGGCGAGAAGCTGCGGCGTCCCCGGCTGCAGCCGATCCGCGTGCTCCAGCGCCTCGCGGGCCTCCCGCGGGCGGCCGGCTCGACGCAGCGCGCGCGTCAGGAGCTCCCACGCTTCGAGCATGCGCGGGTTCTCCGCCGCCAGACCGCGGATCAGCAAGACGGCCTCCTCTTCGCGCCCTGCGGCGAGCCGGGACGCCTCCCGGAGGCGGCCGAGCGTCTGGATCCGATCCTTCGGATCGGGAAGGTCCCTCGCCGATGCGTCGGGAGAACGCGACGTCAGGTAGCCGAGAGACGCGAGCTTTTTGAGCGTCTCGTCGTCTGCCGCGCCCGGGGGCTTCAGGGGACGCTCCGTCGCGAGGAGCTGCGTCCTCATCGACCGGAAGGCCGGCGGGAGACCGCCGGCGAGATCGTTCTTCTCGGCGGGATCCTTCGTGACGTCGTAGAGCTCCGGCCTCGGCGCTTCGATGTACTGGTACCGCCCGTCCGTGAGCGAGGCGAGGTCGCTCCAGCCGAAGTGGAGGCGCGGGTAGAGCGTTTCAGAGTAGACGCGCCGATCGGGGCCCGGCCGCGGCGCATCCGGGAGGAGCGGCTCGCCCGCGAGGGCGGGGGGCGGCTTTTCGCCGAGGAGGGCCGCCACCGTGGGGAAGACGTCGACGAGTCCCGCGGGAGCGCCGACGCGTTCGCCGGCTCGCGCGTTTCCCGGGAGCTTGACGAAGAGCGGAACGCGGAGCTCCTCACGGTAGAGGAAAATCCCGTGCTCGTCCTCGCCGTGGTCGCCGAGCCCTTCGCCGTGGTCGGAGAGGAAGACGACGATCGCCTTGTCGTAGATTCGTTTCGATTTCAGGAAGCCGAGAAACCGGCCGACGACCGCGTCGGCGGCTGCGATCTCTCCGTCGTAGAGCCTGCCGGCGTAGCGCGTGCGGAACGGTTCGGGAGGGTCGTAGGGAGAGTGCGGCTCGTAGAGATGGAGGAACGCGAAGAACGGCTTGTCCGCCCTCTCCTCGCCGATCCACGTCTCGAGGAGCTCCTCGGTGGCCGCTCCCTTCCTCTGGACCTGGCCCATGGCCTCCGCCGACGCGCGCATCTCGATGTCGTCCCGGTACGCGTCGAAGCCGGCCGCGATTCCTGTCGCGTGGTCGAGGACGAAGGCGGAGACGGCGCCCCCGGTCGCGTAGCCGCGCTGCCTCAGAAACGTCGCGAGCGTGGTCGTCTCCGGGGAAAGCCGGTATCCGACGTTGTCCCGCACGCCGTGCTGGTACGGATTGAGGCCCGTGAAGAGAGACGCGTGCGCGGGCAAGGTCAGGGGAACCGGGGACAGAGCCTCGTCGAAGACCACGGAGTCCTTCTGCAGCGCGTCGAGACCCGGCGTCTCGACCCCGCGGTACCCGTACGCGGGCAGGTGATCGGCGCGCAGCGTGTCGACGGATATGAGGATCACGGGCGCGCCGCGGAAGGCCGTTCGCGGCTTCGCACAGCCGCCGGAAACCGCGAGCGCGAGAACGAGCGCTGGCAGTCCGCGCGGGCGGACCCCGCCGCGGGCGCTCACTTGAGCGTGCCGAGAATCGCCTTGACGGTGCCGGCTTCCTTGCCGGAGGGGTCGAGCTCGAGGTATTTCAGAAAATCCGCCTTCGCGTCCGCGGACCTCTTCGCCTGCGTGCGGGTCAGGCCCCGGAAATACCAGGCGTCCGCGACGTCGGGCTGCTTCGCGATCGCCTTCGAAAAGTAATCCTCCGCGAGGGGCAGGTTGTTCTTGTTGAACATGAGGATGCCCATGTTGAGGTACATCGAGCTCGTGATCCTCTCCTCGGGAATCCCGGCGAGCGCGTCCTTCGCGGCGTCGAGGCGGCCCTTCTCGAGCTCGATTCCCGCGATCGTGAGCCGCGCGTTGAGGTTTTCCGGCTCTCTCGCGATCACCCGCCGCGCGTAGTCGAGGGCCTCGTCCGCCCTGCCGTCCGCCTCGTCGGCGAGCGCGATCCGCATGAGGAGCGCGGTGTTGTCGGGCAGCTCGGGGAGCGCCTTGAGATAGCTCTCGCGCGCTGCCGCGTAGTCCTTCTTCTCGAGCGCCGCGTTTCCCGACTCGATCGCGGCGGCGGCGTCCTTCGAGATCTTCTTGCCGCCGACGGCGATTTCCTCATGGACCTCGACCGCCTGCTTGAGTTCCGGCTCGAGCCGCACCTCGACGTTCGGATTCCGCCCCGACTCGCTCAGGCTGACGCTGATCTTCTTCGTCTGAAAGCCGGGCGCCTCGAAGTCCACGTCCCAGGGGCCGCCGACGATCCCGAGGATCGCCCAGTGCCCTTTCTTGTCGGTCTGGAGGTCCGGACCGCCGTGGCCGCTCTTGCCCCAGCGGAGGGAAACCCTCGCGCCCTCGACGGGATTCCCGCTCGCGCTCCTGACGGTCCCCTCGACGCGCGCGGTTCCCCCGCGCCATTCCTGGGCGCTTGCGACGGAAGTCGCGAGCAGGACGAACGCCGCGAGTCGGCAATTCACGGTCGGCCAGTATACGGTTTCAGGAATCGCGAGAACCAAGCCGCGTAGCGCTCCAGCCGGTCGCGCTGGTAGGACGGAGGACCGATCTCGTGGTGCTGGTCCGGGTAGATGACGAGCCCCGTCTCGACGCCGAGGCTGCGCAGCGCCTGATACATCTGCTCGGCGCCGGCGACGGGAACGTTGAAGTCCCGCGTGCCTCCCATGAAGAGCGTGGGCGTCTTGATCCGGTCGGCGTGGAAGAACGGGTACGACAGCCGGATCCAGAGGTCCGCGGACTTCCACGGCGGCCCCAGTTCGGCTTCGTACTGCACGACGTACTCGTCCGTGCCGTACATGGCGAGCTGGAGAGAGGACGACGCGCCGCTCACCGCCGCCTTGAAGCGGGGGTCTTTCGCGATCACGTAGTTCGTGAGGATGCCGCCGTAGCTCCAGCCGCCGATGCCGAGGCGGCCGGGATCGGCGAGGCCCGCGCGGACGGCTTCATCCGCGGCGCCGAGCAGGTCCTGGACTTCCTTGTTGCCCCAGTCCGCGAAGATCGCCTTCTGGTACGCGGACCCTCGTCCGGAGCCGCCCCGGTAGTTGACCGCGAGGACGATGAAACCGCGCGCCGCGAGGAAATGGCGCTCGAAGCGGAAACTGTGCTCGTCCTGCATGTTCGGGCCGCCGTGAATCCACAGGACCGTGGGATACCGCCGGCCCGCCTCGAAGTCCGGCGGCTTCG
The DNA here is from genome assembly GCA_038214715.1 of Thermoanaerobaculia bacterium. Lineage (GTDB taxonomy): Bacteria > Acidobacteriota > Thermoanaerobaculia > UBA5066 > UBA5066 > Fen-183. The sequence continues at coordinate 2,882 of JBBQRP010000050.1, read as the reverse complement.
TGAGGAGGCCGTGTACTTCGGTGCCGTCCGCGCTCCGGCTCGTGAAGTCCTCGACCGTTCCGAGGCGCACGTCCTTCAGCCATTCGTTGTGGGTCGCGAGCGTCCGGAGGGTTCCGCCTTCCAGCGCCGCCACCTCCAGAGGCTCGGTCGCCGTGCCCGCGAGGACGACGAAGGCGTCCTTCCGCGCGGCCAGGTCGTCCACCACGCGGCGCCCGCTCGTGAGCTTCTCCACGGGCCCGCCGGACAGCGCGATCCGGCCGACGTACTTGGAGCGGTCGTCCTGCACGAGGAACGCGAGGCGCGTGCCGTCCCGGCTCCAGACGAGCGGGCCGTAGACCCTCCGGTCCAGCGCGGCCGTGAGGACGCTCACGTCGCCGCCCGCGGACGGCACCACGGCCGCCCGGTTCTGGTTGTAGGCCGTGTACTTCGTCTCGTCACCGCGCAGGAAGGCGATCCACTTTCCGTCGGGACTGAAGGAAGGCTTGCCGTCCGGACCGCCGTGGGATGTGAGCTTCAGCGGCTCCGCTCCCGCCCTCGCCTCGACGACGAAGATTGCCGACTCGTCGTTCCGGTCGGGGTCGAGCGTCCGGTTGCTCACGAAGGCGATCCGCGCGCCGTCGGGCGAAAAGGCCGGAGACTCTTCGGAAAAGCGGCCCGAGGTGAGGGACTCGAGCTTCTGCGTTGTGACGTCGAGGATCTTCAGGTGTGTCCGGCGCGCGTCCAGGTAGCCGTCGCTGTCCTTCTTGAACTGGTAACGATCGATGACGACGGGAGGCTTCGTCTTCCTCTTCCAGCCTTCCTTCAGCTCCGGCTCGGCGTCGGGGGCGGGGTCCTCGACCTCGAGGACGAGCCTTTTCCCGTCAGGCGACCACGCCATGCCCGAGACGCCGCCCGGGATGTCCGTGATCCGCTGAGCGTCTCCTCCCGCGCGATCCAGGAGCCACACCTGGGGCCCCTTCTTCGTTTGCTTGTCCTCGCCGCGGGCCGAGAGAAAGGCGAGCTGACCGCCAGCCGGGTTCCAGCGGGGCTTGCTCGCGCTCTCCGGCCCCCACGTCAGGCGGATCTTTCGGAGCCCGTCCCAGCTCACCATCCAGAGGTCCCGCACCGAGCGGTCCTTCTCGGAGTCGAGGCCCGCGACCGTGTACGCGACCCACTCTCCCTCCGGCGAGACCTGGACGTCCGACACGGTGCGGAGGCGAGACAGGTCATCGACGGCGAGCGGGCGGCTGCCCGCGTGAAGAGCGCACGGAAGCGCCAGCAGCGCGACCCAGAGGCGCCGGAGGACGAGCCGGGAGAGCGGGAAACGTCCGAGAGAGTGCAGCGGCGCCGAGGATACACTCGCGCCCAGGAGTCCGGATGGCCACACATACGGAGAGTCCGCTCATCGCGGCGCGCGCGCTGCTCGAGGACCTGTGCACGATCTCGTCGGAGAGCGGCAACGCGGCGGGACTCCGGCGCGTCGCCGCGCGGCTGACAAAGGAACTCGAACGGCACGGCCTCGCCGTCGAGATCGTCGAGGAAAAGGACGCGCACGGCGTGCTGCAGCCGGTTCTTCTCGCTCGGGGCCCGGCGGCCGGCGAGAGGCACCTTCTCCTCGTGGGCCACATGGACACCGTGCTCTCTGCGATCCCGCCGAAGGTCGACGGCCCGAAGATGCACGCGACGGGCGCTTTGGACATGAAGGGCGGCCTCGCGATGCTCGTCGCGGCGCTCGACACGCTCGCCGCCTCCGGCCGCAAGGCGCCCGCGGACCTCCTGCTTGTGGCCGTTCCGGACGAGGAATCGGAGGGCGCGATCTCCACCTCGGCGATGCGCCGCTACAGCGAGCACGCCCGTCTCGTGCTCGTCCTCGAGCCAGGCCGCTCCTGCGTGGGCGGCGAGACGCTCGTCACGGGCCGGCGCGGGCTCACGGAGTGGAAGCTGGAGGCGACCGGCAAGGCCGCGCACTCGGGCCTCGCTTACTGGGACGGCAAATCCGCGCTCGCCGCCGTGGCCGATTGGGCCGCGCGCGCGCAGGAGCTTTCCATCGCCGGACCCGGCCGCACGGTGAACGTCGCGCGTCTCGTCGGCGGCGACGCCGGGTTCGTGAACGAGCTCGGTGCGAACGCGGGCCTCCTCGGAACGGCGCGCCAGCTCAACGTCGTCTCCGACCGCGCCGTCGCCGAGGGCGAGTTCCGATACCTCACGACGAAAGAAGGCGTCGCCGCCGGCGAGGACCTCACGCGTCTCGCCGAGAGCGTCGCCAGGGAGCACGGCGTCTCGATGCGTCTCGCGCTGGGCGCCACGGTGCCGCCGGTGAGCCCCGACGGCCCCGGCGCGGACATCGCGCGCCGTGCGATCGCGCTCGCGGCGACCCGCGGATTCCACCTCGAGCTCGAGGAGGACCGCGGCGGCGTCTCGTTCCCGAACTTCCTCGCGGACCCGGGCCGGATCCCCGTCGTCGACGGCCTCGGCCCGGTCGGCGACGGGATGCACACCCGCGAGGAATGGCTGGACCTGGACTCGCTCGACCGGCGGTCCGTCTTTTTCGCGGACTTTCTCGCGACGCTCGGGGCGGACGCCCGATGACGGACGCGCCCGCGCCGGGAGAGCGCCGTCTCCGGATGCCCCACACGCTCGTGATCGTGGGGAGCCTCATCGTGTTTGTCCTCGTCCTCTCCTGGCTCGTGCCTTCGGGCGTCTATCAGACGGTCGACAAGGGCGGCCGGCAGGTGACGGTCCCGGGCACCTACGCGCGCGTCTCGAAGGTCGTTCTCGGGCCGCAGTGGCTCGTCATCGCGCCGATCCGCGGCTTTCTCGACGGGTCGCTCATCATCGCGTTCCTTTTCCTGATCGGCGGCGCCTTCAACGTGATCCAGACGACCGGCATCGTCGAGCAGGGC
>JBBQRP010000049.1:0-9457 GCA_038214715.1 Thermoanaerobaculia bacterium | reverse complement strand
AGATGCTTCGGAGGCTCATCGGGGAAGACGTCGAGCTCGTCGTGTCGAGGCCCGAGACGCCCGCCATGGTGAAGGCCGACGGGGGCCAGATCGAGCAGGTGCTCATGAACCTCGCCGTCAACGCGCGCGACGCGATGCCGGAGGGCGGCCGGCTGTCGATCGCGATCGCGCTCGAGGAGATCGGCGCCCCGTTCGCGTTTGCGGTCGAAGTGGCTCCGCCGGGCCGCTACGTCGCGCTCTCGGTGACCGACATGGGGACCGGGATGGACGAGGAGACCCTGGCCCACCTTTTCGAGCCGTTCTTCACGACGAAGGAGAAGGGGAAGGGCACGGGGCTCGGCCTCGCGACCGTCTTCGGCATCGTGAAGCAGAGTGGTGGATTCTTCGACGTGAGGAGCGCCCCCGGCGAGGGGACCACGTTCCGGATCCTCCTGCCCGAGGCCGAGGGGGTTCCGCGGACGAAGCGCGCCTCGGGCGTGCATCGCCGCAGCGGGACCGAGACGATCCTCCTCGTGGAGGACGAGTCCGGTGTGAGGGAGCTGACGCGCGTGCTCCTCGAGCGGAACGGGTACCGGGTCGTGGCGGCCGACGGCCTCGACGATGCGCTCGCGAAGGCGGGTTCCTTCGACGGCCCGATCCACCTCGTCCTCACGGACGTCATCATGCCGCGGGGCACCGGGCCGGAGCTCGTGAACGTCCTCGCTCCGCGGCGGCCCGAAGCGCGCATCCTCTTCATGTCGGGCTACACGGACGACATGCTCTCGCGACAGCAAGTCGCCGAGGGAGGCGTCCCGATTCTCCAGAAACCGTTCAAGGAAAAAGAGCTCCTGCGCCGGGTCCGTGAGGCGCTCGACGCGCCGACCGCGACGCCGCCCGTGGTAGCCTGACGCCTCGTTCTTTCAAATCGTCCTCGAGTCCCCTCGACCTCCGGGGGGCGAAAAAGGGAAGCGGGTGAGAATCCCGCGCGGCCCCCGCCACTGTGACCGGGGACGCGCCCGGCGAGATCCACTGGCGGCGAGAGATCGGCATCGGGCCGGTCGCGCCTCCGGGAAGGGGCCGTGCGCGGACGATCCGGGAGCCAGGAGACCTGCCCGAGGAACATCGTTATCGCAACGCCTTCTCCGGGGCTCGGGAAGTCGCGGCCGTCCCGCCTCCGGGCACGGACCCGCCGCACCTCTCCGATGAGAAGGCGGTGCCAGCGGAACGGAGGTTTCCATGGTCTCTCGTGCCGTCTTCGCCAGGTCGTCGTGTGTCCTTCTCGCGCTGGCGTCGTTCCTCATGGGCGCCGCGTCTTCTCTCCTCGCGCAGCAGCAGCAGCCGCCGCCGCCGTCCGCGGCCTCGAAGCTTGCCGCGGACGTCGTCGTGTCCGCGGCCGCCGAGCCCGAGGCCGCGGTCTCTCTCGGCGCCGCCGCGACCGTGATCGACGGCGCGGAGATCGCGGCGTCCCAGGTGACGAACGTTCTCGACCTCCTGAGGACGGTGCCCGGGCTCGACGTCGTGCAGTCGGGCGGCCCGGGTACGGTCGCGTCGCTCTTCCTGCGCGGGACGAGCTCGACGCAGACTCTCGTCCTCGTCGACGGCGTCCCGCTGAACAGCCCCTACTTCGGAGGCACGGACCTCTCGTCGCTCTCGACGGCGAACGTCGAGCGCATCGAGGTCGTGCGCGGCCCCTTCTCGGCGCTCTACGGATCGGAGGCGATCGGCGGTGTCGTGCGCATCTTCACGCGCCGGGCATCGGACGCGGGAGTGAACGGACACGCGAGCCTGGCGTTCGGAAACGCGGGAGGAAAGGAAGGTTCCGCGGAAGGGGGATTCTCCGAAGGCGCGATCTCGGGCACGTTCGGATTTCGAAGGACTCTTTCCGCGGGCGACCTGCCGAACGAGTTCTTCGCGGGCACGTCGCTCTCGGGGGCGCTGACCGCGCGGCTCTCGGCAGGCGCCACGGCGGGCGTCGTGGTCCGGAGAGACAGCGGCCGGACGGGAATTCCGACCGACGGCGTTTCCCGGACGCCGCAGCGCTGGACTTCCGCCGAGACGACGACCGTCGAAGTCCCTCTCTCTTTCTCACTTTCGAAGAATCTCTCTCTCGACGCCTCGGTGCGCTATATGCGCGACAGGCCCGGGTACGCCGACCCCGGAGACTCGTTCTTCACTTCGTCGACGACGGACGCGCGCCGCGCGGGGGGCCGCGTCACCGCGTCGGGCACGTGGGGAGCGCACAGGCTCGCGGCGGGGGCCGATTGGGAGCGGACGCTCGTCTCGAACGAAAGCAACTTCGGGGTCTCGCTCGACGGCGCCTCGACCCGGACGTTCGCGCTCTTCGCGGAGGACCGCGTCGCGCTCCTGGAAGAGCGTCTCGTTCTGACCGGCGGAGTCCGCTGGGACGACCACAGCGCGTTCGGAAGCGCCGTGAGCCCGCGGTTGACCGCGGCCTGGCGAATCCTGCCGACCCTCAAGATCCGCGCGGCGGCCGGCACCGCCTTTCGCGCACCCTCGACGGGCGAGCTTTACTTTCCCTTCTCGGGGAACCCCGCGCTGCGCCCCGAGAAGTCGACGGGCTACGAGGTCGGCCTCGAGAAGACGCTTGCCAAGGGGCTCGTCCTGGAGGTGTCGGCCTTCTGGAACGACATCCGGGATCTCATCGAGTACGACCCGACGGCGACGTTCATGAACCAGAACATCGGGAGGGCGCGGACGCGAGGCGTCGAGGCGGGAGTCCGGACCGCGGTGGGCGCGCATTCCGTCCTCAGGGCGTCGTACACTTACCTCGACGCGAAGGACGTCGACGCCAGCGCGTTCCTCGTGCGCCGGCCCCGGCACCGGGCCTCCGCGACGTACGCAACGACGTTCGTCTCGGGCGGAGCGTTCAGCCTGACCGGCATCTGGGTAGGCCGCCGCGCGGACCGCGACGTTCAGGACTTTTCGAAGCTCGTGGAGGATCCCTCTTACGTGAGGGTGGACGGCGCCGTGACGCTCCCTCCGCTCGCCTTTTCGCTTGCGCCGTTCGTGCGCGTCACCAACCTCTTCGGGCGCGCCTACGAGGAAGCGAGCGGATTCCCGGCTCCGGGCCGCCGCTTCCTCGCGGGTCTCGCCACGGCGTTCTGACGCCTGCTTCTACTTCGGCGGGAAGCCGTCGAACAGTTTTTTCACGGCTTCCTGGATCTTCTCGTCGCGATCTCTTGGGGTTTCGTCGGAGTCGACGACGCGCGAGGCGCTGCCGCGCCAGACGAGCTCCTTGGCCTTCGTGTCGATCAGGTCGACCATGAGCGTGCCGATCGGGATCTGCTCGACGTGCGCCGTGTTCCAGTACGGTCCGCGCCAGCGCCAGCCCCATCCCCAGCCGGAATTGTACGTCGTGACCTGCGTCTGGCGGTGCGTGCGCGTGTGGAGGACGACCCAGAGATCGGGCGTGCCGTCGACCTTCGCGAAGCCGCGCGACGTCAGCGTGCCTTCGACCGCGCCCCGGACCCGTCTCATCGAGATTGGGCTGTCTGGGGTCCGGACGTCCTTGAACGCGAACGTCTTGTAGGAAGCGAAGGTCGCGGCCCGGTCGTAGTCGACCTTCGTCTCGATACTGGTGCAGCCGGCGAGCAGCGTGGTGGCAATTGTTGCGGTGAGGAGCAGCGGAATCCGTTTCAAGGAAGCACCTCCACGGAAAAGACGTGCAAAAGCCTTGCCGGGTTTACGCGCTCCCCTCGGGAGACGGCCCTCCGGAGACAACTTCAGCGCGCCTGTGCGAAGGTGTCGCAGGCCCCGACCTGGCCCGTCTGGAAGCCTCTCGTGAACCACGCCTGCCGCTCTTTCGAGGAGCCGTGCGTCCACGTTTCGGGCGAGACGTGGCCCGTGGCCGCCTTCTGGAGGCGGTCGTCGCCCACCGCGGCGGCGGCCGCGAGCCCGGATTCGATGTCGCCCTTCTCCAGAATGTTGCGCTCCTCCGTCGCGTGCCCCCAGACGCCGGCGAGGCAGTCGGCCTGCAGCTCCAGCCGCACGGAGAGCTCGTTTTTCTGGGAGGGGTGCTCGGCCTGGGCTCTCCTCATCTTCTCGTCGATCCCGAGCAGCGTCTGGACGTGGTGCCCGAACTCGTGGGCGATCACGTACGCCTCGGCGAACTCGCCCGGGGCGCCAAATCGCGAGCGCAGCTGGTCGAAGAAGCCGAGGTCGAGGTAGACCTTGCGGTCCTCGGGGCAGTAGAACGGCCCCATCGCGGACTCGGCGAATCCGCACCCGGACCGAATTGCACCGCGGTAGAGGTCGAGCTTCGCGTGCTGGTACGTGCCGCCGAGCTTGGGAAATTCGGCGTCCCACGTCTTCTGGACGTCATTGACGACGAACGAAACGAACTTCAAACGCTCCTGCTCCTCGGCGGACTGCGCAGGCGGGGGACCCGAGCGGGTCACGTCCGCGGCCGGAGGACCCCCGGCTTGCGGGGATGAGCTCCCGTCGAACAGCGCGAAGAAGTTCTGCTTGAAGATGAGGCTCAGGATTCCGACCACGATGATTCCGCCGAGGCCGAGGCGCATGCCGCCGCCCCCGAACCCGAAACCTCCGCCCCCTCCGCTCTCGCCACGGCGATCCTCGATATCGGGACTGACTTCGTCGTCCTTGTTCCAGCGCATACGCGTCTCCTGACTCGGGGATCCTAACTCTCAGTACCCGCGGTTTGACCGGACACCGCGGTGTCCTGACACTCCGGCGCGCTCTCGCCCGCGTCGATACGCGGCCCCGTCTGCGATAGGATCTCGGTCTCAACCCGACATCAGGAGGTCTTCATGCGTTTCAGCCGCGCCGCGCTCGTTGCCGCCGCCGTGCTCGCCGCCGCGCCCTTGAAGGCCCAGGAGACGACGACGCTGTTCGTCCCTGTCGTTCTCTCCTCCTCGGGGCGCAACAACTCGTTCTTCACGTCCGAGATGGTCGAGACGAACAAGGGCAACCGCGACGCGACGGTGAGCTACCTCTATACGGACGCGACCGGCGGCGGCGCGAACGGGAGCGCGACGAATCCGCAGGTGCTCGCCGCGGGCCGGCAGCGCGTGATTCCCGATGTCATCACGTACCTTCGCGGCCTCGGCGTCCCGATCCCGGCATCCGGCAACGCGGTCGGGACCGTCAGCGTGACGTTCTCGAACCTCCACGCCGCGGCCGACGCCGCGATCACGGTCCGCACGACGACGCCTGTGCCCACGGACGTACCGACCGGCCGGGCCGGCCTCGCCTACGCGGGGGTGCCGCCACTCGGGCTCATCTACGCCGGCTCGACGGCATACCTGTGCGGCCTCAAGCAGAACGCGCAGGACCGCTCGAACGTCGCCGTCCAGAACGCGGGCGCGCCCGGCAGCGGCGACATCACGCTGCGCGTCACGTTCGTCCCGAGCTTCGGTCCGCCTTCCGCGGACCAGACCGTCACGCTCTCCCCCGGCGGCTTCCGGCAGTACGCGCTCACCGACCTCAACCCGTCCGCCTCCGAGGGCTTCGTGCGTGTCTCCTTCTTGAGCGGGGCCGCGCCCGCCTACACCTACGCCGTCGTGAACGACCAGTTCAACTCCGACGGCTCGTTCATCGGCCCCGTGAAGTCCGGGACGGGTGCGGGCGGCAGCACCGTCATCATGCCGACCGTCGTCGAGACCCTCGTCTACGCCACGGAAGTAGTCGTGACGAACCTCGCGGCGACGGGCCTGACGGGCGTTCTCGTGTTCACCTCCGCGTCGCTCACGGCGCCGAACAACACCGTGTCGGTCCCGATCTCCCTCGGCCCTTACGAGCAACGCACGTATCCGAATTTCGTCCAGTCCCTCCGGACGCTCGGCGTCGTCGGAATCCCCGCCGCCGGCGGGACGATCGTGGGCACGCTCTCCTACCGTGCCTCCTCCGGCGACGTCAGCTCGGTCTTCCTCGGCGGGCGCACGCTGAGCGCGGGCGGTGGCGGGCGCTACGGCGTCTTCACGTCCGGCGTGCCGGCAAACGCGGGCGCGGACAATAGGGCGGCGTGGGTCTACGGTCTGCGCCAGGACGGGCTGAACCGCACGAACCTCGCGTTCGTGAACCTCGGCAACCAGGACCTCGCCTCGATCGGCCTCCACGTCGACTTTTACGACGGCGCGACCGGCCTCCTCGCGGGTTCGACGAACCAGACCGTCCCGTACCTCGGCTTCCTGCAGCTCAACACGGTCCTCTCGCAATTCGCGCCGTCCACCTCGCAGGCATACGCGCGGATCACGCTGACGCAGGGCAACAATGCGTTCCTGACGTACGCCGTCGTGAACGACGGGGCGTCCCCGGGCCAGCGCAGCGGCGACGGCGCCGTCATCCCGATGGACCCGTTCGACTCGGTGCAGTATTCGGGTACGTGGACAGACACCACGTTCTCGACGACCGGCCCGATCGCGTGGACGTTCGTCAAAGAGCGTATTTCGGGCCTCCTCCTGACGACGACGACTCTCGGGGGAACCGTCTTCGGCAGCTCGGCGCCTCCGCCGTTCACGATCCGGGGAATTGCCCCGAACGCGGGCGGCCTCGTCCTGAGCGACACCGTGTCGTTCCTGGGGCCGATCTCGGCGACGTTCTCGACGACCGGAGTCATCACGGGCTCGGCGCCAAGCGTCCCGAGCCCGAACGTGAGCGCCGTTTCTTTCACCGGCTCGGTCTCGCAGGGCTCGATCAGCGGAAACTACACGGCGACGCTGCGCCCCTCGGGCACGGCGGTGGGAACTTTCTCGTTGACGCCCGTTCCGTAGGTCGGATCACAGTCTCCGCTGATTGACCCGGACACGGGGGGGTGCTACCTTTCGCCCCTCTCCTCGCACGGCGTGGGGCTGTAGCTCAGTTGGGAGAGCGCTTGAATGGCATTCAAGAGGTCGACGGTTCGATCCCGTTCAGCTCCACCACTCTTTCGTTTCCATGCTCGGAGCGGCGCGGAGCGCGACGGCTTGAAGGAGTTCCGGAACCTGGGGCGTCATTTGCCGCCGAGGCGCTGCTGCCAGCCAAGCACGACGGTCATCGGCGGCTGGCGGGCGCGCTCCGCTCCCAGGTTGATCAAGAACCGCTGCCCATCGGGAGACACGTCGTAATCGGAGCGAGACAGAAATGGAAACGGCGGGAGGCTGAAGAGAGGCTTCGGCGCGGTGAATCGAAGGTCGTGGCCGAGCTCCACCGGGACCGCCATCAGAACGTTGTCCGTGGAGACGAAGAACAGCTCCTTGCCGTCCCGGCTCCAGGACGGAAGCGACCCGCCAGCGGGCGAGACCCGCTGGCTGCGCCCGGCACCATCGGCGGCGGCGACGTACACCTCGGCCTGCCCCGACTCCTCCGATACGAACGCGATCGACTGCGAGTCCGGAGAGAACTTGGCATCGTATCGGGAGAAGTCGCCCCCGCCAAGCAGTACGGGCTTGTGCTCGGCGGTCAGCGGCAGCAGCAAGACCTGACGTTGAGCCTTCCGGCCTGGGGAGTAGTCCACGTAAGCAACGAAGCGTCCGTCCCGGCTCCAGTCACATGGAATTTGGGTGCCGGGAGCCGCGAAGACCGGCTTTTCCTCGAGCCGGCCCCCGAGTTCTTTGACGTAGAGGTCCGGTGGTCCGTTGCGTCCCGAGGAGAACATGAGCTGGGTGCCGTCCGGCGACCAGACGGGTGAGCTCGCGTCGACAGGGTCGAACGTGAACCGGCTGCCGATCCCCGTGAGAAGGTCGTACAGCCAGATGTTGGAGCCACCGGTCGCAGGGTCTTCCACATCTACGGCGAGCCGCCGTGCATCCGGCGAGATCCGGACGAGACCGAAGTAGCCGGGCTCTCCAAGCGATCCGACCCTGTGCCCCGAGCGGTCCATCCACACGAGACTAGAGCCCGGCCCCCCCTGCCGGTACATGAGGACGTGGCCGTCCGCCGACGCGGAGAAGTCCGCCCCGCCTGTCGGGACGAAGACGGAGATCCGGTCCGCAATCGCCGCCGGCTCTCCCGAAACCCGTCGCTTCTCGACGTCGAAGCGCTGCGCGAGCAAGGTTCCCTTGCGGACGAAGAGGAGGAGGTCCGGAGGCACGACCTCCGCCCGAGTGTCCGACTGCGTCATGCAGCCGGCGTCACGTGATCCGAGCTGGGCGACGCAGACCCTGTAGTCCGGGGCCAAGCCTCGGAACATTCCCCTCATGTAGAGGAAGTGCGTGCCGTCCGGGAGGAAGTGCGGCCACGCCCGGGAACTCGTGGCCGCCTCGCCGTCGGCGAGCGCGAGCTTCGTCGCCGGCCCGCCCTCCGCGGAGACCCGGTAGAGCCCCTCACCCTCGCCGCTCCACTCGGAGAACACGATCACGCCGTTCGCGCCCCAGCTCCCGGCCTGGCCAAACGGCGCATCGGTCAGCACTTGCGCGGGTCCGCCCGATACGGCGACCCTCTTCAGCTTCCCGTCCGCGAAGAACGCCAGGAAGAGCCCGTCTGGCGACCAGAACGGAGAAATCGCAGCGTCAGTGTCGGGAACCTGGATCGCCGTTTCATCGGCGATCAACCGAAGCCAGAGGACCGACCGACCTCCCGTGTTGGCCGTGAACGCGAGCCGTCGGCCGTCGGGGCTGGGCGCGAACGGTTCGCCTAGGACGTTGCGATCGAACGTCGTCTTCTCCGGAGGCTGGATCGAGAAGCGAACGACCGGGCCCGGGCCGGGGGCCTTGCCCGTGAACGCAGCGAAGGCTATGGCAGCCGCCGCGGCCAGGGCGGCCACCGCCCACGGCAGCCAGCGCATCGGGAGGCGCCGAGCGGTCGACGGCCCGACATGGTCTCGATTCTTTTCCTGCCCGAGCCATGAGAGCTCCCGGGCGAGGTCGCCGGCGTTCTGCCAGCGATCGCGCGGATCCTTTGCCAGGCAGGTCCTGACGATGCGATCGAGGGAAGCGGCGGATCCCCGCATGGCGGCGGGGAGTTCCGCGGGCTCGTCGCGCAGGATCGCATGCATCCTCTCGACCGTGGATGCGCCCGAGAAGGGCCGCTGGCCCGCGATCAATTCGTAGAGCACACAACCGAACGCAAAGACGTCGGCGCGGTGGTCTACCGGCAGCCCTTGGACTTGCTCCGGCGACATGTAGGCGACCGTCCCGAGTATCACGCCGGCCTCGGTCGGTCGCGCCAGTGTCGGAGACTTCGTGTCGCCCGAATCCGCGGGCAGGGCGACCTGGCGTGCCAGGCCGAAGTCGAGGATCTTGACGTGGCCGTCCTTCGTGACGAAGAGGTTCTCGGGCTTGAGGTCCCTGTGGACGATTCCCTTCCCGTGTGCCGCGGCGATGCCGCGCGCGATCTGGGCCGCGTACTCGATCAGCTTCGACTGCGGAAGAGGGCCGGAGGCGAGCTTCTGGCGGAGCGTTTCGCCCTCCAGCAGCTCCATGACGGCAAAGGCAACCCCTTCGTGCGATCCGAAATCGAAGATGGACAGGATGTTCGGGTGGGAAAGGGCGGCAACGGCCTTCGCCTCGCGCTCGAAGCG
>JBBQRP010000048.1:0-9519 GCA_038214715.1 Thermoanaerobaculia bacterium | reverse complement strand
CGCTGATCACCCGGTTCTGCACGGAAGCTCGTGAGAATGAAATAGAGTTTCCGGTGGCCTTATCGAGGGGGCTCCACCCGTTCCCATTCCGAACACGGCCGTTAAGCCCCTCGGAGCCGATGGTACTGCACGGGAAACTGTGTGGGAGAGTAGGACGCTGCCGGGAAATTTGAAGGACCCGGACCCAAAAGGTCCGGGTCCTTGTCTTTTTTGGGACTCCCGAACCGATAGACTCACGCCATGACCAGCTCGACGCGCGCGCTCATCACGGGAATCACCGGGCAGGACGGCAGCTATCTCGCCGAGCTGCTGCTCGCGAAGGGCTACGAGGTGCACGGGATCATCCGGCGCTCCTCCTCTTTCAACACCGAGCGCCTCGACCATCTCTATCAGGATCCCCACGTCGAGAAGCGCCGCCTCGTCCTCCACTTCGGCGACTTGAACGACGCCTCGTCGCTGAACCGCGTCCTGCGCATCGCGGCGCCACACGAGATCTACAACCTCGGGGCCCAGAGTCACGTGAAGGTATCGTTCGACGTCCCGGAATACACCGCGGAGGTCACCGCGGTCGGCGCGACGCGCATTCTCGAGGCGATCCGGGAGCTGGGCCTCAGGCCGCGTTTCTATCAGGCTTCGTCGTCGGAGATGTTCGGCGCGGTCGCCGAGACGCCCCAACGGGAGACGACGCCGTTCCATCCGCGGTCGCCCTACGGCGTCGCGAAGGTCTACGCCCACGGAATCACGGTGAACTATCGCGAGGCATACGGGCTGCACGCGTCGAGCGGGATCCTGTTCAATCACGAATCCCCGCGTCGGGGCGAGACGTTCGTGACGCGCAAGATCACGAGGGCCGTGGGGCGAATCGTGCACGGCCTTCAGGACGTGCTCTATCTCGGCAACCTCGACGCGAAGCGCGATTGGGGATTCGCGGGCGACTACGTGGACGCGATGTGGCGGATGCTTCAGATGGACGAGCCGGGCGACTACGTCGTCGCGACCGGTGAGACTCACACGGTCCGCGAGTTCTGCGAGCACACTTTTCTCCGGGTAGGACAGCCGATCACGTGGACGGGTTCGGGGCCGCTCGAGACCGGCGTCGACGGGAACGGCGCCCCGCGCGTGCGCGTCGATCCCCGCTACTACCGCCCGGCCGAGGTGGATCTCCTGCTCGGCGACCCTTCGAAGGCGGCGCGCGCGCTGGGGTGGACGCCCACGGTGACGTTCGAGGGTCTCGTGAACATGATGGCGGACGCCGATCTCGAGAAGGCCCGGCAGGAGGCGGCGGCGCCCCGGCCCGCGTGACGATACCGGCGAATCTTCGTGTCCGGCTCGCGGAGCGCATCCGCCGCGGCGGACCGCTGCGCTTCGACGCGTTCCAGGAGGCGGCGCTCTACGACCCGGAAGGCGGCTACTACGAGCGCCCGGGGCGCGTCGGCCGCGCCGGCGACTTCGTGACCGGGCCCTCCTGGCATCCTGCGTTCGGGCGGACGATCGCGCGGATCGCGAAGGAACTTTGGGCGGAAGAGAAGAACGAAGAGGAAGAGAAGATTTCTGCGAATGGGAGCGAAGGGGACCCTCGCGGTGCTCGCGCGCCTCTGGATCTCGTGGACATCGGAGCCGGTGAAGGCGAGCTGCTCGCTGCGGCGGACTCAGCGCTGCGAGAGTGGGGCATCCGGCAGGAATTCCACCTCGTCGGCGTCGAGCGTTCCGCCAGGCGCCGGAGCATAGCCGCCGAAAACTGCCCCAGCGCCGTCTGGCTTTCTTCCTTCGAAGAAGTCCCCTCGTCGTCTCTTTCGGGTCTCGTCGTCTGCTACGAGCTCTTCGACGCGCTGCCGGTGAGGGCTCTTTTCTTCGATGGTGAAGAGCTGGCGGAGCGCCGGGTGACGCTGACCTCCGAAGGCAAGTTCGACTGGATCCATGCGCCTTGCCCGGACACCGACGCGATTCTCGACCCGCTCCGCCGACGGGGCGTTAACCTCCTAAGAAATCAACAGCTTGAAATTCGCCCCGGCGCGACCGGTCTGGCGTCCGCGTTGGGCGCGCGTCTCTCGCACGGTCTTATCCTCGTCTTCGACTACGGCGCGCCTGCGCGCGCGCTCTATTCCGCGGCGCGCCCGCACGGGACCCTCGAGGCGTTTCACGCTCACGAGGTTTCGAGAGACGTTCTCGTCGAGCCCGGCACCCGAGACATCACGGCGTGGGTGGATTTCACGGAGCTGACCGAATCATTCGCCTCCGTCGGCCTGGACGTCGCGGGACCCGTCAGCCAGGCGCGCGTCCTCTCGGCGGGTGGAATCGGTGCCGAGCTGGAGGACGATCCCGAGTGCCCGCAGTCGGCCGCTCGCGCCGCCGATCGCAACGCGATCGCACGCCTCGTCGCCCCTGGCGGTATGGGCGAGTCGATCCGCGTCCTGCTCGCTTCGCGCGGGAGCGCGGCCAAAGGCTCGCTTCTCGAGTGGCCTCGCCTAGTGCAACCGCATTGATTGACTTAGAAGAGACCGGGAAAGAGAATCGCCGCGACCGTCCGAAGAGGATTTTCGCGAGAGCGGTACGGTCCCGCGAGGAGTGTGCGTCAGAATGCCGTCCGTGGCGAACTACCTGCCGATTCTCTACTTCGCGGTCATGGCAGCCGTGCTGCCCGTCGCCGCGATCGGCCTGCTGTCGTTCGTGCGCCCCTCCAAGCCGACGCCCACGAAGCTGTCCCCGTACGAGTGCGGGATCGCAGCCCCGACGGAGGCGTTCGATCACCGATTCTCCGTGCGCTACTACCTGATCGCGGTCCTCTTCGTGGTCTTCGACGTGGAGACGGTCTTCCTCTTCCCGTGGGCGGTCATGTACCACCGGCTCGAGCTCTTCGGGCTTCTCGAAATGCTCGTTTTTCTCGTGATCCTCGTGGTGGGTTACGTCTACGCATGGCGGCGGGGGGCTCTCTCGTGGGCATGATGGAGAACTCTCTTCCGGAGAACGTCCTGACGACGACGCTCGACGGGCTCGTGAACTGGGCGCGCAAGAACTCGATCTGGCCGATGCAGTTCGGGCTCGCGTGCTGCGCGATCGAGATGATGGCCGTGGTGGACAGCCGGCACGACCTCTCGAGATTCGGCGCCGAGGTCTTCCGCGGATCGCCGCGCCAGAGCGATCTCATGATCGTCGCGGGTACGGTGACCGAGAAGATGGCCCCGATCATCAAGAGGCTCTACGATCAGATGCCCGAGCCCAAATGGGTCATCGCGATGGGCTCGTGCGCGATGTGCGGCGGGCCGTACCGCAGCTACGCGGTCACGCAGGGCGTGGACCGCATCGTCCCGGTGGACGTCTACGTTCCGGGCTGCCCGCCCCGGCCCGAGGCCCTCCTCTACGGGCTCATGGAGCTCCAGAAGAAGATCGAGAAGATGCGCGTCCTGAGGCACGTGTCATGACGGGTGGAACGACCAGAGACACGGAGCGCCCGCGTGGCTGACGAAGCGCCGAAGCCCGAGGAAAAACCGAAGGTCGAGGAGAAGCCAACGGAGGCCGGCGCGGCAGCGGCACCGGACACCTCGACGCCCGCTGCACCGACCACCGCGATGCCCGCAGGACCCGCGGCGGCTCCGGCAAAGCCCGCAGCGGCTCCGGCAAAGCCCGCCGCCCCCGCCGCGGCAGCAGTGAAGAAGGGCCCGGTCCCCGTCGACGCCTCCGGCAAACCGCTCGTCGCGGGTCTCGCGGCCGCGGTGCCCGGCTCCGTCCTTTCCGCGAAGGAGTTCGTGGGCGAGACGACCGTGGACGTCGAGACCGCGAAGATCCTCGACGCGCTGCGCCACTTCAAGAACGAGTCGTTCTCGTATCTCGTCGATCTGACGGCGGTCGACTGGAAAGACCGGCAGCCGCGTTTCGACGTCGTCTACTACCTGCACTCGTTCCAGCGCGGGAACGAGCGCATCCGCCTGAAAGTGAAAGTCGCGGAAGGCGAGGCGTGCCCCTCGGCGACGGCAGTCTACGAGACCTCGAACTGGATGGAGCGCGAGGTCTTCGACCTCTTCGGAATCCCGTTCGCGAATCACCCGGACCTCCGTCGGATCCTCACGTGGGAAGGCTTCAACGGACATCCGCTCCGGAAGGACTTTCCGGTCGAGGGAATCGACACGGGAGCGGCGATCTATCCCGACCGGTATCCCGAAGGGGGCGGTCCCGCGGCGGACGACCCGAACAGGAGGACTCTGTCGTGAGCGCTCCCGTGGAGCCAGCCCGCGCCGACGTGAACGTCGCCGGCGAACCCGAGCCCGGTTCCGAGGAGCACACGCTCCTCGGCCTCCGGGAGATGGAGCTGAATTTCGGGCCGCAGCACCCGTCCACGCACGGCGTCCTGCGCATCATCCTGAAGGTCGACGGCGAGCGCATCGTGTCGGCGCGCCCCGAAATCGGTTACCTCCATCGCGGCACGGAGAAGCTCTTCGAGACCGAGACGTACCCGATGGTCATCCCGCACACGGACCGGTTGGATTACGTCGCGGCGGCCACGAACAACCACGCGTTCTGCCTCGTCGTCGAGAAGCTCCTCGGTCTCGAAGTGCCCAAGAAGGCGCAGTACATCCGCGTGCTCCTCGACGAGATGCAGCGGATCTCGTCGCACCTGCTCTGGCTCGCGACTGCGGGAATCGACCTCGGCGCGATGACGCCGTTCTTCTACACCTTCCGCGAGCGCGAAGTGATCCTCGACCTCTTCGAGGAGTTCTGCGGCGCACGGCTGACGCTTCACTGCATGCGGATCGGCGGCCTCCTCGAGGACCTGACGCCGGGCTGGGTCCAGAAGGTACGCGCCTTCGCGGAGCCCTTCGAGGCGCGCATCGACGAATACGAGGAGCTCCTGACCGAGAACCGGATCTGGAAGCTCCGGACGATCGGCGTCGGCATCCTGAACGCCGAGCGCTGCATCGAGATGGGCGTCACGGGGCCGCCGCTTCGCGCGGCAGGCTTCAAGTGGGACATCCGGCGCGCGATTCCCTACGAGTGCTACCCGGAGCTGGACTTCGAGATCCCGACCTACCAGAACGCCGACACGTACGACCGGTACCTCGTGCGGATGGCCGAGCTGAGGCAGAGCCGGCGCATCGTTCTCCAGTGCTGCGATTGGCTCGAGAAGAATCCCGAGGGCCCCATCCGAGGGAAGACGCCGCGCGTGATCAAGCCTGCCGCGGGAGAGGCGTATGCCGCGGTCGAGGCACCGAAGGGCGAGCTCGGTTTCTACCTCGTGTCGAACGGCACGAACAAGCCGTACCGCCTGCACGTCAGGCCGCCGAGCTTCATCAACCTCCAGGCCCTGCCCGAAATGGCAAAGGGACACCTCGTGTCCGACCTCGTCGCGATCATCGGCACGATCGACATCGTTCTCGGCGAGGTCGATCGATGATCGACGCTCGCCTGGCTCGCACCCGTGTGCTCGACATCGTTCTCGGCGAGGTCGACCGCTGATGGAAATTTCCCCGAGCCTCCTGAACAACGTCCTCATTCCGGTCGTGAAGGCGATCGTGATCGTCAACGTCATGGCGATCATGTCGGGCGTCCTCACGATCATCGAGCGCCGGTCGCTCGCGTTTCTCCAGGTCCGCAAGGGACCGAATCGCGTCGGCTGGGAGGGATCGCTCCAGTGGGTCGCCGACACGGTCAAGCTCCTCTTCAAGGAAGACGTCGTCCCGGCGAAAGCCGAGCACCTGATTCACTTCCTCGCGCCCGTGCTCGTCGTCGTCCCCGCGCTGACCGTCTTCGCCGTGATCCCGTGGGGGCCCGAATTCACTTTCAAGGTGCCCGGGATCGGAAAGATCACGACCGGCGCCTACGCCGCCGACCTGAACGTGGGCCTTCTCTTCATCCTCGCCGTGACCTCGATCGGGATCTACGGAATCATCCTCGCGGGGTGGGCGTCGAACTCGAAGTACGCCCTCCTCGGCGGCCTGCGCTCGGCGGCCCAGCTCATCAGCTACGAGGTGCCCATGGGGTTCGCCGTCGTGTCGGTGGTCCTCATGTCGCGGTCCCTTTCCCTCGTCGAGATCATCGAGGCGCAGCGGCGGATGCACCTCTGGTTCGTCTTCCCGGGCCTCCTCGCGTTCTTTCTCTACTTTCTCTCCGGAGTCGCCGAGACGAACCGCGTGCCATTCGACCTTCCCGAGGCCGAGAGCGAGCTCGTCGCCGGCTTCCACACGGAGTACTCGGGGATCAAGTGGTCGTTCTTCTTCCTCGGCGAGTACGCGAACATGGTGACCGTCTCCGCGATCGCGACGACCCTGTTTTTCGGCGGGTGGCTGCGCCCGTTCCCGAACGTCGCGGCGCTCGGGTTCCTCGACGTGATTCCAGGAATCCTTTGGTTTCTCGGCAAGATCTTCGTCTTCATGCTCGTCTACATCTGGTTTCGCGGCACGTTCCCGAGGTACCGCTTCGACCAGCTGATGGACCTCGGCTGGAAGACGCTCATCCCTCTCTCTCTCGTGAATCTCGTCGTCATCGCGATCGCGGCGCTCGACGGACGCCGCGGGCTCCAGGTCCTCGCCTGGATCTCGTGCGGCGGCTTCGTTCTCGCGATCGTTCTCGTGACGCGAATCCGGGCGCGAAAAGCGACGCGCTCGGCGCGTCCCGTTTCCCCGGCGGAGGCCCCCGTATGAGTTTCTGGGACAACGTCCTTCTCCTCGACATCTTCGCCGGCCTCAGGACGACGGGAAAGCACCTCTTCAAGAAGGCCGACACCGTCGAGTACCCCGAGCAGGCGAAGGTGCCGAGCGACCGTTTCCGCGGCATGTTCCGGCTCGACGAGGAGCGCTGCATCAAGTGCACGCTCTGCGCGATCGAATGCCCGATCAACATCATCTTCATCGACTGGCACAACGAGAAGAACGAGCTCGGCAAGAACGAGAAGGTGCTCGACCGGTTCGACCTCGACCTCAAGCGCTGCATGTTCTGCGGCCTCTGCGAGGACGCGTGCCCGACGAACCCGAAATCGATCTGGCTGAAGACGAAGACATACGAGCTCGGGACCTACGAGAGGGACGACGCTCTCTATCTCGACATCCGCAAGCTGACGAAGTGGGACCACAACGTCAAGCCGTTCACGATCGTCGAGAAGGGGGAGTAGGCGGAGTGGGCGAGCCTTTCATCTTCTGGCTGTTCGCCGCGATCGTCACGGTGGGAGCCGTCGGCGTCGTCGCGATGCGGCAGCCGGTGCATTCGGCGATCTGCCTGCTCCTTTCCTTCCTCGGCGTGGCCGGTCTCTTCGTGCTCGCCCACGCCGAGTTCCTCGCCGCCGTGCAGATCCTCGTCTACGCGGGCGGCGTCATGGTCCTGTTCCTCTTCACGATCATGCTCGTGAACGTGAAGCGCGCGGCGGGCGAGCCCTACGTCCACACGCAGGCCGGCGCGGGCCTCCTCGCGGGGTTCCTCATCCTCGCGATCGTGGGCGGCACGGTCGTCGCGTCCTCCCGCCTGCGCTCTCTCACGGGCGCGGGCGATCTCGCGGACCCGACGCGCCTCTCGTCGACCTCGATCACGCGTAACGTGACCCGCGTCGAAGACGGCAGGAAGGTCACCTCTCCCGTGACCGAAACGGTGATCGGAAACAGCCAGGCCGTGGCGTGGGGCCTGTACCGGGACTACCTCCTGCCTTTCGAAGTGGCGTCGGTGTTCCTCCTGGTGGCGATCATCGGAGCGGTCGTCCTCGGCAAGAGAACCATGGAGCGCGTGGACTGATGATCGGTGTCACGCACTACGTCGCGCTCTCTTTTCTCCTGTTCGCGATCGGCGTCACGGGCGTCCTCGTGCGCCGGAACCTCCTCACGGTGCTCATGTCGATCGAGCTCATCCTGAACGCCGCGAACCTGAACCTCATCGCGTTCTCGCGCCAGCTCGGCGACCTGAACGGGCAGCTCTTCGCGGTCTTCGTGATCACGCTCGCCGCCGGCGAGGCCGCGATCGGCCTCGCGATCATCATCTCGATGTACCGCCTCAAGGGGTCCGTGAACCTCGACGACGCGACCGAGCTGAAGGGGTAAGCCCGTGAGAGCCGCCACCCTTCTGCCGTGGATCCCGCTCTTCCCGCTCGTCGGGTTCCTCGTGAACGGGCTCCTCCACCTCGCGTCGCACGCGAAGCTGGGCGACAAGGACGCGCCGAAGGGACTCCATGCGCACGGGGACGACGCCGGACACGGAGACGCGTCTCACGGCGCGGATGCCCACGGCGCGAACCTCCACGGCGGGAGCCACGGAGACGATCACGAGATCCCGTTCGCGGGCGTCCATTCGATCATCGGTCCCGCGGCCTGCGCCCTCTCGTTCGTGGCGTCCGTCCTCGCGATCGCCGCGTGGTGGACCGAGACGCACGGGCGCGAAAGCATCGTCGCGACGCTCTGGTCGTGGATGCCGATGGGGGAGAACGCGACCTTCTTCGGTGCGAAGGTGATCGCCCTCGACGCCGCGTTCCGCATCGACGCGCTCACGGCGGTCATGCTCTTTTTCGTGACGGTCGTCGGCACGCTCATCCACATCTATTCCGTCGGATACATGGGGCACGATCCGGGCTACGGGCGGTACTTCGCGTACCTGAACCTCTTCATGTTCGCGATGCTCACGCTCGTCCTCGGGGCCAATCTCCCGGTCCTCTTCGTCGGTTGGGAGGGCGTCGGGCTGTGCTCGTACCTCCTCATCGGCTTCTACTGGAAGAAGACGTGGGCCGCGGACGCCGGCAAGAAGGCGTTCGTCGTGAACCGCATCGGCGATTTCGGGTTCGTGCTCGGCATCTTCGGCTGCGTCGCGCTCTTCGGGACGACGGACTTCGACCGGATGTTCGCGCTCGCGGCCGCCGATCCGGGCCGCTACGCCGCCGGCGGGCTCATGACGGCGGTCTGCCTCGCGCTCTTCATCGGCGCGTGCGGCAAGAGCGCCCAGATTCCGCTCTACGTCTGGCTCCCGGACGCGATGGCGGGGCCGACGCCGGTGTCCGCGCTCATCCACGCCGCGACGATGGTAACGGCGGGCGTCTACATGGTGGTGCGGTGCAACGTCTTCTACCGAATCTCGCACGAATGGGCGCGCCTGACGCTCGGCGAGCACGCCACCGTCTGGGGCCTCCTGACGCACGACGCGTCCTTCATCGTCGCTCTCATCGGGGGCGCGACGGCGCTCCTTGCGGCCACGATGGCCCTCGCCCAGACCGACATCAAGAAGGTCCTCGCGTACTCGACGGTCTCTCAGCTCGGGTACATGTTCCTCGCCTGCGGCTCGCTCGCCTTCTCGGCGGGCATGTTCCACGTCTTCACGCACGCGTGGTTCAAGGCGTGCCTTTTCCTCGGCGCGGGTTCCGTGATCCACGCGCTGGGTGGCGAGCAGGACATGACGAAGATGGGCGGGCTCCGGAAGCTGATCCCGCACACGTTCGTCACGATGTTCGTCGCGACGCTCGCGATCGCGGGCTTTCCCGGCTTCTCGGGATTCTTCAGCAAGGACGCGATTCTCGCCGAGACGTGGGGCGCCGGCTACAGGGTTCTCTGGGCGCTCGCCGTC
>JBBQRP010000047.1:0-11359 GCA_038214715.1 Thermoanaerobaculia bacterium | reverse complement strand
CAGGCTCGGGTTGCAGAGGCTCATAGTGGTCACGAAGACCTTGTCCTGGTTGCTATTCCCGTCGTGGAAGTACTGAATGCTCTGAATGATGTAGGCGGTGCTGTTCGTGTACGCGCCTGCGCCCAGGATCTTCTTTCCCGCGGAACAGGCGAAGATGTGCTGAGCGAACGACCCGTAGCTGAAGTTGTCGTTGAACTGGGTCTGGTTCATCTCGTAGCCCTGGATGCTGGTCGGTCCTGCGATCGTGAGGGTGTTGCCGCTCGGCGTGATCGTGATGCCGCCTGCTCCCGAGAGCGTCACGGCATCGGTCAGGCCATTGAGGCCCTTGACGACCTGGCCCGACGCGATGGCCCCCGCCGAAACGGCGCCCGCGGCGATCGAGGGGCTCGGATAGGTCCCGGCGAGGGCACCGCCCGCCGATCCCGACGGCGGCAGCGAGGAAATGGTGACGTTTCCGGTGAGCCCGTTGACGGCGTTCACGATGCCGAGCGGGGTGTAGTAACCGTTTACGTCGATGAAGATGTCGACGGTGCCGGCGCCGTCGATCTGCACGGTGAGGTCGCCGGAAGCGCCGAGCGAGACGACGGCCGCGTTGGCGAGGGCGAGGATGTTTGCCTCCCAGTTCAGCGTCGAGACGGTCGGAGGCGTGCCGGCGGGACCCGGGAAGGCGCGAAGGTCACCCTGGGTGGTGGGGGCCCACACCGCGAAATTCAGGGAGACGGCTTTCGCGCCCGACGGAACGCCGCACTGGCCCGCGATGACGAACGTGCGCTGCGTGCCGCCTCCGAGGATCGACGGCGGACCGTACCCGGCCGGGAAGCCGCTGCCGGCGCGCGTGTCGGCAATCCGGCAGGGCGTAAGGGTGACGAACGGCAGGACCTGGGGTCCCGCGTTGAGCGGCTGTCTTCCGGCGGCCAGCGCCTCGCGGCCCTCGGCCTCGGCAGGAACTGACGCGGGCTCGGTCCAGTAGGGCGGTGCGCTCCAGTTGCGGACGGCTCCGGCCTCCTCGCTGATCGCCGTCAGCGGGAGCGCGGGCACGAGAGTCAGGGCCGCGACTGCCACCAGTTTTTCGAATGGGTTCCAACGTCTCATGGGATCTCCTCCTCCGCGGCTTTCACCGCGTTGACCTTGCCTACGTTCCGGGTTGATTCCGAGACGCTATCGCAGTTGCTGCGCGGACACCACTGGAAAGGGCGCGAGCCCGACTCGCTATGATCGACGGCGAAGTGACAGACCGAGAGAACACTGCGTCGTCCGTGAAGATCATGAAATCCGCGGCCTCCGACCGTCTGCAGATCTTCCTGGAGGCGGTTCGGACGCGCCGGGCACGGATCGGTGTGATCGGCCTGGGTTATGTCGGCCTTCCACTGGGCTTACTCTTCGAGGAATCGGGGTTCGAGGTGACCGGGTTCGACGTGGACCCGGAAAAACCGAAGGCCTTGCATCGGGGAGAGTCCTACATCCGCCACGTCGGAGGAGAGCGGATTCGGAAGGCTTTCGCCTCCGGCCGCATTTCGGCGACGTCCGACTTTGAGGGTCTGCAGGCATGCGACGCGATCGTCATCTGCGTCCCGACTCCCCTCGGCCGGCACCGGGAGCCGGATCTCTCATTCGTACGTGACACGGCAGACGCGGTCGCTCGCCGGCTCCGGCCCGGACAGCTCGTCGTTCTCGAATCCACCACCTATCCGGGCACCACTCGAGAGGAACTGCTTCCCCGGTTCGCCGCCCGGGGACTCTCCTGCGGTTCGGATTTCTTCCTCGCGTTCTCTCCGGAGCGCGAAGACCCGGGCAACGAACGCTACACGGCGAAGAACACACCGAAGGTCATCGGCGGCATCGATGCCGCGTCGCAGGCGGCCGCCGTCGCTCTTTACGCCGCCGCCGTGGACCGCGTGGTGCCGGTATCTTCGGCGGAAGTCGCGGAAGCTTCCAAGCTGCTGGAGAACATCTTTCGTGCCGTGAACATCGCGCTCGTCAACGAAATGAAGGTGATCCTCGACCGGATGGGCCTGGACGTGTGGGAGGTCATCGAGGCCGCGAAGACCAAGCCTTTCGGCTTTATGCCCTTCTACCCGGGTCCCGGCCTTGGCGGGCACTGCATTCCGCTCGACCCGTACTACCTCGCCTGGAAAGCCGCTGAATACGGCATTTCGGCGCGGTTCATCGAACTGGCCGGCGAGGTCAACACGGCGATGCCGCGGTACGTAGTCGAAAAGACGGCGGAGGCCCTCAATGGTGCGGGAAAGAGCGTTCGTGGCGCGCGCATCCTCGTGCTCGGCCTCGCCTACAAGCCGGACATCGACGACGATCGCGAATCGCCTTCTTTCGAGATCATCGAGCTTCTCCAGGAGAAGGGCGCTCTTGTCTCATATTGCGACCCGTATATCGCCCGGTCGCGCCGCGTTAGGAAGCACGACCTCCAGATGACCTCGGTTCCCTGCACGGCTGACGAATTCGCCCGATATGACGTCCTCGTCCTGAGCACGGCCCACCGGCAGTTTGCGGACCCTGCGCTCTACCGACAGGCGCGCCTCGTGGTCGACACGCGGAATGCGGTCCCGCGCTCCGCCGTACCGAATGGGACGCTGATTCGCGCGTGAAGGGAAGACGAGCGGGCGTGAAGGCCCGCGGCCGGCGGGATGGCGCGTGGGCGTGAAAGAGCTCGCCCAGAGAGTCGTGGACGCCAGGAGACGCCTCTTCTGGCGTCTCGGAAGGCGCGTCTACATGATGGCGAGACACGACTTCAGCAATCGATTGACGACGAACGGTGAGGTTCAGCTGCAACGCGACGTACTCTCGTTGCTTCATGAGCGCTCGGTCGCGCCGGTCGTTTTCGATGTAGGCGCCAACGTCGGCGATTGGACACTTTCGCTCATAGCACAGTCTCGATCGATCGATCCTCGGATCGCGCTCGACGTCCACGCCTTCGAGCCGTTTCCTTCCACCTTTCAGACGCTGACGAGGCGGCTGAAGGAGTACACGGAAGGCGGCTTCGTGCGATGCAACGAGCTCGCACTCTCATCGGAGGACGGCGAGGCGGTCATGGTGGGCACATCCAATCTCGAAACGTCTTCCCTCCATGGCGGCGCTGAGTCGTCGCAGTACGAGAGGGTGAAGGTCCGCCTACAGACCGCCGATTCGTATTCAAGAGAGAAGGGCATCGACGAGTTGCATTTCTTGAAATGCGATGCCGAGGGCCATGATTTCGAGGTCATCCGAGGCGCGACGGGCCTGCTCGAACGGCGGAAGGTGTGGTGCCTGCAGTTCGAATACAACATCAGGTGGGTCTACTCGAGGCACTATCTGAAAGATGTCTTTGACCTCGTCGCAGGGATGCCCTACGAGGTTGCCAAACTGACGCCCACGGGACTCGAGCTCCTTGAGCGCTGGCATCCCGAGCTGGAGCGATTCTTCGAGGGCAACTATGCGTTGATCCGGGATGACGTTGCCGGTCAGGTCGTCTCCCGCAGGGTGTCGTTCGATTCAGCCTCGACGTGTGCCTGAGGCGCCGAAGAGGAACGGCACTGTGGCAGAATCGCCGCGCAGGCCGAGCACAGCCGGAAGCGCAGCGAGACGGCGGAGCGGAGCTCGGGAGAGCGGAAGCCCGTCCGGAGAAAGGCTGATCCTGTGGCCAATACCATCCTCGTGACCGGCGGCGCCGGGTTCATCGGGTCTCACCTGATCGACGCGCTGCTGGCGCGGGGCGCCCGCGTCCTCGCGATCGACGACTTGTCGACCGGCCGCCTGTCGAACATCGAGCACGTCCTCGGCCGCGATGACTTCCATTTCGCGCGGGCGAGCATTACCGACGAGATCGTCCTCGACCGGATGATGTCCCAGTCGGACGTCGTCGTGCATCTCGCCGCGGCCGTCGGCGTGCAGTTGATCGTCCAGCGCCCCGTCCACACGATCGAGACCAACGTGATGGGTACCGAGTTCGTCCTCCGCTCGGCGCTGCGATACCGGTGCAAGGTGCTCCTCGCGAGCACCTCAGAGGTGTACGGCAAAGGGAGCCGCATCCCGTTCGGCGAGGACGACGACGTCCTCCTGGGGTCCACCGACAAGCACCGCTGGGCGTATGCGGCGAGCAAGATGCTCGACGAGTTTCTGGGCCTCGCATACGTCCACGAGTACGGGCTCGACGTCGTCCCATTTCGTCTCTTCAACACCGTGGGGCCGAGGCAGACCGGTCACTACGGAATGGTGATCCCGAGGCTGATGAACCAGGCGCTCCGCGGGGAGCCGCTGACGGTGTACGGAGACGGAGCACAGTCGCGGTGTTTCTGCGACGTCGAGGACGTCGTCCGGGCCCTTCTGATCCTGCTCGACCGGGAGGACGTCAAAGGAAGGCTCTTCAATGTCGGAAGCAGCGAGGAGATCACGATCTTCGAGCTTGCGGAGAAAGTGCGCCGTCTGACCGGAAGCCGTTCGGAGATCCGCCTCGTCCCGTACGGGGAGGCATACGGCCCCGGGTTCGAGGACATGCAGCGCCGCGTGCCCGACACGACGCGCCTGCGCGAGCTCGCGGGCTGGGCGCCGACGCGGTCGCTCGACGAGACGCTCCTGCGCATCCGCGACTGGCTGCGATCCCGCCCCGAGGAGACCTGAGGCCGTGACGCGCGTTCTCGTGACCGGCGCCGCCGGCTTCATCGGCTCGCACGTCGCCGAGCACTGCCTGAAGCTCGGTTTCTCGGTCGTCGGAGCGGACGACCTGTCCGGCGGGTTTACTGAGAACGTGCCCAAGGGGGTCGACTTTCGTGTCGGCTCGGTCGCGGACCCGGCCTTCGTGAAGTCGCTCTTCTCGAGCGGGCGCTTCGACTACGTCTATCACCTTGCGGCTTATGCCGCCGAGGGGCTGAGCCACTTCATTCGCCGCTTCAACTACGTGAACAACCTCGTTGGCTCGGTCAACCTCGTGAACGAGGCGGTACTCGGAGAGGTCGGCTGCTTCGTCTTTACCTCCTCGATCGCTGTGTACGGCCCGAACCAGACTCCGATGACGGAGGATCTGACGCCGCGGCCGGAGGACCCTTACGGTATTGCCAAATACGCCGTCGAGCTCGATCTCGAGGCGGCGCACCGCATGTTCGGCTTGCCGTTCGTCGTCTTTCGGCCGCACAACGTTTACGGCGAGAGGCAGAACGTAGCGGATCGCTACCGCAACGTCATCGGCATCTTCATGAATCAGGCCATGAAGGGTGAGCGCATGACCGTCTTCGGAGACGGCGAGCAGACGCGCGCGTTTTCCCACGTCGACGACGTCGCCCCGCTCATCGCCAGGGCCCCGCTCGTTTCCGAAGCCCGCAACCAGGTGTTCAACGTCGGTGCCGACAGGCCGTACACGGTGAACGCCCTCGCGAAAACGGTGGCCCGCACCTTCGGTGTGAGTCCCGCCGTCGAACACCTGCCGGCGCGGCTCGAGGTCGTGGACGCGTTCGCGTCCCACGACAAGGCGCGGCGCGTTTTCTCGCCTTCTGAGCCGATCGCGCTCGAAGCGGGAATCGAACGCATGGCGCGGTGGGCTCGCGCGCGCGGACCGGTTGCCCCGGTCACCTTCGACGCGATTGAGGTGCCCGTCAATCTCCCTCCGTCCTGGCGCCCCGCGGCCGGATGACGGTCAAGCTCTCGGTCTGCCTCACGACCTACAAGAGAGCGGCCCTCCTCGACCGTTCGCTTGCGGCGTTGGCCGCACAGACGCGCCTCCCCGACGAGCTCGTCGTCAGCGACGATTGCTCACCCGACGGCACGCCCGCGGTCGCCGAAAAGTGGCGTCCGGCGTTTCCGCGGTTCGTCTACAACCGGAATTCCCGAAACCTCAACATGCCCGGCAACCTCAACGTGGGGATCGGCCTGACGACGGGCACGTACGTCGCGAACCTCCACGACGGCGACGATTACGCCCCGACTCTTCTCGAGAAATGGGAGGCGGCGCTCGACGCGCACCCAACGGCCGGCTTCGTCTTTTGCGGCGTCGGCGGATGGCCCGTTACTTCGGAATCACGGGACGGAGTCATCCTGCACGCCGTGGACCCGTTGACCCCCGGCCGGATGTTCTTCGAGAAGTACTTCCTCCATCGCTTTTCGTCGATCGTCTGGGGGACCGTGTTGGCGCGACGCGCTGCCTATGACCGGCTCCTGCCGTTCGATCCAGCCTTCGGCTTCGCCAGCGACGTCGACATGTGGATGCGCATGTGCCTCGAGTACGACGTGGCCTACGTGCGCGAGCCGCTGATGGTTCTCGACCACGACCCGTCTCCGGAGCGAACGCCAAACGTGTTCAACTGGTCGTGGCTCGACGCTAGCCGGCGGATGCAGCTCGCGAACATCGAACGGTTCTTCGCACGCTACCCGGCCAGGAGGGATCGGGAGCTCCGAAAACACGGGCGCCTTGTTCAGGCCGTGTGGGCGCGCCGCCTTCTGGGCCGCGCCTGGCACCGCGACTGGGGCGGGTTGCGGCGCGGCCTCGAGCTTACGGGAGGCCTTCCGGCGCCCCTCGGTTGGATCGGAGGGTGGTCATGAGGGAACACCGCGTTCGTCTCGTGCTGGCGGGCAGCTGGGGCCCGGGCGCTCTGGAACGTGTTTATGCCACCGCGTTCGAGAAGGAGGGCTGCGAGGTTCTACGCTTCGATCTGTTCTCTCTCGAGCAGCGTTACGTACGCTTGGGGGCCGCGGGCCGCTTCTTTAATCGATTCGTCCCGGTCGAGCCCTGGATCCGCAAGGCGAACCGCCAGCTCGTTCTCGACGCCCGGAGCTTCCGGCCCGACCTCGTCGTCGTCGCCGGCCAGAACCGCGTGCTCGCGGGCGCACTTGCGCAGACCCTCGTGCAGACGAAGGCGCGGGCGGCCTATCTGTGGCCGGACACGCTCGTGAACCTGAACGGCGAGCGGATCGACGGGCTGCCGTTGTACGACGTCGTGGCGACCTACAGCCGCGACTCGATCCCAGTCTTCGAGCGGCTCGGGGCCCGGCGCACGGCCTGGGTCCCGCTTGCCGGCGATCCTTCGAGCGCGAAGGAGAGAGAGCTCGACGGGCCTTTCGCGGCCGACGTTTCCTTCATCGGCCAGTGGCGGTCGGAGCGGGAAGCCGCGCTCGCGGCGTTGCTCGAAGGGTTGCCTCAGGCGAACGTCAAGATCTGGGGTCCCGACTGGGGACGCCGCGCGCGGGGGCTCGTGCGCGCGGCCTGGCAGGGCCGCCCTCTCTTCGGCGAGGAGTTCGCGCGGGCGGTGGCCTCGTCGAGGGTGAACCTCAACGTCATCGACGACACGAACTTCCCGGCCGCGAACAACCGGTTCTTCGAGATTCCCTGCCTCGGCGGCCTCCAGCTCGCGTCCGCGTGCCCCGAAATGGAAGACGAGTTCCGGCACGGCGAGGAGGTTTGCACCTATCAGGAGGTTGGCGAGATCCCGGGCCTCGTGCGGAACCTTCTTGCCGACGAGGAACGCCGCGCGCGGATCGCCCGGGCCGGCTCGGAGAAGGCGCGCAACGGGCACACGTGGGCGCACCGGGTTCGGCAAATCCTCGACCTCGTCGGGCTCTCGCGATGACCGGAGCGGCGGACGCCTACCGCGACCGCGTCTACGAGAACGAGGGGAGCAAGCCTCTCGTCGCGCTCATGGATCCATCGTGCCGGCGCGTCCTGGACGTGGGTTGCGGCGCCGGAGACAACATGCGGCTCCTAGCGGCCACGGGCCGCGACGTCACCGGTGTCACCCTCTCCGACGAAGAGGCGAGAACGGTTCGGGAACGCGGTTACCCGTGTCTCGTCTGCGACGTCGAGCGGGAAGACCTTCCCTTCGAGGCGGCGTCCTTCGACGCGCTCGTGTTCAGCCATGTTCTCGAGCACATGGCGTGGCCGGCCGCCGTCCTGAAGCGGCACCTGCGGGTGCTGAGGCCCGGAGGCTGCGTGTACGTCCTCCTGCCCAATCCGGTCCAGTTCCGACAGCGGTGGGAATTCCTGCGCGGAAGGTTCCGCTATACCGAGACCGGCATCATGGACCGGACGCACCTCCGTTTCTTCGACTTCGAGGCGGCGCGGGAGCTGGTCGCGTTGGCGGGCTTGACGGTGTTCCATCACTCGGCCGTGGGGCATGTGCCCCTCGGCCCCGCCCGGCGGGTTCTGGGAGGCCTCGCTCCGCGCCTCGACGCCGCCGCGTCCCACCGTTGGCCCGGACTCTTCGGGTTCCACCTCATTGTCGCGGGTCGCCTGGAATGAGCGGAGGGCGGGCGTGACGGAGCCGCCGGTGCGCGGCGGAGGCCTTCGGGCGACGCTCCTGACGACCGGACTCACGGCGATGGCAGGCGCGGGCTCGAGCATCATCCTCGCCCGGACGCTCTCTCCGGCCGACCGCGGCGAGCTCGCGACGGTCCTGCTCTGGCCATTCGTGATCGGAGTCCTCGGCGACTTCGGTCTCTCGTTCGCATTTTCGTATTCCGTCGCACGGGACAAGGCTCTCCTCTCCGGCCTCTGGACCCTCGGGTGGGTCGTCAGTCTGGGATGGGGCTCGCTCCTCGCGGTCGTCTCCGGCCTGGTGCTCGATCGGACGCTTGTTTTGTCCAGCGCGGCGCGCAGCGTCATGTTCCTGACTCTGGCGACCGTGCCCCTCGCCCTCGCGACGGCGTACCAGTCCTTCCTTCTGCTCGGCCTCGGGGCGCTCCGGGCGTACAACATCGTGCGTGCGTGCTCCGTGGCGCTTTACGTGGCGGGGGTCGCCGGGCTCGCGCTGCTCGGGCGAGGGGCGGTGCCGGAATACGCGATTGCCTGGGCGCTTGCGCAGGCCCTGACGTTCGGAATCGTCACCGTATGGCTCGCCGCCTTGCACCGGCCGCGCTGGGAGTGGCGCCCCTCTCTCCTCCGGCCCGTGGCCGTGTACGGCGCCAAGACGTACGCGAGCAGCTTGACCGCCCAGATGACGTTGCGCCTTGATCAGGTCCTGATGACCGCTCTCGGCGTGTCGGCCGTCTTGGGCGTTTACGTCGTCGCCGTCTCCGTCGCGTCGCTCACGGCTCCGCTTTTCACCGCACTTGCGATTGTCGTGATGCACCGGGCGCAGGGAACCGAGCCCCGGGAGGGCGGCCGCCAGGTTCTCGAGTACGTTCAGCTCGCCTTCGTTCTCGGGGTCCCCTCGTGCCTCCTCCTGTGCGCGGCGACGCCGTGGGTCGTGCCGGCCGTCTTCGGGAACGCGTACCGGGGCGCGGTCCTTCCGGCGGCGATCCTCCTTCTTGCCAGCCTCTTTCAGGGGGCGAATGCGGTGCTCGGGAACGGGCTGCGAGCAGTCGGTCTCCCGGGTCGCCCCGCCCTCGCGGAGGCGTCGGGATTCATCCTCACGCTCGGCCTTCTTGCGGTTCTGCTCCCTCGCTTCGGCGCCGTGGGGGCCGCGGTCGGATCCCTCGTTTCCTACGCTTCGGTCACCGCGATCCAGATGGCCTTCCTGCACCGTTCCTCCGGCTTCTCGGTGCGCGAGGCCCTCGCCGTCGACCGACAGCGTCTCGGAGTCCACGTCCGCACGCTTCTGCTGGGTGGAAGCCGATGATGCGGTTCGACGCAAGGCTGCGTTTCTGCGTCGCGGTCATCCTTCTCATTCTGACCGCGTGGGGCGCCGCGGCGGCGCTCTCGAATCGCCCGGTCGGAGACGTCGCCTTGCTTCTCGCCGCCCAGGCCGCGCTCACCATCGCGGCCTGTCTTCTCGTTTGGCGACACGCGGGGGACGATCCGATCGACCTCCGGGTCGTGATGCCCCTCCACATCCTCCTCTATTCGGGCCTCTCGAACGTGGTGCCCGCCCTTCTCCCCAGGCTGCGGCCCGCGGAGCTCGCAAACCTCATCGCATTGCGAATGCCCGAAGCGGGCGCCGGCGACTACGCGACGGCGACCCTGGCGGCACTGGGGCTCCTCATGGGCTGGGCGGCAGGGCTGGAGGTCGTCTCGCATCTGGCACCCGCGTCGGGCTCCTCCTGCCGCCGGGCGGCCGGACTGCCCTCGGGAGGAACGGCGCGCGCAGCCCTCGTGGTCCTCTTGGTCCTCGTCTGTGCGTGCACGCTTCGTTACGGACTGGAGTTCGGCGTAACGCTGACGGACGAGAACGTGGTGTCGATGCCCTTCGCCGAGCAGCTTCTCTTCCACGGGCTCTTCTGGTTCCTCCCCGTGGGCCCGTTGCTCGCGGCGGTGGCGTGGATGCGGCGAACCCGCCCGGGAAGGTTCGAAACGGCGGGCCTGATGGGTATCGCGCTCGTCCTCGTGGCCGTACTCGCCGTGTGGCGCATGCGCTCGACGGCCATGCTCGCCGTGGTTCTTCCCGTGGTTGTGCTCGCAGCGAAGGGGCGGATCGACGCGCGCCGCTGGGCGGTCCCGGCAGTTCTCCTCGTAGGTGGCGCGTACGCGGCGATCACGGTGGTCCGGATCAGCGGTCTCGAGCAGGCCGTCTCGGAGAGACAGGGTCGGCTCAGCATCTCGGAACTCCTCGACGCCCTCGCGCGAAGGAGCCCCGAACAGACCGTTTCCGGCCGTGCCCTCTTCGACGCTTCCTACCGGACCGCAGGCCTCGAGCCCGTCGCGGCGCTCGTTGCGGCGCAGAGCAACGGGCGTCTGAAACCCCAGGAGGGCCGAGTCGCCCGCGCCGGCTTCCAGCAGGCGCTTCCCGCGGCGTTGAGGCCCGGGCTCGACGTGCCGGAGCGCGTCAAGACCGCGCCGTCCCACTTCGGGATCTTCACGGAAGGTGATTGGGTCACGACGTTCGAGGCGGAAGCCGTTCTGGACGCCGGGCCCGCGTTCACGTTCC
The DNA here is from genome assembly GCA_038214715.1 of Thermoanaerobaculia bacterium. Classification (GTDB taxonomy): domain Bacteria; phylum Acidobacteriota; class Thermoanaerobaculia; order UBA5066; family UBA5066; genus Fen-183. The sequence continues at coordinate 581 of JBBQRP010000047.1, read as the reverse complement.
TTCCGGGCTTCCTGGCCGGGCTGCTCCTCGGAGTCGTCGATCTCGTGCTGCTGCGGCTCGGCAACTCTCATGGCTTCGACGGCGTTCTCGTGGTCCGGACTGCGTTTCTGCTGTACCCGATTGCCGTCGGCGCGAGCGTGGCCGACATGACACTGCTGTTTTTCAAGGGCACGGCTGGATACGCCGTGCTGTTCGTCCCGGCAGGACTTATCGCGGCCCGCCTTGAGGCCGTTTGGCGCGCGCGTTCGGCTGGGGCGTGTATCTGAATGCGGCCTCTCCGTATCGTTCTCCCGATGCTGCGGTTTCATCCCGACGCGCCGGGCGGCTCGACGCGCGTCGCGTGGGACGAAGCACGGTTCCTCACGGGACGCGGGCACGAGGTGTGGGCCGTTTGTCCCGCGGCCGGGGACCGGGATCCCGAACGGATCGACCGCGACGGGTTCCGCGTGCTCCGCTATCCCGCGCCGCGCTTCCGGACGTTCGATCCGCGCCGCGCGTCCGCTCACCAGCGTGGGACCGCCTCGGTCCTACGTCGCCACCTGCCCGGCCCGCCCGACGTCGTCCACGGGCACGCGCCGCTG
>JBBQRP010000046.1:0-15754 GCA_038214715.1 Thermoanaerobaculia bacterium | reverse complement strand
GATCGGACCTGTGGTCGCCCTCCTTCGAGCTCGCGATCTCGGGAGAGAGGTAGTGGGGCGTTCCCATCACGAGCCCGCGGCCGCGGAGGCCGGCGAGCCCGAAGTCGAGAACCTTCACCTGCCGCTCTCTGCCGCGTGAGCCGACGACGATGTTGCCGGGCTTCAGGTCGAAGTGGACGACGCCGCGGCCGTGGAGATACGCGAGCGCGCGAACGACCGGCACGAGAAGATCGAGCGTCTCCTCCCACGGCACGACCCTTCCGGCCGACGGGCCCCGCACCGCGGACTCGTCGAGCGGAGACAGTGGTGAGGGGGAGCCCGCGTCGGACGTCTCGGCCTCCGCGCGCGGCTCGGCGAGGAAGCGATCGAGCGCGACGCCGGGCAGGAGCTCCATCGTGAAGAAGAACGCGTCCACGCCCGCCACCTGCTCGAAGTCGTAGACGCGCGCGACGTTCGGATGGCGGAGCGACGCCATCGTCTTGAACTCCGCGCGAAACAGCTCGACCGTGCTCCTTTGCGGATGGAGGAAGATCTTGAGCGCTGTCGGGCGCCCCGGGAACAGCTGGTCGTCGACGCGGTAGACGCCGCCCATTCCGCCGCGCGCGAGGAGCCTCTCGACGCGGTAACGCCCGTTGATGACGAGTCCCGGCCGGACGAACGCATCCGAGGCGGGAGAGCCTCCGTACGCCCCAGTCCCGTCCGATCGATCCGCACGGCCCTCGGCGTTGCCGCCGCTCGGGGTGTCCAGAGTCGTTTCGCCGTCGCTTGCGGATGAGCCGCCGATCGCGCGAGACGACATGAAAAGCCTCCGCCCGATTGCTATGCGACGAGTGTCGAGTGGCGGGCGGATTCTGTCACGGAAACGGAGGCCTCGGACCGTCGTCCATAATTGCCGCCGACAATCGATGAGCCTGCTACCGGGTGTCCAGCTCGGCCCGTACGAGATCGTCTCGCAACTCGGCGCGGGCGGCATGGGCGAGGTCTACCGGGCCCGCGACACGAAGCTCAAGCGCGACGTCGCGATCAAGGTGCTGCCGCCCTCGCTCGCGACGGACGCCGACGCCCTCTCGCGGTTCGAACGCGAGGCGCTCGCCGTCGCCGCACTCTCCCATTCGAACATCCTCGCGATCCACGACTTCGGAAGCCACGAAGGCGTCACGTATGCCGTGATGGAGCTGCTCGAGGGCGAGACGCTGCGCGATACGCTGGTCTCCGGAGCGATCCCGCAGCGGAAGAGTCTTCTCCTTGCGCGCGAGATCGCAGAGGGCCTGGCCGCCGCGCACGAGCGGGGGATCGCCCACAGAGACCTGAAGCCCGAGAACGTCTTCATCACGAAGGACGGCCACGTCAAGATCCTCGACTTCGGCCTCGCCAAGCAGACGCCCGCGCCCGGCGATGACGTCACGAGCGCACCCACCGCGCGTCGACAAACCGAGCCCGGCACGGTGATGGGAACCGTGGGCTACATGTCGCCCGAGCAGGTGCGCGGACATCCGGCGGACAGCCGCAGCGACATCTTCAGCTTCGGAGCCGTGCTCTTCGAGATGCTGACCGGCAAGAGGGCGTTCAAGGGCGACTCGGCGGTCGAGACCATGAACGCCATTCTCACCGGCGAGCCGGCCGAGCTCTCCCGGACGAGCCCGGGCTTCCCGCCATCCCTCGAGCGGCTGGTGCAGCATTGCCTGGAGAAGAGGCCCGAGCAGCGCTTCCAGTCGGCGCGGGATCTGGCCTTCGGTCTAGAGACGCTCTCGTCGGACTCGCTGCCGGGCCGCGTTGCGGTGACATCGGCGGCCCCCGGACGGGGACGGCGGTTCGCAGTACCGGCCATGGCTCTCGCGCTTCTCGCCGCAGGCATCCTACTCGGCAGGACGGTCCTCAGGTCCGCGCTTCCCTCCTCGCCCTCGTTTCGTCAGATCACGTTCCGGCGTGGCACCGTGTGCTCGGCACGCTTCGCCCCGGATGGAAGCACGATCGTCTATACCGCGAGGTGGGACGGAAAGGCGGCCGAAGCCTTCTCCGTCCGCGTCGATTCTCCTGAGTCCCGTCCGCTCGGGGTCGCCTCCGCGCTCGTTCTCAGCATCTCGTCGGCCGGTGAGATGGCGATGCTGGTCGGCGCGAGCCATGTGCAGCATCTGCAATTCGCCGGGACGCTCTCGCGCGCTCCGATCGGAGGCGGCGCGCCGCGGGAGATCCAGGAGAACGTCGTGGACGCCGATTGGGCGCCTGACGGGAGTCAGCTCGCGATCGTGCGGGTCACCGCCGCCGGTCAGCAGCTGGAATTCCCCGCCGGGAAGGCGCTCTACGTGACGGCCGGGTGGATCAGCCATCCGCGCATCTCGCCTCGAGGTGATCTCATCGCGTTCCTGGATCACCCGATCGCGCAGGACGACCGCGGATCCGTCGCCGTCGTCGACCTGAAGGGCGGCAAAAAAATACTGTCGGAAGGGTGGGAGGCGCTGGAGGGACTCGCCTGGTCGCCGGGCGGAGAAGTCTGGTTCACCGGAGCACGAAGCGGATCCGTGTTCGCGCTCCACGCGGTGACGCTCTCGGGACGGCTGCGCCTTGTCTACAACGGAGCGTCCTCCCTGAACCTCCTCGATATCTCCCGGAGCGGCCAGGTTCTTCTCTCGAGCGGGACGAAACGAGAGACCGTCATGGGCCTCGCCGCGGGAGATACGAAGGAACGGGATCTCTCCTGGCTCGACTTCTCGATACCCTCCGACATCTCCGACGACGGGAAGACCCTGCTCTTCAACGAGGAGAGCGCGGCCGTGGGCTCGGCCTACGCCGTCTGTATCAGGAAGATGGATGGATCCGCGGTCGTCCGACTCGGAGAAGGGACCACCATGGCTCTGTCCCCCGACGGCAAGTGGGTGCTGTCGGCTCATCCCGACTCCCGGCAGATCAGCCTCCTGCCAACCGGCGCGGGAGAGGCGAGGAGACTGGGGGAAGAGATCTCCTGCACTTTCACGGGCGGCTTTCTTCCGGACGGAAAGCGAATCGTCTTCTTCGGAACTGAGGCGGGAAGGCCGGAACGCCTGTACGTCCAGGACCTGGCCGGCGGAAAACCCCGACCCATCGCGCCGGAGGGAACGCGCGCGAGCCTGCAGAACGTGGGGACGATCGCTCCGGTCTCTCCCGATGGGAAACTCGTCGCGGCTCGAGGCCCGGACCAGACGGTCTCGATGTATCCGGTGGACGGCGGAACACCTCGTCCAATTCCGGGACTCCTCCCCGGCGATGGCGTCATCCGGTGGAAAGCCGACGGCCATGCCGTCTACGTTTGGGAAAAGGGAGACTTGCCCGTTCGGATCTTCAAGGTGGACGTGGCGACGGGCCGCCGCGAGCCCTGGAAGGAGCTCGCGCCCGAAGATCGAGCGGGAGCCATCCAGACGTACTCAGTCTGCCTGACTCCCGACGGTAAGTCGTATGCGTACGACTGCCAGCGGGTACTCTCCGACCTCTTCGAGGTGGACGGGCTGAAATGACAAGCGTCCCGTTGGGGCCGAGGCCTCCCAGAGTCGCGCTCATGGCCTTGCCGTCCGTCACGGTCGCGAGAATCACCTTCGCGCCACCCATGGCGGTCAGCGCCTACCGCGACGAGATCTCCCGGCCGCGCGCCGCTGTTACGCAGCGAGTTGTACGTGGTGACGCCGGCGCACACCAGCGGCGCCGCCTCGACGGCCGTTAGCCCGGGCGGGATCAGGGCGAGCGCTCCGGCCGGCGCGAGCATGTAGTCGGCGTAACCGCCGTCGAACGTGATTCCAGTGATCTGGCGCGAGGTGAGGCAGAGGACGAAGTCGCCACGGCGGCAGGAATCGCAATGGCGCAGTGTCCGCCGTGCCAGCCCACTCCGACCCGCTCCCCAGCCGCCCACCCGGCGACGCCTGTTCCGAGCGCGTCGATCGTGCCCGCGACCTCGTGGCCGGGGACGCGCGGAAACGAGAGGCCCGGGAAGAGCCCTTCCTTCGTGTACATGTCGCTGTGGCAGACGCCGCACGCTTCGACGCGGATTCGCACCGCGCCGGCCGGCGGATCCGGGATCGGACGCTCGACGAGCTCGAAATTTCCTTTCGGGGCAGGGACCTGGACCGCGCGCATTTTCGCCATGGGGCGAGCTTATCGCCGGAAGGTTTCGCTGCGCCGGTTTGCTCTGGACCGACAGGATCGACCTGCCACAGCGCGGCCGTGCCGCTGGCATCGGTTGACCGCCATCCCACCGCGGCCTAACGTCGTGGCGTGGGAAAGCTGCCGCGCAGGGTCTTCGCCGCCCGTGTGATCGCGGTTCTCGCGGACGCGATCCAGCTTGGGTTCCTGCCGCTCTTCATTGGTGGAGCGCCGGAGGGGTTCGACGCGGTGCTGGACGTTGCGGTGGGTGCCACCATGATCGCGCTCGTCGGCTGGCACTGGGCGTTTCTCCCGGCATTCCTCGCCGAGGCGCTTCCCGCCATCGACCTCGCGCCGACGTGGACGATCGCGGTCATCCTCGCGACGCGCGGAACGGGCGGGTCTCCGATTCCCGCGGAGGTCGTCCGCGTCGATCCGCCCGTGTCGCCTCTTCCGTCGCTACCGCCGAAGCTCTTCACGAGTTCGAGACGCTGCCGCCTGGACGCTCAGGAGTCGGGTTCGCGATAGACTTTCCAAATGCGAAGTACGCGTATCGGACTCCTCGCGCTCGCCGTGTCGCTCCTTCTTTCCGCGCCCGCCCACGCCGAAGACAAGTGCAGCGTGAAGGCGGTCCTGGGGGGGAAACCCGTCACGATGAAATACTGCGCGGTCTCCGTCTACGAGGACCAGCACAGCGTGGCGCTGTACTTCTCGGACGCACCGTTCACGCCGAAGGAGCTGGACGCCTTCCACCTGAGCTCGTACGCCTCGGACAAGAACGAGGCGGGCAAGCCGCGCACCATGCTGCACTTCGCGTTCTGCCCCGGCGGCGGCAAGCCCGAGGCGGGAGCCGCGGCCGTTAAGAGCGTGGAGACGAGCGTCAACCACGCGGATTCCTTCATGGTGAGTCGCCAGTGGGTCTTCGAGCTGCCAAGGGACAAGGCCATGCTCAGAATCGAAAAGCTCGCGGGAAACATCGTTCCGGGCGGGAAGATCTCGGGCCGCTTCACGGGCGGAAAGGTCAGCGATGGCGCGAAGTATTCGTGGGAAGCGAATTTCGATCTCGCGCTGCCCGCGAAGTCCGCGGCGGCCGGGCAGGGATGCGGGAACTGAGGAAATGGACATGAAACCGAGGGTCGAATATGGCAACGTTGCGCCCGAAGGCCTCGCGGCCATGCTCGGGCTCGAGAAATACGTTCGCGGCTCGGGGCTCGAGCACGGGCTGCTCGAGCTCGTGAAGGTCCGTGCGAGCCAGATCAACGGGTGCGCCTATTGCCTCGACATGCATACGAAGGACGCGCGCGCCGCGGGAGAGACGGAGCAGCGCCTCTATGCCGTCGCGGCCTGGCACGAAGCGCCGTTCTTCAGCGAACGCGAGAGGGCCGCGCTGGCGTGGACCGAGGCGGTGACCCGGGTTGGCGAGACCCATGTGTCCGACGAGCTGTACGACGAGACGCGGCGGCACTTCAACGAGAAAGAGCTCGTGGACCTCACCCTGGCAGTCGTCGTGATCAATGGCTGGAATCGCCTGGCGATCGCATTCCGGGCGGTGCCCGGCAGCTATCGGCCGGACCTCGCCCGGTAAGAACGGCTGGTGCGATAGCCTCGCTGGCGGAGGTCCCGATGAACCTGACATCCGCGTCCACGGTCGGCTCGATCGCCGCCGAACACCCCGCCACCATTCCCGTCTTCCAGGCCCACGGCGTCGATTTCTGCTGCGGAGGCGACAAGACGCTTTCCGAGGTTTCGACGGCGCATGGGCTCGGCCTCGAAGCCTTCCTTGCGGAGCTATCGAAAGCGGCCGCGGCTCCGAGGTCACCCGAGCCGGTGGTGGCGAAGGCGGCCATCAGCGAGCTGATTTCCCACATCCTCACCCGGTACCACAGCTCGCTCTGGCGGGAGCTGCCTCGTCTCGGCGGCATGGCCGACCAGGTCCTCGCCGCGCATGGCGAGCGACACCCCGAGTCGGTCCCCGAGATGCACCGTTTGTTCGGCGCCCTGCGCGCCGACCTCGAGCCGCACATGACCGAGGAGGAGGACGTGGTCTTCCCGGCGCTCGTCGCGCTCGAGATGCGGCAGGCGTCCGGACGGTCGGCCGGACGGACGGCGCCCCCGGCGTCTGTCGAGGCCGGCATCGCTCTCCTCGCACGGCAGCACGAGGAGGTGGGGGAACTCCTTCGTGAGCTGCGCCGCGTGACGGAGGGCTACACGCCTCCTGGGGACGCCTGCAACACCTTCCGGGGGCTGATGCACGGGCTCGCCGAGCTGGAACGCGACGTGCACGAGCACGTCCACCTCGAGAACAACGTTCTTTTCCCGGCCCTGGCGAAGCTCCGCACGCCCGCGTCTCTTCCGGCAATCTGAAGTTATCCGGGACGCGGCCGGAAGCATGGGGTCCCGGCCGCCGCGTATAATGCATGCGATCCCATGAATGATCGAAAAGCGATTCTGGATGCCGTCCGCCGGATCGTCCGGGCTGTGAGGCTCTCTTCCAGCGCGACCGAGCAGAGGCTCGGGCTGAGCGCCGCGCAGCTTTTCGTCATGGAGAAGCTCTCGGAGCGTCAGCCTCTGTCGGTCACAGAGCTGGCGCGCGAGGCGCTGACGCACCAGAGCTCCGTCTCCGTCGTCGCGTCGAAGCTCGTCGCCCGCGGCCTCGTTCGCCGCCATCCGTCCAGGAGGGACAGGCGGAGGATCGACCTCTCCCTGACCCGGAGGGGGCGCTCGATCCTCGCGGGCGCGCCCGAGGCGGTCCAGACGAGGTTGATTCGGGCGCTCGACGGCCTGCCCGCGACCGAGCGCCGGAAGCTGTCGTCGCTCCTCGACCGCTGGACGAAGGCGGCCGGCATCACCGAGTCCGCACCCCCGCTCTTCGGAGAGGAATCGAAGGAAGGAAAATGAAGGAATCCAGAGGAGACTTTTCCGCCGACGGGCGCCTGATCCGGCTTTCGGCGATCTCGGTCGTGATCGGCGCGATCTGCTCGCTCGTGGCGGTGGTTCTCCTGTCGATGATCGCCGGCTTCACGAACCTGTTTTTCTTCGGGCAGCTCTCCCTGGCCTCGCGAAGCCCCGCGGAGAGCCCGCTCGGGCCCGCGATGATCCTCGTTCCCGTCGTCGGCGGCCTGATCATCGGCCTCATGGCGCGCTACGGCTCGGAGAAGATCCGCGGGCACGGAATCCCTGAGGCCCTCGAGGCGATCCTTTACGGAAAAAGCATCATCTCGCCGCGCGTGGCGGTCCTGAAGCCGCTCTCGTCCGCGATCTCCATCGGGTCCGGCGGCCCCTTCGGCGCGGAGGGGCCGATCATCATGACCGGGGGAGCCTTCGGTTCCATCATCGCGCAGCGATTCCGCCTGTCGGCCGCGGAGAGAAAGACGCTCCTCGTCGCGGGCGCCGCCGCCGGGATGGCGGCCACGTTCGCGTCGCCGATCGCCGCCGTGCTTCTCGCCGTCGAGCTCCTCCTCTTCGAGTGGAAGCCCCGGAGCCTCGTCCCGGTCGCGCTCGCGAGCGCCGTCGCCGCCGCGATACGCCCGTACCTCCTGGGCCCCGGCCCGCTATTCCCCGTCGTGCCGCACCCAGCGGTCGGCTGGCAGGGGCTCGTCGCCGCGGCCGCCGTCGGGATCGTCGCGGGCGGGTTCTCGACGGCCCTCAGCACCGCGCTCTACAAGCTGGAGGACGGCTTCGAGCACCTGAGGTTCCACTGGATGTGGCGTCCTGCCCTGGGCGGTCTCGTCGTCGGGGTCGGCGGCTACTTCCAGCCTCGCGCTCTGGGAGTCGGTTACGACGTGATCGGAGACCTCCTGAAGGGGAACCTGGCCCTCTCCTTCATCGTGGCGCTTCTTGCGGTCAAGTGCGGGATCTGGCTCGTCTCCCTGGCGTCCGGGACATCGGGTGGCATTCTCGCCCCGCTCCTGATCATGGGATGCGGGCTTGGAGCGCTCGAAGCGGGCTTCCTCCCTTCCGGCGGGAGCGTTTCGCTCTGGCCGCTCGTCAGCATGGCCGCGGTCCTCGGAGGGATGATGCGCGCTCCCTTCACCGCGGTCGTCTTCGCCCTCGAGCTGACGCACGACGTCAACGCGCTCGCCCCGCTGCTGATCGCGTCGGTATTCGGCTACGCCTTCACCGTCCTGATGATGAAGCGGTCGATTCTGACCGAGAAGGTCGCGCGGCGGGGCCTGGACATCTTCCGCGAGTACGAGGTCGACCCGCTCGAGCGGTTCCGCGTCTTCGAGGCGATGACGGAGGCCGTCGTGACGATCCCCACCGATCTCCCTGCCGCGGAGATCTACGAGCGGTACTTCGTCTCCTCGGGCAAACACCGGGGCTTCCCCGTCGTCGATGGGGGCGGCGGGCTCGTCGGCGTTCTCACGATCTCCGACATGATGCAGGACTCCATCGACGAGCCGGACCCGTCCCTCACGGCACGCGACCTCATCCGGAAAGAGCCGATCGTGGCGTACCGCGAGGAGACGTGCCGGGAGGCCGCCGAGCGGATGGCGGTGTCGGGAATCGGCCGGCTGCCGGTCCTGTCGAACGCGAGGGAGAAGCGGCTCGTGGGGATCATCACCCGCAGCGACCTCTTGATGCCGAGGCGCGCGCGCTTCGAGGAGGAGATCATCGGTCAACGGTGGGAGGGGACGCTCTGAGGCATCCAGCGCGCTGCATCGCGGCGGCCGTGCGGACTGTGTTCGATCAGCCTCGGGGTCGAAACACGCGTTCCGTATGACGACCGTCATGTCGGCCAGGCGACGCCGCGGGAATCATGGCGAGACACAGGAGGACGCGATGGCCGGGACATCGACATCGACAGCCGCAATCTACGACTCTGCAGGATTGGCCCCGGTCGACCGCGGCCGTACTCTGCTGGAGCGCTTCGACACTCTCGTTCCCGGTGAGACGCTCGTCTTGAAGGCGGAGCGGCCGGCCCATGACCTCCTCGAGACCTTGCAGCGCGAGCGCAAGGGCCAGTTCGAATGGACGCCGGGGGGCGGCGCTGCCGGGCCGGAGGGGATCGAGGTCCTGCGGCGCGACGCCGACCGGGGCTCGGGGCGCGGCGTTCTCGAGGCGCTCGCCTGGGATCACGACCGGCTGGACGCCCTCGAAGGGGCCGCCTTCGCCGGTCTCGAGGCGGGCGACGCCGCGGGTGCCCGCGCGACCTTCGCCGCCTTCGCACGTGGGCTCGAGCGGCACATCCGCTTCGAGGAGGAGATCCTGTTTCCGGCCCTCGAGGTGCGTGCCGGTTTCGGGCCGTCGGCGGGTCCCACGGCCATCATGCGGGCCGAGCACGTCGAGATCCGTGCCCACCTCGCGGAAATTGCGATCGCGCTCGACGGCGGCGGTGCCGGCGCGTCGGAAATTCGTGCGCGGCTCGTCACCGTCCTCGGCGGTCACAACCTCAAGGAAGAGCAGATCCTCTACCCCCTCGCGGATCGCGTGCTCGGCCGGGCCGAGGCCGACGCGCTCGTCGGATTGATCCAGCGGCTGGACTGACGCCTGCGAGGGTCTGGGGCCGGTCGAGGATCTCCCCAGGTACCCTGACGTCTGCTCAGGGCGGCCACGACCCGCGAGCGCGCCGAAGAAGCGAGCGCGCCGCGTAGCCGGGCATCCCCGCGAACGACTCCAGCGCCCAGCGATCCCGCAGAAACGACGGGAATAGGACGAGACGCCGCAGCGCGGGCGTCCGATCCTTCGGAAAGAGAAGGGCGTAGTCCACGAGCACGCGCTTCGCGATTCCGCGGAGATCCGGAGGACGGCCGTTCAAAGCGTGGTCCTCCCGTTCGAGCGCGGAGACGGGCAGGGCGTCGAGCGCCGCGAGGGTGGACGGAGGGACAGCGGCCTGGAACGCGTCGGACACGTAGGTGAGCCCTTCCCGCGCCGCAAGGACGAAGCGACGCGTCCGCGCCGTCTCGACGAACCGGCCCCAGTCCATTTCTGGCGCGCCGCGGATGACGGTCAGGGAGTCGGCGACCCAGCGGATCGGAGACATGGCGTTCCAGTGAGCCCCGTGGACGATTACGTGGAGGAGCTGGTCGGCTGGGCCGAGGACGCGAGTGGCGACGCCGCCGAACTTCGCGGGCTCACTGGCTGTCCAGAGCCTCTCGTCGGAAGGGACGTCGTGGTCGCGAAAGAAGACGTGCCAGTGCAGGTCTACCTCGGCTCCCTCCTTCCGGAACGCCATGGCGTGTCTCGTCGTGAGTGCCGATGCGAGGGCTCGCCGGGAGATCTTCGGCCATGGCTCCCACCCCGCCGCGAGGAGCATGTCCATCGCCGCGTTCGCGTCTTTTCTCCGCACGAGTACGTCCACGTCACTCATCGGGCGCGTGCCCACGTCGGCGTACCCGCGCGCAACGAGCGCGGCGCCCTTGAGGAGCAGTGTCTCGAGCCCCGCCGACTCGAGTGAGCGAACGACCTCGGCGCCTCGATGGCGGAGCAGCTGGTTCCGGTACCACGCCGCGCGGGAGACGGACTGGAGCCGGCTCATGAGCGGATGCGTGACGTCCCTCGTCCTGAGGTTCGCGTGAAGGGCGGGCAGGAGACGGTACGAGCCCTGGTCGAGGAGGTCGAAGTTCACGCGCGTGGCCCAGCTCTCGAACGCGGCGACGGCCTCGGGACCCTCGAGGAGCGCCGCCAGGAGGAGAAGCTCCTGCTCGGGAGTGGGACGGACCGATCCGATCGTCATCGGGAGCGCTCCCGGGCCCGCCACGACGCGCGGAACAGGAGGCCGCCCTGGACCGAGACGTCCGGAGTTCCGAAGGCGAGGAGAGTGGCCGCGATCGCCGCGTCCCTGAGGGTCTTCGCGCGGGGAGCGATTCGGGCGTCGATCGGCTCGATGGCCACGAGGGTGATGGGCCCCGTGCGGAAGCGGGCCGCAAGCGCGGCGAGGAGAGTTGCGAGCGCATCGTGGTCGAAGGCGAGGCCGAGATCCGGCCGGAGAAGGAGGAAGACGCCGCCGGACCCGTCGGGCCGTGTCGCCGCCACCGCCGCCGCTGTCGCCGCCGCTGCCTCCGCCGGGAGATAGCGCGCGAAGGCCATTGCCGCATACGGCGGAAACACGACGACCGCGTCGCCGGAGCGAAACTCGCGCGCGACGAGCGCCCCGGCCGCCCGATAGTCTTCGACCGGACGTGCTGCGGTCAAAAGACTCGTGAGCGCCCACGCGAGGCACACGCCCGCGCACGCGCACCACGCGGCGACGCGCGCCCTGCGGCCCGGCACCGAAGCCGCCGCGACCGCGACCGCGGCGAGGAAGTACGGGAGCCCCGGCAAGAGGATGCGGTCCCACACGATGGGAATGCCGAAAAGAGAGACGGCGAAGGTGCCAAGCCACGAGACGCCCGCTCCCGTCAAGAGAGCGAGAGCGAGGCGTTCGCGCGACGCGACGACCGCCAGTGCGCCCACGAGGAGCGGCACCAAGCCGATTGTCGCGGGAACGCGGCCGGCCTCGACGCCCGGAACGAGGTCGAAGACGTCGAACAGGGAGTCGAAGCAGCGCGCGACCAGATCGAGCGTCGTCGGAGGTATCCACCAGTGCTGGGGCAGACGGTCCAGCGCGGTGAGTCCCACCCAAAGCGCGCCGAACGCGGCCGCTCCGGCAGCGAGGCCGGGCGCGAGCGAGCGGACGACCTCCCGGCGGCGTGCGGGCCGCGCGGCGACGAGGCCGGCGGCGAGAAGGGCCGGAAGCCAGAAGACCGCGACGACGTGCGTGAGCACCGCGGCGGACAGAGCGAGCGCGAACGCGACCCGGGCCCGCCTGTCGTCGGGTGCGGATGCGAGGCGGAACGCCGCCGCGCCAGCGGCGACGAGGAGGAGAGCGAGGAGCGTGTAGCCGCGGACCTCCGTCCCGTAGCGGACGAGAAGCGGGTTGACGGCGACGAACGCGCCGGCCGCGAGGGCGCCGTCAGGGGAGGCGGGAGCGAGCCATCTCACCAGCACAGCGACGAGCAGGAGGCCGAGTACGAGCGTCAGGACCCTGGCCGCCACGTCCGACCCGCCGAAAACGTCGGTCCAGGCCTTGAGGAGCGCGAAGTAGAGAGGCGGGTGACGGCTCGCGAGGAGCCCGCGCGCCATGTGCGCAAGGCCCGGCGTTGCGGCGCTGACCGTGGAATGAACCTCGTCCAGCCACAGCGGCCGCGCGAGCGCCGGAAGCCGGAGAACGGCGGCGAGGAGTACGAGGAGGATTGCCGCGGCTTCGAATCGGCGCGCTCCGGGAGAGCCCCCGATCATCGCGAATCCGGCGTTGGAGCCGGTCCGGAGTGCCGGAGCGCGGGCAAGTCGGCGCGTGCTCCACCCGCACCAGCCGCGCGCCGCGCGAGCGACGCGTGAAGAACGCGCAGAACGTTCAGATCCCTCGCGTTCCGGCCTGTCACGGAGTTCCGGCCGTGCAGCCGGTAGAGGAGACATGTGTCTTCGAGGACGAGAACGGGGTGGTCGAGCTCGCGGGCCGCGAGAAAGAACGCGAGGTCCTCTCCGAAACGCAACGACGGGTCGAATCCACCCACCCGGTCGAAAGTCCTCCGGGTCAGGATGGCGGCGCCGGGGACGAGCGCGACGACGGGCGCTTGCGGAACAGCGGTGTCGCGCTCCGAACCGGGGTCGAGGGATACGCGCGTGCGTCCGAGAACGACGACGTCCGGCTCGGCGAGGAGACGAGGGAGTGCGGCGCCGAGCCAGCCGGGAGCCCAGAGATCGTCCACGTCGAGGAACGCGAGAACCGGGGATCGGGCAGCCAGGACGCCGGTGTTGCGGGCGGCCGCCGGGCCCCGATTCTCCTGCACGAGCGCGTATAACCCGAGCGTTCCGGCGATCTCCGCGGAACCGTCCGTGGAACCGTCATCCACGACGACAATCTCGAGACCGGCGACGTTCTGCGCGCGGATCGACGCGACGGCGTCCCGGAGAAAGCGCGCCCCGTTGAAAACGGGAACGATCACGCTGACCGGAGGAGGCGTGCCTGCCGTCATGCAGGAGGCAGCAGACCGGTTACGGCGGACGCGGTCTGCGCGGGGTCGCCCCCGAGAGAGAGCGCGAAGCAGGGGATGGACTTCACGAGGGCCGCGAGCGAGGCGAGGGACGCGGAGCCGGCTCCGGGGAGCTGGAACACCGTGCTCGGGGCGAGTGCGCGAAAGGCCTCTGCGGGTGGGAGCGGAGACACGGACGTCTCGCCGTGTCCCGCCACGCGCGGCACGACGAGAGCCCGGAGTGCGAAGCCAGAGGCATCGTCCCCGCCCGGCGTGCGCGGCAGGAGAAACAGGGTCTTCCCGTCGCCGCTTCCGGCTCGCTCGAGCCGCCCGCCGTCGCCCTCTCCCGGCAGCGCGGGACTCGAGGGTCCGAGCTTCGCGGTCCCATAGAGCCGGTGCACGGCGGGCCGCGGCGCGCCCGAAACGAGCGCGTAGTCGTCCGCAAAATGCTCGAGGCCGGAAGCGCGGCAGAGGAGCGCGGTCGTGGATTTTCCGGAGCCGCCGGGGCCGGCGAGGAGAAGCGCGTCCCTTCCACGTCCGACCGCGGCGGCGTGGACGAGATGCACTCCGTGCGCCCGGAAGAACCATGAAAAGAGGGCAAGGAGCGGGGCGCCGCGTTCGTGGATCGTGAGGAGGCTCGCGTCCCGCACCCAGAAAAAGCCGCGCGCGGACGTCTCGTCGAACGCGGCAAGTCCTCCCGAGAGAGAGAGCGCGGCGAAGACGGGTCCCTTCGAGAATGGGCGGATCTCGCCACGGGGCCCAAGGTCGTCCGGAGTCCACGGAGCAGCCGGCGGCGCAACGCCCGTCGAGGAGGTGTCCCAGAGGTTCACCGTGAGATCCGGAGCGGAGCCGCCAGAGATCTCGAGAGATCCGAGCGCGTCGCGCACGAACGACGCGAGCGCGTCGCCCGCGAAGACGAGACGCACGACGCGGCCGGCGATCCGAAACGTGAGAGCCCGGGTCCCAGCCGCGGCCGCGGCCTTCTCGAACGCCTCTTCGAGTGCGTGGACGAGAACGGGACCCGCGACAGCGGAGCGGACGGGAGACGACGAGGGCTGCCCGGCGCGCGATCCGGTCATTCCGGCTGGGTGGAGGCCCCGGGCACGGCCCGCGGCCATCCGGTCTCGTCGACCTCGTGAATCGGGTCGAGGAGGAGTAGATCCTGCATGTCTGTGAACTTCTCGAGGCGCGGCGGCGCGAAGGAGCCGGTCGAGAGCGCGCTCTCGACCGGCGGAAGCGGTTCCGGGGAGGCTCCCGCGGCCCGCGGGACGAGGAGGCCTTCCCTCAGGAGCTCGTCGAGGAAAGGCGCGAACCCTTCGCGCACGGCATCGGGCTCGACGCCGTGACGCTCCGCGAGCACACCCGTGATTTCGGCTACGGACGCGCCCGCCGCGGCGAGCCGGAAGGACTCCGCCGCGGTGCCACGCAGCGAGTAGTAGGACCCGGTCTCGAGATTGACGGCCACGATCTCTCCGTCGAACGCCTCGTAGGCGACCCTCGGCGTATTGACTCCGAATCCCGGCCCATCGGTCATTTCTTCTCCGTCGCGGCTTGCCGAGAACGAGAATAGCCGAAGGGGATTCCGCCCGCCGCGCTTCTCTCGGAGACGACGCGGCCGCCCTCGAGGTTGACGATCCGATCGCAGCCCTCGGCGACCGCGGCGTCGTGCGTGACGACGAGAAGGGTCGTCCCGGGGAGCGCGGCCCTGAGGCGGGCGATGACGTCCTGAACCGTCTGGAGGTCGAGGTGCGCCGTCGGCTCGTCGAGAAGAAGGAGTGCGGGCCGGCGCAGGATCGCGCGGGCGAGTGCTACGCGCTGGCGGCCACCCCCCGAGAGGGTCGCGCCGTCCTCGCCGACCTGCGTCTCCCAACCCGAGGGAAGCGCCGCGACGATTCCGTCCAGGAATGCGAGCCGGGCGGCCTCGTCGAGCGCCTCGTACGGGGCCCCCGGTGTTCCGTAGGTCACGTTCTCGGCGAGGGTCCCTCGGACGACGAGAGGTTCCTGGAGCACCGTGCCCGTCCTCCTTCGCAGCGAGACGGCGTCGAAAGTTCCGTAGGGGAGACCGTCCGCGAGAAGACGGCCCGACCACGGCTCGGCAAAGCCGAGGACGAGGTTCAAGAGCGTCGTTTTTCCGGCTCCGTTCCGGCCCACGAGCGCGACCGCCTCGCCGGGCGCGAGGGCGAGAGACACGCCCCTGAGGACGGGTTCGCGCGCCGGGTCGTACCCGTAGACGACGTTCTCGAGAACGATCCCGCCACGGAACGCGAGAGGAGGAAGGGCCGCTGCGAGCGCGGGAGCCGGGAGCCGCAGGAGCTCGAGAACGGCTTCGAGCGAGGCGCGCCCTCCGATGATCTGAGGAAGGCTCGTCGAGAGGGCTGCCATCTGCGCGCGCAGGAGGCCGAGTGTGACGAAGAACGACGCGAGCGTGCCGCCGGTCATTCGCCCTTTCACGACCTCGATCCCGCCCACGACGAGGACCACGATCCCCGTCGATGCGAACAGGAAGCCGTGGAGCAGCGAGTACGCCGTGTTGAGCCACGCCATGCGGCCGCTCGTCGTCCTCAGGCGATCGATCTGGCGCGCCTGCGTCTCGCGCTCCTGATCCTCGGCCGCCTGCGCCTGCGTGAGGTCCCTCTTCTGGAGAACGAAGAAAATGCCCCGGCTGAAAACCTCGAAATCGCCGCGGTAGCGTG
>JBBQRP010000045.1:0-15859 GCA_038214715.1 Thermoanaerobaculia bacterium | reverse complement strand
GCCTCCGCGTCTCGCGCCGACGTGGTGGTCGTCGAGGCGGCTCCCGGCGGGGAAGCCGCAAGAGCGAAGCTGAAGGCGGGCGACCGGCTCGTGTCCTGGCAGCGCGGAGCGTCGAAGAAGGCAGAGGCCGCGTCCGGCGCCCTCGCCGCTCCGTGGGACCTCGAAGAGCTGGAGGCGTCGGAAGTTCCGCGCGGGCGGGTACGCGTGACCTTCGTGCGTTCGAGACGGACGTTCGGCGTCCGCCTCGGGCGCGGCGAGTGGCGGTTGACGGTGCGCCCGGACGCGGAGGGGCGCGACGCGGAGCTCGCGCGCACCCTGGGCCGGGCGGCGGCGGCCGCGGCGGCGGCCCGGCACGCTGAAGCGCTCGAGCTGTGGAAGGATGCCCTCGCCGCCGCGGAGCACCGACACGACGATCGCATGCGCGCACGCATTCTCGTCAAGGAGCCTCCCTCTTTCCGTGCGACACGCCAGCTGCCGGCCGCCGAGGCGGCGCTGCGCGAAGCGGTCGCGATCCGCGAGCGGACCGACCCGAGCGGTCCAGCCGCGGCCTCGGCGCTGACCCTCCTCGCGGGCCATCTCCGGCAGAGCAAGCAGGATCGTGCGGCCGGCGAGGCGCTCGCGACGCGCGCCCTCGAGATCGCGCGGGAGCAATCGTCGGGCTCCCTCGTCGAGTCGCGGGCGTTACGGCAGCTCGGGAGCTTCGCATGGGACCGCGGCCAGGTGGGAGAGTACCGGGCGTGGAACGAGGCGGCTCTCGCCCTCGCCCGGCGGCTGGCTCCGGACGGGATCGACACCGTCCAGTGCCTGTCGAATGTCTCGTTCGCCGTGCGCGAGGCGGGCGATCTGCGGGGCTCCGAGCGGCTCCAGAAGGAGGCGCTCGCGATCGCGCAGAAGCGGTTCCCCGAGGCTCCGGAGACCGGCCAGATCTGGAACGGCCTCGGCGTCCTCGCCCGGGAGCGGGGGGACCTCGTGCTGTCCGACGAGCGCCTTCAGAAGGCCTACGAGATCTGGAACCGCACGCTTCCCGGCACGCTGAGCGTCGCCGGGGTTCTGTCCAATCTCGCGAGCAATGCTTTCGAGCGGGGCGAGCTCGGCCTCGCGGAGGAGCGGCATCGCGCGCTCCTCGCGATGCGCGAGGCGATCGCTCCGGAGGGGAACGACGTCGGGAGATCCTGCCAGTCGCTCGCCAACGTCCTCAGGGTCCAGGGACGGCCGGCCGAGGCGACGGCGTTCGCCGAACGGGCCGTCGCGGTCGCGCGGCGGAACGCGCCCGGTGGCATCGCCGAGGCCTCCGCCCTCTGCGAGCTGGGCCGCGCGGACCTCGCCTCGGGTCGGCTCGAGGCCGCCGAAGAACATCTGCGCGCGGGGCTGGCGATCGCCGGAAAAGTCGCGCCGTTCGGAAGTGATGCGGCGGCCCTTCGCACGGCCCTCGCCGAGATCCTCATGGCGCGGGGTCGTCTGGAGGAGGCCGAGACGGTTGCCGCGGACGCCGTCGCGCGCCGCCGGTCCGAGCCGGGCACGATCTCGGAGGCCCAGGCTCTGCGGGTGCTCGCGGGCGCTCAGCGGGCCCGTGGGAAGCTCGACGAGGCGGAGGCGACCTACGGCCGCACGCTCGCCTCCCTCGAGACGCAGGCGGCGCGGATCGGCGGAGGCGAGGAGTCGGCTGCCGCGTTTGCGACGCGTGCCGCGGACGCCTATCAGGACACAATCGACCTCCTCCTCACGCGCGACAGGAAAGCCGACGCGCTCGCGGTCCTCGAGAGGTCGCGGGCGCGTCACTTCCTCGTCATGATGAAAGCGCGGGAGAGAGCGGTCGGCGAGCGCCTTCCCGCCGCTTTCGCGAAGGAGCGCGCAGTGCTCGCGCGCGCCCAGGGGGACGTCGAGAAGCGCCTCGCGGCACTGGACCCCGAACACGACGCGGACAAGGTCTCCGCCGTCGAGGAGGACCTCCGGGATTTGCGGGAGCGGCGCGCGGCGGTCGACGCGAGGCTCGAGGCGGCGGATCCCGCGCTCGCGCCGGCGTTCGGCGCGGCCCCGCATCTCGATCTCGCCGGTATCCGACGTGCGCTCCCGCAGGGGACTCTCCTCCTTTCCTACGCGGTCCTCCCCGCGCGCACGGTGCTCTTCGCCGTTCGCGCAGAGGGCGACGCCGCAGTCACCGAGTCCGGCCTCGACGTCATCTCGATCCCCGTGTCGCATGAGGCGCTCGGTCGCGACGTGGGGGTCTTCCGCGCGCTCATCACAGCGGGGCAGGGAGGGGACGCGCCGGATCCCGAGCTCCTCGCACAAGCGGCGCGCCTGTACGACCTCTTGCTGACGCCGGCCGCACCGCTCGTCGCGAACGCGGCGCGGATCCTGGTCGCCGCGGACGGGCCCTTGCAGACGCTTCCGTTCGCGGCACTCCGGACCCCGGATGGAAAGTGGCTCGCGGAGTCGAAACCAATGAGCGTCGCGCCGTCCGCGACCGCGTGGGCGTCGCTTCGAAGCCGCCCGGTCCGGCCGCCGAAGGTCGCTTCGCGCCTCGTTGCATTCGCGGATCCGACGTTCCTCGGCCGGGGGGCGGCGTCCGCCGGAGACGACACGACCCGGGGAGGCTTCGGCGGCGGCGGTGGCGCTCTTCTCCGCTATCGCCGCGGGCTCTCGCCGCTTCCGTTCGCGCGGGAGGAGGCGCGGGCGGTGGCTCGCTCCTGGGCCGGGCCCTCCGTGGTCTTCGCGGGAAACGCGGCGACGAAGGCCCGGGCGCTCGGCCTCGGGCCGGGGACGCGCGTTATTCATTTCGCGACGCATGCGCTCATCGACCGCCGTTTTCCGCTGGATTCCGGTCTCGCGATGGCCTCAGGGGCCCCGGGGCCGGGCGGCGAGGTCTCGGGGCTGCTGCAGGCATGGGAGGTCCTCGAGTCGATGAAGCTCGACGCGGACCTCGTGACGCTTTCGGGGTGTGAGACCGGCCTCGGCGCGGAGGGATCGGGAGAAGGCCTCGTCGGGCTCGTCCGAGCGTTCCAGATCGCTGGAGCGCGCACGGTCGCCGCCTCGCTCTGGCCGGTCTCGGATCGCTCAACGAAGGAGCTCATGACGCGGTTCTACCGCGAGCTCGCGCGCGGGCGGCGCAAGGACGACGCTCTGCGTGCAGCCCAGAGGGCGCTGATCTCCGGGGAAGCCGGCGTCTCGTTTGCCCTGCCCTGGCACTGGGCGGCCTTCGAGCTGTTCGGGGACGGCCGGTGAGCGGGGAAGGACCCGGGGCAGGTCTCGAGGACTTCCGGAGCGTGTTCCTCGAATACCACCCGAGACTCTTCCGCTATTTCCGATCCCTGGGGTTCGCGGCCGAGGACGCGGACGATCTATGCCAGGTCGCTCTCCTGAACGTCTACCGGGGGCGAGCGAATGTGAGGGACGGCACGCTTTTCGAGAGCTGGGTGTTCACGGTGGCGCGAAACGCCGCCCGCGACGCCTGGCGCCGCAAAGGCGACGCACGCGTCACCGGCCCCGTCGACGAGGACCTCGCCGCTCCCACTCCGTCTCCCGAGCGCTCGACCGTCGATCGCGAGCGACTGAACCGGGTCCGCGAGGGGCTGACCGCGCTTCCTACGCGCATGCGGGCGTGCTTTCTCCTGCGCGTGCAGGACGAACTGTCATACGAGGAAATCGGCAGTCGGCTGGCGCTCTCGCCCGGCACCGTGAAGGTGCAGGTCTGGAACGCGAGGCGGCGGCTGCGCGAGGTGCTGCCATGATTCCGACCCGCCCTACCGGTCCCCACCCGGGAGCCGAGTGCCTATTCCGCGCGGCCCGCGCTCCGGCTGCTTTGGAGTCGAAGGGCACGCTCGACCACGCGATGCTCTGCGCGGCCTGCAGCGAGGAACTGGCCGCGATCGAGGCATTCTCTGCCCGGAGCCCGGACATCTTCGGCTCAGAAGAGCGAAGAGCCCTTACCGCGTGGGCGAGATTCGCGGGAGAGCCCCCCCCGCGACGGGCCGCGCTCGGCTTCGTTCCCCCTTTTGCGATGGCGGCGGCCGTGTGCCTCGCCGTGGGACTCGCGTTTCTTCTCCCGCGGCGGAACGTGGACGTTCTGCGTGGCGGCGAGGAATCCGCCGGTACGTACGTCCCCACCGGAGACATCCGTGCGGCGCCGAGCGAATTCCGCTTTCCGCAAAGCGCAGCCGGGGGCGTGCGTGTCAGCGTCTTCGATGCAAACAGCGGCTACGCGTGGACGAGCCCACCGGCCGCGCCCGGCCAGCCGGTGATCTTTCCCGAGAGCGAACGGGTGAAGCTGAAGGCGGGTGTCGCGTACGGATGGGCTGTCCTCAGTGAGGGGTCCCCGCTTCCCTCCCAGCGTTTCCGGATCCGGCCCTGATCGGCCGGGTAAGGAGTCTCAGTTCATCGGCGCTCGACGCGGGTCGTGTGGAAAGCGGTGGCAGGTGGCGAGGATTCTCAGTGGGGTTTCGGGGGGCCATCGGCGGTGGGCTCGAGCACGAGGTGCGCGTCTCCGGCCTTTTCGACGTGGCCGAGATAGAAGTCGCTCTTCGTCAGGATTTCGTTCGGATCGAAGAACGTGCCCGGCAGATGACCAGGTGCTCTGCTCCGACGGGCTCAGCTCGCGGCATTCGATCATGTCCGTCGAGTCTCGCTCATGGCTCATTCTCCTTTACTGTTGCTGGGTGCCGTCGTGCGGGCTCAGCAGGCCGCGCGCAGCCTTTGCCGCGCGTTCCAGACCTGCAGCTTGACGGTGCTCGTCGAGAGGGTAAGACGGAGGGCGATTTCCTCGTAGGACAGCTCGTGTCCGACCCGGAGGAGAAAACACACACGCATGCGGGCGGGGAGCGCCCGGACGCCGGCGCGCACGAGGTCGAGGCGCTCACGATCGACGGCGGAGCGCTCGGCCGACGGCGTCTCGGACGGCAGCGCCTCGTCCAGTGGCTCGCCGTTCAGGGGACCGCGCCGCCTCCAGGCGTCGCGGGCGACGTTGCGCGCCACGCCGTAGACCCACGCCGTGAAGAGCACGTCGTCGCGGACGGTGGCGCGGCTCCGGTGCACCTTGATGAGCGTGGCCTGACAGAGGTCCTCGGCGTCCTCCTTCGCGAATCCAAAGGACCGGAAGTACCGGAGGAGACGCGGGCGGAACTCTTCGAAGACTGGCCGGAAGTCGTCCGCGGCGGCGTCCCGTGAATGAATCGGAATGGCGCTCATGCTTCTCGAAAGATGTGGCCCGCGAGGCTCGAGATCAATGCCCGGGCGTGGACTGCGGGCGCAGAATCGTGGACCCTGTGCGCCAACGCGCAACGCGTCGAGCACGCGCGTGCGCCGCGTCACATTCAGGATCCGGATTTTCGCGTTGTGTCGAACGGGCGACGGAACATGCCGAATAGCTCGCGGCGGGAGACCGGTTTCGGAGGCTCGGCCGGTGCCCGCGCGGGAGACCGAGGAGACGGGTACTCCCGGGACGCTTCGGCCGGGTGGAGCCGCGCCCGCAAAGTGTCCGCCACGATCTCCGCGAGGCCGAGCCGGGGAGAAAAACCGAGAACCTGCCAGGACTTTTCCATGTCGGCGATCCGGGGGCGCCGCGCCGGGGTCCCGGTCACCGTCACGGTGCACGCCTTTCCGGCGTCCGTGGCGAGTGCGCGCACGACCTCGGACGGTTTTACCGCAAGGCCGAAGCCGAGATTCACGATCTCGCCAATCGGCCTCCGCTGAATCGCCAGGAGGATGCCGTCGACGACGTCCTGCGGATGGATGAAGTCCCGCGGCGCGTCGCCTTGCAGAAAGACCTCCTCGCCCGCGAGAACCGCCTCGAGAGCGTCTCCGGGGAATCTCGCGGGGCCGGCCCCCGGGCCCGCGGCCGCGAAAACGCGCAGGATCACGAAAGGAAGCCCCGAAGCCTGCAGCGCCTCCTCCTCGGCGGCCTTCGCCACGAGATCGCGCTCCTCGCCCGGATCGAGCCTTTCGTCCTCGCGCGCGCGGAGCTCCCGCTCGTCGCGCGTGCCGTAGAGAAGGGCGTCAGAGAGGTGAACGAGAATCCCGATGCCCGCCTGGCGGGACGCCTCGAGGAGCGGGCCGAGGCCGCCGGCGTCCGGAGGCAGCCGCATCGCGTTCACGATCGTGGCGGGGCGGTGCCGGTCCAGAACGGACTCCAGGATCCCGGCGTCCGTCCCGTCCCCGCGCTCCACGAGAAGACCCGCGTGGCGACCCAAAGACTCGAGTCGTTCCTCCTTCGCAGTGCGGCCCTGGCCGGCGTCGTCGAACGTGTCCAGCACGACGACTCTCTCTCCGGTCTCGAGGAGCCGCCGGGCGACGGCCGAGCCGAGGAAGCCGGCTCCTCCCAGGACGAGGACGAGGCTCACGGGAGCGGAGTGGGCGCCGGGGTCGCCTCGGGCGTGGGCTCCGGCTGTGGCGCGGGGGCCGTTGCCTTGCCGTGGGCTGTGTCGTAACGGTTCTGGATGCCGGATTTCTGACGGTCCCGGATGAGCCAACGGAGAAGCTTGCTCTTGTTGATTCCGACGAGAATGTCGTCGATGGCATCGGAGACCGCCGGGTCGGCGATCAGCTTGCCCGCCGTGCCTTCCTTCGAATCCAGCTTCGCCGCCACGTTCGCGAGGTGGGACGAGAGCTTCTTGAGGTCCGCGAGGAACTCCTTCGAGAAATCGCCGTTCGAGACGAGCTGTCCGAGGAGGCCGTTGCCGGACTTGAGTTCCTGCGAGAAGGACGCGAGCCCCGCCGCGGTGGCCTGCAGGGAATCGACCATGAGGAAGAACTTCTTCTTCCCCTCAGGGTCCGAGAGGAGGGCCGGGACGAGGCCCTCTCCCGTCGTGACGCCTTTTTCGACGCTTCCGAGAATGCGGTTCAGGGAGGCCGACGCCGCACCCAGCTCCCCGAGCACGCCGTCGGCCGCCTTCTCGTCGTAGAGGAGGCGACCGACGAGACCCTTCCCGAGGCGGACGTCCTTCATGAGGGAGTTCACGCTGTCGAGCGTCTGCCTCAGTGAGCGCGAGAGCGCCTGCCCGTTTTCGGAGTCCGACGTGATCTCGCCCAGGAACCCCTCGCCCTTTTCCGTCCTTCCGAGGATGTTCTTCAGGGATTTCGAGATCGCGACGACGTTGTCGACGAGGTCGCCCGAGCCCGCGAGGATCTTCTCGAGTTCGGCCCCGCGGAACGCCATGATCTCGTGGTCGGGCTCGAGGTCCGGCTTGTCCCTCGAGCCTGGCGTCACCTCGAGGAATTTGTCGCCGAGAAGGCCGATCGTCTTGATCTCCGCGCGGCTGTCCGTCTTCACGAGATGCTGGTACTTCCTCTCGATGTCGAAGTGGATCGTGAGGTCCTGTCCCGGCACACGCGGCACCTCGATGCCGCGGACCGCGCCCACGATCACGCCGGCGAGGCGCACCTGGTTGCCCCCGACGATCCCCTGGGAGTTAGGGAACCTGGCGAAATACGACGTGCGCCGCACGAAAAATCCCTTCGTCCCCCCGATGAAGAGGATCGCGCCCGCGAGCAGCACGAACGATGCGAAGAGGATGACCCCCACGCGGGTCTTGGTCTTGACGTCGGCTTTCACGCGGGGCCTCCCTTTGTCGCGGTCAATTCCGGAGAGACCCCCGCGGCGAGGAACGCGCGGAGGTCGGCGACGTCCGAGGACCGGGCTTCTTCGGGCGTCCCGATGAACGGGAACCGGGCGTTCTGGAGGAACGCGATGCGATCGGCGACGAAGAGTGCCGAGACGATGTCGTGGGTCACGACGACGGAAGTCGTCGCGAGCCTTTCGTTCAGGTCGACGATCAGCCGGTTGATCGTCATCGAGGTGACGGGGTCCAGGCCCGTCGTCGGCTCGTCGTAGAGAAGGACTTCGGGCTTCAGGGCGACCGTCCTCGCCAGGGAGACGCGCTTCTTCATGCCGCCGGAAAGCGAGGACGGGAGCAGGCGCTCGACGTCGCGCCCCAGGTTCACGAAGCCGAGCACCTCGCCGACCCGCGCCGAGATCTTCTCTTCCGTCAGAGGCGTGTGTTCCCGGAGCGCGAACGCGATGTTCTCGTAGACGGACATCGAATCGAAGAGCGCGCCGCTCTGGAAGAGCATGCCGACCTTCTTGCGCACCGGCACGAGCTCCTCCTCGGGAAGGGACGAGACTTCCACGCCGTCCACCCACACCTCGCCGGAGTCGGGCTGCTCGAGCCCGTTCATGTGCCGGAGGGACACGGACTTTCCCGTGCCGGAGCCGCCGAGGATCACGAGCACCTCCCCCCGCATCACCGAGAGGCTCACGTCGTCGAGAACGAGCTTGGAGGAGTACGACTTCGACACGTGCTTGAACTCGATGATCGAGGCGTTGCCGGGAGCGCCCGCCTTCACGAAGCGCATCACGGCCGTCTCGCTGAACGTCACTGCAGCCCCAGGGGGAGGACGAGGAAGAGCTTCGTGAGGAAGAAATCGGACATCAGGACCGCGATCGAGGCCACGACGACCGCGATCGTCGTCGCGCGCCCGACGCCGTCCGCGCCTCCGGACGCGTTCAGTCCGTTGTAGCAGCCGATCATCGCGATCTCGAATCCGAAGAAGGGCGTCTTGAAGAGCCCGTGGAGCACGTCGTTGAGGTGGACGGACTGCTGCACGGTCGAGAGGTAGAACGTCGCGCCGACCTTCACCTCGAAAACGGCGATGAAGAGACCGCCGAGCATGCCGAGGAAATCCGCGAGGAGCGTGAGGACGGGGAGCATGAGCGTGACGGCGATGACCCGCGGAAGCACGAGCTTGCGGATCGGCGAGGCGCCGAGCGCCCGCATCGCGTCGACCTGTTCGGTGACGGACATCGTTCCGAGCTCGGCCGTGATTCCTGATCCCACGCGGGCGGCTACCATGAGCGCCGTCAGCGTGGGGCCGAGCTCCCGGCAGATCGAGAGCACGACGACGCGGCCCACGAACACCTTCCCGCCGAATTGCGCGAGCGCGTACGAAGTCTGGAGGGCGAGGACCATTCCCGTGAACAGGGCGGTGAGACTCGTGATGGAAATGGACTGGACGCCCAGAGCGTCCATCTGGCGGATGATCTCGGACGATTCCCAGCGGTTCCGTGCTTCGCGGGCCAGCTGCGCGGTCATCATCGCGACGCCGCCGAGGTGGAAGGAGACGTTCAGGATCCAACGCCGGACACGGGCGAGCTTCCAGAGCGGTTCCTTCAGGACGGCGACGTACTGCG
Source organism: Thermoanaerobaculia bacterium (assembly GCA_038214715.1). Classification (GTDB taxonomy): domain Bacteria; phylum Acidobacteriota; class Thermoanaerobaculia; order UBA5066; family UBA5066; genus Fen-183. The sequence goes on along the minus strand of JBBQRP010000045.1, from coordinate 6,681 downwards.
TCGTCGAGTCGAACTCGGTGGTCACGGACGCATTCTACGGGCGCGGCCTCCGGACGGTCCCGTACACTCGTGCCGCATGCTCCGCGATCTGGTCGTGTCCGTGTGGAGCTGGGGTGTCATCGCCCTGACCGCGACCGTCTACGGCATCCTCGCGATCGCGACGGCCTGGATTCCGCCCCGCGGGAGAACCTACCTTTTCTGGGCCCGGCTCTGGGCGCGGTCGATTCTCTTCCTGACCGGGGTCCCGGCCACGATCGAGACGTCGGGCGAGGCAGCGGCTCTTCCGCAGGCGATCTACATGTCGAACCACGAATCCGGGATCGACATCCTCCTGCTTCTTCTCGTCGTGCCCCAGGACGTGCGCTTCCTCGCGAAGCGGTCGCTCTTTTTCGTCCCTTTCATGGGCTGGTCGATGTGGCTCGCGGGATTCGTACCCGTCGACCGGCGAAGGACGGACAAGGCGAAGGAAGTCCTGTCCGGCCTCGATCGCTGCCTCGCCCGGGGCTGGTCGATCCTCGTCTTTCCCGAGGGGACCCGTTCGCGGGACGGAAGCCTCGGCCCGTTCAAGAAATCGGGCTTCCTCACGGCGCTCAAGGCGGGCGTGCCGATCGTGCCGGTCGGTGTTTCCGGCGCGCGCGCGGTGCTCGGCGCCCGGGGGAACGTCGTGCGCCGCGGGCCCGTGCGCGTCCGCGCCGGCACGCCGATTCCGACCGCGGGGCTGGGCGTGAACGCGCGTGCGGAGCTCATGGAACGCGTTCGCCTCGAGATCCTCGCGCTTCGCTCCTGAGGATGCGCCGAGGTGTGAGATCCTCTCGATTCGAGAGGAAACAAGTCTTGTCCACCACGCTCAACGAAGAGACCGTTCTCGACGCGCTCCGGCAGGTCAAATATCCCGGGTTCTCGCGCGACATCGTTTCCTTCGGGTTCATCAAGGATCTGGCGATCGGAGGCGGCAACGTCTCCTTCCGGCTTGCGCTCACGTCGGACGCGCCCGCGGCGGCCGAGGCGATCCGCCAGCAGTGCGACGCGGCGCTCCGGAGCGTTCCGGGTGTCACCTCCGTCACCATTTCCGTACAGGCCGCGCCTCCCCAGGCGCCCGTCATGTCCGGAGCGGTCGGCCGCAAGGACATCCTCAAGGACACGCGCTTCGTCGTCGCCGTGGCCTCTGGTAAGGGCGGCGTGGGCAAGTCCACGGTTTCCGCGAACCTCGCGCTCGCGCTCAAGAAGCTCGGCTACGAAGTGGGCCTCATGGACTCGGACATCTACGGCCCGTCACAGCAGATGATGATGGGGATCACGACGAAGCCGTTCGTGAACGAGGAGGAGAAGATCCTCCCGATCGAGCGCTTTGGCGTGCGGGTCATGTCGATCGGCTTCCTCATGGATGTCGACACGCCCGTGATCTGGCGCGGACCGATGATCTTCAAGGCCGTCGAGCAGTTCCTCGGCGACGTGGCATGGGGAAAGCAGGACTTCCTGCTCGTCGACCTGCCTCCCGGCACCGGTGACGCGCAGCTCACGCTCACGCAGAAGGTCGCGCTCTCGGGCGCGGTCATCGTGACGACTCCGCAGGACGTCGCGCTCATCGATGCACGTAAGGGTCTCGCGATGTTCCAGAAGGTCAACGTGCCCGTTCTCGGGATCATCGAAAACATGAGCTATTACGAGTGCCCGAAGTGCGGCAATCGTGACGAGATCTTCAAGCACGGGGGCGGGAAGCGGACGGCCGAGCTCCTCGGCGTCCCGTTCCTCGGAGAAATCCCGATCGACCCGCGCGTCGCGATCCAGGGCGACGCCGGAACGCCGATCATGGTGTCCGACCCGGACTCGACGGTCTCGAAGGCATTTCTGAGGCTTGCCGAGCAAGTCGCGAAAGCGGTCGGCGCCTGAGCTGAAGCGGAGCGCTTTCCCGGCGTTGCTAAGATCCGGTCTCAATTAAGGGAGGACATCATGGACGGCATGAACTTCTTCGAGTCGCTGTTCCGTTGGGGACACATCGTCGCGGGTGTTCTGTGGGTAGGCCTTCTGTGGTTTTTCAATTTCGTCAACTCCAACTTCGCACCCACGATGGACGCGGACACGAAGAAGAAGGTCATACCGGAGCTGATGCCGCGCGCGCTCTGGGCCTTCCGCTGGGGCGCGGCCTGGACGTGGATCACGGGCCTCGTGCTCCTCGGCCTCGTGTACTACAACACCGGTCTCGTCTTCAAAGACCCCCTCGTGAAGACGTGGGGGACGGGCGGCATCGCCGTTCTCGTCGCGCTCCTCTTCTTCGCGGTCTACGACCCGCTTGCGAAGGCGATCACGAAGACCGAGATCCACTTCTGGCTGGGACTCGCCGTCGCGACCGCGGCCGTTCTCTTCTTCTCGCGCTTCGGCGGCTTCGGCTTCCGGGGCACGGCCATCCACCTCGGCGCGATGTTCGGGACGATCATGGCCGCGAACGTCTGGATGCGGATCTGGCCGGCGCAGAGAAAGATCATCACGGCCACGAAGAACGGGGAGAAGCCGGACCCGGCCCTCGCCGCGATGTCGGGCCTTCGGAGCAAGCACAACACGTACATGTCCGTGCCGCTCGTCTTCACCATGATGTCGCAGCACGCGACCTGGGCGGCGAGCTACGAGTGGGCGCTCCCCGCCGTCGTCCTCGTCGGGTGGGCGTTCACCTACTGGATGTACAAGAAGGCCGCGACGGTCAAGGGGTTCTGATCCCGTCCGTCCGCGCGTGCGGCCGCGTCATTTCCTCGCACCGGCTTTGCGGAGGATCTCGGCGATCTCGGTCCTCTGGAAGATCTCCGCGAACATGAGGGGTGTGGCCCCGGCCTTCGCCTTTGCGTTCGGATCCGCGCCCGCTTTCAGGAGGGCCCGGATCGCGGACGGCGCGCAGCCGGTCTGGACCGCCCAGAGGAGGGGCGTCGAGGAGTTCTCGTCCTTCGCCTTCACGTCCCCCCCCGCGGCCACGAGAGCCTCGAGGATCTGAGAACGGGGCTTCGCCTCGGGCTGGTTCGCGCAGAGCTGAGCGGCCTGGAGCATCGGGTGCGGCCCGCCCTTGCCGCGCGCGTTCGGCGACATGCCGATGTCGAGGAAGAGACGCACGGCCTCGAGGTTTCCGTCCGACACCGCGTGAACGAGCATCTCATCCGAGTACTCGTAGCCGAGCCTTCCGAGCGCGACCTTCCGGGTGTCCGCTCCCTCCGTGGCGACCGCAGGCACCTCGTCGGCCTCGGGCTCGATCTCGACGGGGCCGCCCTCGGCGACCGCCGCCTTGACGTTGGCGTGGAAGTGCCAGTCCTGGCCCACCATCTTCGAGCGGAACTCCGCGTCGACGCGTCCTTTTCCGTAGCGCCTGAGGTCGATCGTCGGACGCTCGGGGCCGAGCCTCCCGCTCCCGGGGAGAGCGGCGTCGTAGGGCGCGACCCGGAGAGTATCCGTCCCCACGTTCCAGAGGATCCGGACCGCGTGCAGGTTCCCTTCGGCCGCGAGCGCCGCAAGGCGCGCCGGCGTCCGGTCGGCCGGGGCCACCTTGCGGTCCGACGCGAGGAGGACGAGCCATCGGTCGGTCGCCCCGTCCGGACCCGGGCCCTCGGTCGCGGCGATCTCCTTGAGGATCGTCGTCTTTCCCTTGACGGTAAGTGTTCCCAATGCATCGTCAGGCCGTGCGTCCACCGCGAGGAAGAGGGAGAGGAGAAACAGGGCCCAGGAGCTTCTTTTCATCACGCCAGTATAGGAAGACCTCGAAAACGTGTTTTTTCGACTCTGGCTCGGTCCTTGCTCGTATTGGTCGGGACGACCCCGCCCCGAGGAGGTTTTTTCATGAAAGCCAGGGACATCATGACCGGAGAGATCGCCACCGCGACGCGCGAGACGAGTCTCGAAGCGCTCGCGAAGATGCTCGTCGAAAGGGACTGCGGAGCGATTCCGATCGTCGAGAGCGCCTCCTCGCGGAAGCCCGTGGGGATCGTGACCGACCGCGACATCGTCTGCCGGGTCGTCGCCGCGGGAAAGGACGCGCTGAAGTTGACCGCGGCGGACTGTATGTCCAGCCCGTGCGTCACGGGCACGCCGGATACGCGGCTGGATGAGTGCTGCACGGCGATGGAGAAAGCCCAGGTGCGCCGTCTCGTGATCGTGGACGCGGACGGCGCCTGCTGCGGAATGCTCTCGCAGGCGGACATCGCGCGGCGGGTCGCAGGCAAGGCTGGCGAGGTCGTGCAGGAGGTCTCCCGCTCCGCGCGCGTGTCCACCTAAGGACGCCTCAGGCCACGCGGAGTTGCATTTTCGCCGTGGGGGAGACTTTCTCGTCGGGGGTCAGGATGCCCTGGAAATTCAGGGGATCCGCCGCGGAGACGAGAACGGGCGGGCCCGCGGACTCTCCGCGCCGGCGCATGGCGCGCAGGAGCGGGATCGCTTCCGGAAGAGCGTATTGCTCGCCGTCGAACCCCGCGACGAATCGTCCGCCGCGGATCTCTCCACGCGCCTCGAGCGTCCGGAGCGCCCGCGCGACGTCGCGCCAGGGGAGCGGCTGCTTCTCTCGCGCGAGCGTCTTGCGGAAGACGACACCGGTCCTGAGGAGGAGCTTTTTCGCGACGAACTCCGGCGACGCCGGCGCCATCGCCTCGCGGGGGAGCAGGCTCCAGCGCCCCGTGGAGAGGACGGCGGTCTTGCGCTTCACGGCCGGGACGATGAGCCACCGCAGGCCGCTGATTGAATCGCACGTCGCACTGCCGAGGGCGACGAGCTCCGCGAGACCCTCCTCGGCGAACGTCGGCGGGAGCTTCGCGTGGCGGCAGAGGTCCTGGAAGAACATCGCACCACGGGAGCGGAGCGCGTCCTCGACCTCCTGCGCGCGGCCGGACGGCGCCCTCCGCGGGACCTGCGCGGCGAGCGCGGCCCACTCGTCGAGGTCGCGGCGCTCCACGAGACAGACGGGCGCGCGCCGCACGGGCCCGGGCGACGCTCCCCAGAGGCGTCCCCATGCAGTCTCGCCGGAGAGCGCGAGCTGATCGAGCCACTCCCGCCGGTAACCGCGGACGCGGGCGGGCAGCACGCTCCCTTCCCACGCGGCCGAGGGAACCTCGAATCCGGCGAGCTGCGCCACGACGCGCGCGACGCCGCCGGGCCCGTCCACGCGGTGCTCCTCGTCGACGTGCTGCCAGCAGGCGAGGTACTTGACGAACTGGGCGGCGGTGACGGGCTCGATCTCGCGCCGTAGGCCGTCCAGCGTGTAGCGATGGATGCGCGCGAGGAGGCGCCGGTCGCACCAGACGGTCTTCCCGGAGATCCGGGTGCGCAGGACGATGCCCTCCGATTCGAGCCGGAGGAAAAGCGCCTCGTCCGCCTCGCTCACGGCGACGGGACCGAGCGCCTCGAGCCTGCCCCGCAGAACGTCCTTCGGATCGCGCGTCGCCTCCGCCGCGAACCAGCGTCCGTCCTCGAGCGAGACGCGGCGGGCGGCCGCGAGCTCGTCCAGCCACGCCTGCCACGGCTGGCCCTCCGCGGCCGTCACATAGCCCATCCACAGGAGAGCCTCGTGGACTTCCTCCGCCGACGCGGGTTGCGGCCAGGCTTCCTCGCGGACGCGCGCGATGGCGGCGGGGTCGAGGATCCCGATCTCGTCCGCCGCCTTCGGATCGAGGACACGCCGCGACAGCACGGCCTGGGTCCGGCGCTCCTCGAGGGGTGCGTCGTCGAGGAACGCGTACGGCTGCGCCGAGAGGATCCCGCGCGCGAAGGCCGAAGGCTCGAGCGTGTCGACAGAACGGCGCTCGATCGAGCCGTCCTCGAGCCCGCGCAGGACCTCGAGAAAGCCCTCGGCGTCCATCGCCTCCGTCAGGCAATCCTCGATCGTTTGCTGGACGATCGGGTGGTCCATGGGAATCTCGACGGGACCGCCGGAAAGCGTCTCGGGGCACGCGACGACGTCCGGGAACGCTCCGACGAGGAGGTCGTTCGCGCGCATCCGCTGAAGGGGCGCCGGCACGCGCTTGCCGTTCCGCGCACGATCGAGGAGGAGAGCGCGCTGCGCGTTCCAGCGCCAGCGCGTCTCGAAGAGGGGCGACGCGAGGATCGCCTGCAGGAGCACGTCCTTCGCCGAGGCGGGATTGAGGTAGTCGAAGACGTCCGGGAGATCGAACGCGTGCTGCGGCCCCAGGGAGAGCACGATCGCCTCTTCGTTGGACGCCGCCTGGAGCTCGAAGCCGAAGCCGACGCAGAACTTCTTCCGGAGGGCGAGGCCCCAGGCACGGTTGATCTTGGAACCGAACGGCGCGTGGACGACGAGCTGCATCCCGCCGCTTTCGTCGAAGAAGCGCTCCAGGACGACGCGGCTCTGCGTCGGGACGCAACCGAGAACGGTTCGGCCCGACTCGATGTACTCCGCGATCTGAATGGCGGCCCCCTCGGGCAGCGCCTCTCCGCAGGCCGCCAGGATCGACGCGGCTCCGGCCCCGTCTTTACCGGGGAGAGTCTCTTCGCGGAGAGCCCCGATCTCCGCCGCCAGCTCGCGGGTCCGGCCAGGCCCCTCGCCGAGCCAGAAAGGGATCGATGGAGGCTGCCCCTTCGCGTCGGCCACGCGGACGGTTCCCGGCTCGACACGAAGAATCCTCCAGGAGGCGTTCCCGAGCTGGAAGACGTCTCCGCCGTTCGACTCGATCGCCCAGTCCTCGTTGACCGTCCCCACCA
>JBBQRP010000044.1:0-16054 GCA_038214715.1 Thermoanaerobaculia bacterium | reverse complement strand
TCCGTCGATGATCGAAAGGTAGGCGCCGGAGCCCCCCGAGTCCTCGTTGCCACCTCAGGAATTTCTCAGTTCGACTCCTGCGGGCCGCCGCACGTCTCACACCCTGAGGCCCTCGGGACAGCGGCTCAGTCGAACTCGCGCCGCGGATCTTCACGCCCGCGAGGCGGCGCAGCATCGCGACCTGCCCCGTGTGCGTGAGCTCGTCCGCGACCGTGTGGCGCAGGAGAGGAATGTCGGGATCCTTCGCGCTCACGCGCTCACCTTCAGGACGATCTTTCCGAACGCCTCTCCCGACGCCATCCGTTCGTAGGCCTTTCGGACGTCAGCGATCGGGAACACCGTGTCGACGACCGGCTCGAGCCGCCCGGCCGCGACAGCGGCCAGCATCGCGACGAACTCGGCGTCGGTGCCCATCGTGGATCCGAGGATCGAGAGCTGCTTCCAGAAGATGACGTTGATGTTCTCGGGAGGAGCGGGGCCGGAGGTGGCTCCGCACGTCACGATGCGGCCTCCTTTCGCCGCCGCCGTGAGGGAATGCCGCCAGGTCGCGGCTCCCACCGAGTCGACGACGACATCCACGCCTCGCTTTCCGGTCATGTCGCGAACGGATTTCCCGACGTCCGCCTTCGTGTAGTCGATCGCCTCATCGGCTCCAAGCTCCTTCGCCCGCGCGAGCTTCTCTGGCGAGGAGGACGTCACGAAAACGCGGGAAGCCCCGCAGAGCTTCGCGACCTGGATCGCGAACGTCGAGACGCCTCCTCCGACGCCGTGGATGAGCACGGTCTCGCCCGGCCGGAGCGCGGCGCGCGTCACGAGGAGGCGCCACGCCGTGAGGCCGGCCAGGGGAAACGCCGCGGCCTTCTCCGAAGACAGGCGCGCCGGAGCGGGAAAAACGTTCGCCCGCGGGACCGCGATCCTCTCCGCGAAGGTGCCGGGCACGTGCTCTCCGAGGATGCCGAAGCGCACGCAGAGGCTGCGCTCGCCTTTGAGGCAAAACTCGCACGTCCCGCAGGAGAGACCGGGCTGCAGGAGAACGCGCGTCCCCGGAGCCGGACCCGAAACGCCCGGCCCGAGCGCCTCGACGACGCCGGCCCCGTCCGCTCCGGGCACGTGCGGGAGGGCGATCGGAACGCCGGGAATGCCGTCCCTCACGAAGATGTCGAGACGGTTGAGCGCGGCCGCCTCGATCCGGACGAGCACTTCGCCCGGACCGGGCGACGGGTCCGGCCTTTCGCCGACGGTGAGGACCTCGTTCCCGCCGTGCGCCGTGAAGAAGACAGCTTTCATGGGCGCCTCCGAGCGGCGGAGATTAGCCGACTCGGGGGTCGTTCATAATGCGGGGTTCGAGCGCGCCCCGCGCCCGGAGAAGAGGAGCCGCATGAGGGCCTGGGAAATCAGACAGAAGAGAGCGCAGAAACGGGCGCGCGAGCTCGCGCGCAAGGACAAGAACAAGCACGCGAAAGAGACGTCCACCTTCCGGCTCGTCGTCGCCGGACGCGAAGCGGACGCCTCGGTCGTGGAGACGGTCATCGTGAAGAATCCCGACGAATCGGTCGCCGAGGCGACGTTCGACGAGATCGAGCTCGGGGTCACACTGATCGTGGAAGGCGAGCGCGGGCTCATCCAGCGCGTCGTCGTCGAAGAAAAGGTCGAAGTTACCGAGCCGGAGCTCGTCCGTGAGGTCCGCGTCCGGGTTCTCTAGGCGGGCCCGTGCTCGAGGCGTGCGACCACGGCGTCGCCCGCCTCCGCCGTCGAGAGGTTTCCTCCCAGGTCCGGCGTCACCTTGCCGTCCGCGATGCAGGCCGCGACCGCTCGTTCGACGCGCTCGCCGAAGTCCGTCAGTCCCGCGTGGGCGAGCAGCATCCCGAGACTCCGGATCGACCCGAACGGATTCGCGATTCCCCGCCCCACGAGGTCCGGCGCCGAGCCGTGGACGGGCTCGAAGACCGAGACCCGGCCGGGGTTCACGTTCCCCGAGGGCGCGAGACCCAGTCCTCCCTGAAGCGCCGCCCCGAGATCGGAGAGGACATCCCCGAAGAGGTTGTTCGTGACGACGACATCGAGCGAGCCCGGATCGCGCACCATGTCGTGCGCCAGCGCGTCCGCGAAAATGTGCCGGGCGTCGCAGTCCGGAAAGGTGTCGGCCACCTCGCGAAAGACGCGATTCCAGAGGCCTCCCCCGCGCTTCTGGACGTTGTGCTTGTCGGCCATGAGGACGCGCGGGCGCCGCCCGAGCCGGCGGGGTTTCTCGAGCGACGAGGCCCGGGAAAACGCCGCGCGGCAGATCCTCTCGACGGCGCGGCGCGTCGTGACGTCCTCCTCGACCGCCTCTTCCTCCGGCGTCCCTTCGCCGCTCCCGCGCGAACGGCCCGCGTACGCCCCCTCGGTGTTCTCGCGGAAGATCACGAAGTCCACGTCCGAGGCGCGGGTCTTCCGGAGCGGCACGACGGAGTCGTGAAGGGCGCGCACGGGACGAATGTTCGCGAAGAGGTCGAGGCGGCGGCGCATCCCGAGCAGGATCTCGTCGGCGTGGCGGCCGTCGGGAACTCTGGGGTCGCCGAACGCTCCCGCGAGAACGGCGTCGAATTCATTCGCGAGCATCTCGAACGCGCCCTCGGGAATCGTCTCTCCGGTCGCGAGGAAATGGTCGGCACCCCACGGGAAGTGCGTGACGTCCGCGGCCACGCACGCGCGAAGAACCTTCACGGCTTCGCGCGTCGTCTCGACGCCGATCCCGTCGCCCGGCACGACCGCGATCCGCACCGCCCGGCCTTACGCTTCGAGAGAGAGGAGCGCCGCTAGGAGCTCGCCGCCGTCCGGGTACCGGTCAGGACGGTGGCGCGCGAGCGATTTCATGAGAATCGCGACCTCTTCCTCCTTGAGAAAAGGGGCGTAGGGCCTCGGATCGTCGGGGTCGCGCTCGAGGCGAGCCACGAGGACGTCGTCGCCCACGTAGGGCCACCGTCCTGTCGCGAGCGTGTAGAACGCGGCGCCCAGGGAGTACACGTCCGATGCCGGACTCGGCATCTCCCCCCGCAGGACTTCGGGCGGAAAAAAGGCCGGGCTCCCGATGAGCTTCGACGTTCCACCCGCGTCCGCCTGGGGAAGAGCGAGGCCGAAGTCGAGGATCCGGAGCGTTCCGTGCTCGTCGAGAATGAGGTTCGCGGGCTTGAGGTCCCGGTGGAGGATGCCTTTCGCATGGGCGGCCGCGATGCCGCGCGTCGCCTGCACGAACCAGCTCCGCCAGTTCTTCTGGACCCGCTCCGTCTCCTTCTTGACGAGCTTCTGCAGGTTCGGACCCTCGAGGTACTCCATCGCGAGATAGAGGCTGCCGAAGCCCTCGCCGTAGTCGTAGAGCGCGACGACGTTCGGATGCTTGAGCGCCGCGATCGCGCGCGCCTCGCGTTTGAAGTAGCGCATCGCGGTCTCGTCGCCCCGGAGCTGCCAGGGCAGGATCTTGAGCGCGACGTGCCGGTCGAGCTTCTTGTCGAGCGCCTTGTGAACGACGCCCATCCCTCCCCGACCGAGCTCCGACAGGATCTCGTACCGGGATTCCGGCGTCTCGGGCAGGCCGAATCCCGCGGTGGGTTTCGCCGGAGGGGGAGCGGGAGGAGCAATCCGGAGCGCCGGGGGATGAACGGGGGGCGGAGCCACCCCCCGGGGAAAGGAGGCGTAAGGCCCGGACTTGTGGACGGCGGGGGTCCGGATGAGCGCGGGCGGCATCGGGTCGTCCATAGACACGTCCCCGTAGGACATCGGCTGATTGCCCTGGCCGGGCCTCGCGAGAACCGAGGGATCGAACGCGGCGATCCGCCCGAGCTCGACGCCTTCGCCGGAATCCCCGGAGGCACGGAGCGCCTCGAGAAGTGTCATGTGGAGGGGCAGATTGTCGGACTCGACCTTCCCGCGGCCCACGAGCTCGCGCAGGACATGAACCGCGTCCTTGTTCTCGCCTGCAGCCATGTGGGCCCGTGCGAGCTGGTGGAAAACTTCCGCGAGACCCGGCTCGCTGCGCGGGACGCCCGTGAGGTATTCCCACGCCTGCTCGCGGTGCCCGCCGAGGAGCGCGCACCGCGCCGCCTCGAGGCCGCGCCCCGTGCGCACGAAGAGCTGAGCGGCGTCGTCGAAACGGCCGCCCGCCTGGAGCGCGGCCGCCGCCGCGGGAAGACGGCCGGCGCCACGGAACAGGGCCGCCGCCTTGTCGTAGTCCTTGAGCTCGCTGTAGAGCGCGGCGGCCTTCTCGACCTGACCCGAGGCGGCGAAGGCCTCGGCGGCCGCGGCGCGATTTCCCGCGCGCTGGTAGAGAGGCGCGGCCCGCTCGAGCCGGCCGGCCTCCTTCCACGCGTCGGCCGCGCGCGCGAAGTCTCCCGCCTTCTCGAAGAGTCCCGCGGCGCGGAGCGCCTGGCCGGCACGCTTCCACGCGTCGGCGGCGCTGGCGAGGTCACCGCGGCCTTCCGCCTCGCGCGCGAGGAGTTCCTGGGCGCCCTTCTCGTCTCCGGAGCGCGCCGCCGCAAGTGCGGCCTTCGTGAGCGCGCCGCTCCTCTCGAACGACTGGATGGCCTCGGCCGGACGCCCGCTCTCCACGAAAAGCTCCCCCGCGAGGAGATGTTCCTGGGCGTTCCGGTACGCCTCGGCGGCATCCCCGGGCTTCCCCGCGTTCCGGTACGCATCGGCGGCCCGCTTCCACAGCGCGGCCTTGACGGGACCCGGGGGCGTCGCTTCCGCGAGGCGCCGGCAGGCCTCGGCGAGAGACGCGTGGTCCCCGAGCGCCTCCGCGATCTCCGCGAGCCGGTCCCAGCGCAGGCCGGTGCGCGCAAGGAGAAGGGCCTTCTTTCCGTAATCCTCCGCGACCGCCGGCTCTCCAGCGGCCTCCCACGCGCGGGATGCTTCCCACGCGTAGGCGTCGCCCGCTTCCTCGTAGAGACGCGCCGCCTCGCGAGGGTGTCCGTCCCGGGCCTCGAGAGCGGCGAGACGCGGCCACGCGCGCCCCCTCCGGAACATGCGCCGCGCCCGCTTGCTGTCGCCCGCTTTCAGGTATGCGTCCCCCGCCCGGGTCCAGTCCTTGGCGGACTGGAATCCGAGCGCGGCGGAAACCTCGGGATGGGCGGGCTGCCCGAGGCGAATCGCGAAGAGGCACACGAGAAGGCCCACGAGGTCGATCGCGAAACGCAGCGTGGCCGTGCGCGCCAGGGACTGGAAGAACGGCGATGCGCCGAGGTCGCGCGACGCCGCCTTCAGGGCGGGCTGGTGCGCAACGAGAGAGAGGACGTCGAGAATCTGGTCGAGGTGGGCGGCCACGAGGATCCCGACGCCGACCATCACCACGAGGAGAGAGGAACGCAGCCATTCCCCGATCGCGATTCCCCGCAGATTCAGTGCCTTCACCATGAGACGGACGAGGATCGCGACCACGATCACCGCGCCGACCTGGGGAGCGAAGTAGAAACGGTCGTCGACGAGTCGCCGGGCGAGATCGCTCGTGTCGACGTTGGCGCGCGCCCAGTCCACCGCGCGCACGAGCCCGAACTGGCCCGCGATCGCGAGTATCAGCGTCGGAAGGTCGTCTTTCCAGTTTCGGGACGCCACGGGTACACGATTATGAGCGATTCCCGGCGCGGGGCGGGTCCGCCGCCGGCCACGGGCGCGGTACAGTTCGATCCCGATGCCGCTCGCCGCCTCGACACGACAGGAAGTCTCGTGGCCCGAGGCCACGGCGTTCCCTCTCCGCTTCGCGCCCTTCGCCCTTTTCTTGGCCTTCTTCCTTGCCGCCCCCCCGGCGTGTGGTCAGTCGTACTCCGACCCGGGAACGGGCTACGGCGCGGAGCTGGGCTACGCCCGGGGAAACGGCGCCGAGTCGGGCGGCGCGACAGGAGGCGTGCATACCCGCCTGCGCCTCACGGGAGGCCTTGACCTCGAGATTTCCGCCGGCTACCGCAGGGACGCCTTCGAAGACGGCGGAGCGCGCGTCCTCACTGTCGACCAGATACCCCTCGCGGTGTCCTTCCTCGTGTTCGCCCTGCACGATGGCCGCGTCCAGCCCTACGTCCTCGCGGGTGCCGGCTACACCTGGGCTAAGCCCAGGGGCGTGGGGACGAACGCCGCCACGTCCTACAAGACCGAGAACCTCTTCGCGCTCCATGCGGGGGCCGGCGTCGAGGCGCGGACGAGCTTCCGGACGTCGGTATTCCTCGACGCGCGCTACGTCTTCCTCGACATCGACGCGGTGAGGGCCCTGCCCGCGCAGCCGAAGGCCGACCACGTGCGCGTCGCGGCCGGATTCAACGTCTACTTCTAGACTCCGTCCGGCCCGAGTCCGCTCACGAGCCGGCCGAACGTCACCGGATCGACGTTCCCTCCGGAGAGGACGACGCCGACCCTCAAGCCGGCGAGACGCGGGACTCGCCCCGACAGCACGCCGGCGAAACCCGCCGTGGCTCCCGGCTCGACCACGAGCTTCATGGCCGTGAAGAGGAGCGCCATCGCGCGGCGGAGCTCGAGGTCGCTGACGGTGATCACGCTCTCGACGAGAGCCGACACGAGTGCGAACGTGTGGACGCCCGGGCGCGTCGTCTGCAGGCAGTCCGCGATCGTCTCGGGGACGGGGATCGTCACCGGCTGCCCCGCCGCGAGGGAGCGCACGAAGTCGTCGCCCGCCTCCGGCTCGACTCCGTAAACGCGCGCCGCCGGCCGGAGCGCCGCCGCCGCGACCGCGACACCCGAGAGAAGGCCTCCGCCCCCCAGGGGCGCGAAGACGAGGTCGAGGTCGGGAACGTCCTCGAAGAGCTCGAGGCCCGCCGTTCCCTGTCCGGCGATGACGGCGACGTCGTCGAAGGGAGGCACGACCACGCGCCCGTCCCTTAGTGCGTACTCCCCGGCGATCGCCTCGCGGCTCTCTGTCGCACGGTCGTAGAGGCGCACCTCCGCCCCGTAGCCCCGCGTGGCCTCGAGCTTCAGGACCGGCGCGTCGCGCGGCATCACGATGACGGCCGACACGCCGAGCTCCTTCGCCGCGAGCGCGACCGCCTGGGCGTGGTTCCCCGAAGAGAACGCCACGACGCCCCGCTCCTTCTCGTCCCGAGTCAGGAGCGCGAGGCGCGAGAAGGCGCCGCGCGCCTTGAAGGCGCCCACGCGCTGGAACGTCTCGCATTTGAAGAAGAGCCGACATCCGGCGCGGGCGTCGAGACGGCGCGACGTCATCACCGGCGTGCGGTGGACCCGGCCGGCGATGCGGTCGCGGGCGGCGTGGAGGTCGTGGATCGTCACGGGCAGCGTCATGTCACCCTCTTCTCCCGCCCGTTCTCTCACGGGGCGCGCCCGATATTCCACAGAGGCGGTCGGCCTCGTCCGTTACGGCGTCGATCGCCGCCTCCGCGCGCGCGAGAAACGTGGCTTCGCCCTCGCCGGCCTCACGCTCGAGGCCGGGTGCGAAGACGACGACGCAGCGCGAGAACGGGAGGGGGAGGAGAAAGCGATCCCAGGAGTTCAGGAACCTCGGCCGAGACGAGGACGAGGACGACGGCAGAACGAGCGCGTTCCCCTGCTCGGCGAGGACGAGGATCCCACGCTTGCACCGGCGCGCGGGCCCGCGCGGACCGTCCGGTGTCAGCGCGCCGCCAGGGGCAGTCTTCAGCCCCTCGAGAAAGTCGGCCGAGGCCACGTCGCCGCCACGAGAGGACGAGCCGCGCGCGGCCCCGAAGCCCCAGTACTCGAGAAAGGTCGCGATGATCGTGCCGTCGTCACTCTGCGACGCCATCGTGACGTAGCCCTCGCCGCGGTGCGCGAGGATCCCGCCCACCATCCGCTGATGCCAGATCGCGTGCAGTGGTTTCTTCCCCTTCGCCCACACCGCCTGGCGGTGCTCCTCGCCGACGATCGAAAGCCGCAGCGTGCGCCGGTACACGGCGATCGCGAAGAAGACGAGGATCCCGAGAAAACGCGGCAGCACGCGGAGGGATTATCCTTCCGCCCGCATGCGCCTCGTCGCGGAAGGTCTTTCCCGGTCGTTCGGGACCCGGAAGATCATCGGTCCCCTCTCGTTCTCCCTGGAAAACGGCCGCGTCCTCGCGGTCGCCGGCGAGAACGGGAGCGGCAAGACGACGCTCCTCAGGATCCTCGCGGGCCTGATCCGTCCGAGCAGCGGCCACGTCGCCTTCGAGGACGGTGGTACGAGTCTCGCGCCCCGCGACGCCTCGCACGCGCTCGGCTGGTTCGCGCCCGACCTCGCCCTCGACGGCGCCCTCACCGCCGCCGAGAACCTCGATTTTTTCGCCGCGGTCCGGGGCCTCGCGCCGAAGGCGGGTGCCGCCGGACGCTGGCTCGAGGACGTCGGGCTCGACCCGGCGCGCGTCGACGGCGTTCCCCTCAGGGCCCTCTCGACCGGCCAGAAGCAGCGCGTGAAGCTCGCGTACGCGACGCTCCACGACCCCTGGGTCCTCCTTCTCGACGAGCCGGGCGCGAACCTCGACGAGGCCGGTCGGGCCGTCGTCCAGAGAGTCGTAGCGTCTCAACGTGCCCGCGGGATCGCGATCATCGCCTCGAACGACGTGCGGGATCTCGCGCTCGCCGACGAAAAGCTGGCGCTCTCGTGAGTTCCGCGCAGCCGCCCCGGGTCCCCCTCTTCCGGGCGGCGATGGCGGTCGTGAAGCGCGATCTCCTCGCCGAGTGGCGCACCCGGATCGCGGTCAACGCGCTTTTCCTCTTCGCGTTCGCGGTCCTCGTCCTCGTCGGGTACGCGGTCGGCCCCACCCGCCTCGCTCCCGAGGACCGCCCCACCGTGAATGCCGTCCTCCTCTGGATCGTCATTTTCTTCTCGGCGATGACCGGACTCTCGCGGGTCTTCGTCAAGGAGGAGGAGGCCGGCACCGCCTCGGCCCTGCGGCTCGCGGCGCCACCTCCCGCGATCCTCCTCGGCAAGTACCTCGTCAACATCCTGCTCCTCTTTGCCGTCACAGCGTTCATCGTCCCGCTGTTCCTCGTCCTGATGTCGTTCGAAATCAAATGCCCGTCGCTCTTCGTCGCACTGCTCGTGCTCGGCTGTCTCGGTCTCGCGGGGGCGTCCACGTTCACGGCCGCGCTCGTCTCGAAGGCTGCCGCGAAAGGCGCGCTGTTCGCGGTGCTCTCGATTCCCCTTCTCCTTCCTCCGTTGATCGCGGCCGTCTCCGGCACGCAGGTCGCGGCGCGCGAAGAGGACTTCAAGGCCGGCGTCGATTTCGTGCGTGTTCTCGTGGCCTACGACGGCGTCGTCACGACCGCCGCGTTCGCGCTCTTCGACGCCGTCTGGCGGGAGTGACCCGTGGGAGAGTCGGGTGGAGCTCCCGGCCTCCTCGAGGTGCCCAGCTGAAACGGAGTCTCTGAAGCAAGTGCACCAATAGAGAAGGCAAGCCCCGGCGCTATGATGCCCTCCGTGAAGACCTTAGGCTTCGTGGCCAAGTGGTTCCTGGGACTCGGGATGGCCGCCATCTGCTGGGGGGCGTTCCTCTACGCCCGGCCCGCCCAGAGCTTCGTCGGGGAGTCCTCGCGCATCGTTTTCTTCCACGTCCCGCAGGCCTGGGTTTCGACGCTCGCCTTCTTCGTCGCCGCCTGGTATTCGTGGCGGTACCTGAGGACGCGCCGGATCGAACACGACGAAGCGGCGTCGGCCGCGGCCCGGCTCGGTTTCCTCTTCTGCGTCCTCGCGACCGTGACGGGCTCGATTTTCGCGCGCGTCATGTGGAACTCGTACTGGAACTGGGACCCGCGCGAGACCTCGATCGTGCTCCTGCTCCTCGTCTACGGCGCATACCTCGGTCTGAGGGGAGCACTCGAGGATCCCGAACGCCGCGCCACGCTCTCGGCCGCCTACGCCCTCGTTGCCGTCGTGACCGTGCCGTTCCTCACGTTCGCGGTCCCCCGCATGTACCAGTCGCTCCATCCCGACACCGTCATCAACGCCCGCGGCAAGGTCGAAATGTCCGCGGACATCCGAATCGTCTTCTTTTCATCGATGGTGGCATTCATGGCTCTCTTCTACTGGATGTGGAATCTCGACCGCCGCGTCTCCCGCATCGTCCGCGAGAGGGCGGCATGAGCGGCGCCCTCGGCTACGTCGCGGCCGTGAACATCGTCATCTGGGCCGGCATCTTCGGCTACCTCGTCTACCTCGACCGGAAGGTCCGGGCCGCCTCAAGGCCCAATCAGGAGTAACCCATGAAACGCGCCTACTGGGCCGGAGCGATTCTCGTCCTCGGATTCCTCGCACTCGGCCTGACCACGTTCTCGCGCTCGATGACGCCCTATGTCTCGTTCGCCGAAGCGAAGGCGGCCCCGCGGACCGTGCAGGTGATGGGCGCGCTCCAGAAGGGCTCGTCGCGCTACGACACTTCCACGAAGACCCTTCTCTTCACGCTCCACGACGAAAAGACGAACGAGTCGATTCCCGTCGCCTACACGGACGTCAAGCCCGCGAACTTCGAGGACGCGGTTTCGATCGTCGCGATCGGGCGGTACGACAAGGGAGTTTTCGCGGCCGAGAAGCTTCTCGTCAAGTGCCCGTCCAAGTATCAGGGCGAGGAAATCGAAAAGCAGTACGGCGCCGGCAAGAAGGCCTGAGGTCGCCCCATGAACAGTCTCCCCGGAATCCTCGGCTTCGCGCCGGGCACGCTCTCGATTTGGGCGGCGATGCTCTTCGGTCTCAGCTGCATTGTCGCGTACCTGTCTTCAATGCGAACGGGAGCAGGAAATGCAGATTTGCCTGGAAAGGGTAAGAAAAGCGGAAGTGCCGCCACGGCGACGGCCGAGCCCGGTACCCTGTTCCCATTCGCAGGAAACGCTCCTCTTTTTCTTGCCCGGCGCCTCTACTACGCGTATGTCTTCTCGATCCTGCTCGCGTCGTTTCTCCTCCTGACGCGGCTCGTCGCGCACGATTTCCGCCTCTCCTACGTGGCGTCTTATTCGGCGCGCGACCTGCCGTTCTACTACCTCTTCTCGACGTTCTGGGCGGGACAGGAAGGGTCGTTCCTGCTCTGGCTGTTCTGGGGTGCCCTCATTGGTCTCTTCGTCCTGAGATCGGCGAAGGAGCAGGAAGCGCCCGTGATGGTCGTGTACCTCGCCTCCTTTCTCGGGATCGTCGCGATCCTCGTCAAGCAGTCACCCTTCCGCTTCCTCGCGCAGGTTCCTCCGGATGGACAGGGACTGAATCCCCTCCTGCAGGACCCGTGGATGGTCATTCATCCCCCCGTCATGTTCTCGGGCTTCGCTTCCCTCAGCGTCCCCTTCGCGTTCGCGATCGCGGCGCTCTGGATGAAGCGCTGGGACGGGTGGGTCGTCCGGGCGATGCCCTGGGCGCTCTTCACATTCGTGACGCTCGGGACGGCGATCCTCATGGGCGGCTACTGGGCCTACAAGACGCTCGGGTGGGGCGGCTACTGGGGATGGGACCCGGTCGAGAACACGTCGCTCGTGCCGTGGCTCGCGACCGTGGCGCTCGTCCACGGAATGTACCTCCAGCGGGCGCGCGCCAAACACCGGAAGATCAACATCATCCTCGCGATTCTCGCGTTCTGCTGCATCCTCTACGGGACGTTCCTCACGCGCTCCGGAGTCCTCGCTGACTTTTCCGTCCATTCGTTCATCGACCTCGGAATCACGGGCTGGCTCGTCGGGATCATCCTCGTCTTCCTCGTCGGCGGACTGTCACTTCTCGCCTTCCGCTGGAAGGAGATCCCGGTCGTCAACGACATCGACCAGGCGACGGGCAAGGAGAAGGAGGAGCCGTTCTTCTCGCGCTCGGTCCTCTTCATCCTCTCGGTGACGCTCTTCAGCGCCTCGGGCCTCGTGATCCTCCTCGGCACGTCCGCGCCCATCCTGACGCGCGTTCTCGGCAAGCCCTCGCAGGTCGCGACGAGCTTCTACAACGTGACGCACCGGCCCATCGCGGTCCTCATCGCCCTCCTCATCCTCCTCGTCCCGTACCTCTCCTGGCGCGGCGAGCTCGGGCGGAACGTGGCCCGCAAGGCTCTCGTCCCCGCCGCCGTGGGACTCCTGAGCGTGGGCGTCTTCTTCGCGGCCGGCGTGCGGGGGGCGATGGACCTCCTCATCCTCTCCCTCGCGGTCGCGGCCTTCGTGGCGAACGGCGAGACCGTCATCCTTTTCGTGAAACGCCGGGCGATCACGACGATGGGCGGCTACCTCGCCCACGTCGGCATGTCGATCATGCTCGTCGGCATCCTCGTCTCGGGCGTTTACGAGAAGAAGACGACGGTGAATCTTCTGAGAAACCAGCCCATGACGGTGGGAAAGAACACGCTCACGTTCACGCGCGTCGTTTTCGTGACCGACAGCGGCGAGGTGAAGCGTTTCGAGGACCTGGACGCCGCGTCGCTCGCGGACCGCCGCGCGAAGCAGGCGATGGAGGTCGAGGTGGCCTCGCCCGGAAAGGGCGTCTGGAAGGCGTATCCGAAGCTCTACACGAACACGCGGACGAACCAGATGATGGCGAACCCCGACGTGAAGTCCTCGCCCCTCATGGACCTCTACGTCTCTCCGCAGGCCTACGATCCGGGCCAGCCCGCGCGCATCGAAGGCACGACCGTCACCCTCAAGAAGGGCGAAACGAAGACGATCGACGGCGTGAAGGTGAAGTTCCTCGACTTCTCGTCCGACCGCTCGCAGGTCGCGTCGGCCCGGCCCCACGTCACCGTGAACGCGAACTTCCTCGTCACGACCGCGGAGACCTCGGAGGAGAAGGCCGCGCAGCTCGTCATGTACTTCGGCGGGGGCTCGGCCGAGTCCGCGACCGAGTCGTCGGAGACGCCGCTCCCCGGCAAGGGCCGCCTGCGCGTCCGGAAGGTCTCCCCGAACGAGGGCACGATCGAGATCGAGATCCTCGGCCTCGCGGCGGCCGGCGACCTGAAGTCCGCCACCGCCGAGACGCTCACCGTCGATCTGACGACAAAGCCGCTGATCTCCCTCGTGTGGGGCGGCTTCTACGTGATGATGGCGGGGGGCCTCGTCGCACTCCTGCGCCGCGCCCGTGACTCGCGCCAGGCGGCACTCGCGTAGTCGGAGGAAGCAATGCGTTTTCGCACGGCTCTCGTTCTCTCTCTTTCCCTCACGGAAATTCCCCTCTTCGCCCAGGCGCCCCCGAAGCCGAAGGCAATCGACCCCGCCGACTTCGACAAGAGCGCGAAGCCCTGCGAGGACTTCTACCAGTTCGCGAACGGCGCGTGGCTCGCGGCGCACCCGATCCCGGCCGACCGCAGCCGCTACGGCGGCTTCGACGAGCTCGCGGACCGCAACCGCGAGGTCGTGAAGAAGATCCTCGAGGAGACGTCCGCGAAGAAGGACTGGTCCAAGGGGTCGCCGGAGCAGAAGGTCTCGGACTTCTACGCGACCGGCATGGACGCCGCCGCGCGCGAGAAGGCCGGCGCCGCGCCCCTCGCCCCGACGCTCGCGACGATCGCGAAGCTGAAGACCGCCGACGACCTGCCCGCCATCCTCGCCGAGCTCCATCTCTCGGGGGCGAACGCGGGTTTCGGTTTCCGCGTCGACCAGGACGCGCGGAACTCGACGCGCTACATCGGGATCTTCAATCAGGGCGGTCTCGGGCTGCCCGACCGCGACTATTACCTCAAGGACGACGCGAAATCGAAGGACCTGCGCGAGGCTTACCGCGCGCACGTCGCGAAGCTTCTCGAGTTCGTCGGCGACTCGCCCGACGCCGCGAAGGCGGAGGCCGATGTCGTGATGGGGATCGAGACGAGCCTCGCGAAGGCCTCGATCACGCGCGTCGAGAATCGCGACCCGCAGAAGACCTATAACAAGAGGACCCTCGCGGCGCTGAACGCCGAGGCTCCCGGCTTCGACTTCGCGAAGTTCCTCGCCGACATGGGCGCCTCGGCGTCGACGGAGGTCAACGTCCGCCAGCCCGCGTTCTTCACCGGGTTCGCAGCGCTCGCACGCTCCGTGCCTCCGGCCGACTGGCGCACGTACCTGCGCTGGCACGCCGCCCGGACCGCGGCACCCTTCCTCTCGAAGGCATTCCAGGAAGAGAACTTCGCCTTCAACGGAAAGAAGCTGAACGGCACGCCGCAGGAGGAAAAGCCCTGGAGGCGCGTGCAGGCCGCGACGGATACCGCGCTCGGCGAGGCTGTCGGACCGATGTACGTCGCGCGCGCGTTCAGCCCGAAGGCGAAAGAGCGCATGCGGGTCCTCGTCGAGAACATGCGCGCGGCGCTCAAAGAGCGCATCGAGGCGCTGCCGTGGATGAGCGCCGAGACGAAGGCCGCCGCCCAGAAAAAACTGGCGGCGTTCGGAGTCAAGATCGGCCACCCGGACGCATGGAAGGACTACTCCGCCCTCACGATCTCGCGCGACGTCCCGTTCGCGGAGAACGTCCGCCGTGCGCGCGTCTTCGAGACGAAGAGGAACCTCGCGAGGCTCGGCAAGCCCATCGACCGCGCGGAATGGGGCATGACGCCTCCCACCGTGAACGCCTACTACCGGTCGACGCTGAACGAGATCGTCTTCCCCGCCGGCATCCTCCAGCCTCCGTTCTTCTACGAGGACGCGGACGACGCCGTGAACTATGGCGGAATCGGCGTCGTGATCGGCCACGAGATGTCGCACGGTTTCGACGACTCCGGCAGCCAGTACGACGCGGACGGCAACCTCAAGAACTGGTGGACGCCTGAGGATCGCAAGGCTTACGGCGCCCGGACCGCCCTCATCGTGAAGCAGTTTGATGGCTACAAGCCGCTGCCCGACCAGTCCATCAACGGCAAGCTCACCCTCGGTGAGAACATCGGCGACCTCGGCGGGATCAAGATCGCGTACGCGGCGATGGAGAAGGCGCTCGTGGGCAAGCGCCGGGAGAAGATCGACGGCTTCACGCCGGAGCAGCGCTTCTTCCTGTCCTACGCGACGATCTGGCGGAGCCAGTACCGCGACGAGGCGATGCGCGTGCAGCTCAACACGAACCCTCACAGCCCAGGCCACTGGCGCGCGATCGGCCCACCCTCGAATCTGCCGGAGTTCTACGAAGCGTTCGGCTGCGCCGAGGGAGCGCCGATGCGGCGCGCGGAGATCGATCGTCCGAGCATCTGGTGACTCGCCTTGACCCTGCCTGGAGCCCACCGGATACTCCCCTCGTGACTTCGCGAAGGCTGTCGCGTCTCTCGGCGGGGTTCGGACGAAGGAGCGTCCCGGCGCTCACCGTCGCTCTCGTCCTCGGTTTCGGCATTCTGGCCCGGACCGCGCCGGCCGCGTCGATCTCCGTTTCCGCAGCCTCGCGGCAATCGGTCGAGAAGGATCCCGCTTACCAGGAGTACGCCGCGAAGCGCGCCGCGATCCTGAAGGGACGGGGTGACAGGGCCGTTAAGGTCCAGCAGCTGCTCGCTCTGGACGCGACCTTTCGCGCGGCGCTCGAGAAGATCTACCGCACCGCGAAACTCACACCGGGCGCCGCCGCGCTCGCCCGCATCTTCGCGGAGGACCCCCTTCCCTTCACGATGTCCGGCGACGACCGCGTCTACGGTCCGCCCTTCACGTCGGCGGTCGCGAACAGCGGGAGCGCGTTACGGGATTCGGGGTTCGTCGCCTCCGAGATCGACAACGACACCGTCTATTACGGCTCGAGGATCACGTACCGGAGCTACGTGGGCGCGAAGATCGTCGTTCCGAACGGAGCGGTCACGATGAGCCTCGCGGCGAACATCGCGATCTCGAATTCTCTTCTGTTCACGTCGACGGGGTGGGGCAGCGCGTCCGTCGAGTCCGGGTACTTTCTTCTCGTCGAAGGCGACGCGTCCGCGTCGAAGGTCCATCGGATGTTCCTGCAGGAGGCGAGCCCGATCGCGGGCACGACTCAGTCGGCGTACCCGCACCCGGGAACGAAGCAGATCGGTCTCCCGGCGTTCGGCGTCGGGGCTGGGAACCAGTTCACCGTGTCCGGCGGCGTTTACGCCTCCATGGACGCCGATCGCGACACGTCGGCGATGGCGACGGCCGCGGGCGAGGTCAAGAGCATCGTGGTCCACTTCACGTATGCGCCCACGCCGACTCCGGCGCCGACGCCGAC
>JBBQRP010000043.1:0-16577 GCA_038214715.1 Thermoanaerobaculia bacterium | reverse complement strand
GACTCGTTCTTGAAGAGCTTGACGTACGTCTCGTGGAGGAGGTCGGACGTCGTGAGTGCCGGCGCGCCGCTCTCAGGCGAGCGCAGTTTGCGGTGCGCGAGCTCCCGGAGGCTCTCGTAGACCTCGCCGAAGAGCCGCTGGCCCGCCCCGGTATCGCCGAGTCGCGACGTGGTGATGAGCGCGTCCCGGTCGGTCAAGCGGCGTCATCTTACAGACGGCGTGTCCGCTTTTCTCGGCGTTTCCGAATTGTCTGGTAGCGGGTCCTTGTACCTGTGGGGGTGTGTGATGGCGACGACGAGGAACAGGTGGACTTGGGCCGGGCCGGCCATGCTCGGGATCCTTCTCCACGCACCGGCGGCTCGAGCACAATACGTGCAGCAGGCCGGCCCGCTCGTCGGCACGGGCAGCGTCAACGGTCCGATCCTCCATGGCGCCCGGCAGGGGTACTCCGTTTCGATCTCGTCGGACGGAAACACCGCCGTGGTGGGCGGCCCGGAGGACAACGACTTCCCCGGAGCTGCATGGGTCTTCACGCGAAGTGCGGGCGTCTGGAGCCAACAGGGTTCGAAGCTCGTCGGCACTCCGTCCGTGGTCGGCCATCAGGGGTTCAGCGTGGCGATCTCAGGGGACGGAAACACGCTCGCCATGGGCGGCCCGGGCGACAGCGGTAACGTCGGCGCCATCTGGATCTTCACCCGCAGCGGGGGGGTCTGGACCCAGCAGGGAAGCAAGCTCGTCGGGACGGGCGTGGCCGGCTTCGGCGGAGCGGCGCAGGGATATTCGGTGGCTCTTTCGAGCGACGGCAACACTCTTCTCGCCGGCGGCTATAGCGACAACTCCGGTCTGGGAGCCGCTTGGGTTTTAACGCGCTCTGCCGGCGTCTGGACTCAGCAAGGCAAGCTCGTCGGGTCCGGCGCGACCGGCTCAGCGAACCAGGGCGTCTCCGTGAGTCTGTCGACGGACGGGAATACCGCAGTCGTCGGCGGGGAAAAAGACAACTCCGGCGCGGGGGCGGCGTGGGTATTCACCCGCTCTGGCGGCGTATGGACGCAGCAGGGGAGCAAGCTCGTCGGAACGGGCGCGACCGGCATTGCGCAACAGGGCCACGGAGTTGGCGTTTCGGGCGACGGGAATACGCTCATGGTGGGCGGCTGGGTCGACAACGCTAGTGCCGGTGCCGTGTGGCCCTACATTCGGTCTGGGGGCGTTTGGACGCAGCAGGGGGCGAAGCTCGTGGGTACCGGTGGGTCGAGCGCGCTCCAGGGAACCTCGGTGTCGCTGTCGTCGGACGGGAACACGGCATTCGAGGGGGGGCAAGATGGGACCGGCTCCTGGGTGTTCACGCGAAGCGGCGGGCTCTGGTCCCAGCTCGGAAGCATGCTGGTCGGCAGCGGCGGCTCGAATTCGGGGCAGGGTACTTCCGTGGCGATCTCGGCGGATGCGACGACGGCGATCGTCGGCAGTCCGGACGATTCCTCCGAAACCGGCGCGTCCTGGATTTTCGCGACCGGGGCCGCGGGGCCGACGCACCTCGGGTTCGTGCAACAACCGTCGTCCGCCGGCGCGGGTCAGGCGATCGCGCCCGCGGTGACCGTTCAGCTTCTCGACGCGGGAAACAGCCCGGTGGCCCAGGCCGGGACGCCGGTCCTGCTTGCGCTTGGCTCGGGGACCGGCGCGCTAGCGGGGACGACTACGCAGTCGACGAACGTCTCCGGCCTCGCGACGTTCGCCGGCCTGTCCGTGAACCTCGCCGGATCGAAGACCCTCTCGGCGACGAGCGCGGGTCTGACGGGGGCCACGAGCTCTCTATTCGTCGTCTCGGCCGCGGCGCCGGCGGCGCTCGCGGTCTCCGGCGGAAGCGGGCAGCACGCGGCGGTCGGGACGGCGTTCGCCTCGCCCCTTCAGGCGACGGTGACGGACGCCTTCGGCAACCCCGTGCCCGGCGTATCCGTGACGTTCACGCCTCCGGCCTCGGGCGCGAGCGCGGTGATGACGGGGAGTCCCGCGACGACGGACGCGTCCGGCGTCGCTTCGGCTGCTGCGACGGCCAACGGTACGGCCGGGACCTACGCTGTGACCGCGGCGGCGGCCACGCTCGCCCCCGCGAGCTTCGCACTGACGAACGACCCCCTCGGGACGGTGCCGGCCGCCGTGCCCGCTCTCGGGACAGCGGGCTTGGCGCTCCTCGGGCTCGGGCTCGCCGTGACCGCATTCAGGATGCTGCCGCGGTAGCGCGCCGTGGCTCCCGGAGAACTCGAGGCCGGGTTCTCCGGGAGGCTCCTCAGTTCAGGTGGGGCTCGAACTTCTTCTCGAGGGAGGCCTGCGGCGAAACGCCGACGACCCGCTCGACGATCTGTCCACCCTTGAAGAGCATGAGCGTCGGGATGGACATGATCCCGTAGCGCTCCGCCACGGACGGCACGTCATCGACGTTCAGCTTCGCGACCGTGACCTTGTCGCCCCACTTCGCGGCGAGCGACTCGACGATCGGCCCCACCTGCCGGCAGGGGCCGCACCAGACCGCCCAGAAGTCCACAAGGACGGGCTTCGTGCTCTTGAGGACGGTGGATTCGAACGAACCTTCGTTCAGCTCGAGGACGTTAGCGGACATGACAGAGGTTCCTTTCTGGGCGGCCTTGCGATCGTCGGGCTGCGATCCCGGGGCAATCTTCGATGGTAGGGTGCCGCCCGTGAGAGCGTCAAGCGCGAGATCGTCGCGGGCCCGTTGGGGTCAGCACTTTCTCGTTAACACATCCACGGTCGAAAAAATTCTCGACGGTCTCGGGGCGCGGGAGGGGGAGACCGTCGTCGAGGTCGGCCCGGGACGCGGCGCCCTCACCCGGCCCCTACTCGACCGGGGCGTGCGCATTCTCGCATTCGAGATCGATCCGGTGCTCGCGGCACGGCTTTCCCTCGAGCTTGCCGAGAGAGCTCTCTTCGTCGAGACGGCCGACGCGCTGCACGCGGACGTCGCCGAGGCGCTCTTGCGCATCGGCGCGCGACCGCCCGTCCCGTTCGTCGGCAACCTCCCATACGAGAGTGCGACGCCGATGTTGCGGGCCTTCGTGCGGCGGCCGGATCTCTTCTCGCGCCTGGTCGTCATGATCCAGAAGGAGGTCGCGGACCGCATCGTCGCTCCCCCCGGTGGGGACGCGTTCGGCTTCTTGACGCTCGATGTCGGCGCGCACGCGTCCGCGCGGCGCCTCTTCGACGTCTCGCGCGGCGACTTCTCGCCGCCGCCGAAGGTGAAGTCGTCGGTTCTCGAGCTCGTACCTCACGCCCCTTCGGCCGGAACGAGCGAGGCCCTGCGCGTCGCCTCCGCGGGATTCACGTCGCGCCGCAAGACGCTCGTGAACGCGCTGACGCCCCTGTGGGGGCGCGAGCGGGCCGCGCGCGCGGTCGCGGAGACGGGCCTGCCGCCAACCGCCCGGGCGGAGACACTTTCCCTGGACGTGTTCCACGCGCTCGCCCCGCGCCTCGGTCCACCCGGCAAATAGCCTAAATCGCTCATTCCGCTGCTACAATTCGTCGATGTCGGTGACCGTCGGTCAGGCCGTCCTGCTCGGAATCGTGCAGGGCCTGACGGAGTTCCTGCCCGTCTCGTCGACGGCGCATCTCGCGCTCGCGCAGCGCTTCCTCCCCGGTTTCGCGC
The DNA here is from genome assembly GCA_038214715.1 of Thermoanaerobaculia bacterium. Classification (GTDB taxonomy): domain Bacteria; phylum Acidobacteriota; class Thermoanaerobaculia; order UBA5066; family UBA5066; genus Fen-183. The sequence goes on along the minus strand of JBBQRP010000043.1, from coordinate 12,925 downwards.
AGCCCGGAATCCTCTTCGACGTCCTCCTTCACGTCGGGACGCTTTTTGCCGTCCTCGTCTACTTCCGGGCGCGGATCGGCGAGACTCTCGCGGGGCTCGTGTCGAAAGACCCGGCCGAACGGCGTCGGGCCTGGAGGCTCGCGTCCCTCCTCGTCCTTGCGGTTGCGCTCACGGGAGCCGTGACGCTTCCTCTCAAGGGCATCGCGGTCGAAGGCATGACGGAATTCCGGCGGATGGGCTTCGCCCTTCTCGGGACGTCCGTGCTTCTCTTCGTCGCGCAGCGCGTCGGCGAGGCACGGGAGGAAGGCGGACGCTCTCTCGACGAGATGCGGCCGCGCGACGCGGCGCTCGTCGGCGCCTGTCAGTCGGTCTCGGCGGTGCTGCACGGCTTCTCGCGCTCGGGCAACACGATCTCCGTCGGTCTCTTCACGGGCCTGTCACGGCGCGCCGCGGCCGAGTTCTCGTTCCTGCTCTCGATTCCGACGATCCTCGCGGCCGCCGTCGTCGAGAACGTCCACGCGTATCGCCACCGGACGGGCCCGGTTTTCGAGGGCGGCGCGCTTCCCGCATACCTGACGGGAATGCTGGTCGCGGCGGTGGTCGGATTCTTCGCCGTCGGGTTTCTCATGAGGGTGGTCGTCTCGATGCGCCTCGGCGCCTTCGTCGCCTACTGCGCCGTCGTGGGCGTCCTCCTCATTTTCTTCGGGAATTCGCTCGCGGCGGGCTCCGCCGCGGCGCTGAAGGGCGTCTCCTGATGGCGGGCCCTCCGGCGACGTCGCCGCGGCCGGCGGCTCCTCCCTCCGCGCTCGTGAGGCGGCGCGACGAGTTCCTCGGCATCCTTCTCGTCGCGGCGGGCCTCCTCCTCCTCGCCGCGCTCGCCTCCTACCACCCGAACGATCCCTCGCTGTTCTCCGCCGTCAACGAGCAGGGACTGAGGCCGCGCAACTGGGCCGGACGCCTCGGCGCGTCGTTCGCGGACGGGAGCCTCCAGTTCTTCGGACTCGCCGCGCTCGTCGCGCCGCTCGTCCTCCTCGTCGTCGGATGGCGGCGCTTCCTGTCCCGCCCGGCCGGCGCGTGGGGGACGAAGGGCCTCGGGGTCCTTCTCGTCGTCCTCACGCTCGCGCCGCTCGCGCACCTCGCGTTCGGCCGCGCCCGCGCGTTCGGAGGCGGTCTGGACGCGGGGGGGTTCGTCGGCGACCTCCTCGGCTCGTTCGCGGTCTCGGCGCTCAATCCGCCCGGCGCCGCGATCCTTCTCTCCGCCGGGCTTCTGATCGGCCTCCTCCTCTCCACCTCCCTCTCTCTCGGGGACGGATTCAGCGGGGCGGGCGTGAGGCTGTCCGGCTGGTGGAGGGGGTTCGTTCTCGAGCACCGCAGGACGCGCGAGCAGGCGGCCAAGGAGCGGCAGCGGCGGGACGTCGTGAAGAAGCACCTCGAAAGGGCCAAGGAGGACGCGGCGCGACCGGCGCCCGAGAAGAGCGCCGAGCCGGAAGGCGACCTCGTCTACATTCCCTCCGTCGCGACGCTTCGCGTCAAGGAGCGGGCCGGAGCGGGCCGGTTCTCGATCACGAAGGCAGGCGGCGCCGAGGTCGAGACGCCTCGGCCCGTCTCCCGGCCGGCGCGCCTCGAGAAGAAGGCGGAAACGCCGCAGAGGATCCTTCCGTTCCCCGCGCAGCGCGATTCCTCCGGGTGGGTGTTCCCCCCGACGAAGCTCCTTCGCGCGGCCCCGAAGCGGGACAGGGAGAGCGATCGCGAGGAGTTCCGGCAGACGATGGAGCTCATCGCGGCGAAGTGCCTGGAGTTCGGCGTCGAGGGCACGGTGGACGCGTACACCCCGGGGCCGGTCGTCACGACGTACGAATTCAAGCCGGCTCAGGGCGTCAAGGTTTCGCAGGTCACGTCGCTCGAGAACGATCTCGCGCTCGCGCTCGCGGCCGAGAAGGTGCGGATCGAGCGCATGGCGGGCCGTGCCGCCGTCGGGATCGAGGTGCCGAACCGCAACCGCGATCTCATCGCGCTCCGCGAGGTGATCGAGAGCGAGAAGTTCCGCCGCTCGCCTTCGCTCCTCACGATCGCCCTCGGGATCGACGTCCACGGCGAGCCCATCGTGGCGGATCTCGCGCGAATGCCGCACCTCCTCGTCGCCGGTCAGACGGGCGCCGGCAAGAGCGTGGGCGTCACCGGCATGATCACGTCGATCCTCTTCAAGGCCCGGCCGGACGAGGTCAAGTTCATCTTCGTGGACCCGAAGATGAACGACTTCAAGGATTACGACGACCTTCCACACCTCCTCGTCCCCGTCATCACGGATCCGAAGAAGGCCGCGAACGCGCTCAAGTGGGCCGTGGACGAGATGGAGGGTCGCTACAAGCTTCTCTCCGCGTGGCCCGGCGTGCGCAACATCGAGCAGTACAACGCCGCCATCAAGGACCCGCGCTCCCTCGCCGAGGTGCGGGAGAAGATCGGCGACCGCCTCAAGGCCGACGAGAACGGCGTCATCGCGCCGATGCCCTACATCGTCATCGTGATCGACGAGCTCGCGGACCTCATGATGACGGCCCCCCGCGAGATCGAAGAGTCGGTCGCGCGCCTCGCCCAAAAGGCCCGGGCCGTTGGCGTTCACCTCATTCTCGCCACGCAGCGCCCGTCGGTCGACGTGATCACGGGCACGATCAAGGCGAACCTCCCGTGCCGGGTCGCCTACACGACGCGGACGAAGATCGACTCACGCACGATCCTGGATTCCATGGGCGCCGAGTCGCTCCTCGGGCAGGGCGACATGCTCTACCTCGCGGCGGGAACGTCCTACCTGATGCGCGTGCACGGCGGTTTCATCAGCGGGGAAGAGACGAGGGAGATTTGCCGCTTCCTGAAGAAGCAGGGCAAGCCGATCTTCGACGAGTCCGTCACGGTGGACCGCGAAGTCCAGGGCGCGGGGAGCGGGCTTCGGTCGGACTCGGACGACACCGACCCGATATACGATCAGGCGGCGCGGCTCGTCGTGCGGGAGCGCATGGCGTCGATCTCGTTTCTGCAGCGCCGGCTCGAGATCGGATTTTCCCGCGCCGGCAAGCTCATCGACATGATGCAGCGCGACGGAATCGTGGGGCCGCCCGCGGGCGGGAGCAAGAGCCGCGAGATCCTCGTCCCGACGGACTACTTCGAGGAGATCGACCGCAACCGGCGGTCGTAGAAAAGCGGGATGCCCGCGGCCATCGGCCGCGGGCAAACTCCTCAGCTACTTCTTGCCGCCGAGGATCGCGTCCTTCGCGGCCTTCGCGACGCGGAACTTCACCACGCGCTTCGCCGCGATCTTGATCGCTTCGCCGGTCGCGGGGTTGCGCCCCATGCGTGCCTTGCGGTTCACGAGCACGAGCTTCCCGAGTCCGGGAAGCGTGAACGTGTTCTTCGCCTGCTTGTAAGCGAGCGAGGCGAGCTCCTCCATAAACGCCGCGGATGCCTTTTTCGTGAGGCCCGTCTTCTCCGCGAGGTGCTCTGCGATCTGCGATTTCGTCATTCCAGCCATGTGATTCCGTCCTTTCTTCAATTCAGTCCCGAGTCGGGATGCGCGCATTCTAGAGGGAAAACAGGCTTTCGTGTCGATACACTGTCCCCGTGCGAGTCGTTTTTTTTGGAACACCGTCCTTCGCGCTGCCGAGCCTCGAGGCCCTGATGGATGCGGGGCACGCCCTCGCCCTCGTCGTTTCGCAGCCGGGAAAGCCGGTAGGCCGCGGGGGAGTGATCACGGATCCGCCCGTCGCGGCGCGGGCGAAGTCGCTGGGAATCCAAGTCTTCCAGCCTCCGACGCTGAAAGATGAACCCGCGTTTGCTCTGCTTTCCGCGGCCCGCGCGGACGTGTTCGTCGTCGTCGCGTACGGGAAGATCCTCGCGCAGCGCGTGCTGGATCTGCCACGCCTGGGTTGCGTGAACGTCCACGGAAGCCTTCTCCCTCGCTGGCGGGGGGCCTCGCCCGTGCAGGCGGCCATCCTTGCGGGAGACGCCGTCACGGGCGTTTCGATCATGAGGATGGACGCCGGGATGGACACAGGGCCCGTCTACACCATGCGTGAGACACGGATCGGAGAGGAAGAGTCTGCTGAAGAGCTGGGCACGCGGCTCGCCACGATGGGAGCCGAGGCGCTCATCGAGACGTTGAAGTTCTTAGAAAGTGAATCGGAAGGATCGGAAATCTCTCTTCCCCCTCTTCCTCAAGACTCCTCTCTCGCCACGACCTGCCCGAAGATCACCCGCGAAGACGCCCGCGTCGACTGGGCGCGGCCGGCGGCCGAGCTGATCCGTCGGGGGCGAGCCTTCACGCCCTGGCCCGGCCTTTTCACGACTCGAAGAAATACGAGGGTGAAGCTCTCGGGCCTCTCGCTCGAAGCAGAAAGCGGGCATGTGCGCGTCCGAGCAGAAGGATCTCCCCCCGGGACGATTCTCGAGGCAGGAGGGCGCCTCGTCGTCGCGTGCGGTGAAGGAGCGGTCGCGATCGGCGCGCTTCAGGCGGAGGGCCGCCGTGCGTTGCCCGCCGCCGAGTACGTCCGTGGAGAGCGCGTTGCTCCGGGCGAGCGCTGGGGTTGATGGGCGACTCGCGGTCGGTCCGGGAGCTCGCACTCGGGGTTCTCGTGCGCGTCGCCCGCGACGGCGCCCACGCCGCGCCTCTCGTGGATGCTCGCGGCCGGGACCTCGATCCGCGCGACCGCGATCTCCTGCGGGCGCTCGTGAAGAAGACGCTCCGGGGCGCTCTCCGTCTCGACCACGTGCTCTCGCGCCATCTCCGCAAGGCGCCGGAAACTCTCGACGTCCCGACCCACGCGGCACTTCGGCTCGGGGCCGCCCAGCTCCTTCTGATGGACCGGATCCCCGCGCACGCGGCGGTCGGAGAGACCGTCCGGGCCGCGCGGACGTTCGCTCCCCGCGGAGCGGGTCTCGTGAACGCCGTACTCCGCCGGGTCGCCTCGATGGAGTCTCGCCCCGGCGCCGTTGTGCTTCCAGCGGGGGCGGACCCGGTCCATCGCCTCGCTCTCGAAACGTCGCATCCGGTATGGCTCGTGGCGCGATGGGTGGCCGCATTCGGACCCGCGGCCGCGGCCGCCGCACTCGCGGCCGACGAAGAGGACGCGCCGCTGGATCTCCTCGCGGATCCCCTCGTCGGGACTCCCGAAGAGATCGTCGCGCGCCTCCGAGCGGACGGAATCCAGGCCGAGCGCTCCCCGTGGGCGCCTCTCGCGATCACCGTCACGGCCGGCGTCGGAGCGCGGCATCCCCTCGTCGCGACGGGGGCGCTCGCGGTAATCGACGTCGCCGCCCAGGCGATGGTCGAGCTCGTCCCGGCGGGCGAGATCGTCGCCGACCTCGCGGCGTCGCCGGGCGGAAAGACGCGCGCCCTTCTCGCGACGGGGCGTGCGCGCCGGGTCGTCGCGGTCGAACTCTCGGAGTCGCGCGCGCGGCGGCTCGCTGCGAACCTCTCGGCGGCGGGACGAAGGAGCGAGGTGCTCGTCGTGCGAGCGGACGCGGCCCGCGCGCCCCTCCCGCCCGGGCGCTTCGCGTCGATTCTCCTCGACGCTCCCTGCTCGGGAACGGGAACCCTCCGGAAGAATCCCGAGATCCGTCTCCGCCTGAGGCCCGAGGATCTTCCGGGCTTCGCTGCGACGCAGCGGCGTCTTCTCGCCGCCGCGCTCGATCTCCTCGCTCCGGGTGGCACCCTCGTCTACGTCACGTGCTCGCTCGAGCGCGAGGAAAACGACGAAGTCGTCGAAGCGATCCTTCGGGAGCGCCGTGGATTTTCCCGAGTCGTCACGGACCCGGGGGGGCTTCCGCCGCCTCTCGCCGCGGCGCTCGGGCGAGACGGAACCGCACGCGTTCTTCCGGGGGCGACGCACGACGGCTTCACGGCGACAATATTGAGCCGGGAAACTCTTCGTTGACAAGGTCCCGGAGGCGAGCCTACATTCCCCGCGATTCCCGGAAAGCGCCGTGCCTGACGTGGCGGCAGGAGGTCCCCTCATGGCCGGCAAAGCCGACATCGTGGATGCGATTTCGAACGACACGGGACTGACGCGCAAGGACGCCGTCGCCGCGCTCGACTCCGTCGTCAATGCGATCGCGGGCAGTCTCAAGAAGGGCGAACGTGTCGCGCTTGCGGGTCTCGGGGTCTTCCACGTGGCGGATCGCAAGGCGCGGACCGGCGTGAATCCCCGCACGAAGGCCGCGATCCGGATCGCGGCGGCGAAGGTCGCGCGCTTCCGGGCCGGCAAGGACCTGAAGGAGCTGCTGAACAAGCGGCGGAAGTAGCAGCCGGGACGCCGCTCCGCGCGCCCGTGGGCCCTATGATCGGTCGCCCATGATTCCCCTGCGCGACACGATTCCGAATCGGACCGTTCCGTTCGTGACGCGCCTTCTCGTCGTCGCGAACGTCATGGTCTTTCTCCTCGAGATCCTTCAGGGCGAGAACCTCGACGCGTTCGTGGAGACGTTTGCTTTCGTGCCGCAACGTTTCTTCCATCCGGAGCTCTTCGGCCTCACGTTCGGCGCCGCGTGCGTCACAGCCGTGACCGCGATGTTCCTTCACGGCGGGCTCATGCACCTTCTCGGCAACATGCTGTTCCTGTGGATTTTCGGCGACAACGTCGAGGACGCTCTCGGGCACTTCCGCTATCTCGTCTTCTACTTCGTCGCGGGCCTGGGTGCGACGCTGCTCCAGGCGTTCCTCTCGCCTGAATCGCGGGTCCCGAACCTCGGGGCGTCGGGCGCGATCGCGGGAATCCTCGGCGCGTACTTCGTCTATTACCCGCGCGCCCGCATCGTTACCGTCGTTCCGCTCTTCGTCCTGTTTCCGCTCGTCGAGGTTCCGGCCGGGCTCTACCTCCTCGCCTGGTTCGTCCTCCAGTTCTGGATGGGTTCCAGGGAGCTCACGCGCGCCGGGCGCGAGGCCGCCGCGGGCGGCGTCGCGTTCTGGGCGCACGTCGGCGGCTTCGTCGTCGGCGTCGCCTGGGCTCTCTTTTTCCGGCCAGCCCGCGTGCCCGCGGCCCGCTTCCGGATCTCGTGAGGGCGCGCAACGGGACCGTCCTCGCCTGGAGCCTTTACGAGCTCGGCGCGACGAGCTTCGCGATGAACATGCTCACGTTCTACTTCCCGCTCGACATTGCGACCCGCATTTCGAGGGGTAACGAGAAATTCTCGATTGTCTTCAGCTGTTCGATGGCCGTCGTGGCGATCGCGGCACCCGTGCTGGGACATCTGGCTGATCGGCGCGGGAAGCGGCGACTTCTGGTCCCCTTCGTCCTCGCGGGTATCGCGTTCACGGTCCTCGTTGCGGCCTCGGCTCCGGTATGGCGCGCCCTCGCGTTCTTCGCCCTCGCGAACATCGCTTTCCAATGCGCCTACGTGTTCTATAACGCACTTCTTCCGGACGTCTCGGACACGTCGAACGCTGGTCGCGTGTCCGGCTATGGGGTCGCAGCCGGCTATGTTGGATCCCTTCTCGGGATGGTGATCGCCGTGCCGTTCGTTTCGCCCGCGATCCGTGCCAAGTTACCCCCGTTCCTCAGCTCTGCCATCGATGCTCTTTCCGTCGCGCCTCTTTCTTCGATAGTGAATGACGTCTGGGTTCGCCGGAACGCGTATCTGCCGACCGCGGTCCTGTGGTTCGTCGCGGCCGTCCCGCTGTTGTTCCTCGCGCGCCTTCCGAAATCCTCCCATCCCTCCGTCTCTTCACCCTCGAAGAAATCTTCCTCTCCTTCCTCTTCCCCGTTCCGGGATGTCCTCCATACGATTCGATCCTTGCCGCGGACGCCCGCTCTTCTCTGGTTCCTCGTCGCGAACTTTCTCTACATCGACGTGATTCACACGATTCAGGTCCAGATGGGAACCTATGCGAAATTCGCGGTTGGTCTGAATGACAGAGCCGTCCTTGCTCTCATGCTCACCGCCACGGCCGTCGCCGTCGTCGGCGGGCTCCTCTACGGCTTCCTCTGCCAGCGCGTGACGATCCGGACGGCGACGCTCGTCGCGCTCGCGAACTGGGTGCTCGTCTTCGTCCTCGCGCTCGTGATCCGAGACCCGAAGGCGTTCACGGTCGTGGGCGTGCTCGCCGGGATCGGTCTCGGCGGCATCAAGGTGACGGGCCGGCTCGGGCTCATCGCTCTCGTCCCGCCGGAGAGGACGACGGAGTTCTTCGGCTTCTTCACGCTCGCCGGCGAAGCGGCGTCGGTCCTCGGTCCGTTCCTGTGGGCGGGGGCACTCGCGCTGTTCCCGGACAGGAGTCCCGGCGGCTACCGCGCTGGGATCACGGTTCTGTTCGTCGTCCTCGTCTTCGCGATCGGAGCGTTCCTGAAGGTCCGATTCCCGGAACGGGAGGCCACGGCGGCCGGAGCTTGAGGAACGCACTCGTCCGCTTCGTCCGCCTGCTCGTCGGCCTCTTCTATCGCCGCGTCGAGGTCACGGGGCTCGAGCACGTGCCGCGCGAAGGCCCCGTGCTCTTCATCGCGAACCACAACAACGGACTGGTGGACCCGATGGTCGTGCTCCACGCGATCCCGCGCCCCGTCGTCTTCGTCGCGAAGTCGACGCTCTGGAAGATCCCCGTGCTGCGTTGGTTGCTCGATCTTCTCGGCTGTGTTCCGGTAGTGAGAAGAGGGGAGGAGGACCAGAAGATTTCTTTGAAAGGAGAAGAGAGGAACAGGGACTCGTTCGAACGGCTTGCCGCGGTGCTCGACGAGGGCAGCACTACGCTCGTGTTTCCCGAGGGCCGTTCTCACTCCGATCCCCGCCTCTCGGAACTGCGTACCGGAGCCGCCCGCATCCTCCTCCTTTCGAAGGAATCCCCCGTCGTCGTTCCCCTCGGTCTCTGGTTCACGAAGAAGGAAGAGTTCCGGTCCGAGGTGCTCGTGCGAATCGGCGCTCCTGTGCCAACGCCGCGGGATCCGACCGTCGAGGCCTGGACGGAGGTGATGGGAAAGGCGCTCGAGGCCGTCACGCTCAACGCGGACGACTGGGAAGATCACGAGGTCGCCGCGGCGGTGGATGCCTTGTACGGGGAAAGGATAAGAGAAGACTTCTTGGAAGGTGGAGAGGGGACCGCTCCGCTGGCCCGAACGTTCTCGACCCTGAGGGTGCTGCTCGCGGCGCGCGCCTCTCTTGAGAAAGCCAGGCCCGGCGAAGTGTCCTCCCTCGCGTGTCGCGTCCGCACCTTCGACACCTTTCTGAGAAATCTCTCTCTCTCCCCATCCTCTCTCGATGATCCGCCGCGCGTAAGGACGATCCTTCGCCACACCCTTTCCGCTCTCGCCCGCGTCCTTCTCGGATTTCCCGCCGCGGTCGTCGGCGTCGTCGCGTGGTGGGTTCCGTACCGTCTCTGCGGTTTTCTCGCGAAGCGCGTTCCCGGCGCGGCGAAGGAGCGCGACCAGATCGCGCTCTACAAGTTGCTCGCGGGCCTCGGCCTCTTTCCGCCCTTTTTCATCGCCGAGGTTGCGGCGATCTGGCGAGCCGAGGGCCCCGCCTGGGGAGCGGTTGCCGTCGTCCTTCTTCCCTTCGCAGGAATCTCCTCTCTTCTCTTCTACGAATACGCGGCCTGGCGCGAGCGCCAGGTGCGTGAGCTCCTCGCGTTCGCTTTCTTCCCCGGCGGAATCGCGCGCCTGCGCGCCCGGCGCGACGCCCTCGTCGCCGAATGCGACCGCCTCGCAGAAGTCTTCCGGACCGAGGCGGATAATCGACGTACATGACGTCGAAGCCAGATGAGACCGCCGCGCGTTGCGAGCGCGCTTCGGTGATCCTCGCCGCCGCCGCGATCCTGTGCGTGCTCCTGTTTCACCTCGTTCCGGCGCTCTTCGCCGGCTTCCTCACCCACATGCTCTTGATCGGCGTCGCGCGCCGCCTCCGGGGCGGGCGCGTCTCGCACGGACTGGCCCGCGCGCTCGCGGCCTCCCTGCTGGCCATTCTCGCTGCGGGCGCCGTCGTCGGAGCGGCGGTGCTCCTCCACGGCTTCGTCCGGGGCAAAGTCGGCGACCTGCCGGGCCTCCTGGCCTCGGGCAGCGAGACGGTCCGAAAGCTTCTTTCGTCTCTCGAAAGCCTGGGAATCCCGCTCCCGGCCGCCGGAGCTGAAGACGAATCATCGAAGGCCGCCTGGGTTTCCAGGCACTCCGCGGAATTCCGTCACGCGGGCATCACGGGACTCCGGGGGCTCGTGCATGCGCTCGTCGGAGCGGTCCTCGGCGTCCTCGTTTTCTTCCGGGGGTCCGGAAAGATCGAGGCTCCTCTCGCAAAGGCTCTCGCCGCCCGGATCTCGCGCTTCGACGCCGCGTTCCGCTCGGTGGCCAAGGCGCAGCTCGAGATCTCCGGCGTGAACACGGTCCTGACGGCTCTCTACCTCCTGGTCGGGCTCCCGCTCTTCGGCATCCACCTGCCGCTCGCGGGAACTCTCGTCGCCCTGACGTTCGTGTGCGGGCTCCTGCCCGTCGTCGGGAACCTCGTTTCGAACACGTTCGTCGTCCTCCTCTCGCTGGGGGTCTCGCCCTGGGTGGCCGTCTCTTCGGTCGTCTTCCTCCTCGTCGTCCACAAGCTCGAGTACTTCCTGAACGCGAAGATCGTCGGCGCGCGCATCGGCGCCGCAATCTGGGAGACGCTCATCGCGATGGTCGTCCTCGACGCGGTGTTCGGCGTTTCGGGTCTCATCGTCGCTCCGGTCGTCTACGCGTGGGCGAAGGCGGAGCTCGTCGAGCGCGGGCTCGTTTAGCTATCGTCTCGCGAGTCCGACGTTCAAGGCGACGCCGAGGGCCACGGTGCCGGTCTTCGGGAGGAAGGGCCCCGGATCGGTCCAGCCCGACTTCGAGACGGAGATGGTGACGACCCCGGGCGGTACCCAGTTGAAGAAGAACGAGCACGTATGGGCGTTCTCCTTCGTGGCTTTCCCGACGAACGTCCGCTGTGGATGGACGACCGTCACGGTGATGTCGGGACAGACGTCTCCCGTCACCCCCATTCCGTCGAGCAGCATTCCGCCCTCGACGACCGCGGTCGGCTCGATCGGCCACTCCACGGTTCGCGCGAGGTCCTCCTGCCCCCCGGCTAGGACGGAGAATGGCTTCGTGAGAAGAGGCCTCGACGAGAAGCCGGGTATCTTCGAAGCGAGAACGGTGGCGGTGACCGCGCCCGGCGCGACCGCGGACGCAAGGTCGCAGTAGCCGTTCTGAAGGCTGCCGGTTCCCACAACGACGACCTGCGTCCCGCCTCCCGACACGAGGTGCAGGCTGAGGTCGGCACAGCTGCCCCGGAAGACGGGCGTGGGATTCGCTTCCCCTGCTGGCTTGGTGGCCGTGATACGCGCCCGGACGAAGCCGTTGTGGGCGTCGTGGAACGCGGCCGCCGCGGCCGCGCCGGGGGCCGTAACCGCCGAAGAAGCGGGAACTGACCGCGCCGCAAGTTTCGCGTTGTCCGCCTGTGCCGGGCCCGCGAGGAGCAGGGAGATGGAGAGGAGGCCGCCCGCTGTTCGTCCCATGCGTGAAAAGACGTTCGCGAGGAGCCGGCGGCATAGAATGCCAGGTCGGAGATTCTGCGACCGATGACGACCACGTTGGCTCCTCCCTCCGTTCCCGTCCCTCTCCTCGATCTGAAGAAACAGTACGCGACCATTCGCGAGGAGATCCTCCGCGTCACGGAGGACGTTTACGAGAGCCAGGGGTTCATCCTCGGGCCGCGGGTAGAGGCCTTCGAGAAAGCCGTCGCGGGCTACGTCGGCGCGCGGCACGCGATCGGGATGTCCTCGGGTACGGACGCGCAGCTCGCCGTCATGATGGCGCTCGGAATCGGGCCGGGGGACGAGGTCGTGACGTCGCCCTACACGTTCTTCGCCTCCGCGGGCGCCGTTTCGCGGCTCGGCGCCCGGCCTGTCTTCGTCGATATCGAGCCAGAGTCCTTCAACCTGGACCCCGCGAAGCTCGAGAAGGCGATCACGCCGAAGACGAAGCTCATCCAGCCCGTCCATCTGTACGGGCAGTGCGCGGACATGGACCCGATCCGGGACATCGCGAAGCGGAAGGGGATTCCCGTCCTCGAGGACGCCTGCCAGTCGCTCGGGGCGGCGTATGGCAGCGTCAAGGCGGGCGCGCTCTCCCAGTCGTGCGCGTTTTCGTTTTTTCCGTCCAAGAATCTCGGCGGCTTCGGGGACGGCGGGATGGTGACGACGTCCGACGACGGACTCGCGGCCACGTTGCGCGCCATGCGCATGCACGGGGAAACGAGCCGCTATCACCACAAGTTCGTCGGCGGGAACTTCCGTCTCGACGCGCTACAGGCCGCGATTCTGCACGTGAAGCTGCCGCACCTCGACGGCTGGGCCGAAGCGCGTCGCGCGAACGCGAAGGAGATCGAGCGCCGCTATCTCGAGGCCGGCGGGCTCCCGTTCGAGACGGGCGGCCTGAAGTTCCCGCGGGAGGCGGCCGGAAGGCATCACGTCTTCAACCAGTTCGTCGTGAGAGTCGGACGCGGAAGAAGAGATTCTTTGAAGGAATATCTGGAGAAGAGGTCGATCGGGGCGGCGATCTACTACCCGGTTCCCCTCCACCTTCAGGAGTGTTTTGTTTCGCTCGGAGGCAAGGCCGGCGACTTCCCGGAATCCGAACGCGCGGCGAAGGAGACGCTGGCGATTCCGGTCTTCCCGGAACTCACGGGCGAGCAGAAGGCAGCTCTTTCGAGCACCCTCGCAGCCTTCTCCCGCGAGTCATAGTATTTAACTCATTCAAATACAATCAATTACATGCGATCTATAGGTTATCTTGACAGATTTCCCCGGGAGGACTACATTCTTGGCACTCGTCGCTCTTGACTGCTAACAAGATGCGAGCGAGAAACAAGGAGCATCCCATGAAAGTTCGTCCCCTCTATGACCGGATTCTCGTCAAGCGCGTCGAAGCCAAAGAGCAGGTGCGCGGCG
>JBBQRP010000042.1:0-17472 GCA_038214715.1 Thermoanaerobaculia bacterium | reverse complement strand
GCTCGTGAGGCCGCGCGAGTTCCCGATCGCCCCGATCGCGACCACGTTGTTGAAGGCCTGGGTCGTCCCCGCGATGCTCGCGACCCGGACGTTCGCCTTGAGCGTGCACGTGCCGCTCTGACCGATCGTGCCGCCCGTCAGCGTGACCGAGCCCGAGCCACCCGTCGCGGTCAGCGCACCGTTGACGAAGCCCGTCCCCGTGCAGGCGACCGCCGGCGAGCCGGGCCCGATGACCGTCATCCCGGCGGGCAGCGTGTCCGTGAACGTCGTGATCGGGAGCATCGCGCCCGCGTTCGGGTTCGTGAGGGTGATCGTGAGCGCGACCGTGTCGCCGGCGATGGCGGGCGAGGGTGCGAACGCCTTGCTCCCGGTCGGATTCAGCAGCGTATTGACGGAGAGCGTCGCGCTCGCGGGAGTCGTGTTGAAGACGTCGACTCCGCTCTCTTTCGCCGTGTAGCCGCTCGTCCCCGGGCCCGGCGTCGTGTTCGCCGGGATCACGGCGACGTGGTTGCCCGGCGTCGTCGCCGTCACGTTGATCTGGAAGAAGCACTGCCCGTCGACCGCTCCCGTGCCCGCCGGGATCGTGCCGGCCGTCAGGTAGACCGTGCTCGTCCCCGGGGCGGCCGCGGTCACCGTGAAGCCGCACGTGTTCGTGATCCCCGTGGGACTCGCGATCGTGACCGCGGCGGGCAGGACTTCCGTCACCGCCGCGGCAGTCAATGGGACGGTCGAGCTGTTCGCGATCGTGATCTTGTACTGCGAGACGTCGCCGGGATTGATCGTGGCGGGCGTGAATTGATGGTTGATCGTCGTGGAGGCGAGCGCCGCGCCGGAGAAGAGAGCCGCGGCGGAGACGACGACACGGGCGAACCGCGAGGCACGCGCGGCAAGACTCGCGCCGCAGGCTCTATCGGCCCGAACGTCGGAGGGATACGGATTGCACTCGATCGGAGTACTCAATGTGTGCACACAGGAGGCCTCACTGTACATGATTTTCCCCCGCCTCTCCCCACAATTCGCGTCAATCAGGGGCGAGGTGGGCTCTCTTCGTTCACAGGGCCGACGCGAACGACCGCACGATCTCGCCCGCGGACTCCACGGACGTGATGGTGCCGACGCTCTTTCCGGCCTGCCAGCAATCAGCGGATGTCGCCCCCTTCACGGACGCGCCCCGGAGCCGGAAGACAGAGCGGAGCTGGTACCACGCCCGGATCCAGTGCTTCGTTCTGCGGCCGCGGAGCATGAAGCGCCCGATCGGTCCCGCTTTCGTCCCCATCCGCTCGATGAAAGGCGTCCGGATGACGGCGAGAGGAACTCCCGTGATGCGCTCCGTCGGGACGATGTCGCTCTCCTCCGCGGCGAGGATCGCGCTCTTGTAGTCCGCGTGGGCCGTGCACTCTTTCGCTGCGATGAAGCGAGTTCCGCACTGGACCGCCGCGTAGCCGAGGTCGAGCATCGCGCGGAAGTCCGCCGGACTTCCGACGCCGCCGGCGCAGACGAGCGGGAGATTCAGGCCCGAGAGGCCCGCGAAGAGCTCCTCGGGACTCTTCAACCCGAGGTGCCCGCCCGCGCGGCTATTCACGCAGATGAGGCCGTCCACGCCCTCCGCCGCGGCCTTCTCCGCCCAGCGCCGGTCGATCACGTCGTGATACACGATCCCGCCGGCCGCCTTCACGCGGTCGACGACCCAGCGGGGGTTTCCGAGGGCTGTCACGAAGAACCGCACACCTTCTTCGAGCGCGATGTCGACGTAGTTCGACATGCGCTTCGCGTAGATCGCGGACAGAGACTTCTCGGTCAGCACGTTGAGCCCGACGGGCTTCTTCGTCAGAGCGCGGATCTCCCTCATTCCGGCCCGGAACTCGCGCTTGTGGACGAATACGAGGGAGAGCGGCTGGATGATTCCGATCCCTCCGGCCTCGGAGACGGCCGCCACGAGCTCGGGATTGGAGCACGGATACATGGCCCCGCAGATGAGCGGAACCTCGATGCCGGTGGCCCTCAGGAACGCCGACCTCGCCGCCGTCACGACGGCACAGGCCCGGCGAGCCAGACGGCGCGGCCGCGCGCGACCACCTCGCCGGCGTCGTTCGTGAGAATGCTCTCCACGAGGACCTCTTTCGACTCGACGCGCGCGAAAACGGGCGCGTCGCATGTGGCGGTGATCCGCCCCCTCGCCTTCTTCAGGAACTCGATCTCCACCTTCGTCAGGATCGTGCGCATCCCGTCCGGAAGGCCGAACGAAAGCGCGAGTCCCGTCGTCATCTCGGCGAGATTCGCGAGGGCGATCGCGTGGATCGAACGCAGGTGGTTGCGCACGGAGCGGCGGTCTTCCATGGAGATCCGGGCTCGGCCCGGCGACAGCTCGAGGATCCGTGGCCTCACGCTTCCTGAATAGGGGATCGTGAAGCCGAAGAGGAGCGAGAACAGCCTTCGGCCCGCGGGCAGGCGCGAAAGGCGCGACCAGCTCTTCCGGAGATCGCTCGCGGTCGCCGCCATTCCGTCCTCCTTCGCGCGTGCATCTTATTAGGGGAAGCGCGTTTCCCGGGGAGGAAGGCGGTGATGGCATGCTGCGTGAGGGAAGATTCCGCCATGCGCCCTCCTTTCCTCCGCCCCGCCGCCCGCGTCCTCCTCGTCGTTCTCGCGCCGCTCGCCCTCGACGGCTGCGTCTCGATCGGCGTCTCGCGGTCGGCCCTCGAGCCGCCGCCCGGCGCAGGGGACGCCGCAGGGCCGACCACCGGAGCGCTCGCGGTGTCCGTCTTCGAGAGAGCGGCCGACCGGGACGCCGGCCGCGTGGCGGCGTATCCCGTCCTCTCGGAGCTCTCGCGCGTGACGGCCCGGGGCGAGGAGACCGTCGGACGCTCGATCGCGCCTTTCTGGGGACTTCCCAACGTCGCACCCGGAACGTACCACCTGCGCGTCACGCGTCGCATCACCCCGGAAGGGGACATCGAGCCGCTCGAGAACCCGGGCGACAAGTCGTTCGAGGTGCGCGCGGGCCAGAAGACGACGCTGAGCGTCGTCCTGAAGAAGGTTCCCGTCGTCTGGATCGTGCTCGCGGCCGTGACGATCGTCGCTCTCGTCGTCCTCGCGGTCGCGGGCGCCCGCCACCTGCCGCCCCCCCCGCCCTTGCCGCCCTTGCCGCCCGTCTTCGTCGTCATTCCGTTCGGGGGATCCAGCGAGGCTGGACCAGCTCCCGAGGCCGCCGACGTGTATCCCGCGAAGGACTCCGTCGTGTCCGCGCGCCGTCTCACGGTCACGTTCCTCCTTTCGGCTCCTCTCGCCCCGGACGGCGTGGGCGAGAACGCGATCCTCGCGCTGGGGTCGAAATCGGGCGAGATCGCGGGAACCGTTTCATACCTGGACCGGGACGGCCTCCTGAGGTTCTCCCCGTCGCGCGACTTCGCGCCCGGGGAGACGGTGACCGTCACGCTCGATCTCTCGAGGCTGAGAGGCCAGGGCGGGCGCGCCGGAAACGGAAAGATCTCGACGACCTTCCTCGTCCCGGTCGCGCGCGAACGGTAGGAGATGCGCGTTCTCTCCGTCAACGTCGGCCTCCCGAAGACCCTGAGGCTCATGGGCCGCCCGGTCAGGACCGGGTTCTTCAAGCAGCCCGTCGCGGACGCAATCCCCGTCTCGCGCCTCGGGCTCGAAGGGGACGGCCAGGCCGATCCGCGCTATCACGGAGGTCCCTCGAAGGCCGTCTATCTCTATCCGTTCGAGCACTACGCGTATTGGTCCGAGGCGCTCGCGCGCACCGATCTCACGCCGGGCGCGTTTGGGGAGAACCTCACGACCGAGGGGCTTCTCGAGGGCGACGTCCGAATCGGCGACGTCTTCCGGATCGGATCGGCGAGCCTTCGCGTGACCCAGCCCCGGACGCCTTGCGCGAAGCTGGGACTCCGCATGGGGTCGATGCGTTTCGTGAGGATCTTCGCCGCCGCGGGCCGGCCCGGCTTCTACCTCGGGGTCGTCGAGGAGGGCTCCGTGCAGGCCGGCGACAGGATCACGCGTCTCTCGACGGACGAACATCGTCCTACGGTGGCTGAGGTCTTCGGCGGAGGCTGATACGAGGCCCCGAGGCGGCCCTGTAAACTTCCTGTCGTCACATGGCTCACTGGGAACGCAGGGAGATCGTCCTCCGAACGAACGCCGTCGGCCAGCCCATGACGGCCCCGGTGTTCCTCTGCCACGGCCGCAATCCGCGCCCGCTCGCCTACGTGCAGGCGAACGTCCACGGGGGCGAGCTGCAGGGGAACGCCGCGATCCTCGCGCTCTTCGACCTCCTCGAAAAGGAGCCGCCGCGCGGGAGCCTCATTCTCGTCCCGCGCGTCAACCCGATTGCCGCGAGCCAGCAGGTCGGCGACTACGTCGCGGGCGTGTACGACCTCGCGACGGGCATGAACTTCAACCGCGGGTACATCAATCTGACGGGCCCTTCGCGCGGGAGCTCCGCCTGCTATGTCGACGTGGACGCCTTCGCCGCGGTACACCGTGACGCGACGCTCTCCGAGATCCGCGACGGATTCCGCGAAGCCCTGAAGGCGGCTCTCGGCGCCGTGCGCGACGCCGCGGATCCGTGGGGAATGGAGGCGCGCCTCGAGTTCGCGCTGGCGATCCAGGAGGTCTCGATCGAGGCCGACGTCGTCCTCGACCTTCACACGGGAGACCGGGCGCCGCGCTATCTCTACGCGCCGGAAGGGGCGACGGCGGCGACGCGGGCGTTCGGCATTCCCTTCGTCCTCGAGGTACCGCCCCGTTTCGCGGGTGCCCTCGACGAGGCGTCCTTCGTGCCGTGGAACGACCTCGCGGAAGCTTTCCGCCGCCTGAACCGGACCGACGTAAGGCGCTTCGTGGACGGATTCACCGTCGAGCTCGGCTCGATGAACGCCTTCTCGCTGGCGCAGGGAGTCGAGGACGCGAAGCGCATTGCCTCCGCGCTCCGCTACTACGGCGTTCTCGACGGCGAGCCGGACGATCCCGCCTACCGGATCGTGTCGTGCGGCGTGAGCGACTACAAGTCGATCTACGCGCCCGCGTCTGGCCTCGTGGACGCGACGCTGTCGCCCGGGACGCCCGTGAGGAAGGGCGATCTCATCGCGCGCATGGTGGACCCGACGCGCTGCTCGATCCCGCCCCGGACCCAGGACGCGGTCGTCGAGGTGCGTGCGCCCGAGGACGGCGTCGTCCTCCTCTTCCACGCGTTCGCATCGATTCCGAAAGGGCAGAGGCTGATCTCGATGATGACGAACACGCGGACGCTCTGACGGGGTCCGGCCGCGCGCGCTTATCGCAGGTAGCCCAGCGACTTCAGGTTCTCGACGTACTCCTTCGGATCGATCGGGGGCCCCTTTAGAGCGCGCTTCCTCCCCCACGAAGCCACGGTCTCGCCGTCGACGGCTCCCTTCGCGAGAAGGTCCGCTCGCACGCGCCCCGCGATCTCGCACGACGCGGGAATCCCGAGCACGGACAGAACCGTCGGAGCGAGATCCGCGGGCGCAATCGTTTCCGCGGCGCCCGCGCGAGAGAGCGGGCCCGAAAGCGCGACGAGCCCGCCGCCCTCGCTCCGGCCCCCGTCGAGAACGTCGACGAGGAGATCGGGCGCGGGCGCGAGACCGGGGTCGAGGAGGAACGCGCGGATCTTCGCCGTCTCCTCCGTGAGCGCCGCGGCAAGGGCGACGCGGTCCCTCGCCCCGCGAACCGGATCGGCGAGCGCGGACGACAGGATGTCGGGCCCGGGCAGATAGACGAGCGCGAGGCGCGGGCTCTCCCTCCGCCACGCGTCCCGGAAGGCCGCGAGCGCGAAGTCGTCGAGTCCGCCCGCGTCCGCCACGAGGCGCTCGAGGGTGCCCGGCTCCGGCGCGACGCGCGGGGCGAGGCGCGCGGCGCGCTCGGCGGCGTCGGGGGGCCAGCCCTCTCCCGCGAGCGCTCCCCCGGAACGCGCCGCGAAGAAGAGGTGGTTCCCGAGGACGGTTCCGCCGCCCTCCCCTGCGGGATAGGTCGTCCACCAGTTCACCGTCAAAGACGGGACCCCGCCCCGGTTCGCGACCTCCCAGAGCGCCGGCGAACGCCGGGCGCTCGCGGTCACCGACTCGAGGCGCGCGAGGTGGAGCGCCGGAAGCACGCTCCTCAGGTACCACCCCGCGCCCGCGAGAGGGCGGACGGGCGATCTCACGCCCGCGATCCGCACGAGATCCAGGGAGCCGATGCCATGCCTCTTGACGTTCTCTCCCGTCGCGACCGTCGTCCAGAAGGCCGCGGGATCCCGCACCTCTTTCCGGTAGGTGGCGCGGGCTCCCCCGCCCGGGAGCTGCCCGGTCCAGCCGTCGACGCCGACGACGACGACACGGCGGCCGTTCGCCCGGACGACGAGGGGAGCGTCGCCGACGACCGGAACCCGGAAGAGGAGCGCCGAGATCCCGACGAGGACGAGCGCGACGCCGGCGGCGGCCCAGGCGAGAAGCGCGCGGGAAGGTCGCGTCACGAAGAGCCGGCCCGAGGCCGCGAGAACGGTAAAGGCGAGGCCGCGCGCGACGCGCACCGCGATCAGCACCGCGAACGCGACGGCGAGAAGCACCGCGGCCGCGGCCGGCGCGCCGGCGCTCTCGAGCGCGGGCCGCGCCGCGAGGATGCCGGCGACTCCCGCGAGGACGCCGAACACCACGGCGATCTCGGTCGAGCCCTCTTCCGCGTCCCCCCGCATGCGGGCGCGGAGGAGCGCGAGGGCGACGAGCGCGAGGACGACGAGGCACGCCACCGCCGCGGCCCCCGCGAAGAGCCACAGGAAGAGCACCGCCGCGTCGCGGATCGGGAGCGTGGACGAGACGGCGTGCACGACGGTCTGGGCGAGGGCCACCGCGGCGGCCAGGAACGCGGCACCCGTAGACGCCCCGAGGAGGAACGCGCGCGTGCGGGTGCGCGCGGCGAGCGCGCCCTTGAGGACCGCCCCTTCCACGCCCCTCTCGAGATACCCCCTCTCGCGCAGCCGCTCACGGGCCTCGTCGAGAGAGATCATTTTTTCCGGTCCCGGAGCATCTCGGCGAACTCGCGCAGAACGTCTGCCTTTCTCGAGAAGGGCTTCAGCGACTGCAGCGCGTGGTCGGTGAGCTCCCCGACGAGCGTGCGGGCGCCCGCGGCTCCGACGTGTCTCACGAACGTCGGAGCCGGCGCGCGGCGCGCCGACTTTCCGGTCGCCGCGGCGTCCCCTTCCGCTTCGAGGAGGTCGTCCACGATCTGGAACGCGAGGCCGACGTTCCGGGCGTACGAGCGAACGGCTCCCAGCTCGTTCTCGCGCGCGCCCCCGAGGACGGCGCCGAACTCGGCCGAGGCCACGAAGAGCGCTCCCGTCTTGCGCGCGTGGATCGTCTCGAGGCGGTCGAACGTCGCTCCCGTCTCGTCCGTCGCGAGGTCGAGAGCCTGCCCCGACGCGAGCCCGGCGAGACCCGAAGCGTCCGCGAGGCGCGAGACGAGGTCGAGGGCCAGAGAGCCAGGGATCCCGCCTCGACGGGCGTGGAGCCCCGCCTCGGCAAGGAGGCCGAACGCGCGCGTCAGGAGCGTGACGGCCGCAAGGATCGCGTTCCCGTCCCCGTGCGCGACGTGAAGGGCCGGCCGGCCGCGGCGGAGCGTCGCGTCGTCCATGGACGGCAGGTCGTCGAGAACGAGCGAAGCGGCGTGCACCATCTCGATCGCGCAACCGGCGTCGATGAGGCGCGGCCGGGGCGCCTCGAAGAGGTCCCCCGCGAGGACGACGAGGGCCGGCCTCACCCTCTTCCCCGGAGACAGGAGCGCCTCTCGCGTCGCGGAGGGCAGGGGGTCGCGGGGGTCGGGTGCCCCCGTGCCGCCCGGCAGAAGGCCCGGGAGACGCGCGTCGACGGCGGTCCGTACCTCCTCGAGGAGGCGCGAGAGGGCGGGAGAGGCAGCGGGCGCGGCCACGTCGTTCACCCGGGAAGACGGGCGCCGCGCCCTCTGACCGGCATCAGAAGCTCGCGAGACCGTCCTTCTCGTTCGTGAACACGTCGAACACCGTGATGAGCTGCGTCACCGTGAGGACGTCGCTGATCTTCGGCGGAAGGTTCACGAGCTTCAGCTTCGCACCCTTGTTCGTGGCGGTGGTGTAGCAGCCGACGAGCTCGCCGACTCCCGAAGAGTCGATCGTCGTCACGTCCTTCATGTCGATGAGGAGCTTCATCGCGCCCGCGTTCACGGCCGCATGGATGGCCTCCCGCATCTGCAGGTCGCCCGCCCCGATCGTGATCTTGCCGTGCAGCTCGACGATCTTGACGTCGCCGACCTCCCGCGTGGTCACCGTGGTCTTCATCGTGTTTGTACTCCCTTCTTCTGGTCTCCGCCTAGGTGCTTTCTCATCGTGAGGACCGTGCCGCCGCGCTCCCCGCGCGAGAAGGCCACGTCGTCCATGAATGTTTTCATGTAAAAGATTCCGCGGCCCGAGGTCTTCATCTGGTTCTCGGGGGCGAGCGGGTCAGCGACCGCCGCCGTCTCGAAGCCCTCGCCCTCGTCCCCGACCACGATCTCGAGCTCGTCCGCATCTCCTCCGAGGGAGAGCATGACGCGCCGGGTCGGATCCTGGCGGTTCCCGTGCTTGATCGCGTTCGCGAGCGCCTCGCGGAGAGCCACCCCGATCCAGTGCTCGGCGTCGTTCTCGATGCCCCGCACGCGGCAGACGTACTCGAGCACGGCCTGGCCGAGCTCGAGGTTTTCGAACCGGCTCGACAGCCACAGGACGATCGGCCCCGGCGAAACGGACGATTCCGTCATTGCAGATGAACGAGAGACGCGCTGTTAAGCTCGGCCCTCGATGATTCCCTCCCCGTCGAACCGAAACGCGGGCGCATGATACGCGAGCGCGCCGCGGGCCGTCCATCCGCCGGGGTGCGTGCGGCCGCGGTCCTCCTCCTCCTTTTCGCTCCACGCGCCTCCGCGGTCGAGCCGCCGCTCGCCGAACGGCTCACGGAAGCCGTCGCCAACGCCCAGAAACTCGTCGAGAAGGTCCGGGGCGTTCCCTTCCCCGGAACGGTCGCGTCGGCGATCCTGCACGAGAAAGACCTCGCCCGCGTTCTCTCGAAGAAGCTCGTCGAGGACCTGCCGGCCCCCTTCCCCCGCTACGCGGCGTCGCTCGCGGCCGCGGGGTTCTTCGATCCGGAACCCCTGCTCGAGCAGAAGCTCACGACGCTCTACGCGCGGCAGGTCGCGGGCTTCTACGACCCGGCCGAGAAGAAATTCTTCATCGTTCCCGAAAGGACGGCGGAGACCGCCGTGGCCGGAGCCCCGGCCCTCGGGCTGTCGGCCGAAACGCTCCTCGAAGACGCGCTCCTCGCGCACGAGCTGACACACGCGCTTCAGGATCGGCGCCTCGATCTCGTTCCGAGACTCAAGGCGCTCAAGGATTCGTCGGACGGGCTCCTCGCGCTCGAGGCTTTTCTCGAGGGCGAAGCCACCGTCGTCATGATCGACGCGCTCCTGACGCGCCTGCCGGAAGAGTCCCGGGAGCTCTTCGGGGAGAACACGCTCACGGCGATGCTGACCGGCCTCGCGCAAGGCGCCGCCGTGGAAGGTTCCGAGGGGGTCCCGAAGTTCTTCGTCAAGGAGATGCTCTTCCCGTACGTCGGCGGAACGACGTGGATCCAGGCGCGAAAGAAAGCCGGCGGCTGGGCAGCCGTCGACGCGTCCTACTCACGGCCTCCCCGCACGACTGCCGAGATCCTCCATCCCGAGCGCACGGGCGCCGCGCGCGTCCTCCTCGACACCGAGGACCGGCCCACACCGGCGACCGTCCCTCCCGCGATGCGCGTCCTCTACGAGGACACGTTCGGCGAATGGATGCTCGGAACGTTGCTCGAGCGCGCGGGAGCGGCGAACGCCGCGGCCCTCGCCTCCGAGTGGCAGGACGACCGCGTCGTCTTCTTCGAGCCGAAGGAGTCGCGGGGGGCGGGTCCCCCGCCGGTCGGTTTCGTGTGGCACCTGCGCGTGACGTCACACGCCGCGGCGAAGAAGATCGCGTCCGCTCTCGAGTCGCTCTACGCGCGGCCGGACGGCCCTCCCTCCGCCCTCGTGAGCGCGGTGGCGGACCGCGTGGAGGTCGAGCGGGGCCGGCTCCCGGCGCGCCCGCGCGAGCGCGTCCTCAGCTCTCCGAGATCAGCTTCAGCGCCGCCGGAAGGAAAATGAAGAGCTGAACGGCGTCGAACGTGCCGTGCGCGAGGATCGACGCGACGGCGTTTCCCGTCTTGCGGAAAGCCAGCGCGAGAACGGTCGTGATCGCGAGGAGTCCCACGAAGAAGAACGGCTCGCCGTAGCCCGCGTGAGCGAGCAGAAAGAGGATCGAAGCCGGGACGGCCCCGAGCCGCCTCTGGAGGAACGCGCGGAAGTGGAATTCCTCCACGGTCATCGCGAGAAGGACGAGAACGCCGCGCTCGGCGGCGGAACGCGACGCGAGCCACCCGACGAGCGGGGGAATCGCGCGGTGAGGCTCGTAGTCGAACGCGCGGAACACGAGCGCCGCCGAGACGCCGACGAGGATCGTGAGCGTCCACCCGACGAGCCCCAGCGCGACTCCGGCGCCGGCTTCCGCGAGCGGGCGCTTCGAGTCGAGCCCCAGGAACGCGCGCGGGGACGGCCGCCCGCTGAGCAGCCACCAGCCGAGGAGAAAGGACGCGAGAAGTCCCTGCAGCAGGAAGACCTGTGAGAAGCGGAGCGTCGAGACGTCCGGCGCACGGCCCCCGCCGGCTGCCGGCAGGAGCGTCGTCGCGATCAGGACGAGAACGAGGAGGAGAAGCGCGATCCTCCTGCGGGCCCGCGAGGGGAAGGCGTCGTGCTGGAAAGCCCCCTTCCGGTCGGCCACGAAGACGATGGCGAGGACGAGCGGCAGGCCGGCGCCGAAAAGGAGGGAGCGGTCGAGAGCTGTCACGGATTCGGCCGCGCGGACTCTAGCAGAGCGTGCGGCCGGGAGCGGCCTACGCCTTCAAGGCCGCTGGATGGGAGATGACGGGCCGCGCGGCGGGGCGCCCGAAGAGAAAGCCCTGACCCCACGGGACGCCCATCGTCCGAAGCGTTTCGAGCTCGCGCGGCGTCTCGATACCCTCGGCGATGAGCTCGGCGTCGATCCGCTTGCCGAGTGCGGCGAGGGATCCCACGATCTCGCGCTTGATCCGGTCTTCGTCGAGGCCGGATACGAGCGTATGCGCCACCTTCACGTACTCCGGACGGAGCTGCACGATGGACTCGAGGCCCGAGTATCCCGAGCCCGCGTCGTCGATCGCGAAGCCGAACCCCGCCGCCCGCAGCCTGCCGACGACCTCGCGGAAGGCCGGGTAGTTGAAGACGACTTCCTTTTCCGACAGCTCGAGGACGACGTCGCCGTGCATCCGGCCGAGCTCCGCGAGATTCCGGTCGTCGAGGAACACGGAGTGCGTCAGGAGCCGGGAGGAGGCGTTCACGAAGAGCCGTTTTCCCCGCGCGACATGCGGGAGAGACGAGAACACGGTCTCGACGCAAAGGCTCTCGAGCTCGAGGACGAGGTCTCCCTCGCGCGCGACCGCGAAGAGGTCGTCGGGCATCTCGAGCTCGTGGCCGACCGGCCCCCGGATGAGCGCCTCGTAGCCGAGCACCTCGCCGGACCCGACGCCGACGATCGGCTGGAACACGGCCCTCAGCTTCTTCGCCGAGAGCACGGCCTTGAGGCGCTCGACGAAGCTCTTCTTCTCGCCGCTCTCCCGGGCGTCCGCGAGGCGGGTCGCCTCGGCGAGCGCGCGCATCACCAGCCTCGAGAGCCTGACGCGCGGATCGTCCGGGATCACGAGCGCGGTCGCGTGGATGTGCATGAGGTCGACGGAGGAGCGTCCGAGCGCCTGCTTCAGGCGGCGGCCGACGCCCTGGCGCAGCCGCGCGGCCTCCGCCTCCAGACTGATGCTCCGCCGCCCGGGAGCGCGCCGCGCGACGTCGAAGAGGAGGAAGACGCCGTCGGAGCCGTTGAACGACATCGTGAGGAGTCCGGGCGCGAGCGGGGACGACACGACGTCCTCGCGCAGGCTCGCGGACGTGACTCTCAGGATCCGGTCGTAGAGCTCCCAGCCGTAGAGGCTCTCGACACCCGCGAACCGGCCGAGCTGTATGTAGATGACGCCGAGATTCGCGACACGTTCGCCCTTCAGGTCGGCAAAGGGGTGCAGGGTGAGGCCCGTGATCGCGTCCTCGAGAAGCGACTCGAGCCGCAGCCTCTCGACCTCGGGGACGGCGACCGGCGTTCGTTCGGCCACGAGTCTCAGGGAATCCGTGCGCCGTCCTCTCGTCACTTTCATACATCTCCTCTCGCCGGTGCCGCGAGGGTCAGCGCGCGGACGCGGGCGCGCAGTTCCTCGGCGCGGAATGGTTTCGTCAGGTGATCGGTCCCCCCGACCTGCATCGCCGTGATCCGGTCCCGGACCTCGCCGCGCCCCGTCAGGAAAAGGATCGGGAGGTCCCGCGTGACCGGCTGGCGGCGCACGATCTCGCAGAACTCCCAGCCCGTGAGACCCGGCATGTTGACGTCCAGAACGAGGACCGACGGCGGGTCCCGGAGCACGGCGCGCAGGGCCTCCGCGCTGTCGCTGGCACCGTCGACCTCGAACCCGTCGAGAGAAAGGACGGCCGCGACCGCCTCGACCATCGCGGGGTCGTCGTCCACGACGAAGACGCGTCCGCTCACGAGCCGGCCTCCCGTGCGACAGGGAACATGATCGTGACCTCGAGTCCGTGCCCCGGCTCCGAGAGGAGCGAGATCTTTCCGCCGTTCTCCTCGAGCAGATCCTTCGTGACCCCGAGTCCGATTCCGCGGCCCGGCACCCCGGAGGCCGACGCGGAACGGCTCCTCCACGCGAACGTGAAGGCGTGCTCCTGCTCGTCCGGGGTCATGCCCGCGCCGGTGTCGCTGATCACGACGAACGCGTGCTGGGCGACGACGCTCGCCCGAACGCGAACCTGGCCCCCGGCCGGCGTGTACTTCACGGCGTTGTCGAGGACGTTGCGGAAGGCGCGTTGCAAGGCGACCGGATCGGCCGCGACGGGAATCTCGGCGCCCTCGGCGACGAATTCGAGGCGCACGCGTCCGCCGTGTGCGAGCCGGTAGGACTCGACGAGGGTGGAGAGCACGCGGACGAGGTCCGAGCGAGGCGCCGGCGCGGGCGCTGCTCCCGAGGGGAGGGGCGCGGAGAGAGGCGTCCGGGGCGGCATTCCGGCGAGCGATTCCATGAGCGTCATTTCGCGCGTGAGCCCGGAGAGATGCGCCTCGGAGGGCAGCTCGCCGCGGCGGGCGGCCTCGGCCACGAGGTCGCTGTAGACGCGCAGGACGGCCAGCGGCGATTTCAGGTCGTGGAGCACTTCGGCCCGATAGTCGCGGGCGGCATCCCGGACCGGGCCCTCGTTCCGCGAGGGCGAAGGCGCGGCGGACCTCGCGACCGGCTTCAGGCGGGACGCGAGCTCGACCCCGAGCGAGACCGCGAGAGGCCACACGAACCTGAGAGCCTGAGAGCGCGCCGCCGCCGCGGTCGGGGCGGGCGCGAGGACCACGAGGGTGGCGAGAGCCGCGTACGTCCCCACGAGGAGAAACCTCCCGCCCTCCCTCGACACCACGGACTCCGCCGCGAGGAAGACGAGCAGGATCGGAAAGAGTTCGCTCGTGATCCCGCCCGTCCGCGCCAGGGCGACGGCCGCGAGCGCGAGAGGAACGAGAAGACGCAGGGGCGACGCGAAGGGGCCGAGGACCTCCTTCCCGAACGTCGTCGCGAGGAGCGTGCCCGACACGAGCGATCCCGCCGCGAGTCCCGCGAGCACCGGCACTTCCGCGGGGGCGGCCGTCCCCGCGGCGAGGAGGACGAGGAGGGACAGAGACAGGAGGGCCGGGCCGAAGAGGCCCGACCCGAGGGCAGCGCTCAGCGCGGGACGTCCGTCCAGAATCGCCTCTTGGCGCACGGGCGCCCTTCGTCAGTGCACATAGGCGCACCCCACCCGGACGCGTCCGTCCGCAAGGGGGACGGAGCTCACGCGCCGCATCGCGACGCGGTGAGGCTCGCCGCTGTGCCTCTGGAGGATCTCCCCCTCCAGGCGCTCGGCGGTCTTCTCCCGAGCGGTCACGAACGAGATCCCGCCGTAGGAAATATCGTGCACTTCCGAGACTGAGGGTTTCCGCGTGCCGCCGCTCGCCCCGAGCTTGACGGTCAGGCCGGGGACGCTGAAGCGTGGGAAGCGGCGCGTCTTCTCGAACGGCTTCGCGTTCTGACGCTTCGATGCATAGAGCCGGATGTCGCTCATCTTGAGGAGGAAATCGAGCAGCCGTCCATCCGTCGGAAACGTCGCGACGCCGTAGTTCAGCCCCATCTTGAGCCCGACCCGGAGCGGCAGCCGGATTCCCGCCACCTTGTGCCGGATGCGCTCGGCGACCGCGAGGCTGTGAACGACGTCGCTGTTCGGCAGCACGGTCACGAACTCGTCGCCGCCGTAGCGGCACCCGGCGTCCACCACCCGCAGGGATTCGCGGATCACCTTCGCGGTGCGGACGAGGATCCCGTCGCCCACGGGATGGCCGAGCCGGTCGTTGATGGACTTGAAGCCCGCGAGATCCATCATGAGGACGGAGACGACGCCACCCGCGCGCTCGGCGCGCGAGACCTCGCGGTCGAGATGATCATGGAGAAAACGGCGGTTGTAGAGGCCCGTCAGCGGGTCGGTGATCGCGTTGACGCGGAGCGCCGAGACCTCGTGGTCCGAGAGAAGGCGCGGCTCCCGGAGCTTTCCGAGCCGGCTGTGAAACTCGTGAAGGATCGCCGTCTGGAGGGACACGGGCGACCCGAGGGTACCGTCCATTTTTTCCCAAGCGCGCTCGACGCGCGCCCAGAGGCGGGGAACGTCCTGGACGGGAACCGTCACCCCCGTCCACTCGACGAGCAGCAGGCGGAGAAGCTCGGCGCGCGTCATGCCTTCGCTCGCCGCCTCGAGCTCCCGCTCGAACCGGTCGCGCACGAAGCCGCGGGCGCGCCCGAAACGAGCCAGCCGGAGTACCCGGGCGGAGAGATCTTCTTCAGGCAGCATGTTCTTTCTTGTCAGCCGTGGCGCCGGACGGACGCGGCCTCGACGAGACCGCCCTCGCCCTCTTTCGCGAGCGATTCCACCGCCCGCGCGACGTCCGCGACCGCATCCCCCACCGGGAAGACGAGCATGAGCTGTCCCCCGTGGAGAAGGTCCACCATTTCCCGGTCGCTCGAGGCCCAGAGCACATGGCGCCCCGCGACGAGGAGACGCGCGGAGGCGACGTCGGGCCGCGCGGGGTCGAGGCGCCGGAGCATCTCCCCGACGCGCCGGACCTCGGAGAGCCCGAACCCCGCGGCGCGCAGCTTCGCGGCGAGCCGCAGGCGGACGACGTCCGCGAACGAGTAGCGGCGCCGCGATCCGTAGCCCCGGGCGCCTTCGAGGGACGGCGAGAGGAACCCGAGGCGGTCCCAGTGATCGAGCTGCCTCGCCGACAGTCCGGTCAGGCGCGCGACCTGCGCGGTCGAAAACGAGGCGTACAGGATCCGGCGATTGAATTTCACGCGTGTGTTCTCGCCAGTCTACGCCGATTCCGCGCCGCGCAATAGGGGAAAGAGCGACCGGCGGTACACTTCGCTCGAACGATATGAAGACAGGATCCGTGACGTACAAGGCCGGTACATCCGTGATCAAGGAGGGTGAGCCCGGCCACGAGATGTTCGTCGTCGAATCCGGCTCGGTGGAAGTCTTCCGCGGCAGCGGACGAAAAGAGCGCCGGCTCTCCCTCCTCGAGGCCGGAGATTTCTTTGGGGAAATGGCGCTTCTCGACAATCAGCCGCGCAGCGCGTCCGTCCGCGCGGCAACGGATTGCCAGCTCCTCGTGATCGACGCGACGACCCTCGACCAGATGCTCCGCCAGCACGCGGAGGTCGCCGTGCGCATGCTTCGCAATCTCGCCGGACGCCTTCGTGAGGAGGCTGCGCGGGCCGACAAGGCCGAGACGGCGCTCGGCGCCGCCCCCGCGCCCGCCGAGCCCGCCGAGCCCGCCGAGCCCGCCAGGGCGGCGCCCAAGTCGTCGCCTCCCGCGCCCGCACCCGCGGATCGCTCGCGCACCCTGGTGCCCCCAGGCGCCGCCCCGATCCCCGTCCCGGACAAAAGCGACGTCAGCCTCGGACGTTTCGATTCGGTCAGCGGCCTGGCGCCTGACATCGAGCTCGGCCCCCTCGACACCAAGAAACTCACGAGCCGGCGCCACGCGCGCCTCGTCCGCGAGAACGGCGAGACGTTCGTCCTCGAGGAGATCGGGACGGCGAACGGTACGTTCCTGAATGGCACCCGGATCGTCACCGGCGCCAAGACGCGCGTCGTCGACGGCGACACGCTCCGCTTCGGCGGCGTCGACCTCGTCTATCACGGAGGGTAGTCCCAGCCGCGCCCCGCCCGACGAGTGGCATGAGGCGGCCGCGTGCTAACGTTTATTCGTGCCCCTCGAGATCCGCGAAAGCCGCGAGGCCGAGATTCTCGTACTCGAGCTCCTCGGACGGCTCGACACGAAGACGTCCGGAGCGCTCGAAAAGTCCGTGGCGACGCACCTCGGGGCCGGCCAGCGACGGTTCATCCTCGACCTCGCCGGCATGGAATACGTCTCGAGCGCCGGCCTCAGGATCTTCCTCATGCTCGCAAAGAAGGTAACCGGCAGCACGGGCGGCCTCGCGCTCTGCGGCCTCAACCCCCAGGTCAAGGAAGTCTTCGACATCGCCGGCTTC
The DNA here is from genome assembly GCA_038214715.1 of Thermoanaerobaculia bacterium. GTDB lineage: Bacteria > Acidobacteriota > Thermoanaerobaculia > UBA5066 > UBA5066 > Fen-183. The sequence goes on along the minus strand of JBBQRP010000042.1, from coordinate 694 downwards.
ACGCGGCTCTTCACTCTTGCTGCAACTCGCGCGGAGGCGCTCGCGGGGGGCGGCAAGGCGCCCGCTCTCCCTGCGAAAAAACAAGCGAAGGCATCGGCCGCGAAGCCCTCCGCCGCGGATCCTGCGCCGGAAAGCGCGGCTCCACCCGCGCCTGCGGAATCTCTCGCGGGTCGGGCGGCGATGGCCTTCGGCATCGCGGCTCCCTCGGAACGACCCGTTCCTCCAGAGGTGCAGGACCTCGCGGCGCGGGCAGCGAAACTTCTCGTGCAGGGAGCTTCCGGAAAGAGCGGAGGCAAGGCCCCGGGCTGACGCGCCAACCAAAGAGGGACCTCAGACTGGCGCCCTCCGGGCGGTGCGGGCCGGCTGCGGCGCCGACGACTGGAAAGGACCGAGGCATACCAGTGTCACGTCGTCCCCGGCCGGTGTTCCCTGGAGGAAATCCTCGACGGAAGCGAGGACGCGCGCGAGGATGCCGTCGGGCGCGGCGCCGCCGCCGGCGATCGATTCGATCAGGCGTGGCTCGCCGAACAGGACGCCGTTCCGCTCGGCCTCGGAGATTCCGTCCGTGAAGAGAACCACCGTCTCGCCGTCCCGGAGGTGGAAGCTCGCCCCCTTGAACTCGGCGTCCTCCTGGATGCCGATCGGAAGGTTCGGAGGCGCGGGAATCGGCTCGACCGTTCCGTCGATCCGCCGG
>JBBQRP010000041.1:0-17749 GCA_038214715.1 Thermoanaerobaculia bacterium | reverse complement strand
GCGCTCCTTGAGCTCGGCGAGCGTGCGCTCGAGAGTCTTCAGGCGGTCCTTCGCGGGACGGGCGTCGTCCTTCTGGAGCGCCTTCTTCTCGATCTCGAGCTGGAGGATGCGGCGCTCGACCTCGTCGATCTCCGTCGGCAGGGAATCGATCTCCATCCGGAGCTTCGAAGCCGCCTCGTCGATGAGGTCGATCGCCTTGTCGGGCAGGAAGCGGTCCGCGATGTAGCGGTGGGAGAGTGTCGCCGCCGCGACGAGAGCCGCGTCCGTGATTTTCACGCCGTGGTGGACCTCGTATCGCTCGGCGAGGCCGCGAAGGATCGCGATCGTGTCTTCGACCGAGGGCTCGCCCACGAACACCGGCTGGAAGCGCCGCTCGAGGGCGGGATCCTTCTCGATGTGCTTGCGGTATTCGCCGATGGTCGTGGCGCCGATCGCGCGGAGCTCGCCCCGGGCGAGCGCGGGCTTGAGCATGTTGCCCGCGTCCATCGAGCCCTCGGCCGCGCCCGCGCCGATGAGCGTGTGCAGCTCGTCGATGAAGAGGATGACCTTCCCGTCGGACTCCTCGACTTCCTTGAGAACCGACTTCAGACGCTCCTCGAAGTCGCCGCGGAACTTCGCTCCGGCGAGCATCGCGCCGAGGTCGAGCGAGACGACCCGCTTGCCCTTCAGCGTCTCGGGAACGTCGCCCGCGACGATGCGGCGGGCGAGGCCCTCCACGATGGCGGTCTTCCCGACTCCGGGGTCGCCGATGAGCACGGGATTGTTCTTCGTCCGGCGAGTGAGGACCTGCATGACGCGGCGGATCTCCTCGTCGCGCCCGATGACGGGGTCCAGCTTGCCCTTTTTCGCGAGGTCGGTGAGGTCCTTCGCGTATCGCTTCAGAGCCTGGTACTTGTCCTCGGCGTCGGGGTCCGCCACGCGGCTCGAGCCCCGCACGTCCTTCAGCGCGGCGAGGAGGGAGGCTTCGGAAAGGCCGCGCGCGAGGAGGGCCCTCGCGGCCTTCGACTTGCCGTCGCGGAGCAGCGCGAGGAAGAGGTGCTCGCTCGCGACGTAATCGTCCTTGAACTCGCCGGCGATCTTTTCGGCGAGATCGATCAGCTTCACGAGCGCGGGCGAAAAACGCGGCTCCGACCCTTCACCCTGAACGGTGGAAAGCTTGTCGAGCTCCCGCGCGACATCCTGACGAGCCAGACCGGGCGCCACGCCGACGCGCTCGAGGAGGGCGGGAACCACGCCGTCTTCCTGCGTCAGGAGAGCCTCGGCGAGATGTTCCGGCGTGACCTCTGGATGCCCTTTCGAGCGGGCCGCCTGGGCCGTTTTCTGAAGCGCCTCCTGGGCTTTGTGGGTGAATTTCTCGATGTTCATCGAGGGAAATATAGAATCTGCTCATGCCATTGTCAAGTTACGCGTAACACATTGAATGTCCATTAGATAATTGGGTTACTTTCATCGCTTAGCCCTGCTTCAATGAAGCCCTTTGCCCGCAGGAGGCAGGCGTCGCAGCCCCCGCACGGCTGGGCCTTCGGTCCGGGGTCGTAGCAGGAGGTCGTCAGGCCGGGGTCGAGGCCGAGGGCGATGGCGAGGCGGACGATTCCAGCCTTCGAAAGGGCAAGGAGAGGCGCCCGGATCCGGAAGCCGCGGCCCTCGGTTCCCGCCTTCGTCCCGAGCCGCGCGACCTTCTCGAACGCCGCGAGGAACGCGGGGCGGCAGTCGGGATACCCGGAGTAGTCGAGCGCGTTCGCCCCGATGACGATCTCCGTCGCGTTTCGCGTCTCTGCGACCGCGAGGGCGAAGGAGAGAAAGAGCATGTTCCGCGCGGGCACGTAGGTGACGGGAATGCGCGCCTTCCCGAGCGCGGATTTCGGGACGGCGATCCCGCGGTCGGTCAGCGCGGAGCCGCCGAGCGCCCCGAACGACGGAATCGAAATCACGCGGTGCGACGCAACGCGATACCGCCGCGCGAGCCGCTTCGCGAACGCGAGCTCGACGCGGTGGCGCTGGCCGTAGTCGAAGGACAGCGCGTGGACGGTCCAGCCCCAGTGCGTCGCGAGCGCGAGGCACGTCGCGGAATCGAGCCCGCCGGAGAGAAGCACCACGGCCGTCCTCTTGCCTCTCGCCGGTGCTCGGGGTATGGCCGAGGAAATCTTTGCTGAAGAGGAAGAGGGAAGAGATTTTCTTAGAAAGGGAATTTGGCGGCTCATCGTCCTGGGACGTCTCCCCAAAGCAACTTGTGTAGCTGCAGATTCAGTCGGAGCCGCCGGGGTGAATCCCGAACCCATTCCGCGACCCGCGCCGCGACCGTGGATTTGTCGCCCTCGAAGACCGGAGAAATCAGGACGACGTGCTTTTCGTCGAGCGCGTGCTGCGCGATAAGCGCCTCCGCCCAATCGAAGTCGCGGCGGTCCGCGACGACGAACTTGACCTCGTCCCGCGGCCCGAGGAGCTTCAGGTTGTCGAGGTCGTTCCGGGATTCCATTCCCGAGCCCGGACACTTCATGTCCACGACCTTGACGACGCGCGGATCCACGCGGTGGAGCGGGAGGTGCCCGCCGGTCTCGACGAGCACGGTGTAGCCGCGGTCGCAGAGGGCCGCGGTGAGCGGGAAGAAGGCCTCCTGTTCGAGTGGCTCGCCGCCCGTCAGCTCGACGAGCGAAACCCCGTGGCCCTTCACCTCCGCGAGGATCTCGTCGACGGTGCGCGTCGTCCCGCCCGAGAACGCGTAGGCGCTATCGCACCAGACGCACCGGAGGGCGCACCCGGTCAATCGCACGAACGTGCACGGCAGCCCGGCGAAGGACGATTCCCCCTGGAGGCTGCGGAAGATCTCGGTGACGACGAGGGTCGTCGGAGCGGAGGCGGTGGCGACCACGCGCCGACGATAGCGCGGGCGCCGATAATCGAGGACGTGAGGCTGAAGCTCGAGCTGGCATATCTGGGGACGTCCTTCGAGGGATGGCAGGTGCAGGCGCCTCGCGCGGGTGGCGCCCTGCCGCGCACGGTCCAGGGCGAATTGGAAGATTCTCTGAAAGGAATCTACGGAGCGCCGATCCGAATCCACGGCGCCGGACGTACGGATTCCGGTGTGCACGCGGAGGCGCAAGTCGCGCACTTCGACGTGCCGGAGGGCGAGGGCGTGCCGCTCTTACCCTCTAAGAAAATCCCCCGTGTCCTGAACTCGAAGCTCCCGGAGGACGTGCGGGTCGTCTCTGTCTCCGAAGCGAGCCCCGATTTTCACGCCCGACACTCGGCGACGGGAAAGGTCTACGTGTACCGCCTCCGGCGAGGCGACACGCTGCATCCCCATCGCGGCCTCGTCGAGGCGCTGGCCTCCGAACGGCTCGACGTCGAGGCGATGCGCGCGGCGGCGGCCTGCCTCGTCGGCACCCGCGACTTCGCGCCGTTCTCGCTCACGGGGTCTGATCCGGGGACGACGGTGAGGACCCTCGCGCGCCTCGGCGTCGAGGAGCGTGGCTCCCTCCTCGTGATCACCGCGGCCGGCAACGGTTTCCTCCGCGGGATGGTGCGGCGGCTCGTCGGGACCCTGAGGGACGCCGGCCGGGGGCGATTCCCTGCTCCCGAGGCCGCGTTCCGCCCGGGTCCGACCGCGGAGGCGCGAGGGCTCACTCTCGAGAGGGTGCTTTATCCGCCAGAGTCGCTTCCGTGGGAGTCCGGCGGCCCGGCCGCCGCGCTCGTTTCATCGGGATAGAATCGGAGGCTGGGGGCCTGCCACGCCCCGAATGGCGCAAATGATCAACAAGGACTCCATCGCCGCGGCCGGTTCCTCCGACCGGACGCTTCTCGACGCGCTCGAGCTCGGCCGGCTGCCCCGGCACGTGGCCGTCATCATGGACGGCAACGGGCGGTGGGCGAGGCAGCGGCGCCTTCCCCGCGTCGAAGGCCATCGCGCCGGGATCGCGTCGGTCCGGGCGACGGTCGAAACCGCGGCGCGCCTCGAGCTGGCGGCCCTCACGCTCTACGCGTTCTCGACCGAGAACTGGAAACGCCCGCACCTCGAGGTCGCGACGCTCATGGCGCTCCTGAAGGAGTATCTGAGGCGCGAGCTCAAGACGCTGCTCGACAATGACATCTCCTTCCGGGTCGTCGGCCGGATGGAGGGTCTCGATTCGTCGGTGCAGAGGGAGCTCGAGCGCGCGATCGCCGCCACGGCGCACGGCAAGGGAATGGTCTTCAACATAGCGCTCAACTACTCCGGCCGCGCCGAGCTCGCGGACGCGATGCGGGCGCTCGCGCGGAAAGTGGAGTCGGGCGCGCTCCGGCCGGATGACATCGACGAGGCGGCTATCGAATCGCAGCTCTACACGGCCGGCCTACCCGATCCGGATCTCCTCATCCGCACGAGCGGCGAAATGCGCATCTCGAACTACCTCCTCTGGCAGATCGCCTACGCCGAGATCTACGTCACGCCCGTGCTCTGGCCCGATTTTCGCGCGGGCCACTTCCTCGAGGCGCTCACGGAGTTCCAGAAGCGCGAACGCCGGTACGGCGGGGTGTCGGAGTCGGAGGGAAGGCGGGACGGGGTCGCGGCGCTGGCGCCGCAGCCGGCGGCCGCGTCGCGATGAGGTTCCAGAGGGAGCTCACGGCCGCGGTGCTCATCCCCGCGGTTGTCGTGATCCTCGTCGCGGCGCCGCGCTGGGCATGGGCCCTCCTCGTCGCCGTCGCGGCGGGCGTGGCCCTCCTCGAGTTCTATCGCCTGATCGAGGCGGCGGGGTGGATCGTGCCGAAGCCCGCCGGGGTGGGCCTCTTCCTCGCGTTCGTCGCGGGCGCTCATCTCGCGTCCCTCCTCGCGCTCGTCGTCGTCGCCGGCGTCACGCTTCTCGCGCTGCCCACGCTCGTGATGTTCGCGTCGCCCCGGGAAGCCGTGCTTCTGGCGTCCTCCGCTTCGTCGGTATTCGCCACCCTCTACGTCGCGCTCGGCGCGGGCGCGATGGTCGGGCTCCGCGCGATCGGCTGGCAGCCCGTCGTCTTCCTCCTCGCGATAGTCTGGGCCGGGGATTCCGCCGCCTATTACACGGGGCGCCGCTGGGGAAAGCGGAAGCTCGCTCCGGTCGTGAGCCCGAAGAAGACCTGGGAAGGGCTCTGGGGCCAGCTCGTCGCGGGCCTGGTCTTCGGCGCGGCGGCCGCGGGCCTCCTTTTCCGCGGAGAGTTCGAACCGGCGGTCGTGCCACGGACGCTTCTCGTCGGCGCGGCGCTCGGCCTCGTCGTCTCCGTCGTCGCGGTCGTCGGCGACCTCCTCGAGTCCACTTTCAAGAGAAGCTGCGCCGTGAAGGATTCCGGCGGGCTCCTTCCCGGGCACGGCGGCCTTCTCGACCGGCTCGACTCGCTCCTCTACGCGTCGCCCGTCCTCCTCGGCGCGCTCGCGGCCGTTCCGGGCGCGATTCCCCGATGACGAAGCGCATCGCCCTCCTCGGCGCGACGGGCTCGATCGGGGACTCGGCGCTCTCCGTCGTCTCCCACTTCCCTGGGCGCTTCGAGATCGTCTCGATGTCGGCCGGGTCGAACCTCGAGAAGCTCCTGCCCGCGATCGCGGCGCACCACCCGAAGGTCGTGTCCGTGAAGACGCGCGAGGACGCGGCCCGCGTCCGGCAGGAGTTTCCGGGCGTCTGCGTCGGCTACGGAGCGCAGGGGCTCGTCGACGTCGCGACGCTGCCCGAGGCCGACGTCGTGCTCGGGGGAATCGTGGGGTCGGTGGGCCTTGCTCCCGCGTACGAGGCCGTGAAGCTCGGCAAGACTCTCGCCCTCGCGAACAAGGAAACGCTCGTCGTCGCGGGCGAGCCGCTCATGGCGGCGGCGCGCGCGTCGGGTGCCGCGGTCCTGCCCGTCGACTCGGAACACTGCGCGCTTCATCAGGCGCTCCGCGCGGGAACGGCCGCGGAGGTGAAGCGCCTCGTCCTTACCGCGTCGGGCGGGCCGTTTCGCACGCGCGACTTCGCGACGTTCCCCTCCATCACCGTGGACGACGCTCTCCGGCATCCGACGTGGAAGATGGGCCCGAAGATCACGATCGACTCCGCCACGATGATGAACAAGGGGCTCGAGGTCATCGAGGCCCGGTGGCTCTTCGACGTGCCGGGCCGGAGGATCGACGTCGTCCTGCACCCGCAGTCCATCGTCCACTCGATGGTCGAGTTCGTGGACGGCTCCGTCGTCGCGCAGATGTCGCCGAACGACATGCGCTTTCCGATCCTGTACGCCCTCACGTATCCCGACCGCGTCGCGACGCCGCTCGAGGGACTGAACCTGCCGTCGCTCGGACGGCTCGAGTTCCTGCCGATGGAAAAGACCCGCTATCCGGCGGTCGGGCTCGCGTACGCGGCACTCGAGACGGGCGGATCGGCACCCGCGGTCCTGAACGCGGCGAACGAAATCGCGGTCCAGGCATTCCTCGACCGGCGCATTCCGTACCCCGCGATCGTCGAAGTCGTCGCACGCGTCCTCGGCCGCCACCGTGTCGTCGCCGTGAGCTCGGTCGCGAACGCCCTCGAGGCCGACGCCTGGGCCCGCCGCGAGGCCGCCGCGATCCTTCCTCTCGTCGAAACAAGCCCGCGGGCGGCAACCGCCCCCGCCCTTCCCGCATAGAAACCCCGAGGCCTCATGACCATCCCGACCAACATCCTCGCCCTGATCTTCGTCCTCTCCTTCCTCATCGTCTTTCACGAGGGGGGGCATTTCATCGTCGCGAAGCTCTTCAAATTTCCGGTCGAGATCTTCTCGCTGGGCTTCGGGAAGCGTCTCTTCGGCTGGAAGAAGAACGAGACGGACTACCGTGTCTCCCTCATTCCGCTCGGCGGATACGTGAAGGTCGTCGGCCTCGGCCCGGACGAGAGCGACGTCGTAGCCGGTACGGCCGAGGCCTCGGTGACGCAGCCAGGAACCCGGTTCCAGCGCCTCCTCATCCTGTTCGCGGGGCCGGGCGTGAATCTTGTCCTCGCGTTCCTGCTGACGGCACTTGCGTTCCTGATCGGGGTCGAGGTCGCGAAGTACAAGGGGGAAGCGCCGGTCGTGAAGGTCGTCGACCGCGAGAGTCCGGCCGAACGGGCGGGGATCAGGGCGGGGGACCGCATCGCGACGATTTCCGGCAAGACCGTGAACACCTGGGAGGACGTCGAGATCGAGACCGCGCTCGCCCCGCGCGAGGAGCTTGCCGTGGGCATCGACAGGGATGGCAAGCCCCTGATGCTGAAGCTGACCCCCGAGCCAAGGTCGAAGTACGACATCGGCTACACGGGGTTGAACCCCTACATTCCAGCCGTCGTCGCCCGCGTCGTTCCGAACTATCCCGGCGCAAAAGCCGGACTCGAGGTCGGCGACCAGATCGTCTCCGTCGGTGGAAAGCCGGTGGTCCTCTACTTCGAGGTCGTGCGCTTCATCCGCGAAGCCGCCTCGACGTTCGACAAGAGCGGGCCCAAGCCGATCGAGATGGTCGTCTCGCGCGCCGGCGTCACGAAGATCCTCAACGTCGTTCCCGTGAAGGAAGGGGAGAACTGGCGCATCGGCTTCGCGCCGAAGGAGGAGACCGTCCTCCGCCGCCTCTCGCTCCGCGAGGCCTTCGCGGCTTCCTTCCGCGAGAACGTCCGGCAGGTCCAGGTGACGGGGCAGATCGTGGGCCGGCTGTTCCGCGGGACGGGTTCGATGCGGCAGTTCTCGGGCCCCATCGACATCGCGAAGTTCTCGGGGGAGGCCGCGCGATCGGGCATCTCTCCGCTGGTTCTCCTCATGGGCGTTCTCTCCCTCCAGCTCGGGATCCTGAATCTCCTTCCGATTCCGCTCCTCGACGGAGGGCAGATCTTCGTGACTCTTCTCGAGGCGGTATTCCGTCGGGACTTCTCGATCCGGGTGAAGGAGCGGCTTCTCCAGGCCGGATTCGTGTTTCTCGTCCTCGTCATGGTCACCGTTCTTTACTTCGACGTCCTCAAGAACGTCAACTTCTGATGCCTTCGGGAACGGGACGCACGCGGCACCAAACCGTCGGCGTGCGGGTGGGGAAGATCCAGGTCGGCGGCGGCGCGCCCGTCGTGGTGCAGTCCATGTCGAATACGGACACCGCCGACGTCGAGGGTACGGTGAAGCAGTCCCTCGAGCTCGCGGAGGCGGGGTCCGAGCTCGTCCGCGTCACGGTGAACGTCGACGAAGCGGCGGCCGCGGTGCCCGAGATCAAGAGGCGCCTCCTTGCCGCCGGCTGCGACGTGCCCCTCATCGGCGACTTCCACTACAACGGGCACATCCTCCTGACGAAGTACCCGGAGATGGCTCGCTCTCTCGACAAGTACCGGATCAATCCCGGAAACGTCGGAACGGGGAAGAGGCGCGACGAGCAGTTCGCGACGATCTGCTCCGTCGCGCGGGATCTCGGGCGGCCCGTGCGCATCGGGGTGAACGGCGGCTCCCTCAACCAGGAGCTCGTCATGCAGAAGATGCAGGAAAACACGGACCGGGATCTCGGCCTGTCCTCGGAAGACATCGTGAACGAGTGCATGGTGCTCTCAGCGCTCCAGTCGACCGAGCTCGCGCTCGAGACCGGATTGCGGAAGGACCAGATCATCATCTCGTGCAAGGTCTCGCGCCCGAACGATCTCATCGCCGTGTACCGCGACCTCGCGTCGAAGACCGACCAGCCCCTCCACCTCGGACTCACTGAGGCCGGAATGGGGACGAAGGGTCTGGTGTGGTCGTCCGCGGCGATGGGCGTGCTCCTCGACGAGGGGATCGGCGACACCATCCGCGTGTCGCTCACGCCGCGGCCCGGCGGGGACCGCCGCGAGGAGGTCTACGCGGCGTGCGAGCTTCTCCAGTCGCTCGGCCTGCGCAGCTTCTCGCCTTCCGTGACCGCCTGCCCCGGCTGCGGGCGGACGACGTCCACCGGCTTTCAGGAGCTCGCCGAACGAATCCAGGGTTACGTGCGCGAGAAGATGCCGTCCTGGAAGACGCGCTACGACGGCGTCGAGACGATGACGCTCGCCGTGATGGGCTGCATCGTGAACGGGCCCGGCGAGAGCAAGGCCGCGAACATCGGCATCTCGCTGCCCGGCACCGGCGAAGCGCCGAGCTGCCCGGTCTTCATCGACGGCCAGAAGTTCACGACGCTCAAGGGCACGCACGAGGAGCTCTCCGAAGCGTTCCGGAGGCTGGTGGACGACTACGTCGAGACGAAGTACGCGAAGAAGGCGGCACCCGCGGCGCCGTGACGAGTTGTTAGGCCGGATTGCCGCCGGTATCGCCGCTCGTATCGCTGAACAGGACTCATCGGTTCGCGAGAGCTGCGAAGTCCAGCTCCATGTTCACGACAGCCCCTTCTTGTCGAAGTGGGCCTTGAGTCTTTTCGAGAGCGCGAGCTGCTTGGCGTAGTTCAGGGAATAGACCGCTGCCGGCACGCCCGCCGCGTTGAAGGGCACGGAGGCGAGGGCGATGAGGAAGTGCCGCGCCTTTTCCATCGCCGTGAACTCCGGGTTCTTGAAGTCGACGACGGTCGTGTAGTACTTCCCGAGGAGCTTGTAGACGTCGCTGAGAACGGTCGTGAAGCCCATCTCCGTTCCCCACGACAGGCACTGCCCCTGCCGCACCGAGGACAGGAACTCGCGCCACGTGGCGCCGGTCGCCATCGTGAAGACGGACGCGACCGGCGGGAACGTGTGCGCGTCCGACCCGCCGATCAGCGCGAGGGAGCCGCGCTTCTCCTTTGCCGCCGTGAGGAGGTCCTCGACGAGGGCGTTGTGCTGGTAGGCCATCGAGCCGTTCTTGACCTCGAAGACGTCGAAGAGCTCGAGCATCGTCGTGAAGAAGTCCTCGGGGGCCTGCCGCATCCGGTACGACTGGAAGAGGTGGTTCGCGGAGTAGAGAAGGCTCTCGCTCCTCAGGTACTCGACGAGATCGAAGATATTCCGCCGCTTCCGGTCGATGACCTTCCACTGAGGGAGCGACAGGTCGAACACGTTCACGTGGATCCGGTGACCGGTGCGCGGAAAGAAAGTCTCGACTTCGGCGGACACGAAGAAGTCCGCGTAGTCGGGATGTCGATCCTGGAACTTGAGGCAGCCGGTCACGGTGTCGTGGTCCGTGAACGTCACGAAGTCCATTCCTCGGGCCTTTGCGAGTCGATAGGTCTCGTCGGGATCGTTGTAGGAATCGCGCGTGTTCCCCGCCTTGAAATATTTGAACATCGAGGCGTTCGTGTGGAGGTGGAGGTCGGCCCGCGCGAAGGGCAGCACCGGCACGGAGCCGGACTGCGGGGAGGGAGGTGCGGGAGGACGGGCGCCTTCCATCGGAAGGGCAGTGTCCCGGTCCCCGGCGATCGAGTCAAGGACGGCGGCCCAGTGTCCTGCTAAAGTCGATTCGCCATGGGAGGCGTGTTCGCCCGAGTGTTCTACGCAATGTTGCTGGCCGGTGTGCTCGCCACGGCGACCTGGGTTTCGTTCACGCGTTTCGTCGCGGGAAAGTCTCTCAAGGTCCCGAATTTCACGAACCTCACCGCGGAGGAAGCGGCGACCGTCGCCGCGGAGCGTGGCCTCGAGGTGAAGGTGGACGCCGCGCAGGAGGGATTCGACGACGCGGTCGCGGCCCACCGCGTGCGGAGCCAGATTCCCGCCGCCGACACCGCGGTGAAAGGGGGCCAGACGATCCGGATCGCGCTCTCCCTCGGCCCGCGCGCCGTGAGGATGCCCGATCTGACGGGCCTCTCGGCCCGCGCCGCCGCTCTCGCCGTCACGAAGGCGGGCCTCAAGGAGGCCGTGGTCTCCATGGTGAGGCTCCCGGGCCCTCCCGGAGTCGTCGCGCAGGGCATTGCACCCGGCTCGATCGCGCCGCCCGACTCGGCGGTCGACCTCCTCGTGAACCGCGGCATCGCGGACGTCGCCTGGGTGATGCCGGACCTCATCGGCCGCGACTTCGAGCGCGTGCGCACGGCGTTCGAAGAGCGCGGCTTCCGGATCGGCGGGATCAAGAGCCAGGCCTACGAAGGCGCGGCCACGGGCACGATCCTCCGCCAGTTCCCGCTCTCGGGCTCGCCGGTGACGCGGCGCGACGCCCTGTCGTTCGTGATCGCGTCTCCCGAGGCCGGCTCGTGAGCGTCGCGATCGCACCCTCGCTCCTCTCGGCCGATTTCTCCCGGCTCGGCGACGCGGTGAGGGCGTGCGAGGAAGGCGGCGCTGACTGGATCCACTTCGACGTCATGGATGGGCATTTTGTTCCGAATCTCACGGTCGGCCCTCTCGTGCTCAAAGCGCTCGGCGGCGCCACGCGCGTTCCGTTCGATGTCCATCTCATGATCGAGAGGCCCCTCGCGACGCTCGACCAGTATCTCGACGCGGGGGCGGGGCGCGTGGCCGTTCACGTCGAAGCCGAGCGTCACCTCGACCGGTTCGCCCAGCACGTGAGGGGACGCGGCGCGAGCCCGGGCGTCGCGATCAACCCGGGAACCGCGCTCGCGACTCTCGACGAGGCAATCCGATTCGTGGACTTCGTCCTCGTGATGACGGTGAACCCGGGCTGGGGCGGCCAGTCTTTCATCGCGGGCTCTCTCGACCGGATCGCGCGGCTCGCCGAGGCGATCCAGCGAGCCGGAGCGCGGACGACGATCGCGGTCGACGGCGGCGTCACGCCCGACAACATCGCCTCCCTCGTCCGAGCTGGCGCAGGCCATTTCGTCGCGGGTTCGTCCGTCTTTTCGGGCGGAAACGCGCCGGACGCGATCCGCGGGCTCCGGGAAGCCGCCGGAACTCCCGGCACGTTGCGTGCTTGAAAGCCGGCGCATGCCGGTGCATTCTCCCGAGTTCATGGCCTTCGCCCTGCGTCACTCCCGGCCGACCCTCTCCGCCGCCGCGCTCGGCGCGGCTCTGTTCCTCCTGTCCGGGTGCGCGGCGTCGAACGACGCCGCGAAGCTCACACGCGAGCTCCTCACGATGCCGAAGGAGGAGGCGTACGCCCGGGGAGAAGGGCTCGTCAAGAAGAAGAAGTACGAGACGGGCCGCCAGTACCTGAGGTTCGTCGCCGAGAACTACGCGAACGATCCGATCGGACGTCAGGCCGCCCTTCGCCTCGCCGACTCGTTCTTCGACGAGAAGACGCAGCTCGGCTACCTCGAGGCGGGCGTCCGGTACAAGGATTTCCGCAATCGGTACCCCTCGCACCCGAAGTCCGACTACGCGCTCTATCGCCTCGCGCAGTGCTCGGACCGGCAGGCGGAGCGGCCCGACCGCGAGCAGACGAACACGCGTCTCGCGGCGACGTCCTATCGCGAGCTCATCATCAATTTTCCGGATTCGCCTTACGCCACGGAAGCCCGCACGCGCCTCGGTGTCATGCGCAATCTTCTGGCCGAGCACGAGTACCTCGTGGGGCACTTCTATCTCAAACGCAAGGCCTGGAAGGCGGCGAAGGGCCGGATGGACGTGATCCTGGCGGCGTATCCCGAGTTCGCGGGCCTCGACAGGGTGCTCTACGAAGGCGGCGTTCTCGAGAGAAAACTCGGGAACGGCGACGAAGCGCGGTCCCTGTGGCAGCGCCTCCAGAAGGATTACCCCTCGAGCCCTCTCGTGAAGAAGGTGCCGGCGCCGCTCGCGTCCGCTCCCGCTCCCGTCCGCGCGGCCGGCGGCTGACGCCCTACGGATCCGGCCGCCTCACCTTCGATCGGCCCCTCCGTACGCCCGATTTGACGTAACCGGTTCCGATGCGGTAACTTAGATCGCTTTCTCGTCGCGTTTTCACCTGGGACTGGCGTCCCGGGGGTACCGTTTTCGAGCAGGAGGTCGTCATGCGTCATCCTCTGGCTGCGCTCACGGTGGGCGTACTCCTCGCCGCCACGTCCGCTCTGCAGGCGGCTGACGGCACGCGCCCGGCGCTCACGCGGGAAGCCTCTCCGGCGCCGCCGATCCTGATCGAGAAGGTCGTGCGGGCGCCGCGGGCCGTGTCCGGCCCGATTCCGATCGGCGTCGAGACGGACGTCTACTGCTCGGGTTATCTCGGCGAAATGGCCGAGGTCTTTCCGGGCGCGATCGTGAGCGCCGAGAAGGAGAGGAGCCAGACGTTCTTCATGCCGGGCGACCTCGTGTACATCGACATCGGCACGCGTGACGGCCTCGCGGCTGGAATGGAGTTCACGATCGTCCGTCCCCGCAACGCCGTGAACAAGTGGGGCTCCGTCACCGACTACGTGGGGCGCGTCTACGGGACGCCCGGCCGCATCCGTGTGATCTGCGCCCAGGAGAAGTCTGCGATCGCGGAGATCTCGTATGGCTGCACGGACGTGGAGATCGGCGACCTCATCGTTCCGTTCGAGCCGGCCCCGATCCCGCTCGTGAGGCGCACCCAGCTCGCGACGATGTGCGACGCGCCGAACGGCAAGCTGACGGGGCACATCGTGGAGACGCGGCTCGGCGAGACGCCGGTCGCGACGGACTCCGTCGTGTATCTCGACCTCGGCGAAGCCGACGGCCTGAACCCGGGAGATTTCCTGACCGTCTTCCGGGATTCCGGACGCGCGGAAGGGGTCCGGACGATTCTCGGAGAGGCCTCGATCCTGACGACCCGGAACCGCTCTTCCGTCGCGATCATCACGGTGATGACGGACGGGATGGGCGTCGGGGACTCCGTCGAAGTCAAGTAGGACCGCTCCTCAAAAAACTCTTGCGGGAAGAAAATCCCGTGATAGTTTTCTCTCCCCCAAACGGCGAGCGTTCGTGCGGTGTGCGGGAGGAGACGTGTCTGTGACGATCGACGGGCAACTGCAGCGGATCATCGACGAGCTGGTTTCGAAGGGCATTCCGCTCGAGGCCGCCAAGAAGGAATTCGAGAAAAAATACGTGGCTGCAGCCGTTACGCGCGCGTCAGGAAACATGGGCCGGGCGGCGAAGTCCCTCGGGATCCACCGCAACACCCTGCGCGCGAAGATTTCGCTCCTGAAGGTGAAGCCGCCGCTGAAGGGGCGGGACAACAGCTAGCGACGGAACCGTTCGCGCGGCGCCAGCCCGCGCGGCTCCCTACTTGGGCTTGTTCGTCCCGTCGTCCTTCGGGTCGTCGGACTGGCCGTCCTTCATCGCGTCCTTGAAGTTCTTGATGCCCTCACCGAGGCCCTTGCCGAGCTGCGGAATCTTGCCGGCCCCGAAGACGAGCACGACGATCACGAGGATGACGAGAAGTTCCGGTAGACCGAGATTGGGCACGGGCGCCTCCTGCCGGCAGAATCATACTCCCCGCTTCCCCGGCTAGAGGAAGGAGAGCAGCGGAGCGAACGGGCCGCCAGGCGCCGTGTGCCGGCGCAGGACACGGCGCGCCGCCTCGCGGTGCGGCCGGTAGAACGGCCGCCCGAGGAGCAGCATCTTCTCGAATGTTCCGAGGACCTTCCAGGCGCGCTGGAGAAGAACCGCTTCGGAGTATGCGGCGGCATCGCCCGGGATCCCCTCGGCGATGCGTTCGAACCGGAGCGACACGGGGTCGTAATCGGCCGGTCCGAGGCGGAGGTCCTGGAAGTCGATCGCGGCGAGACTGCCGTCCGGGGTCCGCATGAGATTGTTCGCGTGGTAGTCGCGATGTGTCGGCACCGGGTCGCCCGTCGCGAGAGGATCGGCGGCCGCGCGCGCGAGCGCTCCCGCACCACCGTTCCACTCGGCGGCGCGGGAGACCTCGAGCGGCTCGCGCCCGCCCTTCTCGAAGGCCCAGAACCGCGTGTGGTCGAGCTCCGCCGCGAAGAACGCCTCGTCGAAGGCCGGATTGCGGGCCGCGACCGTTCGCGCGACCGACCGCACGGAGTGAAGGACGTCCTCCGCCTCGTCGAGGAGGCGGGGCCGGTCTTCGGGAGCCGCTTCCGCGAGGTCCATTGCGAGATCG
The DNA here is from genome assembly GCA_038214715.1 of Thermoanaerobaculia bacterium. GTDB lineage: Bacteria > Acidobacteriota > Thermoanaerobaculia > UBA5066 > UBA5066 > Fen-183. Next base: position 2,914 of record JBBQRP010000041.1, on the reverse strand, counting down.
CGGTCCCCGAGGTCCTCGATCAGCGCGGCTCCGAGGTCCGGCGCATCCGCGAGGAGGGACGGCACGCGCACGCCGGCCGACCCGAGTGCGGCTCCGATCGCGGCCCAGTTCGACTGCGCGGCGGACCCGGGCGAAGGGTAAAGGACGAGAAGTGTCGAGGAGCCTCCCGGCGTGGGCTGCCGGAAGTAGCGGCGTGCTCCGACGTCTCCAGCGAGAGGAGAAGGCGTCGCCGCTCCCTCGAGGCCGAAGCGCTCTCGCACCGGCCCGAGCGGCGCGAGCGGATCCTCCGGAGCGGGCGCGCTCACCCCTTCTTGGCGGGAGCGGGCGCCGAGGCCGTCGCCGGAGCCGCGCTCTCCTCGAGGATGTCGACCTTCACGAGCTTCTGGTAGACCCTCGGCTTTCCGAGATTCGCGTTGGAGGGGTCGGGATTCGAGTCCGCAACGATCCGGTCTACGACATCCATGCCCTTCACGACCTCGCCGAAGGCCGTGTACTGGTGGTCGAGGGATGGGTAGTCCTTGAGCACGATGAAGAACTGCGAGGAGGCCGAGTCGGGCGCGGACGAGCGGGCCATCGAGACGACGCCGCGCTTGTGCGGCGTGTCGTTGAACTCGGGCTTGAGCTTGACGGGCTGTCCCTTCGCATCGACGTGATCGCCATTGCCCCACACGAAGGCGTTTTTCGGATCCTTCGTCAGGGGGTCCCCACCCTGGAGGACGAAGCCCGGGATGACGCGGTGGAAGAGCGTGCCGTCGTAAAATCCGGAAGCCGCGAGATCGACGAAATTCTTCACGTGGTTCGGTGCCCGGTCGTAGAAGAAGCGGATCGTCACGTCGCCACGCTCTGTATGGAGGACCGCGTTCGCGCGCGCGTAGTCGACGGACACGGCCTTCGCAGCCGCCTTCTTCTTCGCCTTCGGTTTCGCCGCGTGGGCGATTCCCGCCGGGGCGAGAACCAGAAGCGCCGCGAGCGCCGCGCGGAGCGCCCTGGAGGATGCTTTTCTCGTCGACATCGGTGTGTCCTCCTCGGGCGGCCCGTGCGCTCCTTGTGCGCGCGACCGGCGACGCCGATGATAGCCCCCGGATGCTCGCGGAAACCTTCCTGAAACTCGTCGAGAAGGCGACGACGGACCTCGACGTCGAGCGTCTGCGCCGCGAGGTGACGGCCCTTTCCGGGAAGCATCCCGAGGACACGACACGCGAGAAAGGCGAGCGCCTCGTGGCGAAGGCGGCGCGGCGCGCCGCGCTCCTGGGCGGCCTCGCTGGCCTTCCTCCGGGCTGGACCGCGCTCGCGACGGCCGGCCCTGAGCTGACAGCCCTCCTGATCCTCCAGAGCCGGCTGATCGTGTCGCTCCACCTCCTCTATGGGGCGCCGATGGAGCCCCAGGAGCGCGCCCTCGAGGTGCTCGCCGGCCTGGCCTCGGGCGCCGGCATCAACGTCGGGCGGCGCCTCACGACGCGGGCTGCCGAGGAGATCGCGGGGCGACTCCTCGCCCGGTTCGTGGGAAGGGAGGTCTCGCACCTCGTGCCCGTGCTCGGGGCCGCCGCGGGCGCGGCCCTCAACTACGGGGCCGTGCGCGCCGTCGGCCGGGCCGCTCTCCATCGCGTCGAAAGGCTCTACGGACCGCCGGAATTACCTGGAACGGGACTCATTCGCGACATCAAGGGAACGGTGTCCTAGGGGCTCCGTGATAAAGTTAGCTCTTCATTCAGGCGTCGCGGCGCAGGCCGTAACCGGCGGGCACCGGCGACGCGTATTCCGGAGGAGATCAATGCGCGAGCAGTTCTATGGGGCAATCCGGACGACGGCAAATGTCGCCTGGAACGCCTTCCAGGCGGTGAATCGACGCGTCCCCGCGCGCGTTTTTCATCCGGCCTGGTCGCCGGAGCCGCTCCCGAAGAGTTCTGAACGAACGAAGCCTCCGCTCGGGTACCCGAGGCGGACGGACTCCCTGTGCCCGACGTGCACACGGGAAGTCAGGGACGCCATCGTGGGCGGCACGCGCGAGCTCAAGGAGCTCGTGGATGGCCGGCCGGGCGAGATTCCGGCCGACATCGTGCTCCGTGGAAACGAGATCTGGATGGTCAAGACCTGCCCGAAACACGGCACGTTCGAAGACCTGATGTCCAGCGACGCGCAGTTCTTCGGCCGGCTCGAGCAGAACTTCTTCGGCCGTGACGTGAAGATCGCGAAGGACAAGCTCCACGACCACGGCTCGGCTTCGATCAAGTACGGCCGCGGAGCGGTCCTGACGGTCGACCTCACGAACCGTTGCAACATGATGTGCAACCCGTGCTTCATGGACGCGAACCAGGTCGGGTACGTCCACGAGCTCTCGTTCGAGGACATCCGCGAAATCCTCGACAATGCCGTGTCCATCAAACCCCGCCGGCAGCTCTCCGTGCAGTTCTCGGGCGGCGAGCCCACGATCTCGCCTTTTTTCATCGAGGCGACGCGCTACGCGAAGGAGGTCGGCTACTTCTCCGTCCAGTGCGCGACGAACGGCATCCGCTTCGCCCAGGAGCCGGAGTTCGCGAAGGCGGCGTACGCCGCCGGCCTCAGGCTCGCGTACCTCCAGTTCGACGGGGTCGGCAACGAGCCAAACGCCCACCGCGGCGTCGGAAACCTCTACGACGTGAAGCTCCAGGCGCTCGACAACCTCCACGCCGCGGGGATCGACGTCACTCTCGTGACGACGATCGTGAACACCGTCAACAACGACCAGGTCGGCGACATCATCCGCTTCGCGATCAAGAACATCGAAAAAATCAACGCGGTCTCCTTCCAGCCCGTTTCCTTCACGGGCCGGGACGAGGAGATCGACGACGTGACGCGTACGAAGCAGCGCTACACGCTGTCGCACCTCGCGCATGACGTGAAGGACCAGGCCGGTATCGGCGAGCCGATGCGGGAC
>JBBQRP010000040.1:0-19393 GCA_038214715.1 Thermoanaerobaculia bacterium | reverse complement strand
CGGTCGCTCCCGTCGATCGCGGTCCTCACGTTCCTTCTCGCCGTTACGGGCGAGGCGTTCCGCCCGGCGAGCCTGAGCGTGATCTCGCACCTCGCGACGCCCGACCAGCGCAAGGCGGCGTTCGCGCTGCAGCGCCTCGCGATCAATCTCGGGATGAGCGTCGGCCCGGCCGTCGGCGGGTTTCTCGCGGCCGTCTCGTGGCCCGCGCTCTTCCTCGTCGACGGCGGGACCTCCCTTCTCGCGGCGCTCACGCTCATCCTCCTCTTCCCGAAAGACCTTCCATTTCCGGCTCCCCGGCCTTCCGGCGCGCCGACTCTCGGCCGGCAGGGCCTCCGCGATCCGGCCTTCGTCTTCTTTCTCCTCGCCCTCGTGCCCGTCGGGATCGTCTTCTTCCAGCACGAATCCTCCATGTCGGTCTACCTCGTGCGGGATCTCGGCATGGCGGTTTGGACCTTCGGTCTCCTCCATACCGTGAACACGCTTCTGATCGTGTTCCTCGAGGTACCCCTGAATCTCGCGACGGCGCACTGGCCGCACCGGCGCGCCCTCGTTCTCGGCTCGATCCTCGTCGGCGCCGGTTTCGGAGCGCTGGCCTTCGCCCGTTCGCTGCCGGCGGTCGTCATCACGATCGTCGTCTGGACGTTCGGAGAGATGATCCTGCTCCCATCGATGGCCTCCTGGGTCGCGGACGCGGCGCCTCCGGAGAGCCGCGGCGCCTACATGGGGCTCTACTCGATGGCATTCAACGCCGCCCTCGTCGTGGGATCGCCGCTCGGCACCACCCTTCTCGAGCGCGGCGGCGGCCGCACGCTCTGGCTCACGATGCTCGCCCTCGGGCTCCTGTCGGCGGCGCTCTTCGCGCGGGTCGACGAGCGCGCAGGGGAGCGCGCCTGAATCTCAGACCCTGACGAAGTCGATGAACCCCATCTCGACGTTCGTCGCCACGAGCTTGACGCGAACCTTGTCGCCGACCTCGAGGCCGTCGAAGCCGCGCACGATCTTGCCCTCGACCGGCGGCTGGAAAATGCGCGCCCAGGTGCCCTTGTCCGACGCGCCCGTCACGACGCCGTCGAACAGCTCGCCGATACGGGTCTCGAGGAGGAGAGCGCCCGCGGCTTTCCGGAGGAGCCGCTCGACCTTGTTCGCGACATCCTCCTGCTCGGTGCAGTGAATCGCGAGGCCGTTCAGTTCCGGGACGGTGTACGGAGAAGGGCGCTTCGCGAGAGCGGCCTTCAGGAGGCGCTGCGTGATCACGTCCGGGTAGCGGCGGTTCGGCGCGGTCGAGTGGGTGTAGTCGCGAACCGCGAGCCCGAAGTGTCCGACGGAGGCCTTGCCCGGGAGCTCGACGACGTACTCCCCCGCGCCCATGAGCTTCACGATCACGAGAGAGAGGTCCGGAAACCTCAGAGGATCCGCCTTCTTCCGCGCGACGAGGAATTCTCCGAGCGCCTTCGACTCCGGCTCGTCTGGTAGCGAAAATCCGTACTTGGCCGCGACCGACACGATGCGCTGCCACCTTTCGGGCGAACGCACGATCCGCCTCAGCGCCGCGAACCCGGCGTTCTCGAGGAAGCGGGCCGTCACGCCGTTCGCCGCGATCATGAAGTCCTCGATGAGCTGCTTCGGCTGGTTCTGCTCGTCGACCGTCAGGTCGCGGATCTCCTCGCCGTCGAAAACGGCGCGCGCCTCGAGCGTCTGGAGGTCCAGCGCGCCCTGCGCGTAACGCACGCGCCGGAGTCGCTGCGAAACGTCCTCCTGAAGGCGGATCTGCGCGTCGATTCCGGGCACCGCGGCCATCGCGGGAGGAATCGGGCCGCGTCCGTCCCGCCACGCGTCGACGGAGTTGTACGCGAGCTTCGCCTTGTTGCGCACGACGGCGCGGTAGACGTCCGAGTCAGAGAGCGTCCCCTCGACCGTGACGACATACTCGATCACGACGGACAGGCGGTCCACGTCCTGGTTCAGCGACGTGAGATCGGTCGAGAGCTTCTCGGGAAGCATCGGGAAGATGCCGCCCGCCGTGTAGACCGAGGTCGTGTTCTGCGCGGCACGTGCGTCGAGGGGCGTGCCCTTCTTCACGAGGGCGTCCACGTCCGCGATCGCGACGAGGACCCTCACGGCGCCGCCCGGAAGCTCCTCGGCGACGGAGAGCTGGTCGAGGTCCCGGCTGTCGTCGTTGTCGATCGACGCCCAGAGCCGGTCGCGCAAGTCCCGGATCGAGGGGTCCTTGTCGTGCGCGGCTTCGTGGATGCCGTCGAGCTGCTGAAGAGCCGCCGGCGGGAAGTCGGGATTCAGCCCCTTTTCCAGCATGGCGCGGTGCGCGATCTCGGCGAGGTCGGAACGATGGTGGCGTCCCCTTTGCGTCATGCGCCGATCTTGTCACGTGCGGGCGGAGACGGAGGACCCGAAACGGGATCAGTCTTCTGGCCGATGCCCTCGGCGTGAAGGGGGAAGGCGCGGCTCCCTGAGCTGCCGCTCGCCGCTCACCTCCGCAGCGCGGCCTGCGCCGCCGCGAGCCGCGCGATCGGGATCCGGAACGGAGAGCACGAGACGTAGTCGAGCCCGATGCGATGGCAGAACTCCACGCTCGAGGGATCGCCGCCGTGCTCGCCGCAGATTCCGAGCTTGATGTCCTTGCGGGCGCCCTGCCCGAGCTGGACGGCGAGCTTCATGAGCTTGCCGACCCCGCCCTGGTCGAGCTTCTCGAAGGGGTCCGCCGGCAGGATCTCGCGACGCACGTACTCGGGCAGGAACTTGCCGGCGTCGTCGCGCGAGAGTCCGAACGTCGTCTGCGTGAGGTCGTTCGTGCCGAAGCTGAAGAACTCGGCCTCGGTCGCGATCTCGTCGGCCGTGATGGCGGCGCGCGGAAGCTCGATCATCGTTCCGAGGAGGAAGTCGACCGTGATGCCCTCCCTCTCGAACACCTGCCGGGCGGTCTCGCGCACGATCCGCGCCTGGTCGGCGAGCTCACGCACGTGGCCGACGAGCGGGATCATGATCTCCGGCTTCACCTCGATACCTTCCTTCTTCACGCGGCACGCGGCCTCGAGGATCGCCCGCGTCTGCATGCGCGTGATCTCGGGAAACGTGATGCCGAGGCGGCAGCCGCGGTGGCCGAGCATCGGATTCATCTCGTGGAGCTCGGCGACCTTGCGCGCGACGAGGCGCGGATCGACGCCCGCCTGGCGGGCGACGCTCTCGCGTTCCTTCTCCCCGTGCGGAAGGAACTCGTGGAGCGGCGGGTCCAGCGTGCGGATCGTCACGGGACGCGCACCCATCGCGCGGAACAGGCCGACGAAGTCCTCGCGCTGCATCGGGAGGATCTTCTCGAGCGCGCGCTCCCGGTCCTCGGTCTTGTCCGCGAGGATCATCTCGCGCATCGCCGTGATGCGCTCGCCGCCGAAGAACATGTGCTCCGTGCGGCAGAGCCCGATTCCCTCGGCTCCAAACGCGACCGCGTTCGTCGCCTGTTCGGGTTGGTCGGCGTTCGCGCGCACCTTCAGGCGCCGCGCCTTGTCGGCCCACTTCATGAGCGTCGCGTAGCGCTGGTAGACCTCGCTGTTCTTCGGATCGAGGGATCCGTCCAGGAGGACCTGCAGGACCTCGGACGCCTTCGTCGCGATGCGCCCCTGGATGACCTCGCCGGTCGACCCGTCGATCGAAAGCCAATCTCCTTCGTGGACGACCTTGACGTCCTTCGTGCCCGCCGAAGCGACGGACATCGCGCGCTGGTGCGCGTCGATCCTCAGGACCTCGCAGCCCACGATGCAGACCTTCCCCATCTGGCGCGCCACGAGCGCGGCGTGGGACGTCATGCCGCCCCGTGCCGTGAGGACGCCTTCGGCCGCATTCATGCCCTTGATGTCCTCGGGGCTCGTCTCCTCGCGGACGAGGAGCACTTTCTCGCCGCGCTCGGACCACTCGAAGGCGTCGTGCGCCGTGAAGACGACGCGCCCCGTGGCCGCGCCCGGCCCGGCATTGAGGCCCTTCGCGAGGATGCGTCCCTCGGTCTTTGCGGCGGCCATCGCCGCTGGGTCGAAGACCGGGCGGAGGAGCTGGTTCAGGGAGTCGGGGTTCACGCGGAGCACAGCCTGCTCCGGCGTGATGCGATTCTCCTCGACCATCTCGACGGCGATCCGCACCTCGGCGAAGCCCGTGCGCTTGCCTGTACGCGTCTGGAGCATCCAGAGGGTGCCCCTCTCGACCGTGAACTCGATGTCCTGCATGTCACCGTAGTGGTCCTCGAGCGTCCGCCGGAACTCGAGGAGCTGCTTGTAGACCTTCGGCATCTTCTTCTCGAGAGTCGCGATCTTCTGCGGCGTCCGCACGCCCGCCACGACGTCCTCGCCCTGGGCGTTGATCAGGTACTCGCCGTAGAAGACGTTCTCGCCGGAGGCAGGATCGCGCGTGAACGCGACACCGGTGCCGCAGTCCTCTCCGAGATTTCCGAACACCATCGACTGCACGGTCACGGCCGTGCCCCAGCTCTCGGGAATTCCGTTGAGCTGCCGGTAGACGATGGCGCGCGCGTTCATCCACGATCCGAAGACCGCTCCGATCGCGCCCCAGAGCTGCTCGATCGGGTCGTCGGGAAAGATCTTTCCCGTGCGGTAACGGATCTCGGCCTTGAAATCCCGCACGAGCTCCTTGAGCGCCTCGACCGGCAGCTCGGTGTCGAGGTGCACGCCATACGCGAGCTTCTTCTTCTCGAGGATCACCTCGAAGGGGTCTCGCTCGCGCCTGTCAAGAGGTTTCATGTCGAGGACGACGTCGCCGTACATGGCCACGAAACGGCGGTAACAGTCCCAGGCGAACCTTGGATTCTTCGAGACTTGCGCCAAACCCTTGACTGTCTTGTCGTTGAGGCCGAGGTTCAGGATCGTGTCCATCATCCCGGGCATCGAGGCCTTCGCCCCGGACCTCACGGAGACCGTCAGGGGGTTCTTCGAGTCGCCGAAAACGCGGCCGAGCTTCTTTTCGACGGCCCTCAGTTTAGCTTCCACTTCCTCTCGTAACCCTTTGGGGTAGCTCTGCTTGTGGGCGTAGTAGTAGGTGCAGACCTCGGTCGAAATGGTGAAGCCTGGGGGCACCGGCAACCCCAGCTTTCCCATCTCGGCCAGGTTCGCTCCCTTGCCGCCAAGGAGATCCTTCTGACCCCCGTTTCCCTCGGCAGCCCTCGCCCCGAAGGCGTAAACGTATTTGGAGGTTGGCGCGGCTTCCTTCTTCTTCGTGGCCATGCGGGGTACCCCCTCAATCGTGGATGTCGGGACGATAACCGTCTCTTCAGGGCCGGGGCAGGGTTCCGGTTGACCCTTGCGAAAAAGCGGGCGTAGCATATAGCCGCTCTACCTTCGGGTACCTAAGAGGAGCCATGTCCCGGAATTTCGACGAGATCCTTCTCGACGACGAGCGCCAAGCGCAGCGTTCCCGGTTCGCACCGGCTCCGCTGCAGGCTCCCGCGCGCCCGATCTGGAACTGGGAAGAGCTCAATGCGAAGTTCCGCCCCCGACTCATCGCGGCCGGAGTCATCCGCTTTGGTCTCTCGCAGGACGAATGCGAGGACGCCGCACAGACAGTGTTCCTCAAAGTTCTCGCGATGAATCCGCGCGTTCGGGACCCCAAGGCCTATCTTCGCGCCGCGTTCCTGAACCAGTGCGCGAACCTCATCGACGCGCGCGAGCGCCGCCGCGGCCGCGAGCTCGAAATGACCGATCACATCGCCGCGACCTACGCGGACCCCGCGCCCGGCCGGGCGAGCACCGTTTCCGCGGTGACGAGCGCGTATCGACAGGTCGACCCGAAATGCCGCGAGGTCATCAAGGCGTACTGCGTCGACGACATGACGCTCGCCGAGACGGCGGACCGCAGCGGCTACTCGCCGAAGACGGTGTGGAAGCGGATCCAGGTGTGCCTGAAAAGGATGCGTGCATGCCTCGCCTCGTGACGGCAGAGCACCCCGCCGAGACGGATCTTCTCGACCTCGCGGCGGGCCGCGCGTCGGGCGAGATCACCGCCGCGGCGAAGCGCCACGTGGACGAAGGCTGCCGGATGTGCGCGCGGCGACTCGGCGAATTGCGGGGTCTCGTCTCGGCCGTCAAGGAAGAGCAGGCGTTCGACGCGATTCTCGAGAGCGACGTCGTGCCCGAGCTTCCGCGTGCCGCGATGGGGCGCACGCTCCCGTTCGTGAACGCGAAGGCCGCCAAGGCGAACGCGCGGTCTTCGGCCGACGACATCTTCCGCCTCTCCGAGCAAGCCGAGAAACCCGCCGACCTCATCGTCAACGCCGCACGCGCCGGCGCGGACGAGCTCGCCGCCGCGCTCCGCGCGCTGGACGGCTACGCGTATCGGGGCTTCGCACTCCTGTATGCGGCGCAGAAAGCGGACACACTCGTCGCCGAGGACCCGAACAAGACGCTCGCCCTCGCGGAAATGCTGCTCGCCGAAGCGGCCTCTCTTCCGATCGCGAGCCCAGGCGAACGCATCTCGAACCCGGCTCCGAGGCAGGCCGTCCAGGCGGAGGCTGCGCTCCTCGAATCGCAGGCTCTGCTGCAAAAGGGCGAGCCGAAGTTGGCACGCGAGGCGGTAATTCCCGCCAGGCAGTTCTTCGTCGAATCAGGCGATCTTGGATTCGGTGCGGCCCTCTGCGATTACCACGAGGGAACCGCCGCGACATTCGAGAAGGATTACTCGGGGGCACAAAGACTCCTGAAACGGTCCCTTGCAGTCTTCGCAGAGTTCGGGCAGGACCATCTCACCGGCCGAGCGGACGCAGGTCTCGGCACGCTCTTCGTTCATAAGGGCCAATTTGAGCTCGCTCTCGAATACTTCGACGCCGCACTGCGCGCCTTCGAATCTGATTCCGAGACCGGTAGCAAGCGCACGACGATGCTCCTGAACAATCGCGCGACCGCCCTAATGCGGCTCGGCCGTTTTGACGAAGCGCGCGCAACCTTCGCGAAGGCTCTTAACTTCGGCCGTCGTCATAACCACGCGGCGCACCTGTTCTTTGTCCGAACGGGCCTCGCTGAACTAGATTTCCGCCGCGGCGAGTACCGCCGCGCCCTTCGCGCTTTCTCGGAAATCGTTCGCGAGGCGAGCCCCCTGGCATCCAAAGCGGAACTTCTCTTTTCACGCCTCTACGCGGCTGAGTGCCAGGCAAGACTCGGAAGCTACGGTCCAATGGCGACGGAAATCGAGTCGCTTCGCCGGGAGCGCCGCGAGCACGCCTTCGCTCCGTCGCCCGCCCTCGGCGAGCTCTTCATGTCCGTCGACCAGGGCACGATCGACGGGGATCTCATCGCCCACGTCCGCGAATACCTTCAGGAAGAAGAGAACGGCGTGAAGCGACCCTACCGCCCCCTGAGACTCGTCGGGTAGGAAAGCCCCTCGAACCGCTCCGTTTTGATTTCGGCCGCCTTCGGGCGGCCGAAGTTTTTTGCGGCTTGGGGGTCAAAACAGCCGGTGTCCCCTGTCTTAGTAAGTGAAGGACAGGAGAAGTGCACTCTGTCCGGCCGCCGGGTAGGAGGACGTATGGATTTTCTTTTTGCGTTTTTCGACATCTTTGGATTCCTAGGATCGGCAGAAGCGGCGGGCGGCCGCGGTCGCGACGCTTCAATGGGGGTCGGGCCCATTTCCATGGGCGTTGGACCCATCTCGATGGGTGTCGGACCCATCTCCTGATAGGAATCAATCAGGCGAAACCAAGGAAGCGCAGCGCCTTCGCGGCGCCCAGGGAATTTCCATGTTGAAAGGAGTGTCGACGTGCTGAGGAGTCACCTGCCGAAGGAAGAGCCGGCTGGCGACGTCACTTTGTCGTTGATGCTCCATGCCCCGCACCCGGTCGTGGTCGCGAGCGCGAGCGAGCCCGGGAAAGTTCTCCTTCATCTGGAAATCCGAAACAAGACATCTCAAGCGTGGGAAGGGGTCACCGAAGGTGGTCCCCTCCTCGAGCTGGTCCTCCTCGACTCCGAGGGCCACGAGCGCTCCCGGCAGACGCGCCAGTGCCGGATGCTCGCTTATCCCACCCGCCTGGAGCCCGGGCGGGGCTTCAATCTCCCCCTCTTCTTCGACCTGCCCGGGCTCTCTTCTTCTGGCGAAGACTTCCGCGTCGAAATCCGCCTCGCCCCGGGCCGCGAGATGCTCACCGGCCACCTCCGCGTCGAACCGCGCTGACCTCGCGGGACCGCGGCTCAGCTACGGGGCGAGCCCACCCGACGCAACGGCCGGTAGGCGCGCTTCACGCCATTCTCTTCGTCCTGCAGGTATTCGCGGACGTGCGCGATGAGGTCGGCGTCTATCGTGCCCTGATCGAGGGACATGAAGAGCTCTCCGAGGGCGGGCGACGGCGCGAAGACATGCTCGCGATGATCGAGGCGAAGCGCCTCGATCTCCGCGGCCATCGGACCGTAGCTTCCAATTCTCGCCTGGCATTCCGCCGCGTAGAGTCGCGAGAAGAGGAGCTCGGCCTTCGAAGCAAGCGGACTCGCTTCGCCGACGATTTCTGAGAAGGCGCGGAGAGCGCGGCGGTATTCGCCGCGTCGGAAGTCCAGCTCGGCGAGACCGGTCCGAATGAAGAAGACGTGCGAGGACTGGGTGTTGCGGCGCGCGAGGTTCAAGGCTTTCGCAAAACCGGCTCGCGCGTCGTCGAAACGACCCAGCCGCATCAGGGCCGTCGCGCGGTTGTTGTGCGTGATCGTGAATCGCTGGGAGTCCGAAACTGCGTCGAATAGGCCGAGCGACCGACTGGCGTCATCCTCGCCAAAGCGGAGTGCGATAGGATCGCCGAGAGAGACCGCATTGCCGTCTGTAATGGCGACGGGGGGCCTTGCAATGACAGCGTTTAGCCGTACGATCGCCCTCCTCGTCGCAGCGCTGGTATTGCGATCGGGGGCCGCGCACTCTCAAGCCGAAAATCAGGCTCAGAAGGCCCGAGAGATCATCGGAGATCGGATCCTGCTGGACGACGGAAGCGTCATCGAGATCACCGTCGTGCGGACCCGGAACGCCGGACTTGCCGAGACTGTGATCGCAATGCGCGATCTGTCCGGCCGGACCCTGTCCGTCCGGAACTTGGAGGACGACGTCTGGGAGACCGCGCGAACGACCGTATCAGACGGAAAAACGACGGTCGAGACGCTCGTTCTGACCGGGTTCCTAAAGGATGGCCGTGTCCCGTTCGAGGCTCGAATCGGTGGTGTGACTTACCGGACTCTGTTCGACGAGTCCGTCGACTCTCATCCAACTCGCGCGCTGCAAGGAGCAGTTTCGAAGCTTCCCGCTAGGTTCCTCTCGTCACTCATCGCGCTCAATAACCTTGGAAACAGCAACTACGTCGGTATCCCCCCCGAAGCCGCCTTTGCAGTGTCCATCCTCTTCGAGGGCTTGCCGACGCGACGCGTGCAGAGCGAGTCGGCTCTGTCGGCGGACGACCGGCAAGCCCTTCTCGACGCGGTGAGATCTCAGGGGCGCTAGCACCGAGGGGAAGGGAGAGTCTCGACAAGACCGGGCGCCGCCAGAAGTCCATCCCAAGTTTTCGGGTGTCCGGGTTGAAGTGATGACGGACGCGATCGAACCCTGTAAGTAGCATGACCAGGGAGTGTCGATGATTGCGTATCGCTTACTGTCTGCCTTGGTCGTCCTCGCTCTCGTGGTCTGGTTGGTCGCGTCGTCCCGGCACTGGGGCGCGCTGGCGCCTCGTGGCCGCGGCTTCGTATGCGATCGTCGTCGGGGCGCCAAGCTTGTTTCCCTCCTCTCTTCGGCCTCGCGGCGCCGCTTGGACCTGCGCGAGGACCATTCCGAAGCGCGATGTTGATATCGTTTCCCCCATGGGCGAAAACGTCTCGATCACCGTGGGCGACCGGAGAGTCGACGGCTGGTTCGCGAAGCCATCAGCGGGCACGGGGCCGGCCGTCGTCGTGATCCAGGAGTGGTGGGGGCTGGTGCCGCACATCCAGGACGTCGTGGACCGCTTCGCGAAGGAGGACTTCGTCGCGTTCGCGCCGGATCTCTATCACGGGAAGGCGACGACGTCGCCCGACGAGGCGGGGCGCCTCCTGATGGAGCTCGACGTCGTGCGTGCGGGCGAAGAGATCGGCGCCGCGGGGGCGTACCTTCTCGGGCGGCCGGAGTGCTCGTCGAAGGCTTTCGGCGCCGTCGGCTTCTGTATGGGCGGCGGCCTCGCGCAGTACGCAGCCACGACGAACCCCCATGTCGGCGCGGCCGTGAGCTTCTACGGCGTCCTCCGCAAGGTCTCGCTGCACTGGGAGAGCCTGCACGCCCCGCTGCTCCTGATCTACGGTGAGAAGGACGAAAGCGTGCCCGCGGCTGGGGCGAAGCCACTCGAGGACGCGCTGAAGGCCCTCGGGAAGCAGGTCGAGACGCTCGTCTACCGCGGTGCATCGCACGCGTTCTTCAACGACACGCGGCCCGGCGTCTACAGCGAGGAATGCGCGAAGGACGCGTGGTCGAAGACGCTGGCCCACCTGAGGGCGCACTTGGTCTAGGCCGGCGGGCGTCTTCCTGCCCGGCCTTTCTACAATGCGCCATGGCGACTGAGACCCTTCGAACCGTCTGCAACAGGGATTGCCCCGATGCCTGTGGCCTGATCGCGACCGTCGAGGACGGAAGGCTCGTCGCCCTCGGCGGCGATCCCGAGCATCCCGTCACGAAGGGGTTCCTCTGCCAGAGGACGTCGCAGTACCCCGCGACGCAGAATTCGCCGGAGCGTCTCAAGACGCCGCTTCTCAGGAAGAACGGGCGGCTCGAACCCGCGACGTGGGACGAGGCCCTTGGATTCGTCGCGGAAAGGCTCCTCGCGATCCGGCGGGAATCGGGCCCCGCGGCGATCCTCCACTACCGCTCGGGCGGGTCGCTCGGCCTCCTCAAGTCCGTCGTGGACTATTTCTGGGAGCTCTTCGGTCCGGTCACCGTGAAGAGCGGCGACATCTGCTCGGGAGCCGGCGACGCGGCGCAGGAAACGGATTTTGGCGACGAAGAGTCTCACGACTTCCTGGACATCCTGAACGCGAAAAACATCCTCCTCTGGGGCAAAAATCCCGCCATCTCGAACGTGCACCTGATGCCGGTTCTCCAGCAGGCCCGCAAGCAGGGCGCACGCATCCTTCTCATCGACCCGATTCATCACAAGGCCGCGCGAGTCGCGGACCGGACGATCCTCGTCCGTCCGGGCGGAGACTTCGACCTCGCGATGGGTGTCGCGGCAATGCTCTTCGAGACGGCGGACGCCGACCCGGACGCGGCCTCCTTCTGCGACGGCTTCGCCGCGTTCCGCGCGCTGGCGAGCTCTCGCTCCCCAGCGGACTGGGCACGCGCGGCGGACGTCTCCGTCGAAGACGTCGCCGCAGTCGCTGCGGCTCTCGCGGAACGGCCTTGCTCGATCCAGGTGGGCTGGGGCATGGGCCGGCGGATGAACGGCTCCGCGATCGTCCGCGCGCTCGACGCCCTCGGTGCCGTCAGCGGGAACCTGGGAATCCCGGGCGGCGGCGTCTCGTTCTATTACAAGCGGCGCGGGGCCTTCGACACGTCCTTCCTTAAGAAAAATCCGCCCCGTTCGATTCCGGAGCCTCTTCTCGGGGCGGGGATTCTCGAGGCTGACGCACCAAAAGTCCGGGCCATCTGGGTCACGGCCGGGAATCCCGTCTCGATGCTGCCGGATTCGGCGACGGTCGCCCGCGCGTTCGAGACGCGGGAGCTCGTCGTCGTCGTCGATTCTTTTCTGACCGACACGGCGCGCCGCGCGACGGTTGTCTTCCCGACGACGACGCTCGTCGAGGACGACGACCTTCTCGGCGCGTACGGGAATCACTTCATCGGAGTCTCGATGCCGGTCGTGAAGCCCCCGGCCGGTGTTCGGAGTGATCTCGAAGTGATACAGGCGCTCGCGGCCGCGATCGACGAAAGGATGGGAGAGGGAGAAGAGAAGATTTCTTCGAAAGTAGGCGGGACCGCCCGAGAGTGGAAAAAGCGGCTTCTCTCGCGCGTGGAGAAGGAAGGCATCTCACTGGATGACCTCGAGCGCGCCTCCGTCCGAAACCCTTTCGCAGAACACATTCTCTTCGAGGGTCGGAAGTTCCCCACGTCCACCGGCAAGATGAGTCTCGTTCACACGCTCCCGCCCGTGCCGCCCGACGAACCCGGCTTCCCTCTCTGGCTGTTCTCGAACTCGACCGACAAGTCGCAGAACTCGCAGTGGGCGGCCCCGGAGCCGGGGATGCTTACCGCGACGTGCCACCCGTCGGTCGCGAACGGATTCGCGGACGGCGACGTCGTCCGGCTCGAGAGCGCGATCGGATCGATCCGCGTGACCCTGAAACACGATGCCGCGCAGCGGCGCGACGTCGTCCTCGTCCCAAAGGGCGGGAACTACGACCGCGGGAACTGCGCGAACGCCCTGGTCCGCGCGCGTCTGACGGACGCCGGCGAAGGCGCCGCTTACCAGGACTGCAGGGTCCGTCTCGTCCCGGCCTGACCGCTAGAATCCCTCCATGAAATCGCGCACCCTCCTCCTCCTCGCCGTCTTCGTGTCCTCGTTCGCCCGCGCCGAGACCGTCACGGTCACGGCGAAGCGACTGCTCGACGTCGCGACGGGAACGTACGTCGAGAGTCCCGTCGTAAAGATCGAGAACGGCGTCGTGACAGCGGTCGAGAAGAAAAAGGCGGGAGAGGCGGTTACTTTCGATCTCGGCGACGTCACGCTCCTGCCCGGCCTCACGGACTGCCACGTGCACCTCATCGGCGCGGACGAGCAGACGCCGTACCAGAAGCTCACGGAAACCGCCGCGCACGCCGCGATCGAGGGCGTCGTGAACGCGCGCAAGACTCTCGAGACCGGCTTCACCACGGTGCGCGACCTCGGCGCACGCGACTTCGCCGACGTCGCCCTTCGCGACGAGATCGCGGCGGGACGCGTCGCGGGGCCCCGGATGCTCGTCGCGACGAAGGCGATCTCCGCGACGGGCGGGCACGGGGACCTGAACGACCTCCCCGAGGACGTGCACGTCCTGCGCTACTCCGGGATCGCGGACGGCCCGGACGAAGTCCGCAAGAAGGTGCGGGAGAACATCAAGTTCGGCGCCGACTGGATCAAGGTCCTCGCGACCGGGGGCATCGGCTCGGCGGGCACCGATCCGCGGCAGTCCGACTACACCGAGGAGGAAATCCGGGCCGCCGTCCTCGCCGCCCGGGAAAAGGGCCGCGACGTGGCGGTGCACGCGCACGGCACGCTCGGGATCCTCCGGGCCGCCCGCGCCGGCGTGCGCTCGGTCGAGCACTCCTCGATGCTCGACGACGAGACGATCGCCGTCCTGAAGGCTAACGGCACGTTCATCGTGTCGAACCCGCTTTCGAACTCCTACATGCTCGAGCGCGGCGCGGCCGGCGGATACCAGGACTACCAGCTCCGGAAGTCTCGCGAGGTGAAGGATCTAAAGATGGAGAGTCTGAGAAAGGCGATCCGGGCCGGCATTCCCGTGGCCTACGGCACCGACGCGGGGGTGCAGATCCACGGCATCAACGGAAAACAGTTCGCGCTTTACGTCGAGGCCGGGATGACGCCGCTGCAGGCGATCCGGTCCGCGACGCTCGTCGCGGCCCGGCTGCTGCGCATGGAGAAGAAAATCGGCCAGATCGCGCCGGGATTCTTCGGCGATCTCGTGGCCGTCGCGGGCGATCCGCTCGCGGACGTTCGCGTCCTCGAATCCCCCCGCTTCGTCATGAAGGAAGGGCGCGTCGCCCTCGACCGCCGATAGTTTCCGACGATTCCGGCGGGCTCAGTGGCCGGCCGTCGCGCCCTTCAAAAGCTCACGAGCGACGACCATTCGCTGGATCTCGGACGTACCCTCGCCGATCGTGCAGAGCTTGACGTCGCGATAGAACTTCTCGGCGGGGAAATCCTTCGTGAATCCGTACCCGCCGTGGATCTGCACGGCGAGGTTCGCGACGCGCACGGAGACCTCGGAGGCATAGAGCTTCGCCATCGACGACTCCTTCGTCGTCAGCCTGCCCTGGTCCTTCAGCCACCCGGCGCGGTACGTCAGGAGCCTCGCGGCGTCGATCTCGGTCGCCATGTCACAGAGAAAATTCTGGATCGACTGGAACTCGGCAATCGCCTTCCCGAACTGCCGGCGCTCCTGCGCGTACTTCAGAGCGCAGTCGAACGCGCCCTGCGCCATGCCGAGCGCGAGCGCCGCGATCGAGATGCGGCCGCCGTCGAGGACCTTCATCGCCTGGATGAAGCCCTCCCCGGCAACGCCCAGGAGATTCGACTTCGGAATCCGGCAGTCCTCCATCACGAGAGTCGCCGTGTCCGAGGCCCTCAGCCCGAGCTTGTTCTCCTTCTTGCCCGAGTGGATGCCCTTCTGGTGGAGGTCCACGACGAACGCGGAGATGCCCCGCCGGCCCGCGGCCTTGTCCGTGACGGCCATGAGGACCGCGAGGTCCCCGACCGAGCCGTGCGTGATGAACGTCTTCGAGCCGTTCAGAACCCACTCGTCGCCGTCCAGCACGGCCGTCGTCTTCGTCCCCGCGCTATCGCTCCCGGCTTCGGACTCCGTGAGTCCCCATGCGCCGAGGAGCCTGCCCTGCGCGAGGTCGGGAACCCACTTCCGGCGCTGCCCCTCGCTCCCGAACATGTAGACGTGGTTCAGGCAGAGACTGTTGTGCGCGGCGACCGAGATCCCAACGGATCCGTCCACGCGCGAGAGCTCCTCGATCACGTGGATGTAGTCGATGTACGAGAGGCCCGCTCCGCCGTATTCCTCCGGCACGAGGACGCCCATCATGCCGAGCCCCCCGAGCTTGCGGACGACCTCCATCGGATAGACCTGCGCCTCGTCCCACTTCATGACGTGCGGCGCGATCTCCGTCCGCGCGAAGGCGCGCACCATCGTGCGGATCGCCTCCTGCTCGTCGGAAAGGCCGAAGTTCAATCCCGAAATGCGGGTCACGGGGATTTCGAGCGTAAGAGGTGAGGCCATGAGTGCTCCACGACGACGTGCCGGAATTTGACGGGCTCGTCAAATTTCTGACGGATCTTACATGAGGAAAGGCGGGGGCCCCTCGGTCGAGGCGAGCCCGCCCGGAGGGGCGCTGCCCGCAACGGAGTCCGCGGGCCAGAGCGATACGAACGCCCCGCTCACGGCGAGATCGTAAGCGAGGCCGACGAGGATCTGCGCGAAGAGGAGGATCCCCGTCCCGAACGCGAAGACGAGGAGAGAGCGCCCCGCGACGATCGACAGCGCGAAGCGCGGGATGACGAACGCGAATCCCGTCACGAACCCGGCTGCGAGCGTCAGCAGATACAGGAGCGCGGCACGCGAAAGCGACGCGCGCGTGAAGGACACGGCGCGCGCGACGGCCTCGAGCGCGTCGACATCCTCGCTCGCCGAGAGACGGCAGGCCACGAGGTAGAGGACTCGCAGCGCGATCGAGGCTCCGACCGCGATCGGAAGGAAAAGGAGAAACAGCACGACCGCGAGCGCGACGAGGCCGCCGCGCTCGGACACGCCGGCGAAGACGACGAGGCCGATCGGAAGGACGACCAGAAGAACGACGAAGGAGAGGGCGAGACCGTAGAGGTTCACGAGCGCGAAGAAGCGCCCGCTGTTCTTTCGCGCCGACGAAAAGAACACCGCGCCGAGCCCTGGGCGATGGAATGCGGCGAGGGAGGCTCCTTCAGGCGTGTCGCCGTCGATCGCGAGAAGGCAACCCGTGACGCCGGCTCGGACGAAAGCCGCGAGCGCGGTGAGAAGCAGAAGAACCGCGAGCAAGGCGAGCAGTCCGAGAAGAAGCACGAACGGAGAGGCCAACAGACCACCCAAGAGATCTCTCAGCGGCTCGACGAGTCGGGCCGGATCCCGGGAGAGCGAGGTGCCCGAAGCAAATCCGGAAAAGGACCCCGCGAATCTCAGGACGAGGAGGAAAACGGGGACGAAGACAGACGCGAGAGTCGCCGCCGCGAAAGCCGTGGGCGCGAGGATGAGGCGGGGATTCGCGACGACGGCCGAGAGGCCGCGCCGGAAGGCGTCGGGCGCCGGGCGGGCCGCCGGGGGCATCGGATCAGACCTTGACGGCGCGCCACGCCCGGTAGTCGAGACCGTCGAGCACCACGAGGTCGCACATCTCGTAGAGGCGGCTCCTCACCATGGCGCCGATGCGGCTCTCGAGGTTCTCCTCGCCCGTGCGAGCGGGCACATCCGAGTAGTTCGACGTGACGATCGTCAGCCTCTGGCGGTTGTACCGCGTGTTGATCAGGCCGTAGAGAACGTCGCGGACCCAGTCCGTCGGGCGGCGGGCTCCGAGCTCGTCGAGGACGAGAAGCTCGGCGTCGCGATAGGGCGCGAGGACGTCGTCGGCGTTGTCGGGATTCGTTCTCGAGAACGTCGCCTGGATCCTCTCGAGGAGATCCGAGAAGTCGCAGAAGAGCCCTCGCACGCCACAGTCCTCGATCAGGGTCTTCAGAATCGCGACCGAGAGATGCGTCTTCCCGACGCCGACCGGGCCGACGAAGAGGAGACCGCGATCGCGCGTCTTCCATTCGTCGACGAACTTGCGCGCCACGAGGCTCGCCTTCACGTGACTCGCCGACGCGCCGGGCCTCTTGAGGTCGAAGTTCTCGACGCGGCAGTTTAGGTACCGCTGCGGGATCTCCGCCGCCCGCATCCGCGCTTCGGCGAGGCCGGCGGCCTGACAGCGGCACGCAACGACGCGGCCTTCCGGCGTCTCGACGACGCCGAACCCCAGGCACATGGGGCACGTCTCACGGTCGGGTGCGTTCGCGGCCACGGCCTGATTCTAGGACCTAATTGAGGAACGCCTTCAGCGCCCGGCTCTTCATCGTTCTCTTGATGCGCGCGATGGCCTGCGCTTCGATCTGCCGGACGCGCTCGCGCGAGAGACGCAGCTCCTCGCCGATCTCCTGGAGCGTCATCGGCTCCCGTTCGCCGTCCGAGCCGTCCTCGGGAATGCCGAAACGGCGGCAGAGGATCGCCCGCTCCTTCTTCGGAAGGGACTCGAGGAGGTTCCGGGTCTGCTCGACGCTCGACCTCTGGAGCATCTGGTCGTCGGCCGCCGCGACGGAGGTCTGCTCGAGCGTGTCGCCGAGCGTGCGGTCCTCCTCGGCACCGAAGACGTCGGATAGCGATTCGGAGCTGCGCGACATGGCCATGAGATTCTCGGCTTCGTCCGGCTTCAGCCCGGCCTCTGTCGCGATCTCCTGCATCGTCGCCTCGCGGCCGAGAGAGCGCGAGAGGGCCTCCTTCACGCGCCCGAGCCGGGAGTGAAGGGTCGCCTGCTTGTGCGGCAGTCGGATGGCCCCCCACTGCTCCGACAGGGCGTTCGAGATCGCCTGCCGGACCCACCACACGGCGTAGGTGATGAACTTGACCCCCCGCTCCGCGTCGAAACGGCGGGCAGCCTGGATGAGGCCGATGTTCCCTTCGTTGATGAGGTCGAGGAACGAGATTCCAGGCGAGTGGAAGCGCTTCGCATAGGAGACGACGAACCGCAGGTTGCCCCGCACGAGCTCGTCGACGGCCTCGCGGCGGGCGTCCTCCGCGGTCTCGGGGTTCTGGATCAAGCGCCCCAGCTCCCGTTCACGCTCCGGCGCCAGGATCGCGTACCGCGAGATGTCGTCGAGGTACTTCCTCAGGACTCTCGAGTCGTCTTCGGGGCGCAGGCGCTGGCTCACGAACCGCGATTATGTCCTCTCGCCCCGGGCCTCGCTATTTCGTCAACGCGACCTTCAACACGATCGCTCCACGAGGCCGAAGCGCGAGTGCGCGGGAGTGCTCCCCTCCGCGGGCCGCATGTTCTCTTGCGACGGCACGGATCGATTCCATGAGCCTTCCGACTTCCCCCTCCATGCGCTTCAGGCGGGACTTCAGCTCCAGGATCACCTCGACGCCCGCGAGGTTCACGCCCAGCTCGCGCGTCATGGTAAGGATGATCTCGAGGCGCTCGACGGTCTCGAGGTCGTAGAGACGCGTGTTCCCGGACGAGCGAGCGGGCCGGATCAGGCCCTCGCGCTCGTAAAGCCTCAGCGTCTGGGGATGGACTCCGAAGCGCTCCGCGACCACTCCGATGAAGACGTACCCGTCACGGGCAGCCGGAGCCGGGTCGGGGGCCGGCTCCTCCGAACCTGCCCCCCTGCGACGAGATTTCATTTCCGTTCTCTTGTTACTTCTTCTGATCCACGACTTCGGCGTCGATGACGTCGTCGGTCGGCTTGCCCGCGGTCTCGCCGCCGGGCGCCGCCCCATCGCTACCGGCAGGCTCACCCGCCGGAGCGGTCTTGTACAGGGACTCTGCGATCTTGTAGCTCGCCTTCTGGAGATCCTGCGTCGCCTTCTTGAGGGCGTCCGCGTCGCTGGCGCTCGTTTCGAGCACCTTCTTCGCTTCCGCCACGGCCGTCCGCACGGCCTCCTTCTCGGAGTCCGGGACCTTGTCTCCGCTCTCGTCGACGAGCTTCTCGGTCGAGTAGACGAGCGCGTCGAGGCCGTTTTTCGCTTCGATCGCTTCCCGGCGCTTCTTGTCGTCCGAGCTGTGCGACTCGGCGTCCTTCACGAGCTTCTCGACTTCCTTCTTGTCGAGGCCCGAGGACGACGTGATGGTGATCTTCTGCTCTTTACCCGTGCCGCGGTCCTTCGCCGACACGTTCAGGATGCCGTTCGCGTCGATGTCGAAGGTGACCTCGACCTGTGGCATACCGCGCGGCGCCGGGGGGATTCCCACGAGGGAGAAGACGCCGAGGAGCTTGTTGTCCCCCGCCATGTCGCGCTCGCCCTGGAGTACCTTGATCTCCACGGACGTCTGTCCGTCGGAGGCAGTCGAGAACGTCTCCGACTTCTTCGTCGGGATGGTCGTATTCGACTCGATGAGCTTGGTCATTACGCCGCCCATCGTCTCGATGCCGAGCGACAGCGGGGTCACGTCGAGCAGCAGCACGTCCTTCACTTCGCCGGTGAGTACCCCGCCCTGAATGGCAGCGCCAATGGCAACTACTTCGTCGGGGTTCACACCTTTCGAAGGCTTCTTGCCGAAGAACTTCTCCACTTCCTCCTGAATGCGGGGAATGCGGGTCGAGCCACCCACGAGGATAACCTCGTCGATGTCGCTGGTGCTTAGGCCGGCATCCGACAGAGCCTTTTTCACTGGGTCCATCGAGCGACGCACGAGGTCGTCGGCGAGCTGCTCGAATTTGGCGCGGCTCAGCTTCACCACCAAGTGCTTGGGGCCACTGGCCGTCGCGGTGATGTAGGGTAGGTTGATTTCGGTTTCGGTCGAGCTGGAGAGCTCCACTTTGGCTTTCTCGGCGGCCTCTTTCAGGCGTTGGAGGGCCATGGCGTCGTTGCGCAGGTCGAGGCCGTCGTTTTCGGAC
>JBBQRP010000039.1:0-19511 GCA_038214715.1 Thermoanaerobaculia bacterium | reverse complement strand
TCGTCCACGGCCCCGACGACGGTCACGCCCGTCGCGGACGTGGCGGTGTCGAAGACGGTCTCGAACCCCTCGCCGCTCGTCACGCAGACGTTCACGTTCACGGTCACGGCGACGAACAACGGCCCGTCGACCGCGAACGGCATTGCCGTGACGGACGTCCTCCCCGCGACGCTCGGCTTCGTATCGGCCGTGCCGTCCCAGGGAACGTACGTCCTCGGCACGGGAATCTGGACCGTGGGCACCCTCGCGAACGGGTCCTCGGCGACCCTCACGTTCACCGTCACGGCTCTCGTTGCGGGTGCGTTCACGAACACCGCGACGAAGACCGGCGAAACGGAGCTGGACCCGAACCCCACGAACGATTCCGCGAGCGCCTCGGGCGGCGTCGGCATCGTGGCTGACCTGACGATCGTCAAGACTCACGCACCCGCATCCTTCGTCCGTGGCGCGACGGGGACGTTCTCCCTGACCGTCTCGAACGTCGGAACGGGCCCCACTGGCGGGACCGTGACGGTGGCGGATACGCTGCCCGCGGGGCTCACCCCGACGGCCGCGAGCGGAACCGGCTGGAGCTGCTCGGTTGCCGCGCCTTCGATCTCCTGCACCCGCGCCGACTCACTCGGGATCGCGTTGTCCTGGCCCGCGCTCTCGGTGACCGTGTCGGTCGCGCAGGCGGCCGCCGCCAGCCTCTCGAACACGGCCACGGTTACGGGCGGCGGAGACATCACGCCCGCGAACGACTCCTCCACGGATGTCGTGCCGGTCGTGTCGCAGGCGGACCTCGCTCTCGTGAAGACCGGGCCGGCGAACGCGATCCCCGGCGGCAACGTCGTCTACACGCTCGTCGTCACGAACAACGGCCCCTCCAACGCGGCGGGCGTCTCCGTCGCCGATCCCACGCCGCCGAACCTCGCATTCGTGTCGAACTCGGGTGCCTGCGTGACGCCGTTCCCGTGCGCGCTCGGGAACCTTTCGGCCGGCGCCAGCGCCACGATCACGGCGACGTTCTCTATCCCGGCCGGGTACACGTCCCCGAACCCGATCACGAATAGCGCCTCCGTATCCGCGACGACGCCCGACCCAAACCCCTCGAACAACCCCTCGAGCGCGTCCACTTCCGTGTCGGCGGATCTCGCGGTACTCAAGACGATCGAAGGCGGCCCCGTCGTCGCCGGCCAGACCTTCACGTACCGGATCGTCGTCACGAACAACGGCCCCTCGACCGCGACGGGCGTCACTCTGACGGACCCTCTGCCGGCGTCCGTCACGATCTCGTCGCTCTCGACGACCCAGGGTACCTGCTCGGGTGCGCCGACGGTTTTGTGCGCGCTCGGCACCCTCGCGAACGGCGCTTCGGCGACGGTTCTCATCCACGTTCTTCCGGCGTCCACCGCCTCTGTGACGAACACGGCCACGGTGGCGGCGAACGAGTTCGATCCGAACATGACGAACAACACGAGCACGGCGGACGGCTCGTCGCTGACCAGCGTCCCGGCCCTCTCGACGTGGGCTCTCTTCGCCCTGTCCCTCGCCCTCGCCCTCGCGGGCAGCCGCATCCTCCGGCGCGGCTGACGCTCAGCGGGGAGACGGGCCCGGCGCGTAGAACGTCACGTCCACCCCGTCCGCGTGCACGAGGCGCTTTGCGTGGGCCATCTTGCAACCCAGGCCGATCGCAAGGAGCGTGTCGCCCAACCCGTATGCACCGGCGGGCCACCTTTCCGCGGCCGCTCTCGAGGGCTCGACGGGGGCCGCCCAGTTCTGACGCGCCTCAGACCGGCGCGGAAGGCCCCAGCTTGTTGTAGGCGTCCAGCGCCGCGACCTTGTAGCACTCGGCGAACGTCGGGTAGTTGAAGACCGTCTCGACGAGGACATCGAGCGTGCCCCGGAACGTCAGGAAGGCCTGGCCGATGTGGACGAGCTCGGTCGCCGCCGTGCCGAGGATGTGGACGCCGAGGATCTGACGCGACTCCCTGTGCACGATGAGTTTCAGGACGCCGGTGTCGTCGCCGAGGATCGCCCCGCGCGCAATCTCGCGGTAGTGAGCGACGCCGACCTCGTAGGGCACGCCGTCCTTCGTGAGCTCCTCCTCGGTCTTGCCCACCATCGAGAGCTCCGGCACGGAATAGATGCCGATCGGGTAGAGGTGCGGCATCGACGTGCACGCGACCCCGAACGCGTGGCAGGCCGCGAGCCGGCCCTGTTCGAGCGACGTCGACGCGAGGGCCGGAAAGCCGATGACGTCGCCCACCGCGTAGATGTGCGGCTGCTGGGTCTGGTAGTGCTCGTTGACTGTCAGGCGCCCGCGGTCGTCCGCGACGAGGCCCGCCGCGGGAAGGTCGAGGTCGCCGGTCGCGCCGACCCGGCCGATCGAGTAGAGGAGGAGTTCCGCCACGACCTTCTTCCCGCTCTTGAGGAGGGCGACGGCGCGGCGGGGGCTTTCGAGATGCACGTCCGCGACGTCGTCGCCGAGCCGAAGCGTGCAGTTCATGTTGCGCATCGCGTACGAGAGCGCTTCGGAGATCTCGCTGTCGACGAATTCGAGGAGGCGCGGCCGCTTGTCGATCAGTGTCACGGCGACGCCGAGCGCCGCGAACATCGAGGCGTATTCGACGCCGATGACGCCGGCTCCGACGACGATCATCGTGCGCGGAAGCGCCTTGAGGTCGAGGATGCCGTCGGAGTCGAGGATCGTCTCCTCGTCGACGGCGACTCCGGGCGGCGTCGCGGGCCGCGTTCCGGTCGCGATCACGATCTTCTCGGCTTCGACCTCTGCCGTCCCCGTGAGGCCCGTGACCGACAGGTTGTGCGGCCCGGTGAATTTCGCGGCGCCTCCGAGCAGGGTCACCTCGTTCCGTTTCATTTGCGCGCGGATGACGTCGATCTCGCGCTTGATCACGGCCTGGCAGCGGAAAAGGAGGTCCTCAGCCGTGATGTTCTCCTTCACGGAATAGGACGCGCCGTACATCCCGCGCTGCGCGTACCCGGAGAGATAGAGCACGGCCTCCCGGAACGTCTTGCTGGGGATCGTGCCCGTGTTGATGCAGACGCCGCCCACGACCTCGCGCTTTTCGCAGATGCCGACCCGCCGCCCCAGTTTCGCCGCCTGGACCGCCGCGCGCTGTCCGGCCGGACCCGTCCCGATTACGAAGAGATCGAACGATTCCATCGTGGCGGGGATTCTAATGGCTCGTGTGAAGATCGCGCGATGCGGGCCGTGCTTTTCGACATGGACGGCGTCCTCGTCTTTTCGGAGGATGCGTGGTTCGCCGTCTACAACGCCACGCTCGCGGCGTTCGGCCATGCGGCGATCTCCCGCTCCGAATTCGACGCGATCTACGGCAACGGCACCGCGGCGGACCGCGCGATGTACATGAAGGAGCGCTCGGTGGAGGAGATCGACGCCGCCTATGCGCGCTTTTTCGCGGAGAGGCTGGACGCTCTTCGCGTGAACCCGGAGGCGGAGGGGGTCCTGCGCGGGCTCCGGGCCGCTGGCGTCCGGACGGCCGTGGCGACGAACACGAACCGCCCGCTCGCGGATCGGATCCTTCTCCGCGCGGGTCTCGCCCCGCTCGTCGACGCGGTCGCCTGCGCGAACGAAGCCGGGGCGGGGAAGCCGGACCCGGCCGTCGTGCGTCTCGCTGCCGGCCGGCTCGGGTTGCCGCTTTCCGCGTGTCTCTTCGTCGGCGACTCGAAGTACGACGCCGAGGCGGCCCGGCGCGCGCCGGTCGCGTTCCGGGGGTTCCGGACGGGCACGGCCGGGCGGATCGACTCCCTGACCGAGGTCCTCGCGATGCGGATAGACTCTCGAGAGCGATGACGAACGCGGAGACCCAGGCCGCCTTGACACGTTTTTACGACGCATTCGCGCGGCGCGAGGGAGAAACGATGGCCGCGATGTACGCGCAGGACGCGACATTCGAGGACCCCGTCTTCCGGCTCACGGGCGCCGACATCGGAAAGATGTGGATTGGCCTCGCGCGCAATGCGAAGGACTTCTCCGTCCAGTACACCGTCGCGAAGGCGGGCGCCGGGAACGGCGTCGTCGAATGGACCGCACGGTACCTCTTCTCAGGGAAGCGGCCCGTCGTGAACGTGATCGTGTCCGAGATCGAGATGAAGGACGGGCTCATCGTGCGCCAGAAGGACACATTCGACTTCCCCCGTTGGGCCGCACAGGCCCTCGGACTGCCGGGCGCGCTGTTCGGACGTACTGCCTGGATGCGCCGGTCCGTCTCGAAGAAGGCCGCGGGCCGTCTCGGCGTCCCTCCGAAGCCCTGAGAACCCTTCCCGGCCGGATTTCGTAAAAGAAGATCCATGACGACGAACTGGAAAAGCCTCGCGAAGGAGACGGCGCATTCCTTCGACGCCGACGACGTGCGCGGCATGTGGGACGTGGACTTTCGGCGTGCTGCCCGGCTACTCGTCGCGGATCACGAGTCCGAGATCGCAGCCGAGCGCCGGCGGTGGAGGCGGGGACTTAAGCGGACGAACGCGGTCGTGTTCGGCCTCGCGAAACGTCTCGCGCCGCCGCGGAGGATCGTCTTCTCCCTCGTCCTCCTCCTCGTGGTGCTCGCCTTCCTGGAAAGTATGTCGGGTCCTTCGTGGAACGGCCAGGCGAGCTGGGCCTTCGTTGCCTTCTTCATGTCGATTCTCGCCCTCACGTTTCTGCTCGCGATGGAGCTCGTCGACAAGCTTCATTTCCGGGACGAGCTCGTGATGGCGCGCTCCCTTCAGGCGCAGCTCGTCCCGCGCATCCTGCCGGAGATCGGCGCCTTCGAGCTCGGCGGTTTCAACCGGATCGCGAACACGGTGGGAGGGGATCTCTACG
Organism: Thermoanaerobaculia bacterium; assembly: GCA_038214715.1. Taxonomy (GTDB): domain Bacteria; phylum Acidobacteriota; class Thermoanaerobaculia; order UBA5066; family UBA5066; genus Fen-183. Next base: position 14,683 of record JBBQRP010000039.1, on the reverse strand, counting down.
CGTTCGAGCCGCTTCCCGGCGGGAGGCTCGCCGTCCTGTTCGGCGACGCGTCGGGACACGGGATGGCGGCGGGACTCGTCATGGCGGTCACGCACGCCGTCTTCCGCACGCAGCTTCCGGTGGATCCGTCGCCCGCCGCCATGATCGAGGTCCTGAACCGGGTCCTCTGCGAGACGGGGAACTCCCGCTCGTTCTTCGCCGGCGTCTACGCCGTCCTGGAGCCCGGGGGCGGCGTGACGGCGTATGTCGCGGGCCATCCCCCGGTCCTGAAGGTCGACGTCGAGGGCCGCGTCGTCCAGCGTCTCGGGGCGGGGTCCTATCCTCTCGGAATCAAGAAGAATGCTGCGTACGAGCCCGAATCGACACTCCTCCTCCCGGGAGAGGTGCTTCTCTTCCATTCCGACGGCCTGAGCGAGGCTCGCGCCGCCGGCGGCGAGGAGTTCGGCGACGCACGAATCGAACACCTCCTGTTTCTGAAGGCGGGCGCGAGGCCTTCCGACCTCGTGGCCGCGCTTGCGGAGGGGCTCGACCGGTTCGTCGGCCGGGCGGTCGTCGACGACGACGTGTCCATCGCGGCGATCCGGCGCAAGGCCGCGTGACGGCCCCTCCGGGCCCGCTGTCCCCGGGGAAGGGCCGGCTTCTCGTCGCGGCCGCCGCACTCCTGTGGTCCTCGGGCGGACTCGCGATCAAGCTCGTCCCGCTGTCCGCCTCCGGCGTCGCGTTCTGGCGCTCCTTCGTTTCGGCAATCTTCCTTCTCGTCGTCTTCCGCCCGTCGCGCGCACGCTGGCGGCACGCGTCCGTCTCGACCGCGCTCGTCTACGCACTCATGATCCTGAGCTTCGTGTCGGCGACGAAGATGACGACCGCCGCGAACGCGATCTTTCTGCAGTACACGGGGCCCCTCTACGTCCTCACGCTCGCGCCGTTCGTCCTGAGGGAAAAGTTCCGCAGGGCGGACGCCGTCGCGGTCGGCGTCGCGGTCCTCGGGATGTCCTTCTTCTTCGTCGGGAGGCTCGATCCGGGGGCGCTCGCGGGAAACCTCGTGGCGGTCTCCTCCGGGCTTTTTTTCGGCCTCACGGTCCTCCTGCTGAGGCGGGACGCGTCGGGAGACGCGGTTCCGTCCGTGATCGCGGGGAACCTCCTCGCCGCGGCGCTGGCGCTTCCGTTCGCGTGGGGAAATCTCGCGTTGGACGCGAAGGGGATCGGCCTCGTCCTCTTCCTCGGGATCATCCAGATGGGCGTCAGCTACGCTCTCTTCGTGCGCGGATTGTCGGTCGTTCCCGCGGCGGAGGCGTCCCTGATCGGGATGCTCGAGCCGATGTTCAATCCTCTCTGGGCGTTCCTGGGTCTCGGAGAGCGACCCTCGACGGGAGCCCTTCTCGGCGGGACGATCGTGCTCCTGGCCGTGGCGGGGCGGACGGTCTTCGGCGTGCGCTCCGGCGAGACTCCGGTTCCGGCCACGCCTCCGTCGCCGGACTGAATTGGAGGACTCGTGCCGCGTTATGTCGCTTTTCTAAGAGCCGTGAACGTCGGCGGGCGTGTCGTCAAAATGGACGCGCTGAAGAAGATCGTCGAGTCGATGGGCTTCACCGGCGTCGAGAGCTTCATTGCGAGCGGGAATCTGGCTTTTTCTTCGAAGGGAACGAGAGGCCTAGATACGAAAATCGCCACGGAGCTCCAGCGCGCGCTCGGCTACGAGGTTCCTGCCTTCGTCCGCACGCTCGACGAACTCGGCGCCCTCGCGGCCCATTGCCCCTTCCCCGAGAAGGCCGTCGTCGCCTGCCCGACATACGTCATTGGATTCCTCTCGAAGCAGCTCGCCGCCGAAGGCGGCTCCCGGCTCTCGGCTCTCGAAACCCGGGAGGACCGCTTCCACGTCCGTGGGAGGGATTTCTGGTGGCTTTCGAAGCTCTCGCAGGCGAGACCCGCGATCACGGGCCGCCAGCTCGAGAAGGCCCTGGGCCAGCCGACGACGCTCCGCAACGTGAACACGATCCGGAGGATGGCGAAGCGATATTGCCCCTAGAATGCCGCATGCCGTTCAGTTGTTCGCGGTTATGGCCCTTTCTTCTTTTCGCTTTCCTCGCCGCCACTTCCGTTGAGGCTGCTGTTCCCCCAAGGGTCATCGTCCTCGGTTTCGACGGCGCGGACCACGCGCTCGTCGAGAAGATGATCGGCGAGGGGAAGCTCCCGAATCTCGCGGCGCTCGCGAAAAAGGGCGGCTTCTCGAAGCTCCTCCCGACGATTCCCGCGCAGACGCCGGTGTCGTGGTCCACGTTCTCGACCGGGCTCTCCCCGGGCCGCACGCTCATCTTCGACTTCCTGAAGCGCAACCCGAAGACGTACCGCCCCGAGTTCGCGATCGCCGAGGAGGGGAAGAAGCCTTTTCTGCTCGGGAAGATGAACCGGATCGCGATCCCGGCGGTGCTCGGACTGCTGGCGTTCGTGCTCGTGGCGGGGTTGCTGAAGATTTTTCTCAGAAGGCGCGTGAGCGGATTCGGCACCGGTATCGTCGTTGCCGCGCTCGTGAGCGGAGCGCTCTTCACCTTCATGGGAATCCGAATTTCTTCTCTTCTCCCGACGGAGATTCCCTGGGCCACGAACAACCGCCGCGGGACGCCGTTCTGGGAGCTCGCCGGGGAGAAGGGGATCCACTCGGTCGTCATGCACGTTCCGGTCACGTTCCCGGCCGCGGACTACGACAACGGCCGGCTGATCTCCGGTCTCGGCGTGCCGGACGTGCGCGGGCGCATCGGGACGCCCTCGTACTACACGTCGGATCCGTTCTTCGCGCCGCGGAACAAGAACGAGTTCTCGGTCGAGCTCGTGCGCCTCGAGTCGAACAAGGGGACGATCCAGACCGAGGTCTTCGGGCCCTACAACAAGCTCTTCCCAGAGCCGCCCGTGATCAAGGTCCCGATGACGCTGACCGTCGCTCCGGACGGCGGGAGCCTCACGGTCGCCCCGAAAGGCTCCGATCCGGTGACGCTGCGGGTCGGCGAGTGGTCCCCGTGGGTCGTCTTCACGTTTCCGTTCAACCCGATCGTGAAGATGACGGGAATCGGCCGCTTCCACCTCGCCGCGCTCGCGCCGGAGATCCAGCTCTACCTCTCGCCGATCCACTTCAACCCGGCGGATCTCCCGCCTTCGATCAAGATCACGGCGCCCGGCGGGCTCGCGAAAAAGCTCGCGGCCCACTACGGTCCGTACAAGACGATGGGCTGGCAGATCGACACGTGGTCGATGAGCGAGGAGACGATCGACGAGAAGACGTTCCTCGAGGACGTCGCGCACACGATCGTGCCGTTCCGGAAGATGATGAACGACTTCCTCGATGAGAAGGAGGTCGGGCTGTTCGTCGAGATCTACGAGTTTCCCGACCGCGTCGCCCACTGCTTCTGGCGCTTCCTCGACCCGCAGCACCCCGCGTACGACGCGGAGAAGGCGAAAAAATGGGCGCCCGCCTTCGAGACGACGTACGGGCAGATGGACGCGATCGTGGGGGACGCGATGAAGAAGCTCGCCCCCGAGGACATCCTGATCGTCCTCTCCGACCACGGCTTCTCGACGTGGCGCCGGTCCGTGAACTACAACACGTGGCTCGTGGAGAACGGCTTCATGACGCTGACGGGGAACGCGGGCAAGGAGACCGACCTCGAGGCCCTCTTCGGACAGGGCGAATTCTGGCCGAACGTGGACTGGTCGAAGACGAAGGCCTACGCGATGGGCCTCGGCGACATCTATGTGAACCTGAAGGGCCGCGAGGGCAAGGGGATCGTCGCGCCGGGCGCCGAGTACGAGGCCGTGCGCGACGAGATCAAGAAGAAGCTCGTGACGCTCGTCGACCCGAAGACGGGCGCACGCGCCGTCTCGCGGATCCTCACGCGCGAGGAGGCGTACGGATCGTTCGACGCGGACCTGATCCCGGACCTTTTCGTGACGAACACGATCGCGTACCGGATCGGCTGGCAGGGGAGCCTCGGCGTCGTCACGAAGGAGATGTTCGAGGACAACGCGCAGGTCTGGTCGGGAGACCACTGCTCGCTCGACCCGGAGCTCGTGCCCGGCATCCTCTTCGCGAATCGTCCGCTGCCCGCGGGAAAGACGCCCTGGATCGCGGACGTTCCCGCGACGATCCTCCACGTCCTCGGCGTCGCGCCGCGCGAGAAGCTCGACGGGGTGCCGCTCTTCTGAAGCCGAGCCTGCGTCTCGTAGCCGCCGTCTTCGTCGCGTTCGCCGCCGCGCGTGCGGTGGCGCAGGAGGAGACGCCTCCCCCCTTTCCGTCCCCTGCGCTCCCCGCCGGGCTCGACGGGGAGCTCCCCGTCGCCGCGACGCCCGTTCCCGAGAAGCCGGCCGCGTCCCTCGGCGTCGTCGAGCGCAAGGCCGAGCTCCAGGAGCTGAAACGGCGCATTGCGGGCCTGCGGGGGCGAATGGACGTCTCCTCGAGGCGCGAAGCCGACCTCAAGGCGCAGCTCGAATCGGCCGATCTCGACATTCAGCTCCAGACCGCCGAGCGCCGGGTCCTCGAGCTCCGGAAAGCCGAGACCGAGCGCGACGCGTCTCTCGCCTCGTCGGAGCGCGACGCTGCATTGAGGGAAGTGGGCGGGCTTCGTGGAGACCTCGCGGTCCGGCTTTCGGCCCTCTACCGGATGGGACGGCTCGGGTACCTGAGGCCGCTCGCGGCGGCGGACTCCGGCCAGTCGTTTCTCGCGGGCCTGCGCGTCCTCTCGCATCTCGCGGGGCGGGACGCGGCGCTCCTCGAGCGGTACGAAACGGCGGTCACGACGCTCGGAAGCCGGGAGCAGGACCTGTCCGAAAAGCGGAAGGAGCTCGCGACGCTCACGGCCGAGAGCCGCAAGAAGGAATCCGCCCTTCTCACGGCGCGGTCGCGCAAGGCCGCGCTCCTCGCCCAGCTCGAGGAAAGCGCCCGCACCCAGAAACAGCAGGTCACGAAGCTCGAAGACAAGTCCGAGAGGCTCGGCGCGCTCCTCGAGCTCCTGGAGGGGAAGGGCCGGGCCCTCGCACCCGGCGCGGCGTCGATTCGCAAGTACCGTGGCGCGCTGGATTGGCCGCTCAAGAGCCGTGTCGCGGTGCCGTTCGGCCGCATCGCGAACCCCAGGTTCCCGAAGACGTTCCTCAGATCCTCGGGCTGGACGCTCGACGCGCCCCCCGGGACGGCCGTGCACGCGATCTTCTCGGGCGACGTCGTCTACGCCCAGTGGCTCAAGGGTTACGGGAACCTCGTCGTCGTGGACCACGGAGACGGCGTCTTCACACTCTACGGCCGCCTCGCGACCGGGACGATCGCCCGCGGCGAAAAGGTCGCGATCGGGGATCGGGTCGGCCTCCTCGGCGAGTCGCCGGAGGACGAAGTCGCGGGCCTCTATTTCGAGATCCGCGACGCCCGGGCGTCCGTCGATCCGGCGTTGTGGCTCCGCTGAGAGCCCGCGTATCATTCGGTCGTGAGCAAGACCCGCGCCCTCTCCGTCGCCGCGTCCGCCTCTCTACTCGTGGCTCTGTTCGTCGTCCTGCCCGGCATGGGCGCGGATGAAAAGGACAAGGAAGGCCGGGAAGCCCTCTATCGCCCGCTCGGCCTCTTCACGGAGGTTCTCGGGCTCGTGCGCTCCAACTACGTCGAGCCGACGGAGCTGAAGTCCCTCCTCGCAGGGTCGTTCGCGGGAATGACCGAGGCCATGGACCCGTTCTCCGAATACGTTCCGCCCGACAAGATGGCGGCGTTCTCCGCTTTCGAGAGCGCGAAGGAGAAGAGGGAGATCCTCGAATCGGGGATCGTGCTCGCGCGGCGCTTCGGCTTTCCGGTGGTCGTGGCGGCGGTCGCCGGCAGCCCCGCCGCATCGGCCGGCGTCAGGAGCGACGACGTGATCGAGAAGATCGACGGCCAGCTCACGCGGAACATGGCTCTCTGGGAGCTGGAGTCCCGGCTGTCCGGCAAGGCGGGCGGGCGCGTGAGCCTGGCCGTCGTGCGGGAGGGCAAGCCGCGCCACCGCACGTTCGACATCGTGAGGGCAAGCTGGTCGCCGGCCGGGCCGAGCGCCGAGCGCGTGGACGGCGAGACCGTCATCCACGTTCCGTCCTTCACTTCCGGCACGGCGTCCGCACTGAAGGAAATCCTGAAGCCGCTGGACCGCACCCGGCCGCTCGTCCTCGACCTTCGCAGCAACGCGATGGGCTCGTTCGACGAGGCCGCGCGCGCGGCGGCGCTGTTCGTGCCCGCCGGACCGCTCGGCGAGCTCTCCGGGAGGCGGATCGAGACGAAGGTGTTTCACTCGGAGCCGGGCGAGCGCGTCCACGAGAGCCGCCTCGTGCTCCTCGTGGACAGCGGAACGGCCGGTGCCGCCGAGCTCTTTGCCTCCGCCGTGCGCGACGCGGGAACGCGTGCGCCGGGCGCGAAACAGGTGGCCGCCGACAAGAGCAAGAGCGGGGCGGACGATTCCGAGCTCCAGGAAGCCTTCGATCCGGGCGCCGAAGCCACGAAGGATTCCGAAAAGCTGAAGCTGGCCGTGCGCATCGTGGGAGAGCCGACGGTCGGCATGGGCTTCACGGCACAGGTCGTGAGGCTCTCGAGCGGCGGGTCGCTCAAGCTTTCCGTCGGAAAGATCCGCACCGTCGCCGGGAAAGCTCTTTGCCCGAAGGGAGTCCAGCCCGATGATCGGGTCTTCCACGGTCCGCCGGAAGAGTCTTCCGGCCGCCTCGACGCGATCCTCCAGCGCGGGCTCAAAGTGCTGGCCGAAACAGCAGGACGAGTCAAAGCGGCGGCGTGATCCGGCGGAAGACGCGAGGCGCCGGAGCCGGCGCGCGAAACGCGCGAGGCGGACGCCTCCGGGGCGCACTCCTCGTTTTCTTCGGGGTTCTCCTCGGGGCTCTCGCGACGTTCTTCGTCCGCGGCTGCACGCGGCGACCCGAGGCGACAGCCCCCGGCCCGTCCGCAGCTCCGACGCCCGCTCGCGCCGTTCCGACGGCGCGACCCGGCGCCGGAGCCGGCACGCGGCCGGCGCCGACGCTGCCCTCCGACTTCGAACGCGCGGACCGCAGCGCCGGTGGTGTCCTCGCGATCGTCATCGACGACGCCGGCTTCGATCCTCCGTCGCGGACGCTTCTCGCCTCGCTCGAGGGTCCGCTCGCGCTCGCCGTCATCCCGAACGCCCCGAACGCCGCGGCGGCCGCGCGCCTCGCAGAGGCCAAGGGGTGGGATCTCCTCGTGCACCTTCCGATGGACCCGCAGGCGGGACGCGCCGAGAAGGGCTCCCTCGGGCCGAAGGACGACGACGCCGCGATCCACGCCGGCGTTCTCGCGGCGCTCGCCCGCTTTCCCGGCGCGGTCGGCGTCAACAACCACCAGGGATCCCTCGCGACGGCGGATGCGCGCGTCGTCCGCGCCGTCCTCTCGGCCGTGAAGGAGAAGGGGCTCTTCTTCCTGGACTCGAGGACGACGTCGAGCTCCGTCGCCGGAGCGGAAGCCCTGAAGCTCGGGGTGCCGTTCCTCGCCCGCGACGTCTTCCTCGACGACGCAGCCGCGGAGGCCGCGGATCCCGCGGGCGCCCCCGCCGTGCTGGAGGCCGCGTGGGCTAGGGGGATCGCACTCGCGAAAAAGCGCGGGCAGGCGATCGTGATCGGCCACCCGCACCGGGAAACGATCGCATTCCTGTTGGAGAAGGTCGGATCGCTCCGGAAAGAGGGACCGACGCTCGTGAGGGTTTCGGAGCTCGTGCCTTAGCCGTCCTTTTTCTCTTCCTGCTTTTTCACCGCATCCCAGAAGGCGTCGAGCTCGGCGATCGGCGTCGCCCTGACCTCCCTCCCACCCGCTTCCGCCAGCCGCGCGACTTCTTCGAAACGTCTCCGGAACTTGTCGTTCGTGGTCTGAAGGGCGGCCTCGGGATCGACGCCGTGGCGCCGCGCGACGTTGACGACGGTAAAGAGGAGGTCTCCGATCTCCCCCGCGACGCGCTCGAGCTGCCTGCCTGGCGCGGTGAGCTCGGCCTTGAACTCGGCCACCTCCTCGTCCAGCTTTTCGAGGACGTCCGCGTCGCGTTCCCAGTCGAATCCGAGGTCGGCGGCCCGGGAGGTCAGGCGGACCGCCTTGAGGAGGGCGGGGAGAGCGCGCGGCACGCCTTCGAACGGCGAAGAGGGGCGGCCTTCCTTCTCGCGCTCCTTCCGCTTGAGCTCCTCCCACTGCACGCGAACGCCCTCGGCGTCGCGGACGGCGGCGTCCCCGAAGACGTGGGGGTGGCGGGCGACCATCTTGTCGTGGATGCGCCGAGCGACGCTGTCGAAGTCGAAGACTCCTTTCTCCTCTCCCAGCCGCGCGAGAAAGACGATCTGGAACAGGAGATCGCCGAGCTCGCCTTCGAGCTCGCGCCAGTCTTCACGCGAGAGGGCGTCGAGGACTTCGTAACACTCCTCGAGGAGGTACCCGGAGAGGTCGCGGAAGGTCTGCTTCCGGTCCCAGGGACACTCCGTCCGGAGCCGTTCCATGAGCGTGACGAGGGCCTCCGCGGGGTCCGAAACTTCCATGCGAGCAACCTCCCGGCGTTTACGTAAAATACGCTGACCCGAGGGGATTTATGTCCGAAACTGACAAGCCGATCAAGGTCGTGGATCGCCGCCTCTTCACAGCCGAGGGAGACGTCCGCGAGGAATCGCAGGCGGAGCTCTCCGCACCGGATCCGGCCCCCGAACCGGCCGCCCCCGCCGAAGCTCCTCCCGCGGAGCCCGCGCCCGAGACGAGCCCGGCGTTCCTGCGTCTTCTCGACATGCTCGCGCAGACCGCGGCGCTTTACATGGAGGGATTCCCCGATCCGGCGACTGGCCGCAGGCAGGTGGATCTCGCGGGGGCGCGCCAGATCGTCGACTCGCTTCTCTCTCTTCGCGAGAAGACGCGCGGCCGCCTTTCTTTCGAGGAGACGGACGCGATCGAGGGGCTGCTCGGCGAGCTCCAGCTCGCCTTCACACGGCTCTCGGGGGCCGCGAAGCCGAAACCTCCGATGCCGCCCCCCGTGGCGAGGCGCGGCTGAGCATCTCCGGGGCTTCTCCGCCGGCCGGGCGCCGCACGGCCGGGCTGCGTTGGGCCCCCGCGATCCTCTTCCTCGGGGCTATCTCCCTTCTTTTTTCTTCCGTGCCCGCGCGGGCCCAGGTGCTCGTCGCTCCCGGCGAATCCAGCGAGACGGCTTTTCGAAAGATCGTGCGGGGGCATTGGTTCGCCTGGCTCAGCGCGCTCGAGGAGGGCGACGTCTCGCTCGCGCGCGTGAAGATCGACGAGATCCTCAAGCATTCCCAGAAAATCGAGATTCGGCGGATGACGGATCTCTCCCTTTCGGCGACGCTTCTCGGCCAGCGGGAGCTGGCGGCGGGGAAGCGGGAGATCGCACGCGAGGCGTTCTCGGCCGCGATCCGTCTCGATCCGGACCTGCCCGATCCCCGGTGGGCGCGCTTTTCGCTCGCCGTCGCGACGCACGCGTGGGCGAGCCTCGTTCCGGATCTGCTCGGCGCGCTCCGGGCTACCTTCGCCGACAGCGAGTCGCGCCGGGTCGTGCTCGTGCGCCTGGTCCTGATCTTCCTCCTGACAGCGTGCGCCGCGGCCATCGCGGCGATCCTGGTGCTCCTCGTGCGCCACGGGCCGAGGCTCGTCCACGACCTCCGGGAACTCGCGGACGGGCTCCTCGGCGCGCGCGTACCCGGGCTCGCGGTCGGAGCCTTCCTCGTCCTTCCGCTCCTCCTGTCTCTCGACGTGCTCTGGCTCGCGCTCTTCCTGTTCGTCCTTCTTTTCGGCTACGCGAGCGTGGAACAGAAGCTCGCCACGAGCTTCGCCCTCCTGCTCGCGGTCCTGCTCTTTCCGGCCCTCGACCGGATCGCGTACGACCTCAGCATCACGTCGTCGCCGATCCTGCGCGCGGCCGAGGCTCTCGAAGAGTCCCGCTACGACCAGCGCGTCCTCGACAACCTCGAAGCGGCCAAGAACATCCTTCCCGAGGACGTGGACATCCGATTCCTCCTCGGGCGCCTCTACCAGTCGCTCGGCCAGAACGACCGGGCGATTGCCGAATACACGACGGGCTCGCACGTCGCGCCCCGGGACATCCGCTGCCTCGTCAACCGGGGGAACATCCGGTTCGTGGACGGGGACCTCGGATCCGCGCAGGAGGACTACCAGGAAGCCCTGAAGAGGGACGGACGGAGCATCGCGGCCCGCTACAACCTCGCGCTCCTTTACGCGGAAACGTTCCGGACGATCGAGGCCGCGCAGGCCCTCCAGGAGGCGCGGGCTCTCGACGCGCGGACGGTCCAGAGCTACCAGGAGACGCCCACGCTCGTGAAGGTCGTGTCCCTCGGATACACGCCCGACGAGGCGCGCGCGAAGATCGAGCGCATGAGCCGCGACAACCGGACGCGCCGGCTCCTGGGACACCACCGCGGCTACAGCCTCGGAGTCGGTCTCGGGCTTCCGCGCCTTCCGAGGGGTTCCGTTCCCGGGGACGTCGGCATTCCCTTCTTCTGGGCCGTCTTCGCCGCGATCGGCGGTGCGTTCGCTCTCGACCGGGCGCGCCGGCACGGACGGGGTTACGCGTCCGAGTGCCAGAAATGTGGCCGGGCGTTCTGCCGGCTCTGCAAGCCGCCTGGAGAGAGCGCGCTCCTGTGCTCGCAGTGCGTCCACGTCTACCTGAAGAAGGACGGCGTCGCGATCGAAACGAAGCTCCACAAGCTCGAGGACGTGAGGCGTCGCCGCAGCTTCGAGGAGCGCATGCGTCTCGTCCTGAACACCCTTCTCCCGGGCTCGGCGGCGTTCCTGGACTCGCGTCTCGTCCCGGCGGCGATCGCCTTCGGACTCTTCGCGTTCGGGCTGTTGGCGGTCCTGCTCCGCGGCGCGCTCGCGACGCTTCCAAGGCCGACCGTCGCGGCCGGGACGCCCGGCATCTTCTTCTGGCTCGCCGTTGCCCTCGCGGGCTGGATTGTCGGATTCCTGACGTCCACGCGGAAGGCCTGACCGATGGCGCTCGAAGGCACTCTGCGCGACTTCTCGCTGGCGGACATCCTCCAGCTCATCTCGCTGCAGCACAAGACCGGTCTGCTGACGGTCCGGGGTCCCGCCGATACCGTGACGCTCGGGTTTCTCGACGGGATGATGGTCTCCGCCGAATCCTCCGCGCAGCGACTCGACACGCGCCTGGGCACGGTTCTCGTGAAGACCCGGCGGCTGACGGCGGAGGGGCTCGCGCGCGCGCTCGAGATGCAGGCGCAGACGTTGCAGCGGCTCGGCTTCATCCTTCTCAAGAACGGCTTCTGCTCCGCGCAGGATCTGCGCGACGGTCTCGACATCCAGATCAAGCGCATCGCGTACGGCCTGTTCCGCTGGACGGACGGCGACTACGTCTTCGAGCAGACCGAGCACGTCGACTACGACGCCGAATCGACGACGCCGATCGCCGTCGAGCGCCTCCTGATGGAAGGCGCGCGGATGATCGACGAATGGCCGATCGTCGAGAAGGTCGTCTGGTCTCTCGACATCGTCTACCAGAGGGTTCCCGTCGCGCAGCCGGTCATCCCCGCCGAAGACGAGGACGAAGTGGAGGGCGTCGAGGATTCCACCCTCGCCAAGCGCGCGCGGGAGAAGCGGCTCGATCCGATTCGCGTATCGCGCGCGGAGTGGTCGGTCTACGAGCTCGTGGACGGCCAGCGCTCGGTCGGCGAAATCAACGAGATGGCGTTCCTGTCGGAGTTCGACGGCTGTAAGGCCTGCTTCGATCTCGTCAGCCGCGAGCTCATCGAGGAGAGCGCGCCCCGTACGGAGGACCTGCCGGAGGAGGCGCTCGTCGCGGATGCGCCCGCGCACGCGCACGTGCGCGGCGCGCGCAGGCCGATCGACGTTGCCATCCTGGCGGGTCTCGTTCTCGCCGTGCTCGCGCTCCTCGCGCTCCAGTTCGAGTCCCGGAATCCCCTGAATCTCGTCACGCTGCCCCCGCGCCACGTGCCCGTCGTGGACGGCTTCAAGAAATCTCTCTCCCTTCTCCGGCTGCGCCGGGTCGCGGAGGGGGTGGACGCGTACACGCTTCTCTCGGGGCACCTGCCAGACGCGGTGGAGGCGCTCGTCGGCGCCCATGTCCTCGTGCCCGCCGACCTCCTGGACCCATGGGGAGCGAAGTACCGCTACATCGTCCAGAACGAAAAGTTCTATCTCGTGGGCTTCGATCCCAACGGTCAAACGGACCCTGACCTCTTGTTTTCACGAACCCTGGTGCTCAGGGACAGCCGCAAGGAACCCGACTTCCAGCCTCATTCTACAAAGGAAATCACTATAGTAGAATGAGTTACAGGTATCTTACGTGCCGATGTAGGTGTCTTTACTTATGGACTTGACAAGAAGACGCTAAGATCTTAAATTGCGCGAGGATCCGATAGGGGTCCGGAGGCAAACCATAAAAATGAGCAAGATCATCGGAATCGACCTGGGCACCACGAACAGCGTGGTTGCCGTCCTCGAAGGCAGCACGGTCGAGGTCATCGCGAATTCGGAGGGCGGGCGCACGACGCCTTCCATCGTGGCGTACGGCAAGGGCGGAGAGCGCCTCGTCGGACAGGTGGCCAAGCGCCAGGCCGTCACGAATTCCGAGAACACCGTGTATTCGATCAAGCGGTTCATGGGCCGACGCTTCGACGAAGTCAGCGACGAGATGAAGATGGTGCCCTACAAGGTCGTCCGTTCGGCGAACGGGGACGCGCGCATCTCAATCGGAGGCAAGGAGCTGTCCCCGCCGGAGATCTCCGCGATGATTCTCACGAAGCTGAAGGAGGCCGCCGAGGCCTACCTCGGCGAAAAGGTGGATCGCGCCGTCATCACCGTGCCGGCCTACTTCAACGACGCGCAGCGCCAGGCCACGAAGGACGCGGGGCAGATCGCCGGCCTGAAGGTCGAACGGCTCGTCAACGAACCGACCGCGGCGGCTCTCGCCTACGGCCTCGACAAGAAGAAGAACGAGACGATCGCGGTCTACGACTTCGGCGGCGGTACGTTCGACATCTCGATCCTCGAGGTGGGCGAAGGCGTCGTGGAGGTCAAGTCGACGAATGGCGACACGCACCTCGGCGGCGACAACATCGACCAGAAGATCGTCGAGTGGCTGCAGGTGGAGTTCAAGAAGGACCAGGGCATCGACCTCTCGAAGGAGCCGTTGGCGACGCAGCGACTCAAGGAAGCCGCGGAGAAGGCCAAGATCGAGCTCTCGACGACCGTCGAGACCGACGTGAACCTGCCGTTCATCACGGCCGACGCGTCCGGGCCGAAGCACCTGAACATCAAGGTCACGCGCGCGAAGCTCGAGTCGCTCGTCGACGATCTGCTGCAGCGGTCCATCGGGCCGTGCAAGCAGGCGCTCAAGGACGCCGGCATCGACGCCTCGAAGATCGACGAGGTCGTGCTCGTGGGCGGCCAGACCCGCATGCCGAAGATCCAGCAGATCGTGAAGGACTTCTTCGGCAAGGAGCCGAATAAGTCCGTCAACCCCGACGAGGTCGTGGCCGTCGGCGCGGCTCTGCAGGGCGGCGTCCTCGCGGGCGACGTGAAGGACCTGCTGCTTCTCGACGTCACGCCGCTCTCCCTGGGCGTCGAAACGCTCGGCGGCGTGATGACCAAGCTCATCGAGCGCAACACGACCATCCCGACCCGCAAAAGTCAGATCTTCTCGACCGCCGCCGACAGCCAGAGCGACGTCCACGTGAAGGTCTTCCAGGGCGAGCGCGAGATCGCGGCGATGAACAAGATGCTGGGCGACTTCCAGCTCTCGGGAATCCCGCCGGCACCGCGCGGCATCCCGCAGATCGAAGTCACTTTCGACATCGATGCCAACGGGATCCTCAAGGTCTCCGCGCTCGAAAAGGGCACGGGCAAGGAGCAGACGATCACCGTAAGTGGCTCGTCGAATCTGAACAAGGACGAGGTTGACCGGATGGTGAAGGAAGCCGCCGCAAACGCCGAGGTCGACCGCAAGGCTCGCGAGTCAGCCGAGCGTCGCAACAAGGCCGACCAGCTCATCTACCAGACCGAGGGCACGATCAACGACCTGGGCGACAAGCTCGACCCGACCGAGCGCGAAGCCCTTCAAGCGAAGATCGATGCGGTGAAGTCCGCCGCCGAAGGCGACGACGAAGCGACGTTCAATACGGCGCTGACCGCGCTTCAAACCGCCGCCTACGAGATGAGCCAGAAGCTCTATCAGGCGCAAGCCGCCGACGCGCCCGCCGAGGGCGAACCGGCCACGGAAGAGCATCCCGCGCCCGCCGAAGACGACGTCATCGACGCCGACTTCAAGGCCGAGGAAAAATAAGGTCGCGAGGGATGGAGATCCCTCGCTGCGTTTCGGCTCCGCCGCCTCCTTCGGACGAAGGATACTTCGTCCGAAGGACGGCGACGTAGTCGTTTTCAAAGCGAGGGATCTCCATCCCTCGAAAGCAGGCACCCGAAATGGGACCGGACTACAAAGACTACTACAAGACGCTGGGCGTGAGCAAGACGGCGTCGGAAAAAGAAATCAAATCGGCCTATCGTAAGCTCGCCCGAAAGTGGCACCCGGACGTCAACCCCGGCAGCAAGGCCGCCGAGGATAAGTTCAAAGAGATTTCTGAGGCGCACGAGGTTCTCGCCGACGCCGAGAAGCGCGCCAAGTTCGACCAGTTC
>JBBQRP010000038.1:0-20727 GCA_038214715.1 Thermoanaerobaculia bacterium | reverse complement strand
GCACGACGCTCAAGGGGACGTGGCGGATCTCGACGGCGGCGGGCGGCATCGTCGCGAAGACCGTCGTCCTCGTCCCGAACGCGGCCGAGACCATCTCGATCCTCCCCGCCGACAAATGGCAGGGCGTCTATCGATTCGACGTCGCGGCGGCCGTGACGAGCGGCGCCACGCTCGCTACGACGGACCCATTCCGAATTGGTGGATCTCTGCTGCGCGCCGAACCCGTCTCCACAGTGGCCGCCGCGACGCCGCTTGCGATCCGCTCACTCTCTCTCTGCACGGACGCGGGCGCGCCCCCCAAACCCGGCGGCTCGTTCACGGTTTGTGCCGACACCGACGCGCGGGAGGTCGATCTCGAAATTTCCGGGGCATTCGAGGCACGAATCGCGGGCTACGCGAATTGCCGCGACCTGATCTCGATCCCCGGCTCGGTGCGACCGGGGCCCCTGAAGATCGTGGCGAGCGCGAAGGGCGGCGATGGCCTCACCGCTTCCTCGATCGTGCACGCCGTCGTCGTCGACGACGAGCTATCGCCGGTTCTCGTCTCGGTCGAGCCGACGGCTGCGACGACGGTCCATGCAGGAGACCCGCTGCGCGTCGCAGTCGAGACGTGGGACGATGTCGGAATTGCGTCCGTCGCGATCACGCTCGGTGGAACGAGGACGGTCCTGACGGCGCCGCCATTCGAGATTCGCGTGCTCGCGCCGGCCGTCTCGTCGAGCGAGACGTTACCGGTCCTTGTCGAGGTCTTCGACCCGTCGGGCAACGTCTCGCGCCACGAGACGATCGTCACGGTCCTCCCGTCGGGCGCGCCGCGGGCGTTCGTGGCTCCGGTGCCGGCAGGCGACGAGCCGGGCGTCAAGCTCGAAGAAGGGCGTCTCTCGGTGAACGGCGGCTGGCCGTGGCGGGACGCGGACGGGGAGACGCGCGGCAAGACGCTCGAGCTTCCCGCGATCGGAACCCACGTCGTCCTCGGAACCGAAGGCGCGTCCGTCGCGCTCGACGGTTCTGTCGCGCGCGCCGCGGTGCACGGTGGAGCGGTCGTCGTGCGGCGGGGCGGAGAGATCGTCGGGCGGTTCCGAATTCTTTCTGTTTCGGAGGATGGGCTGACCATTCGCCTCGAATCCGAAGCCGCCGAAAAGATCAGAGAGGGGGATTTCTTAGAAGGTAATTGGGAATTTGACAGCATCGAGCTCGTCCGAGGGGCACGCCTCGTATCGTCGGACGCGGTTTCCGCGCGATCGGTTCGTGTAGACGCCTCGTCTATCTTCCTTTCCCGGAATCGTCAGATTCCTCTTTCCGCCCCAGCTCCTTCCGGTTGCCCCGTCCGCGGCGCGCGGGCCGATGCGCCGGGAACGGCACCTGTGCCCTACGGAGGCGTAGCGCCATGAAGAAGCTCCTCGCTCTCCTGCTCCTCGCAGCCGCGCCGGCCGCACGCTCCGAGGAGGTGACGGGCGCTCTCTTCCCGGTGGCGTTCTCGGTCGAGCATCGGATCGTGCAGACGGAGCCCGGCGGCGAGACGTTTCGGGGAGAGTCCGTCGTGGACACTTACGGGGGTTCGATGCTCGTCTCCGTCCGCCCGCGCGGGTCGCGCGTGATCGTCGACTTCGCGAAGCGCACCGTCACCGAGGTCAGCGTCGAGAAGTCGACCTACTGGACGCTCTCTTTCTCCCAGATGGGCGATCTGACGCGGCGGCTGCAAAAGGCCGACGAGCGGCCGTTGACCGAATCCGCCCGCACGACGAACGCCTCGGCTTCGCCCGAGATCCGCCTCGAGGAAGTGCGTGACGGCGGCCGCGAGCCCCTGGCCACGCCCGACGTTCCGGCGCCTCGGGCCGGCGTCCGGCGCTTCCGTGCCTGGGTAGACGGTGGGCTTTCCGCGGACGTCTGGGTGGACGGATCCGTGCGGCTCGCGGCTCCCGCAATGGACGCGGTCGAAGCGTTCGAGCGAGAGGCGCTGTCGGGCGGGACCGTGGGCGTGCCGGCCCGACTCGTGGCAGCCGCGCGCCGCGCCGCGAACGGGGGCGTAGCGGTGCGCGTGCGGCGGCCTCTCTCGGCGGCGGGCGGCGTCTCCGAGGACGTCGTGACCGCTCTGACGCCTCTCGCCGTGTTTCCGCGGAATCTCCTCGCGGTCGGCGATGGTTTCCGCCGTGTGGCGAGCCCGCTCGAGGAGATGGTCGCGTTTGCCGAGGAAGAGGCGTCGCGGGACTCGTCGAGGCTCCGCAAGTGAAGGTTGGTCGTCGCGTCGCCGCGCTCGTTCTCGCCCTCGCCTGGGCCGGGACGGGTCTCGCGGACGCGCCGTTCGCGATCGGGCCTCCGCTCGCGGGGCGCGCGGTCTTCGGTTGCTCGTCCGTCGCCGTGCAGGACGGTTCGATGGTGCGTTCGGAAGGCGTTTCCTCCTATGCGGCCAAAGAGGGCCGCGCGCACGTCGCGTCGAACGGCGACGTCGACGTGTCCTCGGGGTCGACGGTTTTTGGCGACGCGACCGCGGGGCCGGGGCACACCGCGGCCGTCGCGCCCGATGCCAGGGTTTCCGGCTCCACGGTTCCCGCGACGGGGCCTGTGAACTGCAATCCCGTGGACCTTCCGAAGCTCGCCGCGTCCCTCTCATCGAACGACAACGCGAAAATTCCGAAAACGTCCTTCGGGAGGAGCGCGCTCCGCGGGGCGGCCGGGGACGCGCTCTTTCTCGACGACCATGACTCTCTCGTGCTGCCCGGAGGAACGTTCGTCTTCTCGTCGATCGACCTCTCCGGGCGCGCGCATGTCACGCTCGCGGGGGACGCGCGCGTTCTCGTGACCGGCGACGTCCACGTCTCGGGGAATAGCTTCCTGAACCCCTCCGGTGGGGCCTTCCGGCTGAGGCTCTTCGTTCTCGGGACGCGCGTCTCTCTCGAGACGCTGTCGACGGCGTCGGCCTTCCTCGTGGCGCCCTCGGCCGACGTCCTCCTGGAATCGGAGAGCCGCCTCCTCGGGGCGATCTTTGCGAAGTCCGTCACGCTCCGCGCGGCTTCCGTGGTCATCCGTGTGGTGGACGACACGCCTCCGCTCCTCACGCTCCTCGAGCCTACGGCCGACGTGTCCTCGCTCTCCGCCGTTCGCGTGCGCGGATCTGCACGTGACCCGGAGACGGCGGTCGTCGATGTGCGCGTGAACGGACGGAGCGTGGCGATCGGGGACGACGGCACACTCGACACGACGCTGGACGTGACGGGGTCGAGCGACGTCACGGTGGACGCGGAGAACGCGATGGGGCTCGTCGCGTCGGTGCGCGTGAACCTCTGCAGCGGGCCGCCCGCGGTGACTTTCCTCGCGCCGGCGCCCGGCTCACTCGCGGGAACGAGGATCGGAACCGTCTCGGGGACCTACCGCGGGGCGACTGCCGTCGCCGTGGACGGGCGACCCGCCGTGCTTTCAGACGGCACGTTCCGCGTCGAAGGCTTCGACTTCGGGGCCGACGGCATCGTGATCCTGACAGCCGTCGCGTCGAACGCCTGCGCTCAGACGTCCGCGACGAGCGCCTTCACGCTCGACACTATTTCTCCCGTCGTCACGATCGACGTCCCTCCCGCGGGCGCGAGCGTCGCATCGTCCCCGGTGACGGTGAGCGGCACGTTCGTCGAGGAGAACCTCGAGGGCATTACCGTGAACGGAGCTGCCGCGTCCGTCTCTGGAAACCGGTTCACGGCATCCGTCCCCGTCCCGGCAGGCCCCTCGACGCTCGTCGCCGAGGCGCGGGACCGGCTGGGCCGGCTCGGCGTCTCTCCTCCCGTTGGCATCACGCTCGACACGCAGGCCTCGTCCGTCGTCATTACAAGTCCCGTCTCGGGAACCTTGACCGCGGACGGTACGGCCACAGTCTCCGGCACGGCGAACGTGCCGGGTCTCGCGGCCGTAAGGGTCGGCGGGCGCACGGCCTCCCTCTCGGGCACGAGCTTCACGATCTCCGGCGTCGCGCTCTCGGAGGGAGAGAACCGCCTGACCGCCGAGGCCGTCGATTCGGCGGGCCGGTCCTATTTCTCGCAGCCCGCCTTCGTGACGCTCGACTCGCGGCCGCCCGACGTCGCGCTCGACATCTCCCTGCTGCCGCCGCTGACGAAGTCCGTGTCCATCGCGGTGTCGGGCACCGTCTCGGACCCCCATTTGGGGCTGGTGACCGTCAACGGCGTCTCCGCAATCGTAGCGGGCGGCCGCTTCACGGCCACGAACGTGCCGCTGGCCGAGGGCCCGAACGCGATCCGCGCCCACGCCGTCGACACGCTCTCCCACGCCGCCGACTCCGCGGCGGCGACGGTCGAGCGCGACACGCAGGCACCCGCCGTCGCGATCACGTCGCCATCCCCGAACGCGCAGCTGGGCACCGCGAGCGTGACCGTGACCGGATCCGCCTCCGACCCGCACCTCGCTGGCGTGTCCGTGAACGGAGTCGCGGCGGTCGTGTCGGGCGGCTCTTTCACGGCGACTCTCACTCTCTCCGAGGGCGATTCGGCGCTCTCCGCGCGCGCCACGGACACCCTCGGGAATTCCGCCGTGTCCGCCGGGGTGAACGTCACCGTGGACACGCTCGCTCCCGTGGTCGCAATCGATCCGCCCGCCGATCCCGTCTCGGGCTCGGCCTTCGTCACCGTCACCGGCAGCGTCGTCGAGGCGCACCTCCTCTCCCTCACGGTCGCGGGAGTTCCGGCGAGCGTTTCAGGAGGACGGTTCGTCGCGACGAACGTCCCCCTCGTCGAGGGTCTGCAGAGCCTGACGGCGATCGCAGTGGACACGTTCGGGCACCGGGCGGAGTCGGCGCCCGTCGAATTCCGCCTCGACTCCACGCCGCCATTTCTCACGCTGGAATCGCCCGCTCCGGACGCCTCCGGCTGCCGCACTCCGGGCCCGCCGGTGACGGTTTCGGGCCGCATCTCGGGCCGAACCGGCGTCCGCGCGACGATCTTCCTCGACGTCCAGCCCGCGGGCGGCACCGGGCGCTCTTACACGGCAGCGCTCGATGCCGCGGGCACGGCGTGGACGGTGGCCGCCGTCGACCTCGGTGCCGCGGACGGCACTGCGACGCTCACGGCGAAGACGTCCGACGCGCTGTCCCACGACGTGCGTGTTCTGCGGGTGTTCCGCGTCAAGGCCTCGTCGCCCTCGCTCGCCCTTCTGCTCGACGGCGGTGCGATGCCGGGAGGAGCGGCCGGCCCTGCGGCAGCCCCCGGCGAAACGCCGACGCTCTTCGGTCGCTCGATCTTTCCGCGGGTCTCCGTCGCGGACGGTCCGGCCTCCGCACCCCCACTGCCGCTCGTTACGCTGGACGGAGCGCCGTGGGCGGGCGGCACGATCTCGGCCGAGGGCACTCATCTGCTCGCGGCAACTGCCACGGATTGCGCGGGGCACACGGTCTGGACCCACGCGCTCTTCACGATCGACGTGACGCCGCCGCGCCTCCTCACGATTTCGCCTGCGGACGGCGCGGTCCTGGGGGCGGCCGTCTCGAGCGTCAGCGGTACGTCCGATCCCGATCTGGCATCCGCTACGGTCAACGGCGTCGCGGCGAACGTGAGCGGCAGCGCGTTCTCGGTCGCTTCTTTCTCCTCGAAGGAAGGTGCGAACGCGCTTTCGATCGTTCTCGTCGACCGCGCGGGCAACCGCTCGACGTTCGCCCGGTCCTTCAACGCGAAGACGCTCGCTCCTTCTGTCGAAATTCTCGAGTCGGGCGCGCCGCTCGGCGCGGGGGCGCATTTCTTCCGAGCCGTGACTCCCACCCTGCGCTCGAACGATGTTTCCGCGACGATCGCCGCGACGCTGAACGGCGCGGCCTTCGTTTCGGGTACTTCCGTGAGCGTGTCGGGCGACTACACGCTCGCGGCCACCGCTACCGATGCGCTCTCTCACTCGAGCTCCGCCACCGCGACGTTCAAGGTGGACCTCACGCCCGGTCCGGCCGTCGACATCTCGGCACCGCCCGACGGGGCCGTGCTTCCCGGACCGGCGGTCGCCGTGACCGGAACGGCGGGTCCGTCCATCGTCTCCGTTTCGGTGAACGGGCGGCCCGCTACGCTCGCGGGCGCCGCGTGGTCGCTGCCCGACCTCGTCCTTCCCCCCGACGTGCCCTCGGAGATCGTCGCGGTCGGTCTCGACGCCTCTGGACGCTCCGCGACGGCGACCCGCCAGGTCACCGTGCGCTCCTCGGGGCCGCAGATCATGATCCTCGAGCCCGTCGACGGAGCCCGGACGAACCGGAAGAAGATCGACGTCGCCGGCGCCGTGGTCGGCGGGCCGGCCGCGACGGCGAATGGGTCCGTGACGGTCGCCGGAACGACGCTCGCGCTCGACGCGCTCGGGACGTTCCGGGCGAAGGACGTGCCTCTGACGCAGGGGAGAAACACGCTCACGGCTTCCGCGACGGACGTCCTGGGCCGCACGGGGACGGCCGCCGTGACCATCACGACGGATTCGACGGCTCCTCTCATCGCGCTCGCCGCGGACGGGCAGCCCCTCGCGGACGGCGCGAGCTTTGCGCGCCCCTTCACTCTCCGGGTGACGATCACGGACGACGCCGTCCCGGCACCCACACCAGCGATCCGCCTGAACGGGCAGGATATGAGGGCGACCGCGGCCGTCACGGACCTCGTGATCGCGCTTGCGGGCGGCTACACGCTCTCCGTCGTCGCACGCGACGCGGCGGACAACGAGAGCCGCGTGGACCGCAGCTTCGTCCTCGCGTCCGGAGGCTGCGCGGTCACGGCTCTCGATCCGGGCGACGGAACGGTCGTTGCCGCGCCAAAGGTTACGCTCAAGGGCAGGAGCGGCGACGCGGCCTCCGTCTCCGTCACGTCGGCCGGCCAGACGTTCGGGGCGCAGCTCGCGGACGGGACGTTCGCGGCAGGCGACGTTCCTCTCGCGGCCGTCGGCGAAAACACTCTTTTGATCGCCTGCACGGACCGCGCGGGAACCCTCTCCACGACGAGCCTGAAGATCACGCGACTGGAGAGCGGCGCGGGTCCCGTCGTCCACATCGTCCAGCCCGCGGGCGGCGCGAGAACGACCCTCTCCGCGATGGCCGTGACGGGCACCGTGTCGGACGCGACGGCCACCGTCACCGTGAACGGCGTCAAGGCGCCGTCCGCGGTGGGCGCCTTCGCGTCGTCCCCCTTGCCGCTCGTAGAGGGGCCGAACGTCCTCGCGGCGCGTGCCGTGGACCCCGCCGGGCGGAACGGAGAAGACCGCGTCGTCGTCTTCCGGGACTCGTCGGCCCCGAGAGTCACGATCACATCGCCGCCCGACGGCGCACACGTCGGAAAGCGTGGCGTGGGCCCCGCCGTCGTCGACGTCGCCGGCCTCGTGGACCTCGCGAGCGAGCCGAACCTCGCCTCCGTCGTCGTCGCGACTTCCGCGGGCTCAGTGACCGCGACCGTGGACGCGGACACGGGCGCGTTTCTCGCGGCGGGCGTGCCGCTCGTCCTCTCGTCGCCGGGCGTGCCGCAGGGCGTCACGGCGACGGCGACGGACACGCTCGGCCAGGCCGGCACCGCGACCGTGAGCGTCGTCTTCGATCCCTCCGCGCCCGCGCTCCTTCTCGCCTCGCCCGCGGACGGAGCGCGCTTCAACGAGACGTCGCCGCCCTCCTTCACCGCGTCGGGCGAGGCATGGGCGAAGGACGGGGCGATCGTCTCGCTCAACGGCGGCGGGCTCGACGCCCTGACGTGGGACGCGCCCGCCACGGACGGACGCAGACACGCGAGCTTCACGGCGCAGGTCGCCGTCCCCGAAGCGGAAGGGCCGTTCGGCGTCATCGCGCGTGTGGAGGAGCCCGCTGGCGCCTATGGGAACGACCGGCGGCTCCTCTTCAAGGACGCGACGCCGCCCAGCGTGGTCGACATGCAGCCCCCCGACGGCGCCAGGCAGGTCGATGCGAACGAGGTCTCCCTCGTCCTCTTCAGCGAGACGGTGCGCCCGTCGTCCCTCGCGGCCGCGGACGGCCTCACGCTCACGCGCGTCTCGACGGGAGCGTCCACTGTTGGCACCTTCACGGTTGCGGGAAGCGCCGTCGCCTTCGCGCCGGGCGCCGCGATGGTGCGCGGCGAGGCGTACCGCTTCCGCGCGGGAGCCGGCGTCACGGACCTCGCGGGACATCCTCTCGCCGCGGCGAAGGAGGTCACGTTCACCGTCGCGGCCGTCGGGACGGCGGCGCCTCCGGTGCTCGACGCGCTGCCCGCCGTCGTGTGTGCGACCCAGATCGTCGTCGCGGGGACGGCCGTCTCGAACTCCGCCGTGCGCATTCGCGACGGGAGCCTCTCGTTCACCTCGAACGCCGACGCGTCGGGTCGGTTCGCGATCACGTTCCCCGTTTCGGGGAACGGCTGGCACACGCTCCACGCCGCTGTCGTCGACCCGGCGGGACTCGCTGGCCCCGAGGCGGCCGCGCTCTTCCGCGTCGACTGCAGCGCTCCTTCGGTGGCTGGCGCGACGTTCGACCGCGGGTCGGGCAAGGTCGCCGTCGTCTTCACGGAGGCGATGAAGGGCTCGACGCTCACGGTCGGCGGGGCGGGGAACGCGATGACCGTCTCGAAAGCCGACGACTCGACGAACGCCTCGCAGGTCGCGGCACTCTCGCTGTCGGCGGACGGACTCACGGCGACGCTCGACCTCGGCAGCGGAGCGTCGGCCTGGTGGGCGAACGCTTCCGTCCGTCTTTCCGTCGGGCCGCCCGCTGCGGACGCGTCCGGCAACGCGATGGCCGCGCCCTACGCGACGGTGTTCTTCGCCGGTGGCGGGGGAGACCTGTCGGGCGGCTTCCTCTCCGGCGCGGCGCTCGACGAAGAGAGCGGCCGGCCGCTCGCGGGCGCGGACGTGCGGCTCTACCCGTCGGGCGCGGTCCTTCCGGGTGCGGCGCTCGCAGCCCAGGTCCCTCCCCCCACCGCGTCGACCTCGACGGACGGCCGCGGGCGCTTCAGCCTGACGGGCGACGTCGCGGCCGGCCGCTACGCGCTCGTCCTCTCGCGCTCCGGCTACACGCGCGCCGTGCGGCGCCTCGCGCTCGAGCCCGCAACTGGCGCGGTGCCGTTCGGCAGCCGGCTGACACCGCTGGCCGCTCAGAGTCCGAGCCTTCTCGCACCCGCTGCGGGCGGATCCTTCGCGGGGCCGACGGGCTCGGGCGCGTCCGTCGACATCGCACCGAACGCGTTCGCAGCGGCCTCGAGTCTGGGCGTGCGCCTGACTCCGCTCTCGGGACAGGGCCTGCCGGAGCCTCTGCCCCTCGGCTGGACGCCGCTCGCCGCGGCCGAGCTGCGGCTCGTTCCGGGCGGGGCCGGCGAGGACGCGCTGCCCGAGGGAGCGGGCACGCCCTTCGCTGCGCGCAGCGTCACGCTCACGCTTCCGCTCCCGGCGGGCCTCGACCCGGCCGACCTCTACGCGGCGCGTTACGACGTCGTCGCGGGCGCGTGGCTCGCGCTGCCTCCGCCCGTCTTCGTGCCCGCTGCCGGTTCGGCCCCGGACCTCGCACGCGTGACTCTCGCGGGTCCCGGCTCCGTCGCGGTCGTCGCGCCGGATGCGGATCCCGCGACGCGCCCCGCCGTGATGCCCGTCTCGCTCGACGCGCCGCTCGTCGGTGTGGCGCTGCCTTCCACCGTGCCGACCCTGGCAGCCACGATCGCGCTCGCTCCGCCCGTCGTCTCACCCACGGGCCGCGCGACGGCGCGCGTCGTGGCGAAGTCCACTGACGGGACGACGCCCTGGCCGAGCGGCCTTGCCGTGCAGGGATTCCTCGACGAGAAGCTCATCCTCGCGGGCGGCGGCGGAGAGCTCTACGAGTCTCCCTTCAGCGCCGACTTAGTCCTCTATCGCCCTCCGCTCACTGCGGGCGATCTCGGCTCCGCGCGCCCCGGCGCAGCGGGAGCGCTCACGTTCCGCATCTCGCCGAGCCCCCGCGCCGCTCAGGTCCTCCTCGACACGGGCTACGAGAACCTGCGCCTCTTCCCGTTCACGGACCAGCTCGAGCGAGGCCAGCTGCTCGGCCCTTCGGGAGGCTCCGTCACGACGGCCGATGGCGTCGAGATCTTCGTGCCGGAGAGCGCCCTCGCGCAGAAGACCGTCGTCAGCGCGCGCAAGCTCACGGCGGCCGAGCTCGCGGCTCTGCCGCCCGTCGAGGGATACACGACCGTCGCGGCCGTGCGCGTGGGCCTCTCGGGCGCGGTGCTCGCACGGCCCGCGACGCTCAAGCTGAACGCGCCCGCGGGTCTGCCGTCGGATGCCGCCGACGACCCGCGGCACGTCCTCGCGGTGCTCGTCGACCAGCCGGACGACGGGCGCGGTGCGTTCGCGAACGCCCTCTCGCGCGTGACGCTCCTGCCTTCGGCCGGCGCCGTTCCCGCGACGCTCGTCGCCGCGCCCGAGTCTTCGGGCTCGCTGCTGCCGTTCCCGGGCGTCCTCGGCGAGGGCGTCTTCCTGTTCCTGCACGCGAATGCTTCCATCGGCTTCGTCACGGGGCGCGTCACGTCGCCGAATGGCGCGGGCATCGCGGGCTCGCGCGTGACGTCCACGGGCCTCGGCACCGCGAACCTGTCGCTGCCGGGCGGGGGGTACGCGGTGCCCGCGCCCGCGGGCTCGCCGGCGCTCGTCGCGCTCCACCCCGTGAGCGCCCTCTCGGGAACGGGCCAGGTGCCGTCGCTCGCGAAGGGACAGATCGCGATTCTCGACCTCGTCCTTTCTCCCGTGCCTCCACAAATCCAGTCCCTCCAGCCCCCGAACGGCGCGGCCGACCAGCCCGTCGGCACGGCCGTGTCCGTCGCGTTTCGCGCGCCGCTCGACCCCACCAGCGTCAACTCCGGAACTGTCGTCGTCTCCCTCGCGGATGCGGCCGGCGCTCCCACGGGCCTCGTATTCAACGGGACCGTCTCGCTTTCGCCTGACAGGACGACCGTCGTCTTCACGCCGCAGCGCCCGCTTGCGCCGGGCAAGCGCATCGCGGCACGGTTCGCGGGTGGCGTCCGCGACGCGGCCGGGACGCTCTATGGCGGGACGTTGCCCGTCGACTGGAGCTTCACGACTTCGACGCAGTTCGTGACGGGCGGCGCGATCCATCCCGAGAAGATCCGTCTCCTCGTGCCCATGAACGGAGCGGCCCAGATCATCGGCGACGACGGCGCGTTGCCGCTCGTGGCGGGCGGGACGACGCCGTGGTCCGTCTATGCAGACGTCGAGGGCCCGATCTGCCCGTCGAAGTTCACACAGCCCGCGAACGCGACCGGCGGCTTCGCGCTCGTCGCGGGCTGCCCGCCCACGTCACCGGTGACGATCGCGAGCCGCGTCTGGCTGCACGTGATCGACCCGACGGGCGCCGAGGCGGCGACGTTCCGGCTCGGGCCCTTCGCGACACCCGACGGGAAGGGCTTCGTCGCGAGCGCCGGCGAGGACACCGTTTTCACGACGTCCGAAGGTGTCGAGGTCACGGCGCCCGCGGCCGCGTTCGACGTGCCGACGCTCATCAAGGTCACGAAGCAGCCGCTCGACTCCATCGCCGTCGCATTGAACCCCGGCCTCGAGATGGGCGCCGTACTGAACGTCGACTTCGACGGAACCGCGAAGGAGACGCTGCGCGTCAGGATTCCCATCGTCACCTCGTCGCCCGTCGGCGGCCTCGTCTTCGCGGGGAAGCCCGTCGATCTCCCGTGGGGCCGAAAGCTCCAGGTCCTCGACGTGGGCCGCCTCGTGGACGACGGCAAGGGCGGCAAACTCATCTCCACGCTCGAGGGGGACCAACCGGACGACCCCGCACTCATGTCTGGGGGGACGGCGAGCCTGAGGTCCGACGGACGGAAAGCGCAGGCGCTGCCGAAGAAGCTCCTCAGGACGATAGCGGCGGAGATGACGGCGCGGAGCTCGGTCGCGTTCGTCTTCGGGACGACTCTGCCTCTCATGGGGGTCACCGGCGCGGTCGTCTCGGGGACTCTCTTCGTTCTCTACAACGCGATCGCCGACGCGTTTGTCTTCCAAGCGCTCGCGAGCGACTGGAGCGGCCGGTACATCCTCCCGGCGTTCCCAGGCCAGGCGCTCTCCGTCGTCAAGCGCGATTCGGCGACGGGCTGGATCCTCGCTCGCCAGGACTATCCGGGCCCCGGTGGCTCGGGCGGTCTCACGAACCTTGGCACGCTCGACAAAGGCCCGGACACGCCGCCCGTCCTGGTCGATGCGAGCCCGATCCGCGTCATGCGCTTCACGGTGCCCCCCGTCGAAGCAGACCGCGGAACCGACACGCTGAGGCTCGCCCTCGAGCTGGAGGGGCGCATCGGCTCGGACCACAAGGCCTCACTCGTCAGTGTCCCGGGATTCGCCTTCGCCGACGGGACGTCCGTCGATTTCCTCGACTTCACGCAGGCCAGCGCGAAAACGCCGAGCGGCCCGGTGGAGACGCGGACCGTCGTCTCCGCCGGCACCTTCGTGACGGCCGAAATCGTGGCGCAGCCCGCCGACGATATGTTCGTTTACGTCTCGCCAGGTGAGCTCGATCCCGCGGGTATCAACGACCTCACGCTCACGTTCTCGAGGCCTGTCGACAACGTGACCGGAAACGCGGCGGACCTCGTCGCCCTATGGGACTGCGGCGAGGTCGTCCCAGCCTTCGCGGGGTCCGCGCCCGGCTGTGCGGCGGTCAGGGTCAGCATCACCGCGGACCTGGCGCTGGCTGGCGCCCAGATCGTCGTGCACCTGCCGGGCCGCCTCGCGCAGGGCCGTCAATACAAGCTGGAGCTCGTCGGCATCAAGTCGGCCCTCGCTCTCGTTCCCTATCCTGCGGCGGCCCCGGCAACCTTCTTCTTCGCGACGCGTCGGACGGGAGAGCCCTTCGGGAAGCTCGTGACCTCGGCGCTGGGCGACACGAACTCGGCGCGCGATCTTCTGAAATTCGGAAACCTGCTGCTCGTCGGCTCGGCCACCGGACGCCTCGTCGCCGTGGACGTGTCCGACCCGAAGAACCCCACGACGTACGCCTCGCTCGTGAACGTCGCGGGCGGGGTCGCGACGGACTCGAAGGCCGACTCCCTGCGCGCGTTCGCGACGGACGGCCACGGAAGGCTCTTCTACAACGTCCAGTTTGGCTCGAGCTGGGCGGTCCGGACCGTCACGATCGAGGACGTCCGATTGCACGCCGCACCTCTCCCGGCGGCGCCGTTCTTCAGCGGTGTTCCCACTTTCACGAGCGTCGACGGCGGCGTGCGCACCGCGTTCGCGGCGGGCGCGATCGGCGGACTGCTCGGCCCGGAATACCTTGCTCTGGTCGGCAGCCTTCCGACTGGCACACCGTCGTCCCTCGAGCTCGTCGTACGCGATGACTCGGAACCTTCGGCGAAGGGGTCGTTCGATCTGATTGAGATCTACGAGCGTGATCACGGAACGGGCTCGTTCAACGGCCTCCCGGTACCGCTGGACGGCTTTTTCGAATTCAACGTCGCGGTCTCCACGTCAGGTCACCTCGCGAACCGGCCGTCTTCCTGCGGCGAGCAGACGTACGACCGCTACCAGCGTGTCTCGGTCGACAACATCTCAACCGGACAGACGTGGTCGATCGACGTCGAGAATGCGTGGCCCCCCGCAGGGACCGGCGACGGAACCGGCACGATCCATATTCGCGGCCGCCTCGGAGATCAGTTCCGCATCCGGTACAACGTTCTCGCGCTCGGCTACCTCTCGATCGTCGGCAGCGGCATCACAGTCCTCGACCTGAACCGGATGTACCGCAATCCCGGTCCGGTCGCAACGCAGGCAAACAAGAGCCAGTGCGACCGGCGCATCGGCAAGTTCGAGGGCGCCGATGTGCCGCTCTACGGCGTCTGTCCGGCACCTGGGGACGAGAAGGCCGCGAAAACGGCTCCGACGCTCGACGGGCTCTCGAACACACCCGCTCTCACCGCCGTGCCCGGCTCGACGAACGTCGACGTCTACTCGATCCTGACGCACTTCGGCCTCGTCCACTCAGCTGCTTCGGTCACGACACCAGGGGATCTCTCGGTCCTCTCGTCGACTCCCTTGCCGTCCTGGCAGACGCCGGAAGGCGCGACGTGCCTCCGCGAACGCGCGCCCGCAGGCCTCTTCCCGTCCTATCGGGCGATCGCATACGCGCAAAACGCCGGGTGGACGGACATCGGAATCCGCGTGGGATCCGGCGCGGCGTTCAACGGGCCCCTGTTGACTCCTGTCAAGGCCTTCGGGGATCTGCTCTTCGTCTCGATGGGGAGCGCCGGGATTCTCTCGTTCTCTCTCGGCCCACGGGCGCACGACGAACCGATCGGCCGGTACTGGGTCGACGGGCACTCCGTGTACCGCCTCCAAACCGACGTCGCGCACGGCCTCCTCTTCGCGGGCGGCCAGGACCGCGTCGGCAACTCAATCGTCGACGTGTGGGATCTCGCCCGCGCGAACGGCGGCCCCACTCCCGACGGCATCTTCCCGTCGGCCTCGGGGCCGGCGGTCGACCCGCGCCTCCTCGCGACGCTCTACGTCCCGTGGGACACGAACCACATCGGCCTGGACGAGACCGGCGCGGGGCTGATTTACACATGGGGCTACCGGACCGCCCCGGGAGCAGGGGGCACGACCGCCACCGAGGAGGGCGCGTTCGTGATGCCCTTCGACGCGCCGTCGATCACGTTTGCAGGCGTCTTCCGCAAGGACACGGCCTCGCCTCCCGGCGGGGCGCTCGCACCGAGCGTCCGCCAGCCGGTGACGCGGCTCGATCCGCTCGGCGTCCCGCTGCGCCTCACCTCTTACGACGAAAAGAACGCGCCCGGCGACGAGACCTGCTCGGACCTCGACCGGGTGCTCGGAAAGGGTTGCCATACAGCGGCGTTCAAGGTGCGCGTCGCCCTGCCCGGATCGGCCGCGGGACGCGCGGCGGGCGAGACCCTCAGCGCGAAGGTACAGGCGCTCCGCGCCCTGCCCGACAAGCGGCTCCTTGCGCAGGAAGACCTCGGCGCCCTCCTCCCGCCGTGCGGCGGCACCGAGCCATGTGACGGCGGTTCGCACGCGGCGGCCTCGGGCTGGCCCGACCGCGACGCATGGGTCACGCTGCGGCGGATCGGGAAGGGGCCCTCCAGTCCCACGAGCCCGGACGGCCCGACCTCGAACGCGTACGACCTCTACGAATCCGACGAGACGGTCGTCCTCGTCGCGGACCCGCGGGCGCGGTTCGCGTACTGGAAGCCCTATCAGGCCACCGAGGTTAAACGCGACAATCCGCCCGACGAACGCCACCAGTGCCGCCGCTGCGACCGCCCGCCCACGCTCCCGCAGGACGAGAACGACCCGAACGTCATAGAGCTTCTCGCCGGCGGCCCGTACGTGCGCGCGTTCCTCTCGCCGAAGCCGGGCTCGCCGGACGAGGGAGACACGCGCGCCGCAATCGCCTACTTCAACTCGTCGAACTACCCTGTGCCTTCGGGTTACGCGCGCGTGAGCGGGTTCGCGGACGAGGTCCCGTCGCCCACGCAGATCGCCCTCGCCGAGCCCGCCCAGAACCCCGCCGTGTGGTCGGCGGAGGCCGGGGCGAGTGTCCGCCTCACCTCGGGCGAGGGCGTCGTCGAAGCGCGTGACTTCTCGGCCGTGGCGCGCACTCTCGGCTTCGCGTTCGATCGCACGTACCGCTCGGGCGTCGCCGGGTACGGGCCCCTCGGCGCCGCGGGCTGGAACGCGTCGCTCTTCGCGCATCTCCGCGAGGTTCCGCTCTCCGCGTTAAAGGACACGTCTTACGTCGACTACCACGACGGAGCGGGCCAGGTGTGGCGGTTCGTGGAGCTTCCAAAGGACCTGAAGGATGCGTCCGGCCAGCCCGTGGACTGCCCGGAGGGAACCGAGCGAGACGCTGGCGAGCCCTACTGCACGCCACTCGGCCTGTATGTCAGGCTCGACAAGGCGACGGACGGCACGTTCCGCCTCGTCGGCCGCAACAACGACGTGCTCCGATTCGATGCCGCGGGGCGGCTCACGATGATCTCGGACCGGTTCGCGCAGGCGACCCCGGACACGAAGGGCAGCACCGTCCGCCTGTACTACTCGCCGGCGGGCGACCTCGTGCGCGTTCAGGACGAGATGGGGCGCACATACCGCCTCACGTACTTCGAAGCTTCCAACCCCGCCAACGCCGGTCTCTTGAAGACGGTCGAGGACTTCTCGTCACCGGCGCGGACGGTCGCGTTCGAGTACGACAAACGGCGGCTGTCGAAAGTGAAGCTGCCGAGCGTCTCGAACGGCATCCCGGACGGCGATCACTTCGAACCGGCTATCACGATTTCGTACCTTTCAAACCGCGAGTTGGGCGCTGGCGCCCCGCTTCACGGTCCGGCTTTCTCGAAGCTGAAGCTCAAGGGCTACACGAACCCCGGGTCGCTCGTGCAGCGAATGGGGTTCTTCTGGGACGACGTAACGGGGCGCGTCACTTCGCTGAGCGCCCCCGGCGTGTCCGGCTGGCTGCTCGCGTACTTGGGGGCCACGGCGGACCCGGCCACCCGCGTCGACGTCACTGAACCGTCGCTTCTCGCCAGCAGCTATCGCCTCGAAAACGGCCGCGTCGCCGAAAGGGACCGCGTCGTCGAGGTGAGCCGGGGGACCCCGGACGCCCCTGCCGGTCCGCCGGCGCTGGCGACCGTCAAGGAGACCGTGGGCTATCTCACCGACGGTCGCCTTGACACGGCTTTGCGGGGCGACGGCGGCACGACGAAGGTCACGTACCCGGCCGCAGACCGGCTGCAGCGGCTCAATGCGCTGAGCATCGCGGACGGCGTGCGCCTGACCACCCTCGAGGCCTACGAGGACAACCTCGTCAAGAAGGCGAAGGATGGCCGCCTGCGTAACCTGGAGCTTCTGGTCGCTCCTGGTGGTCCGAGCAACTCCGCGGACTACGGATTCAGCTCGGACGGCGTCACCACCGCGGTGAACTTCGACGCATTCGGCAGGGCCCTCCACGTTTTCGGGGGCGGCGAAACCCACGCCGTCACGAAGCTCGACCTCACGTACGGAAAGGACGCTCTCGGGAGAGTCGGCGCCGGTTTCCCGGAAGGGTTGACTCGGGGCCCGGTCTCCGAGAGCTACACGTACGACGACGACCGCGGCAACCCGAACCACATCGAAACAGATTACGGCGTCAAGCACGACGTCACGTACGACGAATGGGACCGGCCTGTCATGGAAGTGCTCGGGCAGTCGACGGGCGCTGCGGCGCCGGTGAACGAAATCATCCGGCGGGCGTTCGACGAGCCGGGGCGCCTTTCCGTCGAGATTCGCACCCAGAAGCAGCCCGGCGGCGCCAGCGTAGACGTGCGCACGGAGTACTCGTACAACGAGCGGGACCAGGTCGTGAGCGTCCGGAGGGACCATGTTGCGGGCGCCGCGCCCGGAAACCTGGCCGGCGCCCTCGTCGAGACCAAGCTCCGATACGACACGTCGACGGGCTTTCTCAAGGAGATCGAGACCCCGACCGGACTCGTTTCGACGTACGCGTTCGATCGGCGAGGCCGTCTCGCGAGCGTGACGCCCCCGGGCTCGGCGACGCGTCGGTTCGGTTACGACGAAATGGCGCGGCCGACGTTCGTCTCGGACGGCACGACGACATGGGGTGGCACGTACGACGTCTGGGGCGGGCTCACGAACGAGGTGCTTCCGGGCGGTGCGGCCGTGACCCGCACGTTCGACGCCACGGGCGGTCTGACGTCGGCGAGTCTCGCCGACAGAGCCACCAGTGAGATCCTCTCGAAAGTCGAGAGCGTCGACGTCACGAGCTTCGGGGAAGCGACGGCGCTGACGCAGGTTCAGGACGCCGGAGCATCGCGAAAGCTGACGGTCTCGCGCTCGTTCGACGCGGTCGGGCGCCTCGTCGAGCAGAAGTCTGCGGACCGGACCGACGTGAAATTGGACTACGAAAAGGGGAGCGGTCGCGTTCTCTCCGTTTCCGACAGCGTCCGGCAGCTCGGTTTCACGTACAAAGGAAACGCCCCTTGGGCGGATACGCTGTCCTTCGGCGAGGCTCCGACGGGCTCCTCGTCGTTCCTCCCGACCGTCTCGAGCGACGTCACTCGCGACGCCTACGGCCGCGTCATGACCGAGAACCGGACGGATGGGACGTTCGCCGCGCACGTCTTCGACGAGACCGGCCGGCCGATCGCCTCGACGGACGGCGCTTCCTCGTCGAGCTTCAGCTGGGACTCCCGCGGCAACATCCTGAAGGCCGAACGGCCCGGCCCGCAAGGCGCCACGACGTTCGGATACGACCTCGACGGGCGGCTCCTCGTCAAGCACACCGTGGCGGGAGACTCGGGTCAGTTCTTCGACACCGCATATGGCTACGAGCTCGGGACGGGCCGCCTGCGGACCGTCATCCGGCCCGACGGCGCGACCGAGACGTACACGTACAACGCCGACGACACCGTGGCCTCCGTGAGCCGCAGCGACGGCGCGACGCTCTCGTACTCGTACGACGACGCGAAGCGGGTCAAAAAGCGCGCCGCGGGTGGCGGGTCGGTCGTGGCGGGCGGGGAAGCGTTCACATGGGATGCGGCCTCGCGGCTGACGGGCGCATCCCGCCTCAAGCCGAACGGCGTCGATGTCGACGCAGCCGCGGCTGTAATGCCTGGAGATTACGACCTCGCCGGCCGCCCGCACGCTGAGACGGTCGGTCTGCGTCCGTTCCCCCTGACGCGCGATTACGACCTCCTCGGCGGCGTTACGTCTCTCGGTCTTCCCCTTGGTGTCGGCTCCGCGCGGCCGTTCTCGTACGCACGCGCGTATGAGCCCGTCACGCATCGCCTCGCTTCGATCACCGGCGTCGGCGACGCGCCGCTCTCCGGCGGCGTCGCGCCCGTGCTCCTTGGCGCGTCGTGGGCCTGGGTGGGCGCCGACCGCGTCCTCGGCGTCACGTCGAACGGCCCGCTCCACACCGCGCATCGATTCGGCTACGTCGGTGGGCCGGGTGGCCCTGACGGCTCCGTGCCGGGAGCCGCGAAGTGGAAGCTTGGCACGCTCACGGTCGGCACGGATCCCGGTGCCCAGAACATGTTGCCGTTCGGCGACGCCGGCGCTCCGGGATCCTCGGCGTGGGGCCAGTTCAAGTACGGGTACGATCCTGTCGCAATGGACGGCACGAAGCTCGGCCGAAAGGTGACGGGCGTGGGGTTCGCGGGCTTGGTGGCAGGCTCGCTTCTGTCCAATCAGGGCTTCGCCTACGGCGTTGACGCCGCCAAGCGCCTCACGAGCGCGAACGCAGGCGCGGGCATCGAACGCAGCGACGACGCGGCGGCGGCTGCAATCGCTGCCTTCGAGCGCTTCAGGTACGACTACGGCGCCGCCGACCAGCTCCTTAAGGAAACCCGCGAAGTCGCCGGGCAGAAGGTCAAATACGAAACCGGCGGCGACGGCCGGCCCGACTCGCGCACCTTCGACTCCGGGCCGGCGGATTCATTCTCCTATGATGGCCTCAAGCGCCGCATCGAAGACGACCGCTTCACGTTCACCTGGCACTACGACGGCAAGATCGCGACGGCCGTCGTCAAGGACTGCTGGGTCATCGAGCACGGCGAGTCCCAGGGCCCCGCCTGCCCGGCCGGCTACACCCGCCCCCCGCAGGCCGGCCACAAGCTCGTCTACTCCTACGACGCGCTCTCGCGCCTTCTCACTCGCACCCACCTCGCCGAGATTCCGTCGGGGAAGACCGATGCCGGCCGGCCTTTCATCGAGACGCGCGAGTACCTGTTTGACGGCAACACGCTTCTCGCCGAGGTAGCGAGAGCCCAGGACGACACCATCCGCTGGAGGAAGACCTACGTCCCCGGCGCCGATCTCCACGACCACGTCCAGGTCAGGGTCGAAACCTACGACGTCGCCCAGAATCTCGTCTCCGACCGCCTCTACGCCTATCTCCGCGACGAGCAGGGCACCGTGCTCGCGCTGGCCGACGAAGCCAGCGACCCGACGAGCCCGTCGATCCCCATCCGTTACCTTTACAGCCCGTACGGCAACGCTCACGCCGAGACCGGGCCCGAGCTGAGGAAGGGGGAGTACGTCTTCGGTCTCACGAGCGTCAAGGACTCGAGCGGCGCGACAAAGACCCAGACGGCGACAGGAACCCTGCCCGGCGGCGTGAGGCTCTCATTCGGAATTGACGTCGACCAGAAAACCTTCGCAGGAATTCTCTTGGAAAGAAGAGCGACGGACGGGACATGGGGGGCCCTCGCGGCTGCCGAGCTGGCCATCGGCAGGGCTGCAGACACCGCGAATGACTCCATCGACATTCTGCCGCTTAACGGCTTCGCGTTTGCGACCACGTACCGCGTCCGGACGACGTCGAGCCTGAAGGATCTCTTCGGCAGGCCCCTCGCCGACCCGAAGGTGCTCGAGCTGCCGGAGACGCCGCCCGTCATTCCGCCGACCGAGATCGGCTCGAGCTCATTCGCGTACAAGCGAAGATTCCCAGTCGAGTACGACACCGTCAGCGCGGCCGCCAACGACGCCAACGGCCTCTTCCCGGGCGGCCAGCCCATGGGCTTCCAGGGGCAGTACACGGACCCGCTCCTCGGATTCCTCCTCACCGCGAATCGCGCGTACGACGCGAGGAACGGAGTGTGGCTCTCCCAAGACCCTCTCGGCGACCGCGACTCCGTCAACCTCTACGGATTCGTCGGAGCAAGGCCGCACGAGAAGACCGATCCGTTGGGACTGGGAATCCTCGATGACACATTCGGCTGGGTGAAGGAGAAGACCACA
>JBBQRP010000037.1:0-24340 GCA_038214715.1 Thermoanaerobaculia bacterium | reverse complement strand
GAGCGGGTCCTGGACGCCGGCCGCAAAGTCGGTCAGCTTTCGCGGCTCGCCGCCCGCGAGGTCGAGGAGCCACACCTGCGGCGTCCCCGAGCGCGTCGAGACGAACGCGAGGGTCTTCCCGTCGGGGGAGAACCTCGGCGCATTGTCGGCCTTCTCGTGCCGCGTGAGGGCGCGGGGCGGGGCCGAGCCGTCGGAGGGCACGATCCAGACGTCCGCGTTCCTTTTCCCGGCCGCGAGATCCGTCGTCGTCCGCACGAACGCGACGGACTTCCCGTCGGGGGACAGCTGGGGATCCGCGACGCGGACCGTGAGGAGGTTGTCCTCGATCGTCATCGGCCGGGCGGCGAATGCGGGAAGGGAGAAAAAGAAGATAACGTTCCAGACGACGCTCCGGCGCATCACGTTCTTACTCATTCCAGGAATCCCCTCTTTCCGTTCTTTTCTTCTCTTTCCGTGGAAGAAAAAAGCCGGCCGCGTCTGCGGCCGGCTTGTCGAATCGTGGTGAGCCGAGAGGGACTTGAACCCACAACCCAGAGATTAAGAGTCTCTTGCTCTGCCAATTGAGCTATCGGCCCGATATCCCGCGGGGAATGATCCCGGACGGGAGGCGGAATATAGCGGATGGCGAGGGACGCTTCAAGCGCGCCCTATCCAGGCTTCTTCCTGATGAGCTGCTTGATCTCGTTGTTTCCGAGGCCGGAAGAGGCCGCTATGATGAGAGCGGCGTTCCCCGTGCCGATGTCCGGGAGGACGCAGGCCGACGCGACGGAGCCGTCCGCTCCGGTCACGCCGCGAAAGAGGATCTGCGGCGGACGGACCGTGGACACGACGCGCATCGAGACGTGAGCGTCCGCGACGGGCCTCTCGGTAAGGGACGTCGAGGCCTTGACCCTGATCGTCACCGTGTCTCCCGACACGAGGTCGCCGTCCGTCGTCACCGCGATCTCGAGGTGTTCGGACGCCGCTTCCGACGCGAGGTAGTCGACGATGACCTGGTCGAGGGAGCGCATGGCGGGTCCGGACTTCGGTTTCGAGGCTCCCGGGGCCGCAGGCGCGGCACCGGAGAGGGGCCGGGCCGTTGACGTGGCCCGGAGGCCCGGATCGGGCGGCGCCGCAAAAAGCGCCGCGCCGGGCGGTGCCGCAGCCGCCGGAGCCGGGCGGGCCGAGGCCGGCCCCGGGGGCGGGACTGGCGCGGGGGCTCGCGCCGCCGCGGGCGCCACGGCCGGACGGGGGGAAGGCGTCGCGACGACCGGCAGGGCCGCGCTCGTCGTCACGCGCTTCCTTCCGTCCGTGGGGAGATCGCCCGGCAGCGGTTCCGGTGGGGCCGAGAGAATCGCGCTCACGGCGGCGAGCGCCGCCGGCGAGACCCTTTCGGGGTGAGGCAACGTGTCGTCGGCCCAGTCGGCCGGTGCCTCGCCGATCTTTCCCGTGTCGAGACGTCCCCGGCGTACGGCCTCGATCACGCGGCGGTGCTGGAGATCCATCATCTCGCGCAGGGCCTTTTCGTCCACCCGGTCGCCCGTGATCAGGTTTTTGTAGGGGCTCTTTTTCGAGAGCAGGATCTCGCCGCCCACGTAGACGAGGGACTCCACCACCGGATTCGCGATGCCGCGATCCTCCGTCTGCACGTGAAACACTTTCGTTTCGTGCTTCACGTCCGTGTTGAAGCCCGTGATCAAGGTAGTGGGAAATTCTAGCGGATCGGGGTCCTGGGACGCCGGGAAAGGAGCGGACCGAGAAAACGGCCCGTCGCCGACCCCGCCACCTTCACGACCTCCTCCGGCGTTCCGGCCGCGACGAGCTCCCCGCCGCGCGCCCCTCCTTCGGGCCCGAGGTCGATCACGTGGTCGGCCGTCTTGACGACGTCGAGGTTGTGCTCGATGACGACGACCGTGTTTCCGCGATCGACGAGGGCGTGCAGGACCTTCAGGAGCTTCTTCACGTCGTCGAAGTGGAGGCCCGTCGTGGGCTCGTCGAGGATGTAGAGCGTCCGGCCCGTCGCCCGGCGGGCCAGCTCGCGGGCCAGCTTCACGCGCTGGGCCTCTCCGCCGGAGAGCGTCGTCGCGGGTTGTCCGAGCTGGATGTACCCGAGCCCCACGTCGTTCAGGGTGTCCGCGATGAGCTTGATGGGCGGCACGTTCGCGAAGACGCCGGCCGCCTGCTCGGCCGTGAGCGCGAGAATGTCCGCCACGTTGAGGCCCTTGTAGCGCACCTCGAGCGTCTCGCGGTTGTAACGCTTGCCTCCGCACACGTCACAGGTCACGTAAATGTCCGGCAGGAAGTGCATCTCGATCGCGATCTGGCCGCCGCCCGCGCAGTTCTCGCAGCGGCCGCCCTTCACGTTGAACGAGAAGCGCCCCGGGCCGTAGCCGCGCATCCGCGCGTCCGGCACCTGCGACATGAGGTCGCGGATCGAGTTGAAGACGTTCGTGTACGTCGCCGCGTTGCTGCGCGGGGTCCGCCCGATCGGAGACTGGTCGATGTCGATGACCTTGTCGAGATGCTCGAGGCCCTCGATTTTCCGGTGCGCCCCGGGCCGGTCGGACGACTCGTAGAACATGCGCGCCGCCGCCCGGTAGAGGATGTCGTTCACGAGCGTCGACTTTCCGGAGCCGGAGACGCCCGTCACGGCCGTGAAGACGCCGAGCGGGAACTTCGCGGTCACGTTCTTGAGGTTGTTCTCCGTCGCGCCCGCCACGGTCACGAACTTCCCGGTTCCGGTCCGGCGCTTTTTAGGCACCTCGATCTCGAGCTCGCCCGAAAGGTACTTCCCCGTCAAAGAGCGCGGGAACTTCGCGAGCTCCTCGGCGCGGCCTTCGCCCACGATCTCGCCACCGTGGATGCCCGCGCCCGGTCCGAGGTCCACGACCCGGTCCGCGAGACGAATCGTCTCCTCGTCGTGCTCGACGACGACGACCGTGTTCCCGAGATCGCGCATCGCGACGAGCGTGTCGATGAGCTTCCGGTTGTCCTTCGCGTGGAGTCCGATCGAGGGCTCGTCGAGGACGTACAGGACGCCCATCAGCTTGCTTCCGATCTGCGTCGCGAGGCGGATGCGCTGCGCCTCTCCGCCCGAAAGCGTCGCCGACGCACGGGACAGGGAGAGGTAGCCGATCCCGACGTCGTTCAGGAAACCGAGCCGGTCCCCGATCTCCTTCAGGATCTTCCCCGCGATTTCCCGCTCGCGCGGCGAGGGCCGGAACCCGTCGAAGAATGCCTTCGCGTCCTCGAGCGTTTCCGCGGTGAGGGTGTCGATCGGGCGGCCGTCCACGAGTACGGCGAGGGCCTCGGGCTTCAGCCGCCGCCCCTTGCAGGACGGGCAGGGCGAAGCCGACATGTACGTCTCGAGCTCGGCGCGCGCTTCCTCGCTCTCGACTTCCTTGTACTTGCCCTCGAGGAGCGGCACGAGGCCCTTGAAGGCCGAGGACCAGTTGTACTCACCCTTCTCGGACTTCCACTTCCACTTGATCTCCTTCGAGCCGGAGCCGTGGAGGATGACCTCCTGGACCTCCTTGCCGAGCTTCTTGAACGGAACGTCGAGGGAGAATTTCATGACCTTCGCGAGGTGCTCGATCTGCCGCAGCCGCCAGTTCGCGGACCCCTGCTTGTAGAGGACGATCGCACCCTCGCGGATCGACTTCGACGGGTCCGGGATGAGCCGGTCGGGATCGACTTTCTGGACCGATCCGAGTCCGCTGCACGTCGCGCACGCGCCGAACGGCGAGTTGAAGGAGAAGAGCCGCGGCGTGATCTCGGTGAGCGACGTCCCGCAGTCCGGGCACGCGTAGCTCGTCGAGAGCGTCTCGTCCGTCGTCGGGCCGTCCGCGGAGCCGCCGAGGGTCGCGACCGTCACGAGGCCCTTCCCGACCTTCGTCGCCGTCTCGAGGGAGTCCGTGAGACGGCGGCGCGTGTCGTCGTCGCGCGTGACGACGAGACGGTCCACGATCACCTCGATCGTGTGCTTCTTCTGCTTGTCGAGCTCGGGCGGATTCTCGAGATCCACCATCTTCCCGTTGATGCGGGCCCTCAGGAAGCCCTGCTTGACCATCTCCTCCATCTGCTTCTTGTACTCGCCCTTCTTTCCCCGCACGAACGGCGCGAGGAGCATGAAGCGCGTGCCTTCGGGCATCGCGAGGATGCGGTCCGTCATCTGCTGGATCGTCTGCGCCGCGATCTCCTTGCCGCAGGTCGGGCAGTGCGGCTTGCCGATGGAGGCGTAGAGGAGGCGGAGGTAGTCGTAGATCTCCGTGACCGTGCCGACGGTCGAGCGCGGGTTCTTCGACGTCGTCTTCTGCTCGATCGAGATCGCCGGCGACAGGCCCTCGATCGAATCGACGTCCGGCTTCTCCATCTGCTCGAGGAACTGCCGCGCATACGCGGACAGGGACTCGACATAGCGCCTCTGCCCCTCCGCGAAGAGCGTGTCGAACGCGAGTGAGGATTTTCCGGACCCCGACACTCCGGTGAGCACGACGAGCGCGTTCCGGGGGATCGTGAGAGAAAGGTTCTTGAGGTTGTGCTCGCGCGCTCCGCGAATGACGATCGCGTCCATCGGGGCGCGGATTATGGACCCGTTCCGCGGGAGGTCCCCCGGCACGCCGACCGGATCTTCCCCGAGGGGTAAACTGAAACGTGCTGCTTGGAGTCCAATCCTCGCGATGAGGGTACGGCGCCCCAACACGCCCTCGAAGGGCGCGACGAAGCCTCCCTCGCCCCCGTCCACCCGGGTCGCTTTCGGCCTCGCGACGGTCCTGTGCTCGGCGATCGCGCTTTTCGCGGTGGCTCCGGCTCCTTTCGCGCCTCTCGCCCGCCCTTCGGCCTCCGGGCCCGGGCCGAGCCGTATCGTCATCCTTTTCAACGTCGACACGCTCCGCGCCGACCGGCTCGGGACGTACGGCTACGCCCTCCCGACCTCTCCGAACCTCGACCGTATCCTCGCCGGAGGCCTCGTCGCCGACCACGCAATCACCAGCGCCGGATGGACGCTCCCGGCCCATGCGTCGCTCTTCTCGTCCCAGACGGTGGCGCGCCACGGGGTCCGCACGGCCCGTCAGATGATTCCCGCGGGCGTCCCGCTCCTCGCGGAGGTCCTCTCGAGAAACGGCGTCCGCTGCCTCGCGATCGCGTCCGGCGGCTACGTCGACGCGAGCTTCGGTTTCTCACGGGGATTCGAGCGTTACCTCTTCTCGACCGACCAGACCGCGGGCGAAGTACGAGGTGCCCTCCGCTTCGTCGACCAGTCGGGGCCGGGCCCGCTCTTCCTCTTCCTGCATACCGTGCAGGTCCACAACTACGAGGCGAGCGAGCGTGGAGCGCGCGGCGTCTTCGGGTCCACCGATCCCCTCGGTCCCGGGTGGAACGAGCCCGTGTCGAATCTCCTCGAGAACCGGTCGCTCGAGGAGAAGCAGCTCGTGCCGTGGCTGTCCGCGCGCTACGACGCCTCGGTGCGTGAGACGGATGAGAGTCTCGGAGAGCTCGTGAAGGGTCTCGAAGCGCGCGGGCTGTGGGAGAGGACGGCGCTCGTCTTCACGTCCGACCACGGCGAGGAGATCGGGGAGCGTCCCCCCCGCATCGGCGACTCGGCGCCCGC
The DNA here is from genome assembly GCA_038214715.1 of Thermoanaerobaculia bacterium. Lineage (GTDB taxonomy): Bacteria > Acidobacteriota > Thermoanaerobaculia > UBA5066 > UBA5066 > Fen-183. Next base: position 18,750 of record JBBQRP010000037.1, on the reverse strand, counting down.
CCGCGGGCACACGGTTCCCTATCTCTACGAAGAGCACATCCGGATTCCGCTCGCGGTCCGCGCACCCTGGCGCAAGGACATGCGCGGCCGCATCCCGCAGCCGGTCTCGTCGATCGACGTCGCCCCGACGATCCTCGACCTCTTCGACGTGGCGGCTCCGAAGAGCATGACCGGCGAGTCGCTCGCCCGCCCCCGGACCGCCGGGCGCGTCGTCGTGTCCGAGGCATCGCCGTACGGAGCCGTCGCGCTCCTCGAGGGAACCCACAAGGTGATCGTCCGCCCCGGCTTCCGCGCGCGGCACTGGGAAACCGGCGACTGGCTGGACGGCCTCCCCGCGGAGGAATGCTTCGACCTCGCGCGCGACCCCGGAGAGCGCAACGGGAAAGCCTGTGAGGGACCCTGGGCCCAGAAGCTCCTCGACGGCGCGGAGCGCTACATCGCCTCTTCCTTCCGGGGAGACCTCGTCATCCGGGCCGAGCCGAACGGCAGCCCCTGCCGGCTCGACATCGGCGCCGCGACCGAGGCGGGCATCCGCTTCTTCGGAGACCCACCGAACGCGGGCTTCTCGCGAAAGGGAGGAACGGACCGGCTCGCCCTCGGCCGTGTGGAAGGGCCGGTCTGGATCGCGATTCAGCCGCGCGACGCCGAGCGCGCGCTCTCGCTGCAGATGGCCGGCTGTGGAAACGTGATCACGGCCCGCGGGGAGCGCCTGCCGGTCGAGAGCGAGGCGAGCTGGAGCGATCTCCTCTGGCGAGGCACGACCGGCCTTCCGGACGAAGGAACCGTCCTCTTCTCCGTTTCACCCGGAGTCCGGCCGCTCCACGAGAGCGCCGACTACCCGTCCGAGCTCACCGCTCGCCTGCGCTCGCTCGGCTACGTATCCCCGGGCCGGGCCGCGAAAGAGCCCGAGCGTCCCGACTCAGATCGGCCCGCTCCCGGCACGCTCCCGGCGCCCGGACAGATCCGGATCCGGATCACTTCGTAGCGCGGCCCGATGAAGCCGTCACCCCCGGACACGCACGCCGGCGACGAGCCGGGCCCGTAGCTGGACCCTCGCCCTCTTCGCCGCCGCCGTTCTCGTGCGCGCGGCGGACATGTGGCCCGCCGGCCGTTTCCTGGCGGACCCGGATGCGCTCTTTCCGGCGATGCGCTCTCTCGACGTCCTCGCCGGGAACTTCCACGTCTCCCATTCGAGCGTCCGTCTCGGCGCCGTCGAGAGCTACGCCTTCGCGCCGCTCTTCGGGCCCACGCGCTTCGCCGTTACGCTCGGGCCGCTCCTCGAAGAAATCCGCGGCGTCGCGTGCGTGCTGGCGCTCGCGCGCCGGATCCTCCCCCCGAAGGCGGCGCTCCTCGCGGCGCTCTTCTTCCCGATTCCCGCTCTTCGGCGTCGAGCAGCAGGCGACGGGCTATGCGACCGTCCTCTACCTGGGCGTCGCCGTGCTCGCCCTCGCGGCGATCTACGCCCAGCGGCCCCGCGCCGTCACGGGAGTCCTCGACGAGGCCGCGCGGCTCGCCTCTCTCGACGAGTTCGTCGCCGGACTGCCGTCCGGCTGCGAGACCCCCATCGGCGACGACGGCGGGACGCTCTCGGGCGGGGTGCGGCAACGGGTCGCGATCGCTCGCGCGGTGCTCCGGCGGCCCGCGCTTCTCGTCCTCGACGAGCCGACCGCACACCTCGACGTTCCGACCGTCGAGTCGATCGTCCGGAACCTTCGGCAGGCCCTTCCCGGGACCACCCTCCTCGTCGTCACGCACGACCACGAGGTCGCGCGGCAGTGCGACAGGACGGTGACACTCGAGGACGGCCGCTTTATTGCGGACGAAACTGCGAGGGAGTTCGCAGCGAGGCTCCGATGACACTTCAAGAGAGGGTCGGCGTTCTCGGAGAGCCCGGGTTCTTCGGCGTTCCGATCGCAGGGTTCGAGCAGGGAGGCCGCGAACAGCTCCTCTTCCTGCTGAAGGTGGGACTGACGCCGCAGTCCAGGGTCGTCGAAATCGGCTGCCATGGGTGCGCCGGCTCGTTGCGCGCATGCGCTCGGTCCTGCCTCAGCGGAGATAGCCGAGGGAGCGCAGTCGTCCCAGGACTTCTGGATCGGAGACCGGCGCCTCGTGACCGCGCCCCCGCCCGGACCGGATGTAGCTCCGGCGCAAATCCCCCCAAGTCTCAGCAAGCCGAAGGTCGCGCTCGCGGTCGCATCGCTCGCCCGGATCCTGCGCGAGATCGAAGGAGAGCATCGTTCCGTCGGCCTGCGTAATCGTCTTCAGGGAGCCGCGGATCAACGCGACTTCGGACGGCTCGTCTGCCCGCGGCCCCGCGGCCCCATCGGCGTAGTTTCCCTCGGCGATAATGCAGCGGTCCGGGGCGCGCGCGGCCCGGAGACTCAGGCCCTCCGTCCCGGCCGGAGCCTCCCTCCCAATCACATCCGCTACGGTCGGGAGCACGTCGATCTGGCTCACGACATCGTCGACGACGGCTCCAGTTCGGGCGTACGGGTACTTCACGATCAGCGGGACGTGCAGCATCTCCTGATACAGCGTCTTCCGGTGGCCGAGAAATCCGTGCTCCCCGAAGGCTTCGCCGTGATCGGCCGTGACGACGATGAGCGTGTCTTCGTAGAGGCCCCGGTCGCGCAGCGATTCGACGAAGCTTCGAAGCTGGTCGTCTAGGTACGCGATCGCTCCGTCGTACTGCGAGACCAGGTGGCTCACGAGCTCCCCCGGGAACGCGCCCTCGTTGCGGCCGCGGGAAAAGTCGTCCCCGGGGAAACGGCTCCACGAGAACCCGGTGACTCGACCCGGGAACCGGTTCGCGAACAGCTCCGGCGGCACATAGGGGACGTGCGCGTCCATAAAGTTCAGGAACAGGAAGAACGGACGATCCCGCCCCGCGCGGGCGTCCAGCCGCGCGAGGGCCGCGGCGACGACCTCGCCGGCGTGCGCGAAGGCCGCCCAACGCCGTGACGGCTCGGCGAACGAAAGAAGGCTCCGCCGGACGGCATCTCTCAGTAGGTATGGCCGGCCTCCGGGCGCGAGGAGGCCCGAGACCGTCAGGACGTCGTACTCCGAGAAGCCGCGGTCGAACCCGAGCGCGGGAACGAGCGAGACGGAGTTGGCAATGACGCCGAACGTCTCGTAGCCCGATCCGGCCAGCATCTCGGCTAAGGTCGTCGAGCGCGTCCGGATCGGCATCGGCGTTTCCGAGTCCCGCCGCATGCGGGCGCCGTGGACCCTCGGGCTCTGTCCCGTAAAGAGCGACGCGTGCGTCGGAACCGTCCAGTTCGAGGTCGAGTACGCTTGCGTGTAGACGGTCGCGTCGCGGGCCGCCCACTCCTTGAGAAACGGCGACGTGTCGCGGCCGTAACCGCAAAGCGAGAGGTGATCCGCCCGGACGGTGTCGAGCGTCACGAGGACGACGTTCGGGCGGCGCTCTGTTCCCCGCACCGAGGGAGAGTCACGGCGTGTCCGGATCTTGGCAGGATCCACCCATCTCGCCGCGAGCACCAGGCCGGCCGCCGCGAGCGCCACGAAGGCGAACTCGACCGCGCGCCCGCGCGGGACGCGACGCGGCCCGAAACGAGCGGCTAACGCCGCGAGGAACCAGACGGCGAGAAGCACGCCAGCGCCGAAGGCGAGCACCGCGCCCACTGCCAGGTAGCGCCGCGGCTGCGCGACGATCGGTAGCCCGACGAGGAGAAGGACGACGGGCATGGAGGCGGCGAGGCGGGAGAGGCCTTTGGGTTCGTGCTCGGCGCCGCCGCGCAGTAGCGCGACGAGCGAAAGGGCGAGAGGAACGGACGCGGCGACGGACGCGGCGACCTCGCCCTCGAGGAGAGCGTTAAGCGCGAAGGCGAGGCAGAGCGTGACGAGGGCCCCGGCACGCCACGCGCGGGCGGCCACGCCCGGGCCCCGCAGAGCGGCAAGGGCCGTGGCTTCGAGCGCGCCGAGCGTCGCGCCGGCGAGGGGCAATCCGACGAGGCAGAAGAAAGTGAAGGTGGGGCTCACGAACGGCGCCGGGCCGACAGGAACCAGATTCGGCGCCGCGCGGGCGACGAGCGCCCGAACGAGAGGCACCGCAATGACCAACGCTGCCTCGACTACCGCGTAGAGCCACCAGACACGCGCCCCCTCGCGGGCGGCGACCCACACGAAGGAAAAATCCCTAGCTCTCAACAATTTACTATACCGCAGCCATTGGACGCTGGGATATGGCAGATTGATTGCGCCCCTCTAGCTGTAAGAACGCCGTCGAGCTCTGCCTCGCCGGCTCCACTGAACAACCTGTTTAGCCGCGACAGCTAGCGCGGAAGAAGCTGGAACCGGACGCTGCTCCCGGCTCCAGTGGGCCCGCCGCGCGAAGCCGCCCGTCATCCTGATCTCCGTCGACACGCTGCCCGCGGACCGGCTGCCGGCCTACAGCTTCACGGGCGTCGAGACGCCGGCGATCGACGCTCTGCGGCGCGACGGCGTTCTTTTCACGCGCGCGCTCAGCCACGTTCCGCTCACGCTTCCTTCACACCTCACGATGCTCACCGGTCGCATGCCGTTCGAGAAAGGCGTCCGCGACAACGCGGGCTACGAGCTTCGGGCGGAGGTCCGAACGCTCGCGGAGGAATTGAAGTCGGACGGGTACGCGGCCGGCGCCGCGGTGTCGTCGATCGTGCTCGCGAAGGCGACCGGGGTGGGCCAGGGCCGCGGCGGATGCCGCGGCCCTCTCCGTCGGAACTGGAATCGAAGAGGTTATTGCCTCGAAGTCACGACCATCTGCGTCGCCATGGCCGCTTCATTAGCCTTGGCTCGCGCCTCGTCCACCTTCGCCTGCGCTTCGGCTTCCTGCCGCCACTGCTGGGCCCAGCCCACCCGCTCGGCAGTCCGCATGTTCACCGTGCCGTCCTGGTTGTAAGTCCCATTATTGATGAGCCTCTTTTTCGCCTCGGCCGACAGAGCAGCCGGCAGCGTCGCCGCCGGAGACGCAGGCACGTACTCGGTGTTCTCCGCCACAACCTGCCAGTCCTTGTATGCCCGCCGAACGCCGTAGACGATCACGTTTACGGTCACGTCCTTCGTGGCCCCAATGACGATCCTGTTCAGGTCGGAGCTCTCGATCCACGCCTGCGCCCGTCCCACGGGCGTCACATGAACCGTAAGGCCCTCCTCGTCGCTGACGATCCGGAAGGTCTCGGGAACGTCGATCTCGGCGATTCCGTTGACGACGGTCGCCTTCGCGCGGAAGTACGTTCCTGCCTCCGGCCCTTCCATCGCGACGTACCGGATCACCTTATCCGCATCGGTCGGATGGGGCTCGACGAACGGCTTCGTGCCGCTCGCGCCCATGTTGCCGTAGGCGTACACGCCGTAGCCGGTGACTCCGAGGACCCCCCACTGCAGGAGGCCTCCGGATGCGTTGACCTGGATTCCCGCAACTCCTCGGCCGGTCGGTCCAGCCACTCCAACGACTCCGTTGTTGCCGCTCTCACCGCGTAGGCCGGCGCTCGAGGTCAGGTTCGAGATGACCGGCAGCGTGCTTCCGTCATGACCCAAGACTCCGGCCTTGTCGCTTGCGGTACTGGCCGTAGAACCCAAGATGGCGAAGCTGGTAGAGCTCAATCCATAGACGCCGTAAAGCGACGAGCTGTTCCCGTACACACCAAAGCCGGAGGCCGAGGTCCCGTAGACTCCCCAGCCCCCGCCGGCATGGCTGCCGTAGACGCCGATGCCCCCGGAGCCTGTGTTGCCGTGCTCACCGCGAACCGCGGCGGAGTAGCTGACGTCGGACGAAAGGTAGCCGTGGACGCCGGCGCCGGACGCATCGCCGCTCGTGCCATAAACGCCGTCGCCGGACTTCGCACTGTTCCCCCAAAGGGCGGTTCCCGACCCCGTTGACTGGTAAACGCCACACGCGCCCCCGCACGACGTGGACAAGTTCTGCAGGTACATCGTGTAGCCGCTGGAGTTCGTGTTGAGCGTGAAGTACTGGTTCTGGTCCTGGGGCGTCGGACCGTAGAAGCCGTTCACGTCGATGAAGATGTCCACGGTGCTGGCGCCGTCGATCTGGACCACGATTCCGCCGGCCGTCCCGATCGGTACGACCGCTGCGTTTGCGAGCGCCAGGATCCCGCCCTCCCAGTTAAGCGTCGACACTGCCGGCGTCGCGCCGCCCGCCGGAAACACCCGCAAGTCTGCGCGAGTCGGAGGCGCCCACACCGCGATGTTCATCGACACCGCCCGCGCGCTCACGGGAATCCCGCACTGGCCTGTGAAGACGAAGGTCCGCTGTGTTCCGCCCCCCGCCATGGACGGCGGCCCATAGCCCGCCGGAAAGCCGCTCCCGGCCCGCGTATCTACGAGCCGGCACGGAGTCACCGGAATGAACGGCAGAGGCGGGTACGTCGTCGCGATCAGCGCATTGCGTCCCCCCGCTTGCGCGGCGGGAGCCGGCGGCGTCCAGGTCCGCGGAGCCGCCCAGTTGCTGATCCCACCGCTGCTGGCAGCGACGGCGGGCAACGCCATCACGAGAACGAACGCGGCACAGAGACCGATACCGAGGATGCGTTTCATGGATCCACCTCACTGTTGTGCCCGAAGGCACGTGGTACGTACGACCTCCTAGGTTGACTCGGCTTAGTGTAACTTGGAGTTAACGTATCTCCAGTCCCAGCAGGATGCAAGCCCCGAAGTGGCACCCGGGTCACAAACGCTTACATATCAGTGATAACCAGGAGATCAAACACTTGAAGCCCAGCCTGAGCACACTCGATCAGTCGGTTATGAGTCTCTTTCGCAGAGCCCCGGAAGCCCCCCTCAGCCCACGCGGCCAGAGGCAAGGCGGGTTCCGTCTCAGAAACTCGAAAACCGCCGGCGGATATGCCCCCCACGGCACGGGGTGGGGATCTGTCGCCTGGCTGCGGCCGTCGGTCAGGTGATCCCACTTCGCGACGCACCACCAGAGCGAGACGTAACCGGTGCGCCTCTTCACGAGATCCATGATCTCGTCGAGCGCCCGAGGCCAGCCCGCCACCGTCTTCGCGTCCGCGTGCATCCGGCAGCCAGCGAGCTCGCGGTCGAGGAACTTCATTCGTGACGCGGGGTAGCGTGCCGCGATGCGCAGCCAGTAGTCGTAGTCCATCGTGTGGTGGAGCGATGTGTCGAAAGGACCAATCTCTTCCCACGCGGTCCTTCTGAAGAACGCCGCGGGCTGCGCGATGAAGCACGCGTCCGCGAGCCGCTCGATGGCGTCGGGCCGGACGAGATACGGCGAGACGTCGCGTCCGACCTCGTTCAGGTAGCTCGCCCGTCCCCAAACGAAGACGAGGTCGGGGTCGGCCGCAAAGGCTTCGCCGACGCTCGAAAGCGCGCCCGCTCGCAGCACGTCGTCGCTGTTGAGATAGCCGAGGACGTCGCCCGTCGCGCCGCGGAGCCCCTTGTTGATCGCGTCGGCCTGGCCGGCGTCTCTCTCGGACACGAACGGCACGCGATCTTCGTACGAGCGCAGCACCGTGAGCGTCCCGTCCGTCGATCCTCCGTCGCGCACGCGGTAGTCGAGATCGGGATAGCCCTGGTTGAGGACGCTCTCGATGGTCGCGCGGATGAACTTCCCCTGGTTGAGGGACGGCGTAACGAGAGAGATCTTCGGGAGAGGGCCGCTCATCGGGTTTCGTTCGGAGAGGATCCCTTTGAAAAGGAAGAGGGGAAGAGGAATCGGATTCTGAGAAAGTTCAGAAGCAGGAATCCGGCCCTCATGGCGAGAGACAGAGGCCACAGCAGTTTCGGGCCGTGTCTCTTCCAAATTTCAGCTTGCGAAGAGAGAGACAGGTTGTGCCTGTCGTCGGCCATCCAGCCCGAGTAGGTCTTCCACGTCGGGGCGCCGGCCACGCGGGCGTCGTAGTCGCCCACCTCGTGGACGAGGCGTGCCGCGGGCGCCACGACGACCGGAACGCCCGCGCGTTTCGCACGCAGGGAGAAGTCGAGATCGCCCCACGCCATGGGAAACCGCGCGGCGTCGGGAAGACCCACGCGGTCGAAGACGGCGCAGGGCACGAACGTGCCCATCCCGAAGAGCCAGTCCGCCGGAAAGGGCTCCTTCGGCAACGAGGACGATGGCGCCCCGTGGTACGCAACGCGAATTCCGCGGCCCCACCACGCGACCTCTCCGCCGGCGGACCAGACGCGGCTGGGGTCCTGCGCATACGTCACGGCGCTGCCCACGAGCGCACCGGGATTTCGCGCGACCGCCTCGCCGAGCTTCTCGAAGTAATCCTTCGCACAGGTCACGTCCTGATTGAAAAACAGAACCGAATCGTGTCCGAGGGCTCGCGCACGCTCGATCCCGAGCACGATGGCCCCCGTCCAGAAGACCGGCGCCGCCGTCGGAATCACGTCCAGACCGGGGAACTCGCGGGCCAGGGCGTCTCCATCCGCGGACCGCTCGTCGTCGACGTACACGATGCGCTCCGCGCCCGCGACCCTCAACGACGCGATCGCGCGCCGCGACGCCTCGGGCCGCCGGAAGGCGGGAATGAGAACGGCCGGCAGCCTCAGGCCGCGTCCCCCCGCGCGTCGAGCTCGGCGAGCTCGGCGTTCACCATGATCCTCACGAGCTCCTCGAACCCGGTCTTCGGCGCCCAGCCGAGCGCTCTTCTGGCCTTCGACGCGTCGCCGCGCGTTTCGGTGATGTCGACCGGCCGCACGTAGTTCGGGTCGAGGACGACGTGCTTCCGGTAGTCCAGCCCGACGATCCGGAACGCGGCTTCGCAGAACTCGCCGACGGAGTGCGAGACACCCGATGCGAGGATGTAGTCGTCCGCCTTGCCGGCCGACACGATGAGGCGCATGCCTTCCACGATGTCCGGGGAATAGCTCCAGTCGCGTTTCGGCGTCAACGTTCCGAGGTGCAGCTCGGTCTGCCGCCCGCGTGCGATCGAAGCGGCCGCGCGCGTGATCTTCCGGGTGACGTAGTTCTCGCCGCGGCGCGGGCTCTCGTGGTTGAAGAGGATCCCCGCGCACGCGAAGAGCCCGTACGCGCTCCGATAGATACGCACGAGGTTCAGCGCGTAAACCTTCGCCGCCGCGTACGGGTTGATCGGATTCATCGGGGTCTTCTCCGTCTGGGGAGACTCCTTCGCTTCGCCGAAGATCTCGCTCGTCGCGGCGAGAAAGAAGCGGCAGTCGGGCACGACGTGGCGCATCGACTCGAGAAGCCGGAGCGTCCCGAGGCCGGTGGAGTCGGCCGTGTACTCGGGCAGGTCGAACGAGATCTTGACGTGGCTCTGTCCCGCGAGGTGGTAGACGACGTCCGGTTTCACGTTCCTGAGGACGGAGACCAGGCTGCTCGTGTCGGACAGGTCGGCGTAATGCAGCATCAGCCGCGACGCCGACCGGGCGCTCACGAGCGCGGGGACGGAGTCAAGCCGGGTGCGCTGCATGAGGCTCGACTGACGGACCAGTCCGTGTACCTCGTCGCCGCCCGCGAGGTGCGATTCGGCCAGGTAAGAGCCGTCCTGACCCGTGATGCCCGAGATGAGAATGCGCGCCATCCCGCACAGTTTGTGGGAAAGTAGAGGGATGTCAAAGGGGCGGAGGCTGCGGGTCTTCGTCGACCTCGCTCCCCTGTCGCCAGACGGCGGCAACGGCGGCGCGTGCGTCTTCGTCCTCCGCCTCCTCGAGGCCCTCCTCGCGCGGCCCGACGCCCACGAGATCAACGTCCTCGTGAAGCCCGAGGCCGAGTCCGTCGTCGCTCCGCTTCTCGCGAAGGGAGCGGTCCTCCGCCGCGTCGGGCCCGGACTCGACGTCGAGGAGCCACGGCGCCTCCTGCGCACGCGGCGGCGGCTGCACGGCTTCTTTCAGCCGCTCCTCGAGCTCGCCGCGCCGGACCGCACGTCGCTCAGGAGGATCGGCGCGGAGGTTCTCTTCAGCCCGCTCGGCACCGCGGCGTTCCACGAGCCCGATCTTTCGCATCTCGTCGTCGCATACGATTTTCAGGACCTCGTCTATCCCGAATTCTTCGACGCCGACGAGCGCCGCCGCCGCATCGGCTTCCGCGGCGACCTGCGGCGCGCGGACCGTGTCGTCGCGATCTCCGAAGCGACGAAGGCGATGGCGGTCGAGCGCGTGCACGTGAAGTCCGAGCGCATCTCGGTGCTGCCGCCGGTCAACGCGCCCCTCCGCGCCGCCCTGGATCCGCGCGAAGTCCTGAACCGGCTCGATGCGCTGGGCCTCTTCCGCACGGAGTTCGCCGTCTATCCCGCGAACTTCTGGGCCCACAAGAATCACGACCGGCTTCTTCAGGCGACCGCTCGCGTCGTGAGGAGCGATCCGGAGTTCCAGCTCGTTCTCTGCGGTGCCCTCGACGAGAGTCGCGAGAGGCTTCGCGGATGCATCGAGGCGCTCGGCCTGAAGGGAAACGTGCGTCTCCTGCCGTACCTCGACGACGCGGACGCCACGGCCCTCCTCGAGGGCGCGGAGTTCCTGGTCTTCCCCTCTCTCTTCGAGGGGTTCGGCCTGCCCGTCCTCGAGGCGATGGCTCTCGAGACTCCCGTCGCCTGCTCGGATCTCCCGGCTCTTCTCGAGGTCGCGCGCGAGGCGGCGCTGTTTTTCGATCCGGAAGACGTGGACGGAATGGCCGCGACGCTGCTGCGACTGAGAAAGGAGGAGGAAACCCGGCACGCGCTCGCGCGGAAGGGACTCAGGCGCGCGGAGGCCTACGCGGGAATCGACGTGGCGGGCGGATACCACGAGCTGCTCGGCTCGACCGGGAAGTGAAGTTGCTCAAGGGACCGACGGATCGACGAGTACCAGCTCTGGAAAGTACGACCGGAAGAAGCCGCGATCGCGCGACAACAACCTGTCCGCGGAATCGAGAGCATGCGCCCCGATGAGGAAGTCGGCGATCATGCGCTCCTTTCGGGAGCCCTTGCGCGCTCGATAGGTGCGCCAGGCGCGCCCGGCGCGTTCCGCGGCGGCGGTCGAGACCGGCTCGAACTCCAGACCCAGGCGGGACAGGATGTGACCGCAAGGCTGCTCGTCGCCGAAAGCCGCGCTCACTTCCGCCCACACGATGTCGCATGCGAGAAGAGGCCCCTGGGCATAAGCGCTCTTGATGGCGAGGCGCGAGGCTTCACCGAATTTCTCGTCTCCGGATAGCACGTCCAGGAGGACGGACGAATCGACCGCGGTCCTCACCGGCGCCCCGGCCGCGGCCCTCTCATCTCGTCGAGGGTCGCGTCCACACCCTTCGGCAGTCGAAGAATTCCGAAGACCTCATCCACCGGATGCCGGCCCCTCGAACCCTTGCGCAGCACCACACACCCCCGCCGAAGCTCGAAGACCACGGGGGTGCCCGCGGAGAGACCAAGCCGATGCCGCACCGCCACGGGAACGGTGATCTGACCCTTGGAGGAAATCGTGCTCTTCATAAAGTAAAGGGTCGTGTTCTTTACGTCGAATGTCAAGGATGCGCTCAGGCCCCGCGGCTTCAGGCTGCTTGACGCAGTGCCTTGGTTGCACTAGTCTTTACGTAAAGAGTAAAGAATGAAGCTCAGGACGAGCCGGCTCTCCAGCAAAGGACAGGTCACGATCCCGCATGAAGTCCGTGCCGCACTTCACCTCGAGCCGGGCGATCTGGTCGCCTACGAGGTGAACGGCGAAAAGGCCATTTTGCGGCGGGCGGAGCCTTTTGACGCCGCCTATCACTCCGCCGTTTCCGAGACGCTCGAGGAGTGGGGCTCGGTAGACGACGACAAGGCCTTCCGTGATCTGTGAGGCGTGGGACGTCGTCGTCATCCCGTTTCCCTTCAGCGAGCGACCGGGCACGAAAAAACGGCCGGCTCTCGTCCTCAGCCGGCAGGCGTTCAACAAGGCGGGTCACACGCTGCTGGCCATGATCACGACACGAGCGCATCGAGCCTGGCCCGGAGACGTCGATATCGCGGGGCTGGACGCCGCTGGGCTCCCGCTCCCGTGCATCGTCCGGCTGAAGGTCTTCACGCTCGACAACCGCCTGTTCATCCGAAGAATCGGCTCGCTGGCTCCGGTCGATCGTCGCCAGGTCTCTAGCGCGTTGAAGTCCTACCTCGTGTAGCGTTCCACTCGTGCCTCGCCGCTTCCTGCTTCGCTCGCTGGCCCTCGCCGGGATCATCGCGGCGTGCTTCGCACACCTGATCTGGAACGGGTCGCGGGTGAAGGAAATCGTGGGCGAGAACATTCCCTACCCGCGCCTCTCCAGCGGCCATCGCGACATCGACATGTGGCATCCGTCCACGTCTTTCGGGCGCGTGTACGATTTGATCTTCTGGCGCGCGGGCCCGGACGTAAAGCCACTTCCCGCCGGCGCGCGCCTCCGCATCCAGCTTGCCTCGAACGGAAGGACGCGGCTGCTCGTCGTGCGCAAGGGCCACCCCAACACGGACGTGTCCTGGAGCGATGTCCTGACTGGAAGGGAGCGCCTCCAGATCGTCGGAGACCGTGAGTGGATCGACCTCGGCCCTCTCCCTGAAGGCGAAGAGCGCCTCGATTACCAGATTTCCGGCCTTCTGCCCGGACCTTTCGGCTTCGCTGAGCCGTACCAGGCGCATCACGACCACTTCTCGGGGTTCCGGATGCGCCGTCCCGACTCGCCGCTCGTCCAGCCCGTCCGCGAGATCCTCCGCTACCGCTTCGTCACCGCCGCGCCCGTTCCGGCGCGGGAGACGCTGGCAAGGTTCTTCTTCTTCATCTCCTGCAGCCGGGTACTTCAGGTCACCGGCATTGGCGCAATCCTGCTTCTGTTAGCCGGGTGGTGGTGGCTCTGGGAGAAGCGCGCCGTCCGAGCCGTCGCGTGCCTCGTTCCCGCCGTGACGCTCCTGCACGCGTGTTGCCTCGCGCCACTGCAGGGCGCGGACGAGATTGCGCACACCGCGACCATCGAGGCTCTCATCTGGAATCCCGCGATGCTGAAGGGCCCCGGAGCATTCCCGAAATCGCTTGCGCGTCTTCACGACGCGATCGACTACGACGGCTTCGTCGGGCTTCCGGACGTCCCCGTTCCGATTGGCTCACCCGGGCGCCGCGTCGCTGTGGCGGCCGTGCTTCGCTCCCGGCTCGCCGACGACGCCCCCGCCGCGGTCGCCCCCACAGCCGACGGCCGCGTTCTCGACCCGGCCGCGCGCGCCTCCCTCTACTACAACGCCTTTCGTCCTCTCGGACCTCTGCTGCGAACGTTGAGCGTTCTCGACCGCGTCGAAGCGTTCGTCGCCGTGTCGGCGCTCATGTCGCTCGCGTTCTTCCTCGCGGGCCTCCTCGTGCTCGTCCGATCACGCGTCGACGGCAGCGTCGTCTCGTTCTACGGTCTCGTCGCGCTCTGGCCCTACTCGGTCGGAGTCGTCGCGAGCTGCTCGAATTACTCACTCGCAATCGGGATCGGACAGTTCCTCGCGGCCTGCCTCGTCGCCGGTGTCGTCTCCGGAAAACAGGACCAGAAGATACTCTCCGCGGCTCTCTTCTCCGTCATGAGCGTCCTCGGCATGGGCGTCTGGGATGATTTCGTCTTCTTCGCCGCGCCAGCTCTCGTCGTGACGACGATTCTGGCCACGATCGCCACATGGCGCCTGCCCAGGAGCAGGCGCCACAAGCTGGCCGTCGGCGCCGTCATTACCACCGGCGCGCTCGCGACGCTCGCCTTCGGCTATTCCTTGGCCTCTGGCCGCATCCGGGGGCTCGTCGCGAGCTTGGGCGCTCGTCTCCCGAAGGAGCTCGGCGGCTTCGACGATCCTTCTCTCTGGCTCCTTTTCGCCGCCGCAGCGGCGCCGCTCGTCGTCTGCCTGATCCTCGTCCTCTCCATCGTCCGGTCGCGCGAATGGACAGCCGCCACCCGCGGGCGCGCGGCCCGGATCCGTTCGGCGGCGATCGCGATTCTCTTCGCCAGCATGTTCCTCGCAACGCGCTGGACGGCCGTTCCGTTCGAGGCGACGCGCCTCGACTACCCCGACGAGGTTTTCGCGCATTGGGCCAGCTTCTGGTCGAACAACTTCGCGTTCGATCAGGACGTCCTCTCCTGGAAGATGTACTGGGGCGTTTTCGGGTACGCGGACGTGTCCTATCCGGACGTGCTGTACGGCGCCGCACGGTGGGCCTGCGTCGGGCTCTTCCTGGCGCTCCCCGTCCTGAGCTGGCGATTCACCCAGCGAAATGGCACCCGTTCGGCGTTCCTCCTGGTTGCGTCCGGCTTCGCTCTTTCGGCCTGCATCGTCACGAACTCCCTGCGTTACTTCGCGCCGACGAACCCATGGGGACGGTTCATCCTCCCGGCACTTCCTCTCGTCGTGCTGCCGCTCCTGGCTCGCGCGGCAGTCCCGGAACGCACCCGTTACCTTGCTAGGGCGCTCACCGCTTTTGCGATCCTCCACATTTGGACCGCTATCACTCTCCTCGGGTCGCGCTACGCGGTTGGGCTCTGACGCCCCTCTCCCTGAGCCGCCTCGGGCGCGTCAGCCGCCGGACGAATCCCGCAGCATCGCGGCCAGAACCGCGAGAGCCAGCACGGTCACAGCGGCGATCGCTCCCGCGAGAGCGGGCCGAGGTGACACGGGTGCAAGCGGTTCACCGGGGGGAGCGAGCACCTGAACCTGAAGGGCCTGACCGACAAGAGTGTTGAGAGCCTCGGGATCCTGAAGAATGCGCTCGAGAGCAGCTCCTCGCGCCTGCGCCATCTGGAGACCCGCTTCCTGCTGTGCCTCAGACAGGCTCAGGAACGTGCGCGCCGGATTCGGGGACCGCGCGATCACGGGATCGACCTTGGCCGCTTCGAGAGCCGCCGCCGTACCCGGCCCGGACGCACCGGAGGCATGGCCCCCAGACGCGAGAATGGCGCGCACGCCCTCGAGAATCTTCAACGCCGTCGCGAGATCGAGTCGAGCCTGTTCGGCGGCGGCCTTCGCGCTGGTCCGGGCCGCCGAGGCGAGCCGCTCCTGGAGATAACTCTGAGCGACCGCAAGGAGCTTCTCGCCACGCTCGCGAGCCTCTCGCGGTGTGCGACCGCTCGCCCGGAGTGTGAGAAGAGCCCGCCGCTCGTCGTAGCGCGCTTCGTAGATCCGGTCGGGCCGCTCGACACCGAGGGCCTCGCTGAACGCCTTCGTGTCGAGTCGCTGCGTGAAGGCCTGCGCGAGCGCGGCCGGCGCCGGAAGGTTCGCGAGCAGCTGACCGCTCACGAGGGCTCCCGAAACATTTTGCGTCGAGACGGCGAGACCGACCGAGGCCTGGCTCACGTAGGTTTTCTGCTGGCGCGAAGCCACGAACGCGACGAGTACTCCGACCACCCCCGCGGCGACACCGGCGCCGATCAGGAATTTCAGAAATTGCCGCCCGCCTGCAGACATCGACCGAGTATAGCCACCCCGAGCGTTCTCAGACGACGCCTCACGCCGATCGCGGCTCGGCGATCGCCGACTCCTGGAGCTTTCCGACGGAGCCCTCTGGGACCAGCGCTTGCAGCCACCGGCGGATTCCCTCCCCATCCTCGTCGCGGGCCCGCGCGTCCAGTTCGGCGAGGCCGCGCTCGAGATCGGCGGTCTTCATCGGGAGCATCGTGCCGACGAAGATCTTGGCCTGGCCCGTCGTCACGGCGTTCTCGGCCGCGCTCGCGACTTCTTCGTAGAGCTTCTCGCCGGGCCGCACTCCCGTAAACACGATCGGGATGTCTTCGTCGGGCCGGAGACCGGAGAGCGCGATCATGTCCCGCGCGAGATCGATGATCCGCACGGGCTCGCCCATGTCCAGGATGAAGATCTCCCCGCCCTTGCCCAGTGTTCCGGCCTGGAGCACCAGCTGGCTCGCTTCGGGAATCGTCATGAAGAAGCGGACCATGTCCTGATGCGTAATCGTGACCGGCCCTCCGGCACGGATCTGCTCGCGGAAGATCGGGATCACGGAACCCGCGGACCCCAGGACGTTGCCGAACCGCACCGCGAGGAAACGCGTCGGGAATCGCCGGTCGAGATCCTGGATGACGAGCTCGGCGACCCGCTTGGAAGCCCCCATCACGGAGGTCGGCCGCACGGCCTTGTCCGTCGAAATGAGAACGAATACTTCCGCGCCCTCCCGGCCCGCGACCTCCCCGAGGCGCCGAGTCGCGAGGATGTTGTTCTTCACGGCCTCCGCGGGATTCGACTCCATGAGGGGGACGTGCTTGTGCGCCGCCGCATGGAGGACGACCTGCGGGCGGAATTCCGAGAAGATGCCGCGCATCCTCACCTCGTCGCCTACGTCCGCGACGAGAGCCGCCACGTCCACCCCGGGCCACAGGCGCCGGACCTCGCGGTCGATCTCGAAGAGCGCGAACTCCGCGCGCTCGACGAGGAGCAGCTTGCCGGGTGCCATGCGCGCGACCTGACGGGCGAGCTCCGAGCCGATGGAGCCGCCGGCGCCCGTCACGAGCACGCGGCGTCCCGTCAGGAACCGACGCAGCTCCTCTTCGTCGAGCCGGACGGGGTCCCGGCCGAGGAGGTCCTCGATCTCGACGTCACGGATGCTGCTGAACTGGACGTTGCCCTGCAGGATCTCCCAGATCCCCGGCATGATCCGGACCTTCACCGGGATCGACTCGCAGATCTCCACGATCCGCCTGAGCTCGCGCCGCGGCGCGCGGGCGATCGTGATGATGACCTGTTCGATTCCGAGATGGCGCACGAGGCCCGGAAGCTCGGCGGTCGTCCCGAGCACCCGAAGGCCGTGGATCCTGCCGTCCTTCTTGAGGGGGTCGTCGTCCACGAAGCCCCTCACGTCGAGCTCACTGTCGCCCTTTCCGAGGATCTCGCGTGACGCGAGGACCCCGGCCCTCCCGGCGCCCACGAGGAGCGCCCGCTGCCGCTCCGCTCCGGGCACCCGCGCCGCGTCTTCGCTTCTCTCGTAGGTCTCGTAGTGGATCCGGCGCGTCACGCGGAGGGCGAGGACGCCGCCGAAGGCAAGGCACGTGTCGAGGAGCACGACCGAGAGCGGAATCCGGTAGGCCTCGAGCGCCACGGGCAGCGCATAGCGCATCGCAAGGAGCGACGCGAGGCTGACGAGCGCCGCCTTCGTGAACGCGTGGACCTCGGCCATTCCCACGTAGCGCCAGATGAAGAAGTAGATCCCGAACGCCGAGATCGCCCCGAACTGGATCAGGACGACGACAGGGAGCTGCTGCAGGCTGCGGGCCCGAATGTCCGGCGGGATCGCGAACTCGAACCGGATCGCGTAGGCAACGAAGAACGCCGCCGCGAGGACGATCAGGTCCAGGACGTACTGGACCGGGCGGCGCCTCAGCCAGCCGAGGGGGTCCTTTCGCTTCTTTCCAGCGGGTGACACCCCGGGATTATCCGCCGCCGGGTCTCCGGCAGCAGCTTCGAACGATTCGTACGACGCGGTTTCGATCCTCGTCCGCGAGGCTCGATCCGCTCGGGAGACAGAGTCCATTTTCAAAGAGTGCCGCGGACACGCCACCTCCCACGCGCCGACAGGAGGAGAAAACGGGCTGGAGATGCATCGGCTTCCAGAGCGGCCGCGATTCGATGTCTTCAATCTCGAGGGCGAGACGGACGTCTTCCCGCGTCGCACCGAAAGCCATCGGGTCGAAGACGGCGCAGCTTAGCCAGCGGTTGCCCGTCCCGTACGCGGCCTCCGGCATGAAGGAGACTCCCGGGAGGTCGCCGAGCGCCTCGCGATAGAGCGCGAAGTTTCGGCGGCGGGCCGCGACGCGGTCCGCGAGGACGCGAAGCTGCCCGCGCCCGATCGCCGCGAGCACGTTGCTCATCCGGTAGTTGAACCCGATCTCGCGGTGCTCGTAGTGCGCGGCCTTTTCGCGCGCCTGCGTCGCGAGAAATCGTGCCTTTGCGACGAGCGCCGCGTCGTCAGACAGGAGCATCCCGCCGCCGGACGTCGTGATGATCTTGTTCCCGTTGAACGAGAGGACTCCGAGGCGCCCGAAGCTCCCGGCGGGACGGCCGCCGCACGTCGCGCCGAGCGCCTCCGCGGCATCCTCCACGAGCGGCACGCCGTAGCGCTCGCAGAGCGGGACGATCGCGCCGTAGTCCGCGCATTGCCCGTAGAGATCGACGGCGACGACCGCCTTCGGACGGCGGCCCGCCGCATCGAGACGCTTCAGCTCGTCCTCGAGGAGGTTCGGGTCCAGCGTCCACGTCGCCGCATCGCAGTCCACGAGGACGGGGCGCCCGCCCTCGTACACGATGGGGTTGACGCTTGCGCTGAACGTGAACGACGAGCAGAGCACCTCGTCGCCCGGGCCGACGCCGAGAAGCCGCATCGCGAGATGGAGCGCGGCCGTGCCCGACGAGAGGGCCGCCGCGTGCGCAACTCCGGTGGCCAGGGCAATCTCGCGCTCGAACGCGTCGACGTGTGGCCCGAGCGGCGCGATCCAGTTCGACGCGAAGGCGTCGGCCACGAGCTCCTGCTCGTGGCCCGAGAGATGCGGCGGCGAGAGGTACAGGCGCGCCATCAGGTCCGCGGCCTCGCCGGTACGCCAACAATGGTCTGCCCGGGCTCGACGTCCTTTGTGACGGCGGAGCCGGCGCCAAGCACCGCCCACGCGCCAACCCTCCGGCCCGGAATCACGGCACTTCCGACACCCAGCAGGGCACCTTCTCCGATGTCGACCCCTCCGCAAACGTGAGCACCCGGCCCGACGTGAGCGAACGCTCCGACCCGGCAGTCGTGGTCCAGAGAGGCGCTCGTGTTCACGATGACGTGCTCGCCGAGCACCGTGTCGGGCTGGACCACGGCGCCCGCGAA
>JBBQRP010000036.1:0-26293 GCA_038214715.1 Thermoanaerobaculia bacterium | reverse complement strand
GCTCCCGCTGGCGCTTCCGGTGTGCGTCTTCCTCATCCGGACCTTCGCGCCGTCCGCGCGCGGGCATGGAACCGAGGCCGTCATCGCGGCGGTTCACCGGGACTCGGGCCGGACCCCGTGGAGGGTCGCCCCGATCAAGCTTCTCGCAACCGTCGTGACGCTCGCGTTCGGCGGCTCGGTCGGAAAAGAGGGACCGTGCGCCCAGATTGGCGCTGCGATCACGAGCTTCTTCGCCGACATCCTGCGACTCAACGACGAGGACCGCCGGCGTCTCGTGATCTGCGGGATCGGCGCGGGATTTGCCGCCGTCTTCGGGACGCCGATTTCCGGCGCCCTCTTCGGAATCGAAGTCCTCTACCTCGGGCGAATCGAATACTCCGTCCTCTTCCCATGCCTCGTGTCTGGAATCGTGGCCCACCTCGTCTGCGGCGTTCAGGCGCCGGTTCCGGCCCTCCACGAGGGTCTCGCGGGACTCGGGCGGTCCGAGATCGTCGGCCTCTCGATTCTCTGTGGCGCGCTCTTCGGCCTCGTCGCGCTTCTCCTCATCGAGTCGATGCGCGGTCTCGAGCGCGGTCTGCGCCGATTCGAGAAGCACCCGTACCTCGTGGCGGCGTGCGGCGGCGTCTTCCTCGCGGTGTTCTACGCCCTCGCCGGTCCGGCGTACGCCGGCCTCGGCGTCCCGACGATCGAGGGTGCGCTCGCGGCGACGGCGCCCGTCGTGATCCTCGCTTTTCTCTGGAAGATCGTCGCGACGTCCGTCACGCTGGAGAGCGGCGGGAGCGGAGGAATCGTGACTCCGCTCTTCTTCATCGGGGCCACGAGCGGGGCGGCGCTCGGCCACCTCCTGAACCTGCCTCCCGGGATCTTCGCGGCGTTCGGTTTCGTGAGCGTGGTCGCCGCAGCCGCCAACACGCCGATTGCCGCGGCCGTCATGGGCATCGAGCTCCTTCCGCGCGATATCGGCGTTTACGCCGCCCTCGCGGCGGGAACGGCCTTCCTCCTCGTCGGGCACCGGAGCGTCTACGCGAGCCAGAAGATCGGCCTTTCGAAGTCGGGGGGCCTCGACGTGCGAATGGACGTCGCCATCGGCGACCTGACCCGCTCGGGCATGCAGGTTCGCAAGGGGAGCTTGACCGAGAGAGTCCAGAAGTTCGGGAACCGGTCCGTGAATCGTGGCAAGGAGCCGCCGGCGGACCGGTGAGGCCGCGGCCCGGCGGCGCCGCCACGAGGCCGGATTACGGGATGGGGGCCGAAGCGGTTTTCACGGCGCGCCCGTGCGCTTCTCGATTTTGAACGGGAGCGTCCTGGACAGCACGTCGCCGATGTAGAACTCCACCCGGTAGGATCCGATGGGCCAGCCGCTCGGCGGCATCATCGCGGGCACGGCTCCCATGAACTCGCCCGACGCGGAGATCGAGACGTCTTTCTCGAGGAACTTGGTGTTCGGTTCGACGGCCTCCGCCGCGTCCGCAAAGAACACGGCCTTGAGCTTCACCGGGCCCGCCGCGACGATCCGGTAGATCGCATAGATCCCAGGCGCGTCTGGCGCGAAGACCGTCTTCGGGTCGCGTGAGTACTTTCCATCGGTCATCATCGCGATCTTCAGCCACGTGCCGGATGGCTCCGGCTTCTTCTCCTCCGCCCCGGATGTCCGGGCGGCCGTGAGCCCCGCGGCCAGGGCCAAGAGCAAGACCTTGCTTCTCATGTCTCGCGATACCTCCCCTTCGGAAACGTAGGTTTCATCCTACGCTCGTGCCAGCCTCCACTTCGATTAGTCTTGCCCGGATGCAGTTCTCCTCCCCTCACAGCGGGGACCCGGCCGCGGGAAGGAAGGGCGCGACTCGCACGGAGAAGACCTATTGGTGGCCGCGCGTCCTGTGGCTCACGGGTGTCGATTACTTCTCGACGCTCGGCTATCAGCCGGGGATCGCGCTCCTCGCCGCCGGTGCGCTCGCACCCCTCGCGACCGGCCTGCTCGTTCTCGTCACGCTCTTCGCGGCGGTGCCCGTCTACCGGGAGGTCGCGCGGCACTCCTACGTCGGCCAGGGATCGATCGCGATGCTCGAGAACCTGCTGACGGGATGGAAGCAGAAGTTCTTCGTCCTCGCCCTCCTCGGGTTCGCGACGACCGACTTCGTCATCACGATGACGCTTTCGGCGGCGGACGCGGCGGAGCACGCCTGCGAGAACCCGTATTTCCGCCGAATCCTCGAGGGGCACCAGGTTGCCGTCACGCTCTTTCTCCTCGCGCTCCTCGCGGGGGTGTTCCTGCGGGGATTCCGCGAGGCGATCGGCGTTGCGACGCTCGTCGGCGTCCCCTACCTCGTTCTGAACGCCGTCGTGATCATCCGCGGATTCGTCGAGATCGCGCGCCGGCCCGAAGTGCTCGCGCGCTGGACCGGGGCGCTCCACGCGCACGGAGACCCGACCGCCCTCCTGATCGGGGCGGCGCTCGTGTTCCCTCGCCTCGCGCTCGGCCTCTCCGGCTTCGAGACGGGAGTCGCCGTGATGCCGCTCGTCGACGACGGCCCCCCTCGGGCTGGCGCGGCGGCCGAAAAGCCGGAGGGGCGGATCGCCGGAACCGGAAAGCTCCTCGCGGGAGCGGCGGCGCTCATGAGCGTTCTGCTGCTCTCCTCGAGCTTCGTCGCGACCCTGCTCATTCCCGAAGACGCGTTTCGAAAGGGAGGGGAGGCCAGCGGCCGCGCACTCGCATGGCTCGCGCACGGCCTCCTCGGCGCGGGGTTCGGCACTCTCTACGACATCTCGACGATCGCGATTCTCTGGTTCGCCGGCGCCTCGGCGATGGCGGGCATCCTGAACCTCATCCCGCGCTACCTGCCGCGGTTCGGGATGTCGCCCGCGTGGGTCGCGCGGACACGCCCGCTCGTCGTTCTCGTCTTTGTGGTCGATGTCGTCATCACGCTCGTCTTCAAGGCGGACGTGAACGCACAGGGCGGCGCTTACGCGACGGGCGTCCTCGTGCTCATGCTCTCCGCCGCCGTTGCGGTCACTCTCGCGCTCTGGACCGAGGCAAGAGTCCGCGCTCTCTACTTCGCCCTCGTGTCCTGCGTCTTCGTTTACGTCCTCGAGAGGAACGTCCGCGACCGTCCCGACGGCGTCATCATCGCCACCTGCTTCATCGTATTCATCGTCGCGGCGAGCGTCCTGTCGCGCTCGCGCCGCGCGACCGAGCTGCGCGTCGAGCAACTGGTCTTCGCCGACGAGGAGTCCGCAAGCCACTTCGACGCGCTCCGCGGCAAGAAGGTCGACCTCGTTCCCATCAAGCACACGGGGAAGGAAGATCGATGGGAGAAGCTCAAGGAGGTGCGCGAGCGTCACCGGATCGAGGGCCCGTTCGCATTCCTCCACGTCAGCCTGCGAGACGACCGGAGCGAGTTCGAGGCGAAGCTCGAGGTGCGTGTGCGGCGGATCGTGGAGACGGGAAACTACTTCATCCACGTCAAGGGGGCGGTCGCCATCGCGAATACGATCGCGTTCATCAGCGAGCAGATCGACCCCCGGACGCTCCTCCTCGGTCTCACGCGCCGGGACCCGATGGCGCAGGCCCTCCGGTTCCTGTTCTTCGGGGAAGGGGAGACCGGCGTTCTCGTCTACCAGATCCTCATTCAATACTGGCACTCGACTCCCGAGGACGACGTCCGGCCTCTCCTCGTGCTCGTGAGCGACTGATCGGGCGGAGCCTCAGTCACCCAGGTCGTTGAGAACGGAGTATCGGACCGTGTCCTCCCCCTCCCGCTTGCCCTTTAACAGGAGGCCGTCGGCGAGGGTAATCAGGTGCGCGACGTCACGCGGTGGGACGAGGCACACGAGCGCCCCCATCAGGGATGCGGCCCCCCCGCCTCTTGCGGTCGACGATGTCCGAGGAAAGCAGGATGGTGAGGTGCTTGCTCACGTTCGCTTGCGTTCCGCCGACGTCGGCCACGACCTCGCCCACCGAGGCCTCTCCGCGCGCGAGCCGGCGGAGGATCCTGAGCCGCGTCGGCTCGGACAGTGCGCGGAAGCCGGTTGCAACTTCCTCGCATCCCGCGTCCGTCGCGGGCAGGTACGGAGTGCGGCGGGAGACGCCGCGAACGAGGTCAGTCGCCCGCGGCATGGGTGACGGCGCGCTGGAGACGGGAGGCGACGTCGAAGCCGACCTCGGCGAGCGCCGGGACCGGGAGCAAGCCGAGGACCGAACGCGGGTCCATCGCGCGTCTCCTCAGGCGTCCCAGGACTCGAGCGTCCAGGTCACGACGTGTGGGCGCGGTGCGGGCCCCGGCAGCGCCTGGAGGGCGGCCCGGAGTTTCGGGACCTCCTCGTCGGCCACGAAAGACATGATGATCGTCGAGGTCTTCGGGAACGCTGCCGAGCCGAGGTGGCGGCCCGACGTTCCGATCCCGCGGGCGTCGACTTCGGTGTACCCGGTCACGCCGGCGCGCTCGAGGGCCATCTCGACGTCCTCGCGCACGGCGGTGCCCACGAGGACCATGAGCATCTTCACGCTTCTTCCTCCTCGGCCGGCGGGACGCCGGCGGCCCGGATGTACATGAAGTAGAGGAGCGGGATCACGACGAGGGTCAGGGCGGTCGCGACGACGACGCCCGAGATGAGCGCGACGGCGAGGCCCTGGAAGATCGGGTCGAGGAGGATCACGGCGCCGCCCGCGACGAGCGCGAGGGCCGTGAGGACGATCGGGCGGAATCGCACGGCGCCCGCCTTCACGACGGCCTCCTCGAGGGGCTCGCCGGCGGCGAGCTCGAGGTTCACGAAGTCCACGAGGAGGATCGAGTTCCTCACGATGATCCCTGCGAGCGCGATGAAGCCGATCATCGAGGTCGCGGTGAAGAAGACGCCGAAGGCCGCGTGCGCGGGCAGGATGCCGATGAGCGTGAGCGGGATCGGCGCCATGATGATGAGCGGCGTCACGAACGAGCGGAACCACCCGACGACGAGGACGTAGATCAAGACGAGAACGGCCGCGAAGGCGATCCCCATATCCCGGAAGACCTCGACCGTGACGTGCCACTCGCCGTCCCACTTGAGCGCGTAGCGGTTCGAGTCGGTCGGGAGCGCGGTGTTGAAGATGTCGAGCGGCTTCCCGTCGGGCCCGCGGAGCGCTCCGATCTTCTTCTTCATGTCGAGGATGCCGTAGACGGGCGCCTCGGCCACACCGGCCATCTCGGCGAGGACGTACGTCACGGGCTGCAGATTCTTGTGATAGATGAAAGGCGCGCGCGCACCGTCCACGACGCTCACGAGCTCGCGGACCGGCACGAGCCGGCCGGTTTGCGAGGGAACGGTCGTCGCGAGGAGGCTCTCGAGGCCGGAGCGCTGCGCGCGGTCGAGGCGCAGCACGATCGGCACGGCTTCGCGGGCCGCGTCGACGCGCAGGAGGCCGGCGTCCATCCCGTCTAGGGCGATCCGGATCGTCTTGACGACGACCTCCGGGGTCACGCCGCTCCGCATCGCCTTTTCGCGGTCGATCACGAGCTCGACCTTCGGGGCGGGGTCCTCCACGAGCCAGTCCGTGTCGACGATGCCGGGCGTGGCCTCGAAGATGTCCTTCACGTGTTTCGCGAGGGCGATCCGCTTGCCCGCGTCGGGACCGTAGAGTTCGGCGACCATCGTCGAGAGGACCGGCGGCCCGGGCGGCACCTCCGTGACCTTGATGTTCGCGTTCAGGCGCTGCGCGGCCGGGAGGATGAGGTTCCGGATCTCCTTGGCGATCGAGTGGCTGTCCGTCTTGCGATCGTCCTTGCCGGCGAGGTTCACCTGGAGGTCCGCGACGAGGGGGCCCGAGCGGAGGAAGTAGTGCCTCACGAGGCCGTTGAAGTTGAACGGTGCCGACGTGCCCGCGTAGACCTGCACGTTCTCGACGTCAGGCCGCCTGCTCACGAGGACCGCGAGCTCCTTCGCGGCCGCGGCCGTCGCCTCGAGCGTCGTACCCTCCGGCATGTCGAGGACGACCTGCAGCTCGCTCTTGTTGTCGTACGGGAGCATCTTCACCTTCACGCCCCGCACGACGAAGAGGCCGCAGGAGAGAAGGAGGAGAACGACGACGGCCCCGATGAGGGCCCAGCGCCGTGACGCGTGCCTGAGGAGCGGCGTGAAGAGCTTCCGGTAGAAGCGCAGAAGGCGGTCCTCGGGGGGAGCCTCGGCGCCGGCCTCGAAGTGATCTTCGCCCTTAAGATGCTCCTCGGCGAACTTCCGGAAGAGCTTGAACGTGAGCCACGGCGAGACGACGAACGCGACGAGGAGGGAGAAGACCATCGCCGCGGAAGCGTTCACGGGAATCGGGCGCATGTACGGCCCCATGAGGCCCGACACGAATGCGAGAGGCAGGAGAGCCGCGACGACCGCGAACGTCGCGAGGATCGTCGGGTTGCCGACTTCGTCGACCGCGTAGACGGTCGTGAGGCGCGGATCGCCCCAGCCGAGCTCGTAGTGGCGGTGGACGTTCTCGACGACGACGATCGCGTCGTCCACGAGGATGCCGATCGCGAAGATGAGCGCGAAGAGCGTGACGCGGTTCAGCGTATATCCGAAGAGGTACGACGAGAAGAGCGTGAGGGCGAGCGTCGTGGGGACCGCGACGAGGACGACGATCGCCTCGCGGCGCCCGAGGAAGAGCGCCATGAGGATCACGACGGAGAGTGTCGCGAGGCCCACGTGGAAGATGAGCTCGGACGACTTCTCGTCCGCCGTCTTCCCGTAGTCGCGCGTCTTGGTGACGGACACATTCGAGGGGACGACCGGGCCCTTGAGGCCCGCGAGGCGGACGTCGAGGTCCTTCACGAGCTCGACGGCGTTCGTGCCGGGCTTCTTCGCGACGGCGAGCGTCACGGCGGGCGCGTCGTCGCCGGCCTTCGTGAGCATCCACGCGTACTGCGAGGGCTCCTCGGGGCCGTCCGTGACGGATGCGACGTCGCGTAGCCACACGGGCTTGCCGTTCGCGATACCGATCACGGCCGAGCCGACGTCTTCGGCGCGCCGGAAGAGCGAGCCGACCTCGACGGGAACCTCCGTGTTCCCGGAGACGACGCTCCCGGCCGGGAGGCGCCAGTTGAGGCCCGAGAGCGCGCCGTACGCCTGGACGAGCGAGACGCCGTACGAGGCGAGGCGGTTCCGGTCGAACGTCACGTTCACGACGCGCCGCTGCCCGCCGATCACGGTGACCTGGGCCACGCGCGGGTGGCGCGTGAAGTCGGCCTTCACCTCGTCGGCGACCTGCCGGAGCTGCATCGGGGAAGCGTCCTTCGACCAGAGCGTGTACGCGGCGACGGGAACGTCGTCGATCCCGCGCGGGGCGACGACGGGCGGCAACGCGCCCGGCGGGAGCGCGGGCGCAAGCTCGGCGATCTTCGCGTGCACTCTTACGACGGCCTGGTCGGGGTCCGTCCCGACGAGGAACCTCACGATCACGATGCCACCCGACGGCTGCGACGTGGAGTAGACGAAGTCGACGTTCGGGATCTGGTAGAGCGCCTTTTCGACGGGCGAGACGACGCGCCGTTCGACCTCTTCGGCCGTCGCGCCCGGGAGCGCGACGAAGACGTCGATCATCGGCACCTTGATCTGGGGCTCCTCCTCGCGCGGCGTGATGAGGAGCGCGAACGCCCCGAGGAGGAGCGATGCGACGACGAGGAGAGGCGTCAGCTTGGACTCGAGGAACGCCTTCGCGATCCTCCCCGAGGCCCCGAGGGGCCGGCGCGTCATCTTCCGGCGGAGCGCTTCGCGCGCGTCGCGCTTCGGGTTCGGGGCTTCGTTCACCGCGCGGTTCCCTTCGCGTCGAGCTCTTTGCTTTCCATCACGGGCGAGCCGTCGGCGGGGGCGGCCGCGAGGCCGACGAGGACGGTCTCGCCGCCGGTGAGCCCTGAGAGGATCTCGACCTTGCCCGCGGAGGCAGCCCCGGTCGTGACGACCCGGGTGCGCGCCTTGCCGTCGGCGTCCTTCACGACGACGAGCGTCATGCCGCCGCTCGAGAGAACCGCGGCCTCGGGAACGAGGACGGACGGTCGCGCGGCGGTGTCGAGGATCGCGTGGCCCGTGAGGCCGGTCGCGACGGGCGCGCCAGCCAGCTCGAGCGTCGCCGTGTAGGTATGGCTGAGAGGATCGGCGCCGGGCGACATCTCGACGACGGTGCCTGTGAGCTCGGCGGCGACGCCGTCGATCTTCACGGTGAGCTTCTTCCCGACGGCGAGGCCCGACGCGGCGACGGTTCCGGCCGGGACCTGCACGACGAGGCGGCGGCCGGTCGCGGACTCGATCGTGACGAGCGGCCGACCGGGTGCCGCAAGGTCGCCCGCCTCGACGAGGCGCGCGGCCACACGGCCGGCGAAGGGAGCCGTCACGCGGGACTCCTTTGCCACGGAGGAGGCTGCTTCCACGGCGCCTTCGCCCTGCTGGACGGCGCCCTTCGCCTGCTCGTACTGCATCCGGGCCATGTCGAGCTCGAGCGCCGAGGCCGAGTTCGACGCCGCGAGAGCCTTGTAACGTTCGTAGTTGCGCTCGGCGAGGGAGAGGGCCGCGCGGGCCTGGGCGGCGGCGCCCTTCGCCTGGGCCTCCTGACCCTTCGCCGTCTGAGCGTCGATTTCGACGAGGACGTCGCCGGCCTTGACCGACTGGCCGACGCGGGCGGGGACGGCGACGACGTTCGCCATGACGCGTGACGAGACGGCGGCGGAGCGGTCGGCGGTGACGGTGCCGTAGAGGGTCAGCCGTTCGGGAAGCGAGGCGCGTTCGACGAGCGCCGTGGCAGCGTGCACGGGGAGAAGAGAAGGAGAATTCTGCTTGGAAGGTGAATGCGGGGAGCCGCAGCCCACGAGCGATACCACGGCAGCAGCGAGCAGCCCACCCACGACCTTCGAAGAAATTCCGAATCCGAAGCCGATGTTCTTCAATTCGCTCCTCCATCCAATACGCTCTCGGGCCGCCGGCCCGCCTTCACGGCGAGCTTCAGGGCCGCCGCGTGCGCGTCAGCGCGCGCGACGAGCTCGCGCGTCTCGGCCTCCCGGCGTGCCGTCGTGGCGTCCAGGAGATCGAGCGTCTTGACGACGCCCGCCCGGAACCGGTCGTTCGTGATCCGTTCGGCCTCGCGCGCGGTCGCGAGCGCTTTCTGTGCCGTCCCGTGCCGGGCCTCGGCGGTCTTCGCTTCTTCGTACGCCTGCCTCACCTCGAGGCGGACGCCCTCGCCGAAGCGGGCGACGTCCTCGCGCCCGGCCCTCGCGTCCGCGCGAGCCGCGACGACGGCCGCGCGGTCGGAGCCGCCCGCGAACACGTTCCACGTCGCGACGGCCGTGATGGAGCCGGACGTGCCCGTGGAGCCGAACGGCTTGTCGCCGTACAGCTCTCCCTTCCCGACGAGCGCGAGCTTCGGCCAGAAGGGCGCGCTCTTCACCTTCTCCTCGAGCTCGCCTGCCGCGAGAAGCTTCCGAGCCGACGCGAGGTCGGGCCGGGCCGGGGCGGTTGTGAGCCAGCCTTCGACGGGAGTCGCGACGGGGTGGGGGTCCGGCAGGGGGGCGAGCGTCCACGCGGCGCCGCCGTCGGCCCCGAGGCGGAAGGCGAGGCTTGCGTTTGCAACGCGGACGCGGCCTTCGGCTTCGACCAGGAGGTCGTCGGTCTTCGCGAGCTCGACCTCGGCCCTCAGGAGCTCGGACTTCACGATCATGCCCTGCCCGACGTAGTCGCCCGCGAGTCTGACGTGCGCGGCCACGGTCTCGCGCGACTTGTGGAGGAGGGCCGCGTACTCTTCGGCCTGCGCGACCATGACGTAGGCCTCGGCGGCGGCGAGGGCCGCGCTGTCGGCCGCCCACGACGACGTGTCGGCGGCGGACTCGGCGGCGAGCTTCGCCTGGTCGATCTTTCCCGAGAGCTCGCCGCCCGTGAAGAGCGGGAGGACGATTTCGGCCCGTGTGATTCCGGTGTTGAGCGGCGAGGCGTCATTCGGATTCGACGAAACGAACTCCGGGAACGAGAACGCTCCCTGGTTGAGCTTCATGGCGAAGACCTCGGCCGGATTGTTCGTGCGCATGAAGAGCGCCGTCAGGTTGAGCGACGGGAGGCGGAACGCCTTGGCCTGCGTTGCCCGCGCCTCGGCGGCCTCCTGGCGGGCCCGTGCGGCCGTCACGTCGCGGGCGTTCTCCCGCGCTCTCTGCATCGCGCCCGCGAGGGTGAGGGGAGAACGCTCGGCCGACTCGGGGCCGGGGGGTGCGCCGAAGGTGGGGAGGGCCAGGAGGGCTGCCACGGCCGCCAGGAGCAGCGCGTTGCGTCCCGACGCGCACGTCTTGACTTTCATGGTAGCTACTATATAACTATACGGCTATATGTCAACCGGCGGCGGACGCCGGTCGACGAGGAGAAAATCACATGACCCTCCACGACGCCCTTCGTTCCATCGCCGGGCTCTTCGTCCTGGTTTCCGTCGCCCTCGGGTACTGGGTTCACCCCGCCTTCCTCCTCTTCACGGCCTTCGTGGGGGCCAACCTTCTCCAGAGCGGATTCTCGAAGTGGTGTCCGATGATGGCGATCCTGCGCAAGGCCGGCCTGAAGGGCGCTCTCCCGGCCGCGAAGGCGCCGTGCTGCGCGGGGGAAGCTGCGTGACGATCGCCGTCTCGTTCCCGGGCGGCACCGCCGTCGACGCGACGGTGAGGGGGTTCACCGTGAAGACGGATCAGGCGGTGCCACTCGGTTCCGGTTCGGCCCCGACGCCGTTCGACCTCTTCCTCGCGTCGATCGCGACGTGCATGGGCTTTTACGCCGTGCACTTCTGCGAGGAGCGCGGGATCGCGACCGAAGGGCTCGGCCTCTCGCTCGAGCCCGTCAGGGACCTGGAGAAGAAGCGTCTCGCGTCGATCGGCGTCACGCTGACGCTTCCTGCGGGCTTCCCGGAGAAATACCGCGCGGCGATCGGCCGGGCCGTGGATCAGTGCGCGGTCAAGAAGCACGTGCTCGAGCCGCCCGCGTTCACGCTGACGGTCGTCTGACCGCGCGCGTCAACCCGCTCCGAAGAGTCCCCACGAGAGCGCGGCGAGGACGAGGAGCGTCACG
Organism: Thermoanaerobaculia bacterium; assembly: GCA_038214715.1. Taxonomy (GTDB): domain Bacteria; phylum Acidobacteriota; class Thermoanaerobaculia; order UBA5066; family UBA5066; genus Fen-183. Next base: position 15,247 of record JBBQRP010000036.1, on the reverse strand, counting down.
CCGACGTAGAGGCGATCCTTCGCGCGCGCGAATTCCACGAGACACAGGGCCACGCGCGCGACCGGCGTCGCGACGAGGAGCAGGACGCCGAGCTGCATGATCCCGCGCGGGTCGGCATGTGCTGCGTCGACAACGACGCCGCCGAGCGTGCGAAACGCGGTGGGCTCGCCACGGAAGACGTGAAAGTCGGCTCGGCGCCCGCCCTCCGAGACGAGATACGGCACGAGGCCGAGGACGATCATCGCGCCCGACAGGACGACGCCGAGGCGCAGGATCCCGCCCACTTCGCGCGCGAGGCGGAGCTCTCCTCGGCCCGCCGTCACAGGGCGCCCCGGAGGCCATGCACGATCATCTGGATTCCCATGACGAGGACGACGGCGGTGAAGACGGTGCGCAGGACGTTCGAGCGCGTGGCCGCGAGGATCCGTGCGCCGAGGGCCGAGCCCGCGAGGACGCCGAGAACGACGGGAGCGGCGAGGGCGGGATCGATGTACCCCCGGGAGAGGTAGACGCCCGCGCTCGCGGCGGCTGTCACCCCGATCATGAAGTTGCTGGTCGTCGTCGAGACCTTGTAGGGAAGGCCGAGCACCGTGTCCATCGAGAGGACCTTGAGCGCTCCCGATCCGATCCCGAGGAGGCCCGAGGCGGCGCCGGCGACGACCATGAGGAGCCACGCGCCGGGGATGCGGCGCGGGAAGTACGCCTGCTCGCCGTGCAGCGACGGATAGGAGCCGTTCAGGCGGAGCCGCGTCGCGAGCGCGTTCGGGGGCCGGCCGTCCGGTGCGGCCGGAGGCGCCGCCCACGAGAGCGCCGTCGAGCCGAGGAGAACGGCCCCGAAGATGACCGCGATCGCGGACGTCGGGGTCCGCGATGCGAGGAAGGCGCCGCCGAGGGCGCCCGCCGTCGTCGCGACCTCGAAGAAGAGGCCGATCCGGACGTTCGAGAAGCCCTCCCGCACGTAAGCGGACGCGGCACCGCTCGACGTCGCGATCACGGCGACGAGGGCGGTGCCGATCGCGTACTTGATGTCGACGCCGAGGCCGAGCGTGAGGAGCGGGACGAGGACGACGCCGCCGCCGAGCCCCGTCAGGGCGCCGACGAGGCCGGCGCATCCGGCCCCCGCGAAGAGGAGGAGCGTGAAGCCGAGAACGTTCACGGTGCGACTTTACCCATCTTCAGAGGTGCCGGACCCCGGAGTTTCAGGCGGGATCGCCGATGATCGCGGACAGCCTCTCGACGACCGACGCTCCGGCCTCCCGGTCGTACGGCGCCGCGTAAAATCCCTCGAGGTCCATTGGCGGGTGGATCTTCAGATGGCACTTCCGGAGGATCCTCCCCGGGAGCTGCTTGTAGAGAAGGAGCTCGCGGAAGCCGTCGACGCGCACGGGTACCGCCACGGCCTTCGTGCGGTGGAGGAGCTGGGCGACCCCCGGCCTGAGAGGCGCGCCCTTCAGCGTCGTGCCGGCGGGGAAGTGAAGCAGCCATCCGTCCGCGATGGCCCCCTCGACTTTCGCGATGCCCTCGAAGTCCGCGCCGCGTTTCACGTCCCTGCCGCCCTCGCGAAAGCTCCGTCGGAACGTCACGCCGCCCGCCTTCGTGAAGAGCTGCGTCAGGGGGTTCTTCGCCATGGTCTCGGTCGCGGCGGAGAAACGCAGGAAGGGATCCTCGAGGGGCAGGTGATGCCGCACGTAGACGAGGTCGAAGAAGGCGAACGCTTCCATGAAGTACGTCATGTGGTTAGAGAGGAAGAGGACGTTCCGGCGCGGGAGGGTGTCGAGGACGCGGTCGCCCGTCGCCTTGACGCGGTTCAGAAGCCGGAAGTAGGGGATGGTGAAGCCGAGGCCGAGACCCGTAATGATGCCGCGGCGAAGCCAGCGGTCGGCGAACGTCGAGGCGAGGCTGGCCAATCTGCCTGGATTCTAAGTCGAGGGCCCGCCCGGCTGCCGGAAGACTTCGATTCCCCATACGACCATGTCTGTCGACTTTGGCGCGAGTCCGAGCCGGCGCACCATCGCCGACACCTGCCCGCGATGATAGGTCTGGTGATTCACGACGTGTCGCACGACGACGCCGAACGTCGCCGTCCTCTCTTCGCCCTTCAGGTTCTTCCACGTAAACGGGGACGCGAGGCGTGCGGCGTCGAATGTTGGCAGCAGCTTCGCGTGCTTCGCCTCGGCGGCGAGGAGGACGCGGGCCGCGTCTTCGAGCGCCGGAAGCTCCTCGACGGTCGCGAGCCGGGTCGCGTCGCGACCGAGGAACCGTTCGGCCCATGCGTCCGTCGCCCCCGCGATGTGGACGAACGTCTCGCGAAGCGACGGCCAGCCTCCGCCCTGTTCCTTGACGTAGTCGGCTCCGGAAACGGCCCGCAGGGTCTCGAGGACCCGCGCGTTCGCCCACGTGTTGTAAGCGTAGAGAGAAAAGAGGTCGTCCGCCACGTCACTTCGTCGGATCTTCGACGATCGTGTTCGTGAGCGTCCCGAGGCCCTCGATCGTGAGGCTCACGACGTCGCGGGGCTTGAGCCACTGGTCGTGCGTGACCCTCGAGCCGTTCAACTCGAGGAAGCAGCCCGTCCCGACCGTTCCCGAGCCGATGACCTCTCCCGGCTCGAGCGTGACGCCGTCGGCGGCGCGCTGGACGATCTCGGCGAACGTCCAGCTCATCGCGGAGAGATCGCCGTGCGAGACGGGGACGTGATTCACGGTCGCTTCCATCTTCGCGTGGAGGACGTTGCCCTTCGGGGAGGAGCTAAGCCTGCCCGCCAGCTCGTCTTTTGTGACGAGCCAGGGCCCGAGTGCCGTCGCGAAGTCTTTTCCCTTGGCGGGGCCGAGGTTGAGCTTCATCTCCTCCATCTGGAGCGTGCGGGCCGAGAAGTCGTTCATGACTCCGTATCCCGCGATCGCGTCGTCCGCCTCGGCGAGGGTCGGGTTCGTGATCCTCTTCCCGATGACGCAGAACGCCTCGAGCTCGAAGTCGAGACGGTCGAGCCGGCTCCGACCGACGCGCAGCTCCCCCGGCCCGATCACGGCGAGCGCGTTCGTGAAGTAGAAGACGGGAAAGGCGTCGAACTCGGGAATCATGGCGAGCCCGCGGTTCCGGCGCGCCGTCTCGACGTGCTGGCGGAACGCGTACCCGTCGCGGATCGACACGGGCCGCGGCAGGGGGGCGAGAAGGGTGACCGCCTGTTCGGAATGAAACGCCTCGCGGGGCAGCTCCGAGGCCATCGCCTCGAGGGACCGGGCCCGCGGGAGCAGCTCCCCGATCCTTTCGAGAAGGTCCAGGATGCCGAGCTTCGCGAACGCCGCGTCCGCCCTCGCGAACTCGAGGATCCGGTCTTCGCCGACGACGGCCCCGAGGCGAGGCCGCTGCACCGCGAAGACTCCCGAGGTCGATGCGTCGCTCTCCGCGGGAAGGAACGTGACCAGCCTCATGTATGGGGAGTCTAGCGCCGCGGACCTCGCCGTGCCGTAAGCTTTCGGGCTTGTTTATTGCCTTGCGCAGATCGTGGGCGCCAGGGAACGCGGCTCCTCGCGAGAACTGACCGGAGACGCCCCGGGCGGGCGCGTCAGGCCTGCAGCTTCCGCGCGGTCACGATGCGCATCGGCGGGAACGTGTCGAAGAGTCCGAGCGGAGACCGTTCGACGCGGAAGTCCGCCTCGCGAAAGGCGGCCGCGTAGAGCGCGGTGTCCTTGAAGTCCGAGACGAGGGCGACCCCCCCGGGCCTGAGCACCCGCCCGATCTCGCGGCAAGCCTCCGCGCGGCCCTTCGCGTCCGGTATGTTGTGGAGACAGACGTTCGAGAGAACGACGTCGAATGACCCGTCGGGAAACGGCATGCGGCGGGCGTCGGCGTTCCGGACCTCGACGCGCTCGGCGACGCCTTCCAGCTCGGCGTTCGCGAGGAAGTTGTCGGCGGTATTTCCGGTGAGATCGGACGCGTTCCAGATGTCGATTCCTACGACCCGTCCCCGCGTGAGCCTTTTGGCCGCGCCGATCGCGAGGAGCCCGCGCCCGGTTCCGACGTCGAGGACGTTCTCCGAGCCCGTCCAGTCGATCATCGCGAGCATGCGGTTGCGCTGCCGGAACTTCCCGACCTCCGAGTACAGGATCATGAGCGCGCCGCCGAGGAGGCAGCCGATGGCGGGGCCGGCGAACAGGCCGCGCAGCTCGAAGGTCACGTCGGTCCCGCCGATGCGGAACGGCCCCACGCTCGCGGGCCCGAAGACGAGGCCGGCGAGCAGGAGCCCCCCGATCACGAAGAGATTCCGGATGACGCCGGGGGCGTCCACGCCATAGTCGGCCTTGCGCATGATGAGATGCTACGACGATGCCGAACAGGCTCGCTCTCGAGTCCTCTCCTTATCTCCGTCAGCACGCCCACAACCCCGTCGACTGGTATCCGTGGGGAGACGAGGCCTTCGAGAAGGCGCGGCGCGAGGATCGCCCCGTCTTTCTTTCGATCGGGTACTCGTCCTGCCACTGGTGCCACGTGATGGAGAAGGAGTCGTTCGAGAACGACACGATCGCGCGCTTCCTGAATGCGAACTTCGTGAGCATCAAGGTCGACCGGGAGGAGCGGCCGGACGTCGACGACGTCTACATGACGGCCGTTCAGGTGACATCGGGCCGCGGAGGCTGGCCGCTGTCGGCATTTCTCCTGCCCGATCGCCGGCCCTTTTTCGCCGGCACGTATTTCCCCCCCGAGGACCGGCACGGGCGTCCGGGATTCCTCACGCTCCTCGGGCGCCTCTCGTCCGCGTGGAGCGGAAGGCGGAAGGATCTCGAGGACGGCGCGACGGAGATCGCGGACGCGGTTTCGAAGGCCGCGGGCCTGCCGGGAGGAGGCGCTTCCGAAACGCTCACACCCGCGACGCTCGCCGTTCTCGGGAGTGAACTCACCCGGCTCTTCGATCCCGAGAACGGCGGATTCGGCGACGCACCGAAGTTCCCTCCCCATCTGGCGATCGGGTGGCTGCTCCGGCGCGGCGCCGAGGGCGACGCGGCGGCGCTCGCGATGGCCGAGGCGACGCTCGAGGCCATGGCCTTGGGCGGCATCCGCGACCATCTCGGCGGCGGCTTCCACCGCTATTCCACGGACGCGCAGTGGCTCCTCCCGCACTTCGAGAAGATGCTCACCGACAATGCACAGCTCCTCGGGATGTACGCGCGCGGCTACGCCCTCACGGGAAACGAGCTCTTTCGTCAGGTAACCCGCGAGACGGCCGACTACCTCCTGCGCGAGATGCGGGGGCCGGAGGGCGGCTTCTACGCTTCGACGGACGCGGATTCAGAGGGGGAAGAGGGAAAATATTTCGTCTGGGACCCGGGCGAAATCAAAGCGATTCTCGGAGAGAAAGACGGAAAAGATTTCTGCGAATGGTATGGAGTTCGGGAGGGCGGCAATTTTTCAGAGGAAGCCTCGGGCCGCCGTACCGGCGCCAGCATTCTTCATCTTTCAAAGAAAATTCCTCCTGACTCCGAATCCCGGCTCGCGCCTCTTCGTGCTCGGCTCCTTGCCGCCCGAATGAAGCGAGTTCCCCCCGCCCTCGACGACAAGCGCGTCGCGGGGTGGATTTCGCTCGCCGTGTCGGGTCTCGCGATCGCGGGGCGCATCCTGAACGACGTCCACGTGCTCGACGCGGCCCGCGCGGGAGCGCGTTTCCTCCTCGAGGATTGCCGGGACTCCGGGGGGCGCCTGCAGCGCACGTGGAAGGACGGGAGCGCGAAGATTCCCGCATTCCTCGAAGACGAGGCGTTCCTCGTGCACGCGCTCCTCGATCTCGCCGAAGGAGACGACGAAGGGGGGCCGGGTGTGTGGCGCGACGAGGCGATCGCATGCACGGCCTCGATGCGCGAGCGCTTTCGAAGGAAGAACGAGCCCGGATTCACGTTCTCGGGCGACGGAAACGAGGAGCTCCTCGTGAAGGCGCGCGACCTCTTCGACAAGGCGACACCCTCGTCGTCGGGCTCCGCCGCATGGGCGCTCGCGCGTCTCGCGCTGAAGACGGGCGACGCGGAGCTCGCCCGCGAGGCGAAGGACGCCGTCGACGAGGTCGCCTGGCTCATGGCGCGTTCGCCGCACGGAACGGAGTCCTGGTACTTCGCGCTGGAGACGCTGTACGAGTTCGAAGACAGATTCGGATTGGGAGTTTCTTCGAGTGTGAGGAGGGACGAGCCAGGGGAGGCGGCGCTGCGCGTCGAGGCAGCGGCCGTCGAGCCGAAGATCGTCCGCGGCGGCCGCGGCGCTCTGCTTCTCAGGTTCTCCGTTTTCCCCGGCTGGCACCTTCAAGAGCCCGACAGCCTGCGCATCGAAGCATCAGGGGGCTCCGGATTCACGTTCGAAGAAATCCCTCTTCCGCCACCCGAACGTATCGAAGGCATGAGTGGCGACGTCGTCTCCGGCCGGCAGGGGACCTTCGAAGCAAGTCTCTCTTTCACCCTCTCTCCGAACGCCCCGAAGGGAAAGAAAGAGATCACGATCCACGCGCGCTACCGCGCGTGCGGGGGCGGCGCCTGCCGGCCCGAGGCGATCCTCGACCTCGCGATTCCGATCGAGGTCGTCTAGCCGTCGAGAGTGATGTTTATGCTGAAGGTCAAAAGTCCCATGGCTGCGATATCAGCGCCTAACGATGGCGAAGCAGCCGCGCGCCGCCAAGCGACTCGCGGCGGGTCGGCTGCATTCGGAGGCTAGAGGTCAACGCCCGGACGGTCAAACCTGCGGACGGGCATCGATCCCGAACTCTGCCTTGACCCGGGCGTACCAAGCATCGTCGTCGAGCGATCCCCAAGCCACCCACTCCTCGTCGGTCATCGCCTTGCGCCAGGTGAGAAATGGCACGGCGTCCGGTCCCACTGGATGTCGGAGCTGCCAGGTGTCGCTGATGGCGATCTCAAGAACTCTCTCCGCCACCAGAGACGGCAACGCTGGGCTCTTCAACACGCTGATGTAGAACGCGGCCATGCGATTCCGCTGAGGATAGTGGGAGGCGCCTTGCGGGCCGCTGATGCGCTTGGCCATCGGCGTGTCGACGATGCCTGGCTCGACAATCGCAACACGGATGTTGAACGGCTTGGCCTCCTGGGCCAGGCATTCGCTGAGCGCCTCCACGGCGAATTTGGACGCTGCGTAAGCCCCCTGCGGTGACACGGCGATCTGTCCGCCGATGGATGCCACGTTGATGATGCAGCCGCTTCGACGACGTCGCATGGCTGGCAGCACGGCCTGAATGCAGCGAATCGTCCCGAAATAGTTGGTCTCCATGACGGAACGGAAGTCCGCGAGCGGAAGCTCCTCGACAGAACCCATCCGCTCGATGCCCGCGTTGTTGACGAGCACTTCGATTGGTCCCGTCTCCTGCGCAATGCGCCCGACGGCGTCTCTCACGGACTGGTCGTCATCGACATCCATCATGTAGGCAGCAATCGTCAGGTTCTCGTCGCCAGCAACCTTTGCAAGTGCGGGTGCCTTGGCCGGGTCGCGCATCGTCGCTGCGACCTTGTGGCCCGCTCGGCCGAACGCCAGCGCCGTCGCAAAGCCTATACCGCTACTGGTGCCCGTAATCAGAATGTTTGCCAAGTGTCTTGTCCTCTCCAGTCGCCTCGCTACCGTGGTTGTAGCGTGACGCGATCTTTTTGAATTGAACGTTTAACGATATCAAACTCAGCGGCTAGCGTAGCGAGCCCGCTGCGGCGCGTTGTTAGGCCCTCGGCCCGTTATCATCGGCCTCAAGATCGAAGGAGACACCATGGCCGCCAAGAAGGGCTCGTCCGCCGAGGACAAATTCAACGACGCGAAGGCGCGTGTCGAAAAGCTCGCGAATCGCCCGTCGAACGACCGGCTTCTCGACCTCTACGCGTTCTACAAGCAGGCGACGGAAGGGGACGTTTCGGGATCCCGGCCGGGAATGCTCGACCTCAAGGGCCGCGCGAAGTTCGAGGCGTGGTCGAAGCGGAAGGGCCTCTCGAAGGACGACGCGATGAAGAAGTACGCCGCCCTCGTGGACGCGATGGAGAAAGAGCCGGGCTGACTCCGGGCGTCGTCAGGCCGCGAGAAGCCTGCAGACCGTGAGGAGCTGGCCCACGTGGTACGAGGTGTGGTCGATCGCGAGGAGCACGGAGCGCAGAATCGTCTTGTCTCCGTGTCCCGGGATCCTCGCGAAGAGGTCGGGCGTCTTCTTCACGAACGCCTGAAACTCCCTCCGGTCCCGCGCGATTGCGTCGAGGCTCGTCTTCCACGCGCCAGGCGACGGCGGCGCCGGGCTCTTCGGCCAGTACGCGGCCGGCCAGTCGCCTTCGAGGTAGTCGGGGTCGCGGCAGAAATCGAGGAGGTCGTTCTGCGCGAGGCGGACGTGCTCGAGGAGCTCCCACGGAGAGTGCGGGAGCCCCTTCGGCCTCTTCCCGCGAAGGCTCGCGGGCAGGCCCTTCACGGAGTTCTCGAGCGTGAGGTGGGCGCTCTCCCAGGAGAGAGCGAGAGAAAGATGGGCGCGGAGCGCGGCGTCGGATCTCAGCATGCCGTCATTGTCTCTCCCGAGCCGCACCCGGGAGAACCGATGCGTCAGAGTGCGTACCCGTTGCGCCGGTCCTCGAGCGCCGGGAACTTCGCGCGGGCGTCCGCGACCCTCGCGGGATCGACGTCGACGACGAGAACGGTCTCGTTCTCCGCTGCGCTCGCGAGCGTCTCGCCCCACGGGGAGGTCACGGACGAGTCGCCGAGGTGCCTGTTCCCCTTGCCGTCCTCGCCGACTCGGTTCACGCCCGCGACGTAGCAGAGGTTCTCGATCGCCCGCGCCTTCAGGAGGAGCCGCCAGTGTGCGCGCCGCCTCTCGGGCCAGTTCGCGACGACCGCGAAAAGGTCGGTCCCCTCCGCCGCGAGGCGGAACGGCTCGGGGAAGCGCAGGTCGTAGCAGATCTGGGGCGTGACGCGCACGCCCTCGATCGTCCACGTGGCGACCCTGTCGCCCTTCGCGAACTGCGCGTCCTCGCCCGCGAACGAGAACGGGTGCAGCTTCGTGTAGCGCGAGATCTCCGCTTCGGGCGTCACCCAGAGCGCGTTGTTGCACGGGAGAGGCGACGGCGCGCCGGCGGCGTCGCACGTCTCGGCGAGGCCCGCGATCAGGTGGAGGCCGAGGCCGCGCGCCATCCCGCGCAGCCATTGCTCGCTCGGGCCGCCGGGCGCCTGCGCGATCTTCGCGCCCTCCATCGAGAAGCCCGTCGCGAACATCTCGGGCAGGAGCGCGAGACTCGCGCCGTCGTCCGCCGCGCGCTTCAGGAGCTTCGCCGCGCGCGCGTGGTTCGTCTTCCAGTCCTCCCAGGCGAGGTCCATCTGGAGGAGGGCGACCCGCACGCGGCGATTATGGACGCGTCGCGCGCTCGACGAGGTGGACGAACGAGCGGTAGCGCTCGCCCGTCGCGCGCGAGAGACCCGCCTCGCACGTGCGGCTGGACGACCAGTGTCCCGCGGCCCCGGCTGCCTTTACCTCGGCGGCTTCGAGGCGCGTCGCCGACGCCGTCAGCTCGGGGACGAGGAAGCCACGGTCACCCGCGAAGCCGCAGCAGCCCGCGTCGGTCGGGATCGTCGCCGTCTCGGCGCAGGCGCGCGCGAGGGCCTCGAGCTTCGGGACGAGTCCCATCTTCACGAGCGAGCACACCGGGTGGAGGACGGCCGAAGGCTCCTTCCTCGTCACGGAGAGCTTCGGGAGCAGGGCGTCGTGGACGAACACGACGGCATCGAGGATCGTGAGAGCGTCGAAGCGGGTCTGGTTCTCCTCCGTCAGGGCTTCTCTTGAACACCGAAACCCGAACGTGCAGGGGCTCGTGTCCACGACGACGGGCAGGCGGCCGCCGTCCGACCAGCGCCAGAGGTTCGCGATCGCCCGGTTCGCGGCGATCGCGTGGGCTTCGGCGTAGCCCTTCGAGGAGAACGGGACTCCGCAGCACGTACCGGTCACGTCGGGCGGCACGTGCACGGCGACGCCCGCGCGCCTCGCGAGGACGACCAGCGTGTCGATGAGGTGCGGGGTGTCGTCGTCCCCGGCTTCGGGCCCCATCGTTCGCGAGAGGCAGGACGGAAAGTAGACCGCCTGCGCACCCTCGGCGGACGTTGCCACGCGCGGCGTCCGTGCGGCCCGCGGCATCTCGGCGCTCCATTGCGGGAGGGGCCCGCCAGAGACCGCGCGAAGCGCTTTCGTGAGGGCCGCCATTGCGCTCGCACCGAAAAGCGATTGGACGACGTGTCCGGCGCGCAAGCCCGCGCGGAGCATAGGCTCGACGAGACCGAAATGGCGCGCGGCGAGCACGGCGGCGCGCCGCGCGGGGGCGCGGTGACGCGCGGCGCGCAGGCGCTTCGTGAGCTGACCCGTGTCGATCCTCACGGGACAGGCCGTGGCGCAGAGGCCGTCGACCGCGCACGTGTCGAGCGCCTCGTAGGGGAAGTCGGCCTCGAGGGCGGTGCGGAGCGCGGGGTCGCTCCGCGTCTCCTCGAGCCGCGCGAGCTCGCGGCGCACGACAATTCTCTGGCGCGGCGTGAGCGTGAGATCGCGGCTCGGGCAGAGCGGCTCGCAGAAACCGCATTCGATGCAGCGGTCGATTTCGTCCTCGACGGACGGAAGCGCCTTGAGGTTCGCGAGGTGCGCGCGCGGATCGCCGTTCACGAGGACGCCGGGATTCAGGAGGCCCGTGGGATCCGCGAGCTCCTTGACCCGCTTCATGACGGCGTACGCCTCGGGCCCCCACTCCGTCTCGACGAAGGGCGCCATGTTCCGCCCGGTGCCGTGCTCGGCCTTCAGGGCGCCGTCGTACCGTTCGACGACGAGCCTTACGACGTCGTCGATGAAACGCGCGTACTGGTCGACGGCTCGCTTCTCCCGGAACGACTGCGAGAGGACGAAGTGGAGGTTCCCGTCGCGCGCGTGGCCGAAGATGATCGCGTCTGCGTAGCCGTGCTTCGCGAAGAGCGCGGTCAGATCCGTCGCCGCGTCCGCGAGACGATCGGCCGGGAAGGCGACGTCCTCGATGATGACGGTCGTTCCGGACTTCCGCACGGCCCCGACGGACGGAAACATGCCCTGCCGCACGCGCCAGAGCCGGGCCTGCTCGCCCGCATCGTGCGTGAACCGCGCCGGCTCGACGAGCGCGAGCCCCTGCACAGAGGCCGCCGCGACGCGGCCCAGGCTCTCGCGCTCGCTTTCGTCGGCCGCCTGGAACTCCACGAGGAGTCCCGCGGAGCCGGGCGGAAGGCCGAGGAGCGCCGCGGGGACTCCGGGCTCGGACTCCACGGAACGCAGGGCGGCGCGGTCCATCACCTCGAGTGCCCTCGCGCCCGCGCCGTTGAGGGGCACGATCGCGGCGCAGGCCGCGTGGAGATCCGCGAAGAGGAGCAGCCCCGTGACCTTCACGGGAAGATCCGGGACGGTCCGGAGCACTGCCTCCGAGACGAACGCGAGCGTCCCCTCCGAGCCCGCGAGAAGGCGGGCGAAGATGTCGACCGGGCGCTCGTGGTCGAGAAACGCGTTGATCGAGTAACCCGTCGTGTTCTTCGTGCGGTACTTCGCCCGGATGCGCGCGGCGAGCGGCGCGTGAGCGACGATCCCGGCGCGCAGGTCCAGGAGGCCCTGCCAGAGCGCGGGTTCCCTCGCGCGGAGGACGTCGTCGGCGTCCGGAAGCGCCGTGTCGATCGACGTGCCCGATGGGAGGACGAACGTGAGGGACTCGAGCGTGTGGTAGGCGTTCTGCGTGACGCCGCAGCACATCCCGCTCGCGTTGTTCGAAATGATGCCGCCGAGCGTACAGGTCGCGATCGAGGCCGGGTCCGGCCCGATCTTCCGTCCGAACGGCCGGAGCGCGCGGTTCGCGTGGGCGCCGATCACTCCCGGCTGGACGCGGAGGAGCGCGCCGTCCGCCTCGACGGAAAGCGTCCGGAATCCGCGCGCGATCTCGACGAGAACGCCGTCCGTGACGGATTGACCGGACAGGCTCGTTCCCGCGGCGCGGAAGACGAGCGGAACGCCGTGTGCATGCGAGACGGCGAAGAGGCCGCGGATCTCGTCCGCGCTCTTCGCGTGGACGACGGCAAGCGGGACGAGGCGGTAGAAGCTCGCGTCCGACGCCCACGCGATCCGGTCGATCGCGCGCGTGAGGACGCGCTCCGAATCTGCCACCGACCGCAGGGCGGCGGCGAGGGGCGCGGGGGTCTCGTCCATCCGCAGGGATCCTAACGTTCCGGGGAGGCAACGGTTGAGGGCTCGCGGGCGGCGTGGGAGACTTCCCGCAAAGCCATGAACGGGCGATCCTCCGCTCTCGTCTTTGTGTTCGCCATCGCGGCCGCTGCTGCCCCTGCCGCCGGGAACGATACGGAGGAGCCGGGAAGAAAGGGACGCGGCGAGTTCGAGGAGCGTGCCGAGCGCGCGTGGAAACGGGAGCAGGACTTCCAGAAGCGCTTCGGCGTTTCACAAAACGAGATGTTCCGTCGCGCGATGGCCGTGGGAGCGAAGGTGCGGGAAAGGGAGCGCGCGAGGCGCGATCCGCTCGCCTTAGGCCCGGCGTGGGTGTCGCTTGGGCCGACATACGCTCCCCCCAGCCCGACGGGAGCCGGCATCAGGACTGAGGCGCCGAGCGACTCGGGGCTCGTCAATGCAATCGCGATTCACCCGACTGACCCGCGGACGGTCTTCGTGGGGCCGGCCGGCGGCGGGGTCTGGCGAACGAAAGACGGGGGCAGCACGTGGGCGCCGCTCACGGACGACGTCGGAACGACCGCGATCGGCGCGATTGCCATCGCGCCGTCGGACCCGAGGACGGTCTACGCGGGGTGCGGCTCCGGCCGTCAGTCGCTCGGGGGCAACCCGCCGGGTCCCGGTCTTCTCGTTTCGTCGGACGGCGGCGACACATGGAAGCTCACGGCCTCCTCTCCGGGCGGCGAGTTCTGGTTCCTCTGGGTGAGCCCCACGGACGCGAAGACGATCCTCGCGGGGACGGAGAAGGGACTCTCCCGGTCCACGAACGGCGGGGACACGTGGACGAGGCCGCTCGACACGGGAGGTGCGTGGGCGACCGGCCTCGCGCAGCAGCCGGGCAGCCCGTCGGTCCTTCTCGCGTCGACGTTTACATCGGCGTTCCTGGCCGGCGAGGCCTTCCAGGGCGGCGTCTGCGCCCCGCTGGATTCCCTGCATCCCGTGATGCCGGGGCGCCTCTTCAAATCGACGGACGGAGGCGCGACGTGGATCGAGAAGCACAATCTCCCGGGCGGTGACCCGCAGGTCAAGCGCTCGCGCATCGAGCTCGCGTTCGCGCCGTCCGCGCCGAACGTGCTCTACGCCCTCATCTCGCGGTCGTCGGTCGATTCGAACGGGTGCGCCACCGCCGCCACCGGAGCGGCCGGACTGCTCTATGACGTCGCCAAGTCCCAGGACGCGGGAGAGACGTGGACGGCTCTCGGCGCCGCGTCGGCCCTGACCCCGATCCTACAGTTCAGCACGTCCGCCCAGATGGACTACGACAGCGTGATCAGCGTGGATCCGCGCGACTCGAACGCCGTCTGGGTGGGCGGCATCGATCTCGGCCGCTCTTCGGACGGAGGCACGACGTGGCGGCGCGTGAGCCAGTACTACACGTCCGATGCGTCAGTCCCGTTCGTCCACCCCGACCAGCAGTTCCACGCGTGGGCCCCCGACGGCTCGACGCTCTACATCGGAAACGACGGCGGAATCCTCTCGACGTCGGACGGGGGCGCGTCCATCCGCGATCTGAACAAGGGCATCGTGTCGCTCCAGTTCAACACGGTCTGTCAGACGCCGGCCGCGCCGGAGCAGGTGGCGGGCGGAACGCAGGACAACGGGACGATCCTGACGAAGGGCGGCGGATCGTGGGTCAAGGTGTTCGGCGGAGACGGGAACGAGTGCGCGATTCACCCGGCCAATCCGGCGTCGATCATCGGGAGCTTGCAAAACAACGTCTACTACCGAACGACGGACGGCGGGTCCACGTGGCTGCGTTCGTCGATCACGACGACGGGGCCCCTGGACTCGGTCACGGCGTATCCCGTCCTGCGCGCCCATCCCTCCGCCCCCCAGCATCTCTACACCGCGACGACGTTGAAGCTCTACGACTCGCCGGACGGGGGCGCGACGTGGACGCAGCGCTCCAGCGTCATCCCGGGGACGACCCTGATCCACGACTTCGCCTTCTTCCCGGGCGATGCGTCCCGGATGGTCATGAGCATCGATGGAGGCGGCGTCCTCGTGTCAACGGACGGGGGGAGCAACTGGACGAGGGTCGGCGCCACGCCCGTCGTGGGCCTCGCGTGCGTTAGATTCGACCGGGCCGATCCGAGCCGAATCTTCGGGGCGAGCCTGCGGGCCGACGTGGGGATCGAGCGCGTGTTCGCGTCCACGGACGGCGGGAAGACCTGGACCGCGATTTCCCGCACGGGCCAGCCGAACGGACTCCCCGACGTCCCGGTGACGCAGGTCGAGCAGGATCCGAACGACCGCAACGTCCTCTACGCCGTGACCTACGTGGGCGTCTACCGCACGGGCGACGGGGGCGCGACCTGGCAGCGCTTCGGGACCGGGCTGCCGAACGTCTGGACGCGGCGGATTGCGATCCTCCCCGACGGCTCGAAGATGCGCGTCGCGACGTACGGGCGCGGAATGTGGGAGATCTCGCTCGTCGCACTTCCGCCCGACCAGCCGCCGACGGCGGCGATCGACGTGCCGGCCTCCGCCCCGACGCTCGACGCGGGAGTCGCCTCGGCGTTCCACGGCGTGGCGACGGACCCGGATGCGGGTGACCTCCTGACCACGGCGTGGGATTTCGGCGACGGCCTCACCGCAACCGGCTCGAGCGTCTCGCACGCCTTCGCGGTGCCGGGGACCTACACCGTGACCTTCAAAGTGACCGACCAGGCGGGACTCTCCGCGACGGCCACACGGACCGTCAACGTCCGCGTGCCGCAGGGCAGCGTCGCGACGGGGCCCGAGCTCCTCCTGCCCGTCGTCCTCGACGTCGTCGGCGCGGGCGGCGCGCACTACACGACGGAGCTGACGCTCATCTCGCGGGCGGCGGCGCCGACGACGGTCCTCCTCCAGTACACGGGCTCCGCAGGCGGGGGCTCGGGCTACGCGAGCGTCACGCTCCAGCCCGGCGAGGTCCGCGTCATCGCGGACGCGATCGCGTTCCTGAAGTCGGCGGGGCTGCCGCTCCCGTCGGACGGCACGCGCATCGGCACGCTGCGGGCGATCTATCCCGGCGCCGC
>JBBQRP010000035.1:0-27349 GCA_038214715.1 Thermoanaerobaculia bacterium | reverse complement strand
CTGCAACGTTCCGGCGAACGCGCAGGCGGTCTCTCTCAACGCCACGGTCGTTCATCCGACGGGCCCGGGATTCCTGACCCTCTACCCCGAGGGCGGAGCGTTTCCTCCCGTCTCGACCCTGAATTACCTCGGAGGCGACGTCATCGTGAACGCGGCCGTCGTCCCCCTGAGCGTCTCCGGCGGGATCTCGATGGCGCTCGGCGTCTCGGGTGGCGACGTCATCCTCGACACGAACGGCTACTATGCGGCGGTTCCGAGCGTCAGCAGCCTGAACGCGCTCGCCGGGAACGTGACGCTGGCGGGCACTGCCGGTCTGACGATCACCCCGTCCGGCAACACGCTGACGATCGCGCCGCCCCTGACTGTCACGACGCTCGCCGGCACGAACGGCATCTCCGCGTCGCCGTCGGCGGGCGCGGTGACCGTGACGTCGAACGCGACGTACTTGGACACGGCAAACACGATCGTCTCGCGCGACGCAAACGGGGCCTTTGCAGCTAAGTGGATCAATCTGACGGGGAGCGCAGGGTACGTCCAGTTCAGTGGAATCCCGTTTCTCCACGCCTATGGCGGACAGAACACGTTCCTCGGGCTCGAAGCGGGCAACTTCTCGCTGGGGCTCGGGACTGCGAGCGGCAACGTGGGCGTCGGGACCGCCGCCCTCAACTTCCTCACACAGGGCCCGGCGAACACGGCTGTCGGTTACTTCGCCGGCTGGAGAACCTCGAGCGGACAGGAGAACACGGCGCTGGGCTGGGAGGCCCTCCAGCTGAACACGGACGGGATCCAGAACACGGCGGTCGGCTTCGTCGCCGGCTCCCTTCTCACGAGCGGAAGCAACAACGTCTACGTCGCGAATCCGGGCGTCGCCTCCGAGAACGACACGATCCGGATCGGATCGGGCAGCGGCGGGATCACGCCGCAGCACACCAGGTTCTTCGTCGCCGCCGTGCGAGGCGTGACGACGGCCGTCCCGAACGGGATCCCGGTCGTCATCGATTCCAACGGCCAGCTCGGGACCGCCTCGTCCTCAATCCGTTTCAAGGACGACGTTCGCGACATGGGAGACGAGAGCGCGAAGCTGATGCAGCTTCGCCCGGTGACGTTCCGGTACAAGGCCCATGGGCCGGACGGCCCGAAGCAGTTCGGCCTCATCGCGGAGGAAGTGAACGAGGTCCTTCCGGAGCTCGTGGCACGCGACAAGGACGGCGAGATCGAGACCGTGATGTACCACGAGCTACCCGCGATGCTCTTGAACGAGATCCAGCGGCTGGAGAAGCGGGTCGCGGAGCTCGAGAGGCGCCTCGCCGACTCGTCGAGAGCGCCGGAGCGCTGAGGGCCTCCCCGGATCAGGCTGGGATCCAGAGCGTAAACGTCGAGCCGGGTCCGCCCTCGTTGTTCGCAACGTCGAGGCGGCCGCGGTGCGCCTGCAGCACCTTCTGAACGACGGTGAGCCCGAGGCCGGTGCCCGGCACGGCCTCGCTGCCCTGAAAGCGGAGGTACGGCGTCGCGATCCGCGATTTCTCGGCCGCGGGGAAGCCCGGCCCCTCGTCCGTGACGGAGACGCGCAGAAACGGGCGGCCGTCTTCCAGGACGATCTCCGCCTTGACGCGCACGGTGCCGCCCGGCGGGCTGAACTTCACGGCGTTGCCCAGCAGATTCGCGGCGGCCCGCCGGAACATCGCGGGGTCGAGGGGAACGCGCGGGAGGTCCTTCGGCACGTCGGTCTCCACCGTCACGCGGCGCGCGACCGCGAGCCAGCGCGCTTCCTCGAGCGGCAGGGAGAGCGCCTCGATCGGTGCCGTCGGACGCTTCTCGGTGTCCGGCGCGTCCGCCGCGCGATAGACGAGGAGCGCGTCTTCGATGAGCCCCTGGAGCCCCCGCGCGGACGCGAGCGAGCCGTCGAGCATCTTCGCGAGCCGCGCATCGCCCGCCCTGCGTTCCTTGTCGCGCGTGAGCTCCAGCGCGGCCGTGAGCGCCGAGAGGGGGTTCTTCATGTCGTGAACGAGCATCGCCGTGAGGCGGCTCCGGTCCCGGTCCGCGAGCTCGCGCCGCCGCTGCTCGAGGGCGAGCGCCTCGAGCTGCTTCTGCAGGTTTCCGTACAGGCGCGCGGCGCGGATCGCGAGGGCGAGCTGGTCGGCCACGCGGCCGAAGAAAACGATCTCGTCGGGCGGGAACGCCCGGGGCTCGGGCCACGACATCCCGAGGACGCCGATGAGCTCGCCTTCGCGGTGAATCGGGATGCCGACGAGGCTCTTCGCACCGAGCGCCTCGAGCGCGCTGAACGCCAGCGACGTCGAGTCGAGCTCCGCGCGGTCGGCGACGACGTAGGGCTCGCGCGACTCCACGAGCGCCCGGAACGGCTCGCTGTCGGGCAGGGGTCGCTCGTAGCCGACGAGGGACGAATTCGCGTCGCCCTCGCGCCAGTCCATGAACACGGTGCAGGACGTGGCGTCTTCGTTCAAAAACCAGATCTCGACCGAGTTCGCCGCGAAGCGGGTTCCGAGCAGCGAGCTCGCGGCGCCGAGGACTTCCTCGAGATCGAGCGAGTCGCGCGCCGCGAGAGCGATCGACGCGAGGATGTCGTTGCGTTTCGCCTCCGAGCGCAGCTTCTCCTTGAAGGCGTTCTCGTGGCCTTCCGAGCGGCGGCGCTGGAGGAGAAGGAGCCTCTCGAGCCGCATCGCGAGGAGCGGCGCCTCGTCCTTTTCGCGCACGAGCTCGTACGTCTCGACCGGGATCCGCCGCACGAGCTGATCGGTGATCTCGACGCCGGGCGGCACGACGACGAGGCAGGCGGGCCACTTCGGAGCCAGGTCCAGAAGCGCCGGCCGGGCGCGCGTGAATCCGCGGCCGAACGCGTCGGGACGCGTCACCCAGACGACGGGCCAGTACTCGAAGAAGGCCGGATCCGTGATGTCCCGCTCGTCGTGCCGCTCCGCGAGGACCCCGGACGCCGACAGCGTGCGCGCGACCCACGCCGTCGCTTCCGGCTCGCCGACGAGCTTCACGCGACGGAGGACACCGCTCACCTGCGTGATCCCGGAGATCTCCTTCGCGCGCTGCACGTGCGCATTGTCCGTGTCCCGGCCGGCCCGGGCAACCGAGGGCCGCGTGCGATCATCCGGAAGATGCCGTCGGGACCCCTCGTTCTCGCCGCCGTTCTCCTCGCGACGCCCCAGGCGAAGACGCCTGGGGTTCCCGGCGCCGCGCCCGTCTTCGTCACGTACGAGCTCGCGGAATCCTCGCGAAGCATCACGCCCGCAGGCGAGCGGACGATGTCCGCGGCGGGGCGGGTCGTTGTGCGCGGGGGAGAGGCCCGGTGGGATCTCACGCACGGGACCTTCCCGCGCTCTTCGGCGACCTCCGTCGTGGCGGGACCAGGCGGGCTCGTTCTGATCGACCGGGAGGCGAAGGTCGCGGCCCATGCGACGGATTCGGACTTCTCCGATCTCTTCCGGGGACGGGTCGCGGACGCGGGTTCCGCCTCTCTGGCGGTGCGGGACGTCTCGGCTTCCGTCCGCAAGGACGGATCGGGACGGCCCTTCCAGGAGACTCCCACCTCCCGGTTCCGCGTGGAAGCGGCGTGGACCGTCGTTCTTTCGTCGGCGGGCCGGATCACGCGTGTCAAGACGGAGGCGCAAGGCGTCGTCGAGTCGGTCGAAAGGCCCGAGGCCGCGTCCGCGCTGGACGAGCTTCCGCGTCTCCTCCCGGCCCGCGGCCCGGCGCTCGAGACCCTGGCACATGAGCTCGCGAAGGTACCCGGCCTTCCCGTCTTCGTGGAGATCTCCGTGACGTCGACGTCGAGCACGGAGGCGCCCGGCATCCCGTCGGGAACGGAGCCTCCTCCGAAGCCGCTGACGGCGCACACCACCGTCACGCGGCGGGTGACGAACCTCACCGCGCGTGCGGGGGTCCCGGGCGACGCGGAGAGGGTCGCCGTGCCCGCGGACTTCCTCACGCGCTCGCTCGACCGTCTCATCGCCCCGCATCCGCTGCCATGACCGCGCCGGACCTCACGCCGCTCCTCGATCTCCTTCCGGAACTCCTCGCGGGGCGGCCTCTCGTCGTCCTGACGGGGGCCGGAATCTCCGCGGAGAGCGGACTCCCGACGTTCCGGGGAGCGGGAGGCCTCTGGGAGGGCAACCGGTCCGAGGACCTCGCGACGCCGGAGGCGTTCGCGCGCGATCCCGAGACCGTGTGGCGCTTCTACGCGTGGCGCCTCGCGAAACTGCGGGCCGCCTCGCCGAACGAAGGCCACCTCGCGCTGGCTCGCATGGAGCGGGTCCTGCCGCGCATGACGATCGTCACGCAGAACGTTGACGGGTTGCACGTCGCGGCCGGGAGCCAGAACGTTCTCGAGCTTCACGGCACCATGCTCGCCGCGCGCTGCACGTCCTGCGGCGGGCGCGAGTCCGCCCCGCATGGCGCGATCCCGCCCCTTCCGCGCTGCCGAGCGTGCGGCGCTCTCCTCCGGCCGGACGTCGTCTGGTTCGGCGAGGCGCTGTCGCCCGAGACGTGGAACGCGGCCTCTCGCGCGGCCGAAGAGTGCGCGGTCTTCTTCGTCGTCGGAACCTCCTCGGTCGTCGTCCCTGCGTCGTCTCTCGCGCTCCTCGCCTCCCGCGGCGGAGCGTATGTCTTCGAGATCAACCCCGAAGAGACGCCGTTCGCGCCGCTCGCCGCGGGCGTCTTCCGCGCGAGCGCCGCGGAGGTCCTGCCCGCGATCGCCGCGGAGCTCGAGAGGGAAATGCCGTGAGCGACGCGAAGAGACGGCGGCCGGGACCGAGGGTCGGGCTGCTCGCCGAGACGCCGGCCGAAGAACGACCGAGAGAGAAGATGCTTCGAAAGGGCCCGGAGCACCTGAGCGACGACGAGCTCCTGGCCATCGTCCTCGGCACCGGAACCGCCGGAAGGCCCGTGATGGAGACGGCGCGCGATCTCCTCAGGGACGGCGGCCTGACGGGCCTCTTCAGCAGGAGCGCGGACCACCTGCGAGCGATGACGAAGGGGCTGGGTGCCGCGAAGGCCACGCGCATCGAGGCCGTGCTTGCGATCGCCGCGCGTGTCACGCGCGACTCACTTGGAAAGAAGTCCCTCCTCTCCGATCCGTCGTCGGTCCGCGCCTATCTGACGCAGAAGCTTCTGGGCGAGACCCAGGAGGTCATGGGCGGACTCCTCCTCGACGCGAAGAACCGCCTCGTCAAGGACGCGGCGATCTTCCGGGGGACGCTCACGCACGCCGCCGTTTCGCCGGCTCCCCTCTTCCGTCAGGCGATCCTCGCCGGCGCGGCCGGCGTCATCCTGTACCACAACCACCCGTCGGGCGATCCCGAGCCGTCGCCCGAGGACCTCGCGACCACGAGGCGCTTCGTGGCGGCGGGGAAGGAGATCGGCATCGAGGTGAAGGACCACGTCGTCGTCGGGCTCGGGCGCTCCGTGTCCTTCCACGAGCGAGGGCTCCTGCGCTGAAGGGAGCGACGTGAAAACGTACGACGTGGTGGTCGTCGGAGGAGGCATCGTGGGCCTCGCGACCGCGTGGCGACTGCTCGCGAGGGACGCGTCGCTCTCCGTCGTCCTCCTCGAGAAAGAGGGCGAGGCCGGCGCCCATCAGACCGGGCACAACAGCGGCGTCATCCATTCGGGCCTTTACTACAAGCCCGGCTCGGAAAAGGCCCGGACTTGTGTCGAGGGCGGCCGGCTCCTCCTCGCCTTCTGCCGCGCGCACGAGGTCCCGTACGAGATCTGCGGCAAGCTCGTCGTCGCGGCGAACGAGGAAGAGCTCCCGCGCCTCGTGGGCGGCGGCGCCGAGGCCGGCCCGAACGCAGTGACCGCGCTCGCGCGCGAGGGCTATCGGAAGACGTCCTTCAACCTGTTCGACGCGCTCGAGGAGGCGGCGTATCCCGGCGTGTGGAAGCTCCTCGCGAAATACGGCGGCATGGCGGCCGGGGAGCTCTACCGGTCGTTCTGGAAGCCCGCATTCGTGAAGGCGCTCCAGAAACTCATGCCGGAGATACGGAGCGAAGACCTCGTGGCGGGCGGTGCGGGAGTCCGCGCACAGGCTCTGCGCCGTGACGGGACTCTCGAGGACGACTTCGTTCTCGTCCCGCACGGCCGCATCGTCCACGTCCTGAACGCCCCATCTCCGGCCGCGACGGCCTCGCTTGCGATCGGCGGCCGCATTGCGGAGGCGGTTGCCGCGATGCGCGGCTGACGCGGCTCGCGGGTTATCCTCATCGGTTCATGGCGTCCCGCTACTTCACGACCCCGATCTACTACGTAAACGACCGGCCCCACATCGGGCATCTCTACACGACGGTCGTCACGGACACGCTCGCGCGCTACTGGCGCCTGCGCGGCGAGGACGTCCGGATGCTCACGGGCACGGACGAGCACGGCCAGAACATCGAGAGGGTCGCGAAAAAAGAGGGCGTCGCTCCGATCGTCATCGTGGACCGCCACGCCCCGACGTTCCAGAAGCTCTGGCAGACGTTCGGGATCGCGAACGACGACTTCATCCGGACGACCGAGCCCCGGCACCGCAAGGGCGTCGAGGAGATCATCCGCAGGCTGGACGCGGCGGGCGACCTCTACACCGCCTCGCACGAGGGCTGGTACTGCCCGCCCTGCGAGGCGTTCTACCCGGAGAAGGACCTCGTGGACGGCAAGTGTCCCGTCCACGGCACGATGCTCGAGCTCCAGAAGGAAGAGAACGTCTTCTTCCGCCTCTCGAAGTACGGCGACCGCCTCCTGAAGCTCTACGAGGAGGGCGTCGACGGCAAGCCGTTCGTCTACCCCGAGTCGCGCCTCAACGAAGTGCGCTCCTTCGTGGCCGCCGGCCTGAAGGACCTCTCGGTCTCGCGCACGTCGATCTCGTGGGGGCTGCCGTTCCCGGGGCGGCCGGGCCACGTCGTCTACGTCTGGCTCGACGCGCTCGTGAACTACGTCACGGCGCTCGGCTTTGGCTCGGGCGACCTCGCGCTCTACGAGCGCTACTGGCCGGGGATCCACGTGATCGGCAAGGACATCCTGCGTTTCCACGCGGTCTACTGGCCCGCTTTCCTCATGTCGGCGGGGCTGCCCGTGCCGCGCCAGATCGTCGGGCACGGCTGGTGGCTGAAGGACGCGCGCAAGATGTCGAAGTCGGTCGGGAACGTCGTTCGGCCCGACGAGCTCGTCGAGGCGTTCGGCGTCGACGCGCTCCGCTGGCACTTCCTCGCCGCGATGTCGTTCGGGCAGGACTCGAGCTTTTCCGACGAGGAGTTCCTCTCCGTCTACAACGCCGACCTCGCGAACGGCCTCGGGAACACGCTCTCGCGCGCCGTGAAGATGGCCGGCGACGCCTTCGGCGGAAAGACGCCCGGCGAGGCGTGCGACGACAACGAGATCCTGACCGCCGCGCGCGAAGCGGCCGCCGCGTGGACGTCGGCATTCGAGAGCTACCGCCTGCAGGACGCAGCCGCTGCCGTGCGGACGCTCGTGACGCGCATCGACGGCTACATCGCCGCGAAGGAGCCTTGGAAGAAGGCGAAGGCCGAGGGCGTCACGCCCGCGCTCCACCGCATCCACTTCGCGACGCTCGAGGGCCTACGCATGGCCGCGTGCCTGCTCGCGCCGATTGCTCCGCGCACGGCGACGGAGGTCTTCCGCAGGCTCGGCATCGACAAAGGGGCCGAGGACGTCCGCGAATCCGATCTCGAGTGGGGTGGCCTCCTGCTGAACGCCCCGCTCCCACAGGCGCCGCCACTGTTTCCGAGGGCTGACGCGAAAGAATATTTTGCTTCGAAGGAGAAGAACGTGGAAGAAGAGAAAGACAAGATGCCTTCGAAGGGCGTGTCTCAGGCGAGTCCCGCGGCGATCAGTCAGGCCGATGGGACGTCCGCTCCCGCGCCCTCACCGGCGGCCGGCGGCAGCACAGGCGCGCTGACGGCGGATACATCTACACCTTCCTCCCCGTCTTCCCCTTCTAAGCAATCTTCTGTTCCTTCTTCTCCTTATTCTTCCGAAGCAAAGATCCCTATCGACGATTTCCTGAAGCTCGACCTCCGTGTCGGCGAGGTCCTCGCTGCAGAGAAAGTCGAGAAGTCGAAGAAGCTCATGAAGATGTCCGTGAAGATCGGCGAGGAGGTCCGCTCGATCGTCGGCGGCATCGCGCTCGCCTACACGCCCGAGCAGCTCGTCGGCAGGAAGTTCGTCTTCGTCGCGAACCTCGCGCCCGCGAAGCTCATGGGCATCGAGTCGAATGGGATGATTCTCGCCGCGACGATTCCGGAGACGGGCGAGCCGTCCCTCCTGATGGTGGACGCGTCCGTGCCTTCGGGGGCGAAGGTCAAGTAATGGACGACACGAAAGCGGCCGGCCCGGGAGGCCCCGCGGCCGAAGCCGCGGCGGATGCGGCGGAGGCGGCCCGCCCGCTGCCGCCTGCTCCGCCCGTTCCGGAAGATCCCGCCGTGAAGGCGAATCTCGAGGCGATCCTCGCGTCGCCCACGTACCTGAGGGCGCAGGAGGACCTCGGATTCCTCGCGCGCCGCGAGCTGCGCGGTGTGCGGCTGATGCTCGAGCTCGAGAAGGCCGACTACCAGCTGGACAAGGAAGGCATCCGGACGACGGTCGTCGTGTTCGGAGGCGCGCGCCTGAAGGAAGGCGACCGCTGGTACGAGGAGGCGCGGGAGTTCGGCCGACTCGTCTCGACGACGTGTCAGGCGAGCGGGATCCTCGACTTCGTCATCACGACGGGAGGAGGTCCCGGCGCGATGGAAGCGGCGAACCGCGGCGCGTGGGACGCGAAGGCAAAGTCCGTCGGCTTCAACATCCAGCTTCCGCACGAGCAGGTTCCGAACGCGTATATCACGCCGTCTCTCTGCTTCCAGTTTCACTATTTCGGCACCCGGAAAATGCATCTCCTCATGCGCGCGCGCGCCCTCGTCGCGTTTCCCGGCGGCTACGGCACTCTCGACGAGCTCTTCGAGACGCTCACGCTCATCCAGACGGGAAAGATGAAGCGCGTCCCGATCGTGCTCGTCGGCCGTGCTTACTGGGAGAAGCTCATCAACTGGCAGTTCCTCGTCGACGAGGGCGGGATCGCGAAGGAAGATCTCGGCCTCATCTCCTTCGCCGAATCCGCCACCGAGGCCTGGGCCGCGATCGTGGACTTCTATTTCCGCCACCCGGCCGCTCTGCCGGGAACGGCGCTGCGCTGAAAACGTCTATCCGATGAGGGCGGAGTTCGCGGACTCGCACGGCCACCTCACGATGGTGTTCGACGGCGGGGCGTTGAGGGGCGCCCCTCGCGCCCCGAGCCTCGAAGAGCTTGGCCTTCTCGTCCAGCGGGCGCAGGACGTCGGCGTCACCCGGATCCTCGTTCCCGCGACCGACGCCGGGGACCAGCGCCGGGCCGTCGAAGCGGCCGAGCGCTTCGAAGGCGTCTACGCCGCCATCGGCTTCCACCCGCACGAGGCGAAGGAATTCGACGAGGACCGCGATCTCAGGATGTTCGAGGAGCTCTGCGCGTCGAAGAAGGTCGTCGCCGTGGGGGAGATCGGGCTCGACTACCACTACGACCATTCGCCGCGCGACGTCCAGAAGCGCGTCGTCGCGGCGCAGCTGCGGTTCGCGAAGAGCCGGAACCTCCCGGTCCTCCTCCACAACCGGCTGAGCGAAGCAGACCTCCTGCCGATCCTCGAAGCCGAGTACCCCGGCACGCCGGAGACGCCGCGGGGCGTTTTCCACTCCTTCTGCGCGGACGTCGCGACGGGGGAGCGCGCGCTCGCGCTCGGCTATCTCGTGAGCTTCTCGGGCATGCTCACGTTCAAGACGGCGGACAACGTCCGCGCTGCCGCCGCCGCGCTGCCGCTCGCGTCGACGCTCCTCGAGACGGACGCGCCGTACCTTGCGCCGGCGCCGTTCCGCGGCAAGCCGAACGAGTCGAGCTATCTCCCGCGCACGGCCGCACGCCTCGCCGAGGTCAAGGGCGTCTCCGTCGAGGATGTCGCGCGCGTGACGACGGAGAACTTTCGGCGTCTCTTCCGGGTCTAGAGGGTCGCCGCCCGTCAGGCGCCGCGCCGCAGCGCGAAAAGCGCGCCCGCTGCGAGAGCGGCCCCGAGAAGGGCGAGCATCCCGGCCGACAGGGTCGGCACGCTCGTCGGGCCGCCTCCTCCGGGGCCGACGGGAGTCGGAGTGGATGTTGGCAGGGGAGTCGAGGTCGGGGTCGGTGTCGGCGTCGCGCCGGGCGGTGGCGTCGGCGTGGCTGTGGCCGTAGGTGTGACCGTGGGCGTGACCGTGGGCGTGGCCGTCGGCGTCGGCCCCGCGGACGTCACGAGAGCGCAGGCCGAGAATTCCGACGTGTCGTTCGCGGCATTCGTAGCGAGAGCGGCGACGAACCTCCCGGAGATGTCGGGGAGAAACGACGGAACGCTGCCCGTGAAGCTGCCCGCGGCGTCGGTGGTGAAGGAGGCCGTCGCCCAGAGGGTGCGGCCCTGGCCGTTGCCGGAAGCGTCGCACGCGGCGGACTGGAAGAAGTCGACGCGATACGAGGCGCTCGGCACGGCGTGGAGCGTGAAGTTCACGGTCGTCGAGAGCCCGTTCGAGGATGCCGACGTGATGAGGGGGTAGTTCTGCAAGTCGTTCGGGCCGGATGCGGGGTTCGCAGGCTGATTCGGCTCCACGGAGCCGTCCGCGCGGAAGTCGATTCCGAGATGCGCGTTTCCGAAGATCAGGTTATTGAACGCTGGGTCGTGAACGCCGGAGGCTATCGCGACTCCGGCCCCGCCGTTGAACGCGATCACGTTTCCGAGCGGGTTGACGTCCGCGAAGCGGCCGCCGACGCTCACGTTCGCGTCCGCGAGAAAGACGCCGTGGCTCGTGTTCGGGAGCGGTAGCGTCCCTGTCGCGTCTGTCCCGATCAGGTTGCCGAGAACGGAGCTTCCGCCTGCGCCGACGGAGCCTGTGAACGCAACGCCGCGTCCGCCGTTTCCGGAGACGAGGTTCCCGCTCGCCCCGCCGATCGTGACCCCGTAGACGTCCCCAACGTTGATCCCGTCGCCGCTGTTCGCGACCGCGGCTGTTCCGCCCGCGTTCGTCCCGATCAAGTTGCCCTGGATGCGGATGCCTGTCGCCCCCAGGGCGCCCACGGTCGCGATGCCCGCCCCGGCGTTGCCGGAAATCAGGTTCCGGTCCGCCGGGTTTGGGCCGCCGATCAGGATCCCAATCGTGGCGACCGAGATGCCGGTCTGGTTCGGCCGTGCGGCAGTCCCCGCCGCATCGGTCCCGACGAAGTTGCCGGCGATCGTGTTTCCGCCGATCCCCTGAACGAGGAGGCCGCTGCCCCCGGAGAAGTTCCGAACGACGAGGCCTCGCACCGTCGAGAGGCCTCCTGCGAGAACGAGGCCGTCGGCAGGAGCCGCCGTGCCGTCCAGCTCGACGAGAACGATGGCATTGGTCCCCGTGGCAAGCGTGTTCGCCGATGAGCCCGGCTGCGTGTACCCATCGATCACGACGGGCTTCGTGAGCGTAAGAGCCGGCTGGGCGCCCGAAATAGCGATCGTGTGAATCCCTGCCCCGGGAATGGAGAAGGTGATCGTGTCGGAGACCCCGTACGCCCCGGCGGCGACGACGTCGGCGTTCACGTTGGCGCCTGCGTTGATCGAGGCGATCGCCTCCCGGAGCGTGACGGCGCCGTCCACGGCGGGGGCGCCGTCCGCGGCCGACGTCACGGTGACGTTCGCCGAGTCGGCCGTCCCGGGCAGGACGGATGCGAAAAGGGCGGCGGCGAGGAGCCGGGCGCCCCGGGCGGAGATTGGACGTACGAGCATCGTTCACCTCGCGGCTAGAATCCAGGCCACAGTGCCGGCCCCAACATGCGTCTCGAGCGGGCCATCCGCCTGTGCGGCACCTGAAACTTTCCTCGAATTCGTCCCGGGTGCGACATGATCTCGATCTCAGGCGCTTCGGGCACAGAGGTTTACGCGTTCCGGAACTTCCGGCTCGACGCCGGCGCGCGCCGGCTCTCGAGGGACGGTGTCGTGCTCCCTCTCGGGCCGAAGGCCTACGAGACGCTCCTCCTCCTCGTCCGGAGCGCGGGCCGGGCCGTCCGTCGTCAGGAGCTGATTGAGGCCGTATGGCCGGACGCGGTCGTCGGCGAGGGAAGTCTCGACTGGACGATCAGTCAGATCCGAAAGGCTCTCGGCGACTCGCCCGAGCAACCGCTGCTCGTCGAGACCGTCCGTGGCTTCGGGTATCGCATCAACGGACCGGTCACGCTCGTGAGCGCCACCCCGCCGGGGCTCGCGCAGTCGCCCGGTGCGGCTCCGGCCGGTCCCGCGACTCCGGCCGCGTCCACCTCTTCGGCTACTTCCATCCACGGGACGGGGCGGCTCGCGGGCCGCGCCGCAGCGGGCGCCGTCGTTCTCGCCGTCGTCTTCGGCGGCTGGTGGCTGGCCCGCCCGCGTGCGACGCATGCCGGGACTCGCCGGTCCGTCGCCATTATCGGTTTCCGGAACCTCTCGGGACGGCCCGAGTCCGAGTGGCTCTCGACGGCCCTTGCCGAAATGCTCGACGCCGACCTCTCGGCGGGCGGGCGCGTTCGCACCGTACCCGGCGAATCCATCGCGCGAATGCGCGCCGAGCTCAAGCTCCCGGACGCAGAGACGTTCTCGCGCGAGACCCTTGCGCGCGTGGGGCGCAACCTCGGCGCCGATCTCGTCGTCACCGGGTCCTACGTGGTCGCCGGCGAGCGGCCGGACGCGAAACTCCGGGTCGACGTCCGCCTTCAGGAAACGGGTGGCGGCGAGACGCTTGCGACCGTGAGCGAGTCCGATCGGGAGGCCGAGCTCTTCGCCGTCGTCTCCAGGGCGGGTTCGGTCCTGCGCGAGCGTTTGAAGGCCGGTGCGCTCGAGCCCGAGGAGGCCGCGATCGTAAAAGCCTCGCTCCCGACCGACCGAGAGGCGGCACGTCGTTACGCCGAGGGACTCGACCGGCTGCGGCGGTTCGACGCGAGGACAGCGCGCGATCTCTTCGCGAAAGCCGTCGCGGCCGAGCCTGACTTCGCTCTGGCCCACGCCGCGCTCTCCGAGGCATGGGCGCTCCTCGGCCAGGATGGGCTCGCACAGGAGGAGGCGCGTCTCGCGAAGGAACACTCTTCGCCTCTCGGGCCCGAGGGTCGTCTTCTCGTCGCGGGGCGCGCGTACGAGACGGCAGGGGAGCGCGATGCCGCGGTCGCGAGCTACACGACCCTCGCGGCCCTGCATCCCGACGACGCCGATGGGGGGCTTCGCCTCGCGTCCGCCCAGACTGCGGCGGGCAAGCCGAGGGACGCTCTCGCCACGCTCGAAAGGCTCCGGGCCCTCCCGCCCCCGGGCGGCGAAGACCCGCGCCTCGATCTCGCCGAGGCCGAGGCGGCCGAGGCCCTCTCCGATTTCCGGAGGTGCGACGGCGCGGCCCGGCGGGCGGAGGCGAAGGCCGGCCCCGTCGGAGCGAATCTGCTGGTCGCGCGGGCTCTCGTCCTGCGGGCGACGGCCGCGAACAACCTTGGGGACGGCGCAACGAGCCTCGCCTCGCTTGAACGCGCCATGAGTCTGTTTCGCGCGGGCGGAGACCTCGCCGGCGTCGCATACGCGCTCCGGAGCATCGGCGGCACGAAGATGGGCCGCGGCGACTTCGACGGCGCGATTCTCGCCCTCGAGGAGGCCGTTGCCCTGCGCCGCGAGATCGACGACCGCGCGGGCGAAGCCCAGTGCCTCAACAGCCTCGGCGGCGTTTTCAAGAAGAGAGGAGACCTCCCGAACGCGCTCGCGCGATTCGAGGCTGCGTTCGCGGCGTTCAAGGCGGTCGGGGGGAAGCGTGGGATGGCGACCGCCCTGAACAACCTCTCGGCGGTCAGGTACGACATGCGCGACTACGACGGGTCGCTGGCCGCAGACCGTGAGGCGCTGGCCCTCAGGCGCGAGATCGGGAACAAGAAGGGCGTCGCCATGAGCCTGGGGAACATCACCCTCAGCCTCCGCGACCTCGGCGACCTCGAGGGCGCGCGTCGGAGCTCGGAGGAGGCGCTCGCGATCGCGCGTGAGATCGGACTCAAGAAGAACGTCGCTCAGGAGCTCTTCGACCAGGCGCTCCTCCTCGCGGACGGCGGGGACCTTCCCGCGGCCGTCGCGCGATTCGCCGACAGCATGGGGGCCTATCGCGAGGCCAACGTGGAACCGGATCTCCTGCAGGCACGCCTCGAGCGAGCGGGCGCGCTCGTTCTTCTGGGCCGGGCGGCCGAGGCCGAGCCCGAGATCCGCAGCGTCCTCGAGGCCCTGCGGCGCGAGAAGAGCGCCGAGAAGGAGATGCTCGCGGACGGCGCGCTGGCCGAGTGCCTTCTTGCCCAGGGTCGGGTGCCCGAGGCGCGCGCCGCGCTCACGGACGCGATCAAGGCCTCGGCCGGCGTCGAGCACGAGCGCGACCGTTTCGACGTTGCCTGCGTCGCGGCGCGGGTCTCGGCCGCCGACCCTTCGTCGCCGCTCGATGCCGGGCTCCGCCGGCTCCTCGCTGAAGCAGCGAAAACGGGCGTCTTCCGCGAGCGCCTCGAGGCGCGCCTCGCGATCGCGGAGATTGGCCGCGCAAGGGGAGACGCGTACGCGGCGCGCGACCTGAAGGCGGTGGAGGCCGAGGCCAGGGCGAAGGGCTTCTTCCAGATCGCGCGGAGGGCGGGGAAGCTCGCCGGAGCGAATTGAGGCGGCCGTAGACTCGGACCGTGGCCCGCCCGCCCCGCCTGTCGCTCGCCGAGTTCGAGGCGCTCGTCGGAAAGGCGGTCGCCGAGCTGCCCGAGGAGTTCCGCTCCCGGATCGAGAACGTCGTCATCGCCGTGGAAGACGAGCCCTCGGACGAGGACTACGAGCTCACGGACACGCCAGACGACGAGGACCTCTTCGGGATCTATCGCGGCGCGATGCGCACACAGATGACGTGGGACATGCTTCCGGACCTCCCGCCGCAAGTCGTCGTCTTCCGCGGCCCGATCCTCCGCAACACCGACACGAACCGGGAGGCGGTCCGCGAGATCAAGGACACGATCGTCCACGAGCTCGGTCACTATTTCGGGCTCGAAGACGACGAGATGCCGTACTGAGGAGCCGGTGCTTGTCCGGCCGACGGCGGCCGTGATATGAAGCACCACCAGCAGCTCAGTCCCAGTACCAAGTCGCATTCGTTGCGCTCACGAGGACATCCGATGGCGCTCGCCTTCTTGGGCAGGCCTTCTCCGGTTCGTCCCGCCGATGCGGGCTGTGGGGCCGTGCTCGAGGGAGCGGGCTGCTCGGCCCCGCGTCGGTTGAGAATTGTTCGCACAATCGCCGCAATTGGGGTGTTGTGCGCCCTCGGATCATCGCGGGCCGACTCGCAGCCGGACGCTCCGCTCGGTGCCGCACAGCTGCAAGTCTCCGGCGCTCGCCTCACGCTCTACAGCGACGCTCTGACGACCGATGCCGAGCAGACGATCAACGTCGGCGAGGCGGCTCGCGTGAGGACGTGCTACGGCTCGGGCGCGGGATGCGGCACGGCGGGCCCGGTGGCGGGGCTCGAGGTCGTGGGCGACCTCTCGGGACCCGAGCTGCCGCAGGCGATTCCGTATCGGACGGCGCCCGGGGGCACGTTCTTTCTCCCGGGGTTCCAGCGCGAAGGCGATTACCTCCTTTCGAATCTCCGCCTCGTGGAGACAGCGACGGGCCGAGTCCTCACGAATGCGGAGCCGCCTCTCGCGACGCTGCACGTTCGCCAGATCCTGCTCGCGTCCGCGAGCGTCACCCGGCTGACGCTCGCCGATCTCCAGGCGCGCGGGATCTCGATCACGCAGCAGAACTTCAACGCGTTCAAGTTCGCGGTGGGGTTCGTGTTCTCCGGATCGACTGTGAACATCGAGCTCCCGGTCCTCTACGACGGAAACGGTCTCGCGCGGATACTCGAGGCACCCACCGTCAGGCTCGACGGCCTCCCCGCGGCCGTCGCGAGCGCCGTCAAGCGCTGGCAGCCCCCGAACATCATCCCGTTTCTTCTGAACGCGACCGGTCCGCGCACCCCGACCCCGGGCGGCGAAGGCGGTGATGTCACGGACCCGGAGTTCCCGCTTTATGGCGCGATCATCCTCCCGGGCAATGTCTCGTTCCTGAACCAGTTCTTCGACGCGAAGCTCATCGTCGCGAACGGCGCGCCGAACGGTTCGGGTGCAATCCTGCGGAACGTCGCGGCCGCGATCCGGCTGCCGTCGGGCGACGTCCTCCGACTCGCGTCCACGGAACCGCCTGTCGCGGTCGGCCAGAAGCTCCCGGTCCTCGAGGCGAACGGCCAGGGGGCGATCGGTCCTTCCGAGCAGGGGACCGCGAGCTGGACGGTCGAAGGGCTCCTGCCGGGAACGCACGTTCTGAGAATGGAGATCGAAGCGGGTCTCGTGCGCCCCGGTCGCCCGGATCTCGCGACGGGCGGTGTCGTTCAGGCCGCGGTCGAAGTCGTGGATGCGCGCTTCCAGCTCGCGTTCAATCACCCCGACACGGTCCGCACGGGCGAGCCCTACTCGCTCTACGTCACCGTGACGAACCTGTCACGCGCGACGCAGAATCTCGTCACGCTGGATCTCGCGAGCGAGAACATCTCCGGTGCGCACAAGGCCGACGCGCAGGAGTCCTTCGCGAAAACGATCCCGACGCTCGCACCGGGCGCGACGGAGACGCTCGAATACCGGCTCGTCGCGGACATCACGGGGACGTGCGTCGCGACGACCTTCCAGGCGACGGGGGGCGTGTCCGGGGTCATCCACCTGCGCGCGGGCGTCGGGGAAGCAGGCATTCCGCTCTCTCCTGCGGCGCTCGTTCTCCCGCGTTTCTCGAATCTCCTTCCGAAGAGCCTGATCGACGCGGACGTGCGCCTCCTCGGCCTCGCCTACAGCCTCGCGACGGCTCCCGCGGGCGCGGCGCCGGCGGGACTGCCGCACCCGCTCAAGGCCGACGTCGAACGCCGCGCGATCGATCTCGGCGAGGCGGGCCAACGGCTTTATCTTCAGGACAAGCTCCTCGAGTCGCTCGAGTCGCTGGCGCTCGACCAGCTCGGGAACCGGCACGACCTCTCGGAGTACGACGGCCTCCGTCGCGCGCTCGACCGCGGCGCGCAGGCCTCGACGGCGCTCGGCGACCTCTTCCGCCAGGAACAGCAGAATCGCAACCTCGCGGCGGCGGACTTCGTCGACCACTTTGCCGCGACGATGAGCTACGGCAGGCCGTGGATGGTTGCGGCGCTCATCCCGAGCGGGTCGCAATCGGCGCCGACGCTCGAAGTGCGCCAGTCGTCGGCCGCGGGCACGACGTTCCTCGCGTACGCGAGCGAAGACCCGTCGCGGCTCAGGAGGCTTCCCTACGGCGAGATCTATTCCGTCCACGACGCGCCCGGTGGCACGAAGATGCCGTTCGCGCTCGTCGGCCGGCTGGACGGGACGGCGTCCTACCGCGTCGACCTGCACGCTCCTCCCTCCGGGGCTTCGGGTCGTCTCATCCTCGTCGTGCCGTCGGACGATCTGACGGGCTTCCGCAAGGTGGACTTCGGCTTCCTCACGATGGGTGCGGACGCCGTGTGGGAGGTCGTGGGTGTCAAGGCCTCCGGCGGGACGCCCCTCACGTTCGCCCTCACGATCCCGTCATCCGGAGCGCCGGCGCCCGGCGCGCCGTCCCCGTCCATCACGAACCTCACACTCCCTCCGTTCCGCATCCTCGGGGCCGTGCAGGACCCCGAGCTCGACCGTTACGGACTCGGGATCTCGTATCTCTTCAACCGGCCGCCCGACAAGACGTCCGCCGAGACCCCCGCGAGCTATTCCGTGCGCTCGACGTTTCACGGCCAGGACGCAGCCGCACCGCCTGCGACGGTCGACCGCGTCGTGACGAAGGCCGGCGCGGCGGCGTACTGGCAGCCGAACAGCGAGCGTGTCGTGGACGTGAGGTACGAGAGCCCGATCAGCGCGCTGAACGGCGTCTTCGAGAGCGTGCCCGTGATCCGGCACGAGCACCTCCTCGCGACGAACGCTCTCCGCGACACGCACGGGACTCCGCTCGATCCGCAAGTCCCCGCGATCATCGTCGACCCGAATCGCACGGGCGGCCTCGTCGGCGGGAAGGTGCTGCGCGGCGACGGCTCGCCCGCGGTCGGATCCCGCGTTCAGCTCCTGAGATACCGGAGAGTCGTCAACGCGAGCGCGCCCGACGGCGAGATGCTGCTCCTCGACATCGTGGCCGAGGTCGCCGCGGGCGCGGACGGCGGGTTCTATTTCGATTTCGTCGAGGAGCCGCCTCCTCCCGCGCACGCGATCGGCCACGCGCCCGCGCTCCTCAGCGAGTCGATTCTTTCCGGCTTCACCCTCCGCGCGATCGTCCCGGCCGGAGCCGATCCCGTCCTCCAGCCCGAAGAGCGCGAGGAGGTCGCGACGAAAGTGCGGCTCCAGAACCGGCTCCTCAATATCAACATCGCGCTCCTCGGGCGCGGTACGGTGAGGGGGCGACTCGTGTATGCGGACGACGGAGCGCCGGTCACGGACGGCTCCGTCGGGGCCGCGAGCACGCTTTTCCCCGAGCAACGGACGGTTCAGCCGGCGGCGGACGGCAGCTTCACGTTCGGAGGGCTGCCGGTAGGCCCGATCACGCTTTCGGGCCGCGATGGGGCGGGGAACCGCGTCTACCAGACGGTCGGCATCCAGCGCCCCGGCGACGTCGTGACCGTGACGCTCCAGCTCGGGCGGACGGGGCCGCCGAAGACGGGCACGGTCTCCGCGAAGATCCTGCGCCTGAGGAGCGGCAGCCCGCGGCCGCCGCCCGTGCCGTCGCCGGGCGCGAGCGTCGCGGTCTACGCGAACGGGAACTTCATCGCGGCGAAACTGTCCGACAACCTTGGAGACGCGACGTTCACGGGTGTGCCCGCCGGGAAGGTCAGCGTGCAGGCCGCGGACTTCGCGGTCTCGCGCACGCCTGCGTTCACGGACCTCGCGCTCACGGCCGACGCGACGGTGTCGGCGATTCTCACGCTCGCCGAATCCGCGCCGAGGAGCGTGTCGGGGCGGGTCCTCTTCCACGACGGCGCTTCGAACACGAACGTGCCCGTCGTGGGAGCCGTGGCCTTCATCGCCGGCCCGGGCGTCTTCGCGTACACGGACGCGACCGGGACGTACCGCATCGACGGAGTACCCGTGCAGGGCACCGGCGATGCGGCGTACTGGGTCACGGCGTTCGACAACGCGCGCGGGCTGCAGGGCCGCACGTCGCTCCCTCCTGTCCTCGAGGGCGACGGTTCGACGATCCTCGCCGCCGACATCCTTCTCGCCTCCATGTCCGGCGGGATCGACGGTGTCGTGCTCGATCCTCTCGGGCGCCCCTACGGCGGAGTGGCCGTCGAGCTCGGCACGGACATTTCCACGTCTTCCGGTGCCGACGGACACTTCGCGTTCGACGACATCGCCGTCGGGAGCTGGCCCGTCGTCGCCCACGTCGGAGACGGTCTCGTACCGGGCAAGATCGGCTTCTTCGGGCAGGCGACCGCGACGATCGTCTTTGGCGGCCACCGCCCGTTCGTGACGATCCGGATGGCCGGCTCCGGCGTCGTGAACGTGACGACGCGCACGTCCTCATCGCAGGGCGTTCTCTCTCCGGTTCTCTATCGGCCGACCGTCTACGCGAACGCCGCGATCGGCCCTCTCGGCGGGAACGCGATGCAGACGACCACGGACCAGGACGGGCACCTCACGCTCGTCCTGCCCGTAGGACGCGTGTCCCTGACAGCCGTGAATCCGCTGAACGGTAACAGGAGCTTCAACCTCTCGATCGACTACCCCGGGCAGGTCATCAACCTCGACGTCGTCTTCGACTCTGCCTCGACCGTCACGGGCCGCGTCGTCGGGGTCGACGGGGTCACACCAGTCCCGAACGCCGACGTCTCCTTCTCGGCGAGCGGCCTCCTGCCGCAGACCCAGCGCACGGACGGACAGGGCCTGTTCCGGTTCGAGCTCGTTCCGCGCGGCGGCGTGTCCGTGACGGCGGCGGCGCTCGTCGGCAGCGTCGACCGGGTGGGCCGCACGGACGGATACATCACGGGGCCCGGCCAGACTCTCGACCTCACGGTCGTCATGAGGGCGCAGGGCACCGTGCGCGGGCGGGTCGTGGAGACGATCGGCAGCTCGACTGTTCCGCTCGCGTTCGCGCAGTTCTACGTGCAGGAGTCCGGCTACCCGAACCGGAGGCTTCCCGAGGGCACCGGCTTCTTCTCGGCGGACGCGCAGGGGCAATACGAGGTCGCGCACGTCTTCGCGGGAGCCGTCACGGTCGTGGCGCGCGACCGAAATCAAGTCGCGCGCCAGGCGAGCGCGCGCGGCGAGATCATGACGGACTTCCAGGTCCTCACGCTGCCCGACGCCGTCATCACGGTGTCCGTCGGGTCGCTCTCCGTCACGGTGAGGGACCCGGACTCCGGCGGGCCGGTCGCCGACGCACAGGTGACGCTCTCGAACGGCGACGTGACCGTGGCGGGCGCGAACGGGCAGGCCTCGTTCGACGCGCTGCCCCTCGGCACGTACTCCGTCCACGCGTTCCACGCGCCCACGGGGCGCGCGGGCCTCGCGAGCGGCCTGAGGCTCCAGAACGCGGGCGATCGCGTGGACGCGATCGTCGTCCTCGACACGCGCGGGCAGGTCGCGGGTACGCTCTGGGACGACCCCGCGAAGACGGCGGGCGTCGGAGGCGGGACGGTCGAACTGCAGGGCCAGACGAACGGCCGCACGTGGGGAACGTCGATTCGCGCGCTCGCGACGACCTCCTCGGACGCGGGCGCCGCCGGCCGTTTCCTTTTCGACGGGATCCCGCCCGGGACGTACACGCTCGGTGCCGGAGTCTCCAACTCTCCGCGCCGGGCGGGCGCGGCGCTGACCACGACGCCCACGGCTCCCGTCGTCTCCATCGACCTCGTCCTCGAGCCCGTCGCCGATCGTTTCATCCGGCTCTTCGAGAGCCTCGCGGCCGGAGTCGCGGAAGTGAACCCGGCGAACGGCGTCTATTCGCTCACGCTGACCCAGCAGCGGGGCTGCGTTCGGGATTGCATTTACGCGTTCACGACGGACGCGACGTCTACGCCCTTTCCAGGCCATCTCTTCCGCTTCCCGAACGTCCTCACGGGCCAGAGCCTCGACGCAATCGCGCAGGAATCCAGCGGAAAGCTGCGGACAGGGTCGATCGCGGGAACGGGCGCGTTCGCGGGCTCGGGCTCGGCCGCCGACCCCTACCGCCTCGTCTTACGCCCAAAGGGGCGCGTGACCGTGACCGTGCACGACGCCCTCTCTCAGCCCGCGCAGGCGAACGTCACGCTCGACTCGGCGGGCGGGCACTACGAGGCGGCGACGGACGCGTCCGGCGTCGGAACGTTCGACGGCGTTCTCTCGGGCGTCGTGTACGCGTCGGCCCGCGTCACGTCCACCGGTTTCGGAGGGACGGCGACGGGCACGCTCCAGTACGACGATCAGACGCTCGCGCTTTCGATCACGCTCGCCCCAGCGGTCTCCGCGCACGGTATCGTCTACCACCCTCCGCCCGGCGACGTCTGGAACGGGGACCTCGCGACGCTGACGCCGGAGAGCGGGGCGATCGTCCAGATCCACGATTCGGTCGGACAGCTCCAGATCGTCACCTCGGATTCCGCCGGCGCATATCGCTTCGCGGTCTTGCGCACGGGCGTCTACACGATCACCGCGACGGATACTCGCGGCGTCGCCCTCGCGAGCGGGGGCGGGACGCTCGTTGGCCCGAACGGTAACGACAACGCGCTCCCACCGCTTGTCCTCGACGCCTCGCGTCCGGCGATCGTCTCGATCGTCCCTCCGCCCGGAAGCGCCGGGATCTCGCGCAATGCGCCCGTCGACATCACGTTCTCCGAGCCACTCCTCGCCGCGATTCTCCCGTCGGGCGGTCCCTCGTCGCCCTACTTCGCGTTGCGGTCGGGGAGCGGCATCTTCGCGCCCGGAGCGTGGACAACGGCGACGAACCCCTCGGGCCAGCAGGTCGTGAGGTTCACTCCCGCGGGCCTCTACGACAACTCCACCGTGTACAGCCTGACGATCGCGGGCGGGCCCTCCGGCGTCCGCGACCGGGCGGGCCGCCCGCTCACGGACTCGGGCGACGTCGGGTCGAACTTCACGACCTCCGATACGGTGGGTCCGGTCGTGACGGGTTCGGTGCCGCCGCTCGACCGGCCGGTCGATCCTTTCGCGCCGATCCGCTTCGACTTCAGCGAGGCGGTGACCGCGACGCCCCAGGAGCTGGACGGCTCGGGCCCGACGCCGGCCGCACAGCTCTTCTGGCAGCAGAACGGAAGCCCCGACTGGCTGCCGATCCCTGTCACGATGTTCCTCTCGCGGGGCGGCTACTCGCTCGTCGTCCAGCCGCCGACGGCCGTCACGTACCAGAACGACAGTCGGAGGCGCCGGGCACACCTCTCGCGCCTCAAAGACGGCACAGGCAACCCGATGGCGGATGCGGATCTCGCCTACCGCGTGTACGACCAGAACCCGCCGCACGTGGACGTCGCCTTCCCGCCCGGCGCCGCGGGCGGACAACTGGTCGGCGGGACGTCGTACACGTTGACTCCTTCCCTCTCGAACCTCGACGACCTCCCCGCGGGCGACGTCGACCGCGTCGAGTACTTCCTCGCCTCCTCGGGTGACGCGTCGGCACCGGCGTCGACGCCCGTCTTCACGGCGAAGGCGTCGCCCTTCGCGTTCACATTCGTGGCCGCTTACACCGGGAACGGAATCGATGCGCGGGCATTCCCGGTATGGGTGAAGGCGTCGGACACGTCGGCGAACCCGAGCAACGTCGTGAAGCTCGAGATGTCCGTCCTGCCGAACTCTCCGCCCGTCATCGCCGCGGTCGCGGCGGCCGCCTCCGGTCCCGTCCCGGGGACGTTCTACGCGGGCTCTTCCCTTACGGCGACCGTCGTGGGCCTCTCCGATCCGGACGGAAGCGCGGTCACGCTCACGGGCGAGCTCCGGAAGGACGATCCCTCGAGTCCGAACGATCCCAAAGACCTCGTCGCGAGCCTGGGCTCACAGCCCGTGGCGAGGCCGGTGGGTGGCTGGGCGACGCTGCCGCCGCCTTCTTTCCTATCGGCGATTCCAATCGCAATGGCCGACGGGATGGCGCTCTTCTTCCGCGTGCGCGCGACGGACTCGCTCGGGGCGTTCGTGACGAGCGAGTCTCCGCGCTTTTCGGTCGCACACGACCCGAATCCGCCGTCGATCGACTCGTTCCTCGCGCGCGCCCCGGGTTCCGCGTCGCCCGCGTCCCAATTCTTCATCGGCCAGAAGCTCGTCCTCGAGTTCCGCGCCCGCGACGTGGAGACGTCGGTCCGCGCCGTCTCTCTCACGCTGTCGGGCGTCTTCGCCTCACCGCAGACAGCGACGCTCGTCGGAGGGACGACGAACCTCTATCGCACGGCCGAGCTCACGGTGCCTGCGACGGTGCCGTCCGGCGGTCAATCCGTGACCGCGACGGCTTCGGCGACGGACTGGGGCGGCAACATCGGCACGCTGCCGCTCACGTTCACGGTCTCGCCCACACCCGACCCGTATGCACCGGTCGTCGCGTGGCGGACGCCTTGGGAAGGTGGCGCATGGCCGGCTGCTTACACGTCCACGGTTTCCCCACAGGGCGCAGCGCTGCTTCTGCGCGTCACGGTGTCCGATCTCGACCGCGTTTCGAACGCCGACGTGTCTGGCACGATCGCGAGCGTGCAGTTCAAGGGTCCCGGCGATGCGGCGGGAACTCTCGCTTCCTCGTTCGTCGACGGGTCGCTCGTCGCGGGAACGAGCGGGCCCGGCACGGGACTTTACGAAGCGCTGTGGCGCGTGCCGAACGGCGTGGCAGCGGGAACCCAGCTGGGGTTCCAGGTGCGCGTCGTCGACGCGGGCGCGAACGTGACGACCGCCGACGTTCACCTGCGCGCGGCGCGCCCGCGAAAGGTGTACGAGGCGGCGCAGGCGGCGGTCCTGCCCGCCGACACCATGCTCGACGCCGGTGGCGACGCGTCCGGGCCTGTATTCCTCCTCGACGGAACCATCCTGAGCCTCTACCCCGAGACGTCTCCCGCCGTGCGTTCGCTCCCGTCCATGTACGTTTACGCCGGCGGCGCTACGGCCGGCACGGCGGTGACGCCGTCGCCGAGCGTTCTGACGGCTCCCGAGGTCACGTCCTACGCGTCTTCGGTCCTCTACAACCCGCTCGAGCTCGCCGTGACCGACGCCTTCGGTCTCGGCCATGGTGCCCGCGTGGACATGACCGCGAAGGGACTTCTCGGCGCGACGTCGACGCAGTCGATGGTCCTGCCCGGGCAAACCGGCTCGCAGAAGCTCGCGGGCGGTTCGCACGGCGGCTCCGGCGGACCGGGCTCGCCGCTTGGCGGTTTTGCGCGTACCGATCTCACGACTTCGGGCTCGACATACGATTCGGCGAAAGATCCGGCTCTTCCGGGTGGAGGCGGCGGCTTCGCAACGGGTCTCTTCGGCTCGACGGCTGCGGGCGCTGCGGGCGGAGGCGTCGTGAGGCTCCTCGCGCCCGGCGCGACGCTCCACATCGAAGGCGACGTTCTCGCGGGCGGGGGCGACGGTAACGGCGCGTACACGTCGCCCGGCGGTGCGGGCGGCGCGATTCGTGTCGTCGCAGGCCGGCTGGAAGGCTCGGGCCGCATGTCGGCCGGCGGCGGCCGCGGGACGAATGGGAACAACACGGCTGGCGGCGGAGGCGGGCGGATCTCCCTGTCGTTCTCCGATCCTCCGGCCGCGAGCCTGCCGCTCACGCTTGGCGCCGAGGGCGGCCTCAACGCCCTTCCGCCGGACGTCGACGCGCAGCAGATCGCGGGCGCAGGGACGATCTACCTCGAGGAGACCGATGCGCTGGGCGTCCCGAAGGCGCCGGGCCGTTTGATCGTGTCGAACGCCTCCGGCAAGCCTGCGTGGCCGACGCCGTTCCCCGGCTCCCAGCGCTTCGGCGCCGTCGAAGCGCACGGCGCCGCGCGCCTCGTTTTCGACGGGGATCTCACAGTGGGCGCAGCCGATCCGGGGCTGACGAACGATCGGGCGACCGTCTCTCTCGACGGCGAAGCGCGGTTGCTCCTCCGGACCGAAGGCCCGCAGCTCACGCTCACGGCGGTGCCGGACGGTGGGGACGTGAACGTCAATCAGGCCCTCTCCCTGACGTGGACTGCTTCCGACCCGATCGGGCTCGCGAACCTGACGAAGACGTTTTCACCACAGGCGTTGGTGCTGACGGCCTTCGCGGACGAACCGTTCGTCGCGACCCAGGGCGCTGGGCCGCTGACCCTCACGGTTCCGGGCGGGCAGCCGCCGGGTCCGATCTCCTACACGGTCAACGTCACTGACCGTGCCGGCCGCTCCACGCTCGTCCAGAAGACATGGAACGTCGTGGGAGATACGACGCCGCCGGTCGTGTCCGTCTCTGGTCTCGCACCGGGCGGAACCTATAGGGCCGGCCAGACCGTCGCGGGCACCGTGACGGCCACGGATAACGGAGCGATCGCGAGCGTGAAGATTCTCGTCGACGGCCAGACGATCCCTTTGGCGGGCCCGGGGCCGGCGTATCCCTTTTCCTATCTCGTGCCGCCGGGCCTCCCCGCGGCGCGGGACACGTCGCTTCAAGCGGTCGCGACGGACGCGGCGGGAAACGTGTCGTCGACGTTGCCCGCTCCTCTCCACTTCGTTCTCGACACGCCCCCGACGTTGAACCTGACGGGCGTCACGCCGGGCGCGTCCATTCTCCCGGGGACGACCCTGACGGCGACGGCGAACGTGAGCGACGACGTCGCGGTCGCGACCCTCGTCTTCACTCTGAGCGGCGCCGTGACGAACGTCG
The DNA here is from genome assembly GCA_038214715.1 of Thermoanaerobaculia bacterium. Lineage (GTDB taxonomy): Bacteria > Acidobacteriota > Thermoanaerobaculia > UBA5066 > UBA5066 > Fen-183. The sequence goes on along the minus strand of JBBQRP010000035.1, from coordinate 1,442 downwards.
ACTCGCGCGCCGTGAACCTCCCGTCGGCCGCGCCGGCATTCTCGTACCGCCTGCCGTTCACGCTGACGGCGGGCCAGACGGTCACGCTCTCGGTGGACGTCTTCGACAGCTTCGGGCACAAAGTCTCAGCGACGCCGGTGTCGTGGACGATCCTGCCCGACACGCCGCCGTCCCTGAGGCTTACCAGCGTCACGCCGGGTCCCTCGCTCCTTGCGGGCGCGACGATTGCGGCGACGGCGAATGTCTCGGACGACGTCGGGGTCACGACGGTCGTCTTCAGTCTCTCCGGGGCCGCGACGGCGACGGACACACGCTTCGTGAACGCGCTGTCGGCGGCTCTGCCCTTCGCCTTCCGGCTTCCGTTCACGCTGACGGCGGGCCAGACAGTCACGCTCTCGGTGGACGTCTTCGACACGTTTTCCCACAAGGTGTCCGCGACACCCGTCACGTACACGATCCTCGCGGACACCGACCCGCCCGCGGTCGCGCCCGTGGGCCTCGTCCCGTCGAAGTCCGGAGACGCGTATCTGTCGGGCGATGTCCTCACCTTTGCGGTGACGGCGACGGACAACGTCGGGATCTCCTCGATCAAGCTCACCGTGAACGGACAGGTCTCGAACTACACGAGCTCTCCTGCGGTCCTCGCGTTCACGGCGCCGCCGGTGGACGGCGGGACGCCGATGAGCCTCGAGGTCGAGGTCCGCGACTACGCCGGGAACCTGACTGCCGTCTCGAAGGCGTTCACCGTCAACCCGTCGGGTGGCGGGACGTATCCGGCCGTCGCGTTTACGTGCCCCTCGCCCGGGGCCTATCTCCCTTCGTCCTACGCGGGGGCGGCCCTCACGGCGCTCGCGACGGATACAGGGGGGATTTCGCGCATCGAGTTCTACGGACCGGGTGACACGGCGCCGTTCTTCACGTCTACGCCCTCGTCGGGCACTCCCGTGTCGTACTCGGGAACCAGCGCCGCTTTCACGCTCCCGTCGGTCGCCCTGGACACGGTCGTGCGCTATCGGGCGCGGGCGTACAACCCGGCGAACCACTTCACGGAGGTCTTCGTCGACGTTCACGTCGTCCCGACGGTAGACATCGCGGTGGCGGCTACGACCGACTTCGCGATCCTGCGTTCGGGCACGCTCACGCTCGACACTCCGAAGACGTTCGCCGGACTGATCATTCTGCGCGGAGCGACGATCACACATTCCGCCGCGACGGGGCCAGGCGGCGAGCACGAGGCGAACCTCACGGTGAACGGCCCGCTATACGTGGAGTGCGGTGGAGCTCTGGACGCCTCCGCGAAGGGCTACGCGTCGAACAAGTCCTATCCCGGGGCTGTGGTGTCCGGGGATGCGAGTGGCGGGAGCCATCTTGGGTACGGAGGGCTGTGGAACGGTCCATTGGGGTCGACGTTTGGGAGCGTGTACCGGCCGCAGGAGGCTGGA
>JBBQRP010000034.1:0-28302 GCA_038214715.1 Thermoanaerobaculia bacterium | reverse complement strand
GCTCAGCGCTACTGCGCTGAGTGCTTTCGCGATTTGGGTGTGCATAGGAGTACCTTACTCCTTCAAAGAGCGGGCCGTGCACATTCCGCAGCCTAACGATATCAAGTTCAGCGGCGAGCGCAGCGAGTCCGCTGCAACGCGGTGTTAGGCGCCAGGTTCCGAGCCGACGCGGCGCTCCTGAAACGTGCGAACCACGCCGTCGTCTAGTTCGTACTCTGCGGCGTAGGTGATGCCGTTGAGGTTCGAATATGAGATGCGGACGCGGTTGTATTTGCGAGCGGCGCCCCCACGAAGAGGTGCTACGGCCGTATCGCGCGACGATCCGAGCGGCGGGAGCAGGTAGCGCATGGGACGGTCCTCGATCCCCGGCCAGGTTTCAACCGTGACATCTAGTGCTGGGCCAGATCCGATATTCACGACGCAGAACTGCGTATCTGGTGACACCTCGGCCACTGACTCGCCGGCATGGTCGAGCTGCTCGAACACCTGCTTCATCGAGGCACGGCCGCGCAGACTGCTGGGGCTGATGATGACCACGGGCCGCAGCACGGCCTCGTGTTGCGCGACCGTTGCGCTTGCAATGGTTGTAGTTTCGCGAACGTACTTGATGAGAAAGCCGAGAGTCGTCAGGCTGACGACGAGGCTGAGAACCTCGTAAAGACTCAAGCGTGCCTCCTGGAGGAGCACTTCATTTCTGGCGCCTAACGATATCAAGCTCAGCGGCGAGCGCAGCGAGTCCGCTGCAGCGCGGGGTTAGACGCCCCGGCGGGCCTACTTCAGCGAGACGGAGGGTGGGAAGCCCGAGCCAAACTCGGACGGAGGACTCTGACCTGCAGCGAGGGCGCGGTTGCCCGCGCACAAGCTGGTGATGAGACGCCCCTTAAACCTGCTTGCGAAAACGAGATACGTCGTATCGCGCGCGAAGGCAAAGCCGCATGCGGCGCCCGAAAGGGCACTAGTGACGCGGATGGATGCGGGCACCGCGCCCTTGAACACGCGCTGCACCGTGAACCCCGTAACGCGCTCGTGCTTCGAATAATCGAGTCCGAGGTCCGAGACCACGCCCACGAAGACGATCTCGGCACTCGCGAACGCCTCGCCATCAGTAGCGTCCTTACATGTACACGCAGTTCCTACGCTAGCTCGGCCGAGCAGCACGAGCGCGAGCGCCACGAAGCCAAGCGATGCCGCACGCTGATGCACGTTTCTCTCTGGGGCGTCTAACGATATCAAGTTCAGCGGCGAGCGCAGCGAGTCCGCTGCAACGCGTTGTTAGACAACACCCAGAGCCCTCCGATGAGCCGCGACGCTGGTCCGAAAAGCCCTGGGAAAGCGCGAGGGAAGGGGAAACCGACGGCCTCCGGGCCCCGGCCCACTCCTGCACTGGGCGATGCTTGCCCGAAGAGACCCGACGCGAAGGGGAACCATGCCGACCAGGACCGAGTTCGTGTAGGCCGGATGCGCTGCTGCGCGACGCGTAGCCGCGACTGAAATACGGCGCTCTGCCGACTGAGCCAGGCTATGGCAATGCGTGCCACAGCTACGACCGTGATGACCGAAAGAAAGGATGACTGAGAGCGCCCGAGCGAAACAGCAGCGCTGCCCGGGGCCTCGGTAACCCTGCCGTTACGAAACCCAGAAAGGCCGACGAACCATGCCGACTCCGAGAACACGAGGAGTGATTCCCCCTGTGTTGTCTAACGATATCAAGTTCAGCGGCGAGCGCAGCGAGTCCGCTGCAACGCGTTGTTAGGTGGCCTCTTCCATGCCGCGGTGTGGACGCTGGGGCGCTCAGCCGAACCGCAATTCCCTCGGCCTTGATGCTGCGTTGAGGGAGCAGCTACGTGAGAAAGAAGAAGGCGCGCCAGGAAAACCGTGGCCATGACGCGCGGAAGTAGGCTAGAAAGAAGAGCCAGAGCCCGGCCGAGAGTGTGGGTAGGCCCAGAAAGCAGGCGAGGCACGCGAGTGCCTGACGGAGGGTAACGCGCTGCTTTCGGATTACACGAATGCCGGCGAAGAGGAGAACGCCGCCCACGAGAGTGAAGATCCAGACCATGGCGTAGTAGAGGCGATCGGGCCCCCAGTCGACTGCGGCCGTGCTCATGTCCATTGCGACCGGACCCCCTTGCGCGGCTGCGACAGCTTGCGACGCGCTCGCACGATTGGCCACCTAACGATATCAAGTTCAGCGGCGAGCGCAGCGAGTCCGCTGCAACGCGTTGTTAGACAGCGCTGAACCGACGTGTCGATGAGCCGAAACGTGGAGTAGGGGCACAGCTAACCGACGACACGGGAAGGGGAGCTGTAAGCCTCCAGGCCCGGCCCACGCTCCTAAACACAAGACCGAGCTGCACCCGGCCGCCGCTTCGCCTTCATGCGGCGTTCCGATGAGCACGCGTGGGCCGGATGCGCTGCTGCGCGGCCCGGTATTCCCGGGCAAAGCGAGGCGCGACACAGCCGCCTTTCCCCAGATGGGACGCCGATACGAAGCTGGAAAATGCCAGAAAGCACTGAAGCCTGTCGGGTGCGTCCGAGCCGCGCAGCAGCGCGCCTGGGGCTACGGTGAGCCTGCCGGAAGGCTTCTTGAAACCACGAACGACGAAGCGAGACGCCGTTTCCGAAAAACAACGCTTTTCATTTGCGCTGTCTAACGATATCAAGTTCAGCGGCGAGCGCAGCGAGTCCGCTGCAACGCGTTGTTAGACAACCGCAAAAGTCAGCAGGAACGAGAGAGCTGGGTACACGAAAGAGGAGGAAACGGAACGAATTCGGGCACCGAAGGTGCCGAACGAAAAGCCTCCTTGATTCCGGAAGGCCGAGGAAACCGATTGAAGGGGCGCCCGGCCAACGGGCTGAAAAGCCGAAACGAAGTGGGATGAAGCGATGAGAAGCCAGCACTGGCCGGGCTCAAACGTTCCCGCCACGAAGCCGAGACGCAGACAGGAATCGTTTCGGTTGCCTAACGATATCAAGCTCAGCGGCGAGCGTAGCGAGTCCGCTGCAGCGCGGTGTTAGCTGACACCCGCCCTTGAAGAGCTGGACAGGCGCCGCAAGGATGAGATGAGCCCTGCGAACGAAACGACAAGGACGAGGCGGGCCAACCAGGGATAGAGCAACACGAGTTCGGCGGAAGCCCGATGCGCGCCCGCGAGGCCGAGAAGGTAGAGAGACGCCCAGTACGCGAGAGATAGAAGAACAAAGGCCCGAATGAAGTGGCCGGGCGCGACGCAGATACAACGCCGCCCAAACTCACGCCCGTCTCCGAGTGCGTTCGCCCGGAACGCGAGGACCATGCCGATTAGAACGATGCTCGTCTGCACGCCCCACCCGATGAGCCAGCGCTGCTCGAGTGCGATGGGGAGACTCTGCGCGCCGATAAGACAAGGAATGAGCGCGGAAGCGCACGTGAGAACGCCTTCCTCGCGGGGGCCGACCGAGCCGTCGCGAAGACTGTTCTCCGCACAAGCTGGGTCGAGGAGTAGACGGTGCAGCGAAGCCAAGAGATGTTCCTGTGGCAGCTAACGATATCAAGCTCAGCGGCGAGCGTAGCGAGTCCGCTGCAGCGCGGTGTTAGGCCGCAACCGCCGGCCCATGCAGTTCGAGAGCCCGCGATGAGAGACAAGGCGCCGCTGGTTCTCTTGAACCGTGCCGGCCGGCGGTGTGAAGCGCCATGCTAGGCCGGGTGCTGGGCGTGCTTGCGACGAAAGAAGCGAAGTACGCCTTGAACCAGATAAAGCAGCGCGGTCCAATACAGGACGTTAAACAAGGCGCCGCCCCAGACAATGAAGAATGCCGTGTCGTTCATACGGACGTTGTTGACCGCGAAGACGACACCCGGCGCAAGAATTCGGGCGAGCGGGATGTTTCCGGCACGGATGGCGATAGCGAGCCCGAGTACCGACATTAAAACCCCGCCGGCAAAGAAGAGGAAGAAGCGTTTAAGGGCGGGCGGCACGTGCGGCTCCTTTGCGGCCTAACGATATCAAGCTCAGCGGCGAGCGCAGCGAGTCCGCTGCAGCGCGTTGTTAGACACCACTATTTCGGCCGCCACATAGCGACGAGCTGAGGGCGCTGTTCGGGCTGAAACTGCGCAGAACCATCGGGCCGAAGTGAAACGACGAGCCCGTTCCATTCGGTAGACGAGGCCTTTGCGGGCTGGCCACTCGCGATGCTGAGAAGAACGTGGGCCGCGGCAAACTTGTCCGAGTCCTCGAGCGCGGCCAGTAGATAGGGCCGAGCCGACTCGGCATGCCCCGCAAGGTAGCGCGCGGGAGGTCCTGAAATGCGCGGAACGAGGCCGAGGTAGCTGCCGTCCCAGACGATGTCGGTGTTACGGAGTTCGGCCGCGGCCCGCTCCACCCCGGCGTTTGGGGTGGAGTCGCAGCTAACAAGAAGTACTGCGAGAAGGAGTAGCGAGGCTTGTTTCATGTTGTGGCGTCTAACGATATCAAGTTCAGCGGCGAGCGTAGCGAGTCCGCTGCAACGCGTTGTTAGACAACCGCGAAAGCCAGCAGGAACGAGAGAGCTGGGAGCACGAAAAAGGGGGTGACCGAACGAATTCGGGCACCGAAGGTGCCGAACGAAGAGCCTCCTAGATTCCGGAAGTCCCAGGAAGCCGATAGAAAGGGCGCCCGGCCAACGGGCTTAAAAGCCGAAACGAAGTGGGATGAAGCGATGAGAAGCCCGGACTGGCCGGGCTCAAACGTTCCCGCCACGAAGCCGGGACGCAGACAGGAATCGTTTCGGTTGCCTAACTAGTAGTAGGCCGCAAGAAAGTCTACAGATGTAGTGACGTTTCGGCGAAGGTCGCTGCAGGTAGCGACCTTTTGGTCTCTACCGGTGGTGACCTCGGAAAGGGCGGGGAGGGAGGGGGACGCCGGGCCTCCACTCACTTGATGAAGTACCCCGAGACCTTCCACGTTCCGTCCTCTTCGAGCATCGGGGTGACGGTTTCCACGGATCCCGGCTTCTTCTCGAAGTCGGTGTTGAACTGGATCACGACGTAGTCGCCCTTCGGAGCGCCGGGAAGCTCGTGCGTAAAGGTGGCGGACTTGAGTGTGCGCGAGGGGGCGGCTCCGAGAGGCGAACGGGCATTGCCTATGGTCTTCTCCCAGTTCGCTTTCGTGATGGCCGCCTGGAACAACGCAGCGGCCGCGTCCCAGCTCGCGCCGTACCTGCCGCCATCTACGAGCGCGAGCCATGCTTTCGTCGCCGAGGTCGCCTTCGCTACGGCGTCGGCGCTATCCGCACGGGAAGGGAGGGTTGCGAGGAGAAGAAGGCCGGCGAGAGGGGCGGCGGCCATGCGGGAAAGGCGGAAATGCGGACATGGCCGCGTGGGGTGTTTCAAGGTCTTTCTCCTTCAAACATTCTTCGTCCGTGTCTTGACCGACAACGATAGCGCATCTGAAGAGGCGCGTCGTCACCCGGGAGGCCGGGGCCGTGCGGGCGATCGGACCTCGGCTGGCCGGATGCGAGGGGCGAGCCCTAGCCTGATCGCGGCGCTGCGCCGCATGCACCAGAGCTGCCGGGCGCGGTCCCAGATGGCGCCAGCCTTCTTCACGCGCTCCCGCAGGCGTTCTTCGGCGTATCGGATTTCGACGTGCACGGTGGCGGGCGGCTTTGGAGCCCAGGGACGCTCGTCGACCCGCAACTCCACGGTGGTCAGGCGGCTGCGGCGAACTTCGTCGTACCGGTAGCGCACGCAAAGCAACTGTGCGCCGTAGATGCGCAGGAGTCGGCGCGTTCCCTTCGCTCCCGGCCGCATCGAGGAGCCTACCGGCCATTCGCGCTCGGGACGGATCCGGCCCGCCGTCGGCGGGGGGACGGGGCTCACATCCGGTCCAGCGGGCTCGTGACGCCGAGGCCGCCGCGGTTCAGGACGTGGGTGTAGATCATCGTGGTGGCGACGTCGCGATGGCCGAGGAGCTCCTGGATCGTGCGGATGTCGGATCCGTTCTCGAGGAGATGCGTGGCGAAGGAATGGCGCAGCGTGTGGCAGCTCGCGGGTTTGCGGATGCCTGCCGCGTGCACCGCTCGCTTTACGGCGCGCTGGACGAGGCTCTCACCGAGGTGATGGCGGCGCTCGCGCGGGAGAGCGCGGCGGACGGAGGCGGCCTGCGATGTCGAGGACGACGTCGAGGACGATGTCGTAGCCGACGTGGAAGGCGGCGCGTCTCTGGGATCGAAGCTGCGCCCCTTCGCGGGAAAGACCCACTGCCAGCCCCACGCCGTGGCGGCCGCGGGATACTTCCGGGCGAGGGCGTCGGGAAGGTAGACGGCGCCGAAGCCCTCGCGAAGATCCGCCTCGTGGAGCGCGCGCACGGCCGCGAGGTGGCGCTGCAGCGGGGCGCGGAACGTGGCGGGCAGCATCGTGAGGCGGTCTTTCATGCCCTTGCCGTCGCGCACGAGGATCTGGTTCCGAGCGAAGTCTATGTCCTTTACCCGAAGGCGCAGGCACTCCAGGAGGCGCATGCCCGTGCCGTAGAGAAGCGTGGCGACGAGGCGCGGAGAGCCGTCGAGGCGGGAGAGCACGGCTTTTACCTCGGCCTGCGTCAGGACGACCGGCAGGCGCTCGGGGCGCTTGGCCCGGACGACGTCGGAGAGCGTGTCGACGGGCCGCTTCAGGACCTCCCGGTAAAGGAAGAGGAGCGCGCTCAGGGCCTGGGTCTGAGTGGACGCGGCGACGCGGCCGCGCGTGGCGAGGTCGGACACGAAGGCGTTGATCTCGGGTTCGCCCATGTCGTCGGGATGGCGCTTGTCGTGAAAGAGGATGAAACGCCGGATCCAGCCTGCGTAGGCGTCTTCCGTGCGGATGCTGTAGTGGCGCGTCCGGATCTCCGCGCGCACGCGTTCGAGGAGCTTCACGGGGCTCTCACGACGCTTTCACGGCATCTTCGTTCGACCATCGCGGGCTCCCTTTACGGGAAGATAGGGCTGCGTGAAGCGTAAGTCAAGCGCAAGTGTCGCACGAGAATGAGCCGCCATTCATTATTCCGGTGACGCCCCGCGGAAGGCGTGTTAGGTTCCAGAGTTGTCATGAATCACATCGTCTGTTTCGCCTACGTTCCCGACACCGAAACGAAAATCAGGGTTGCCCAGGACGGGGTCTCGATCGACGAGGCCGACGTCAAGTGGATCGTCTCGCCGTACGACGAGTACGCGCTCGAGGAGGCCCTCAAGGCGAAGGAGGCCAAGGGGGGCACGGTCACGGCGGTCACGTTCGGCCCCGCGAAGGCCGATGCGGGCCTCCGCGAGTGCCTTGCGCGCGGCGCCGACGAGGGCGTCCGCGTCGCTTCCGAGGGCCTCCAGCAGGTGGACTCGTTCGGTGTCGCGACGCTCCTCGCCGCCGCGATCAAGCCGCTCCCGCACGACGTCGTCTGGATGGGGAACAAGGGCGTCGGCACCGACGCGCAGGTGCTGGTCCCCATGCTCGCCGAGCTCCTCGACCTCCCGCACGCGAATCTCGTCACGAAGCTCGAGTGGACGGCGGCCGGGGCGACCGTGCACCGCGAGATCGAGGGCGCGCAGGAGATCGTCGAGATTTCTGTGCCGTGCGTGATCGGCGCGACGAAGGGCCTGAACGAGCCGCGCTATGCCTCGCTCAAGGGGATCATGGCGGCCAAGAAGAAGACGATCGCCGTCAGGACGCCCGCCGACCTCGGCGTGGACCCGAAGGCGATCTCGGGCGACGCGGCCAGCGTGCGGTGGACGATGCTCGAGCTGCCGCCCCCGCGCCAGGCCGTGAAGCTCATCCCGCCGGACGACCCGGCGAAGGCGGCGACGGAGCTGCTCCGGCTGCTGCGGGACGAAGCGAAGGTTCTCTAGGAGAGAGAAAGACGAAGATTTTCTTGGAAGGTAAGAGGGGAAGATCGCATGTCGAACGTCCTGGTGTTCATCGAGCAGCGCGACGGCAAGATCAGGAAGTCTTCGCTGGAGGCCCTCGCTCTCGGGAATTCACTTTCTAAGAAAGCCAACGGAACGCTTGGCGCCGTCATCGCCGGCGCTGGAATCTCGGCTCTTTCGCCCGAGCTCGCGGCGTATGGCGCCGCGAAGGTGTTCGTCGCGGACAAGCCGGAGCTTGCGCTGTTCTCCTCCGAGGGCTACACGGCCGCCCTCGACGCGGCCGCGACGGCGTTTTCGCCGTCCATCGTCCTCGCGTCCGGAACGGCGATGGGGCAGGACGTCGCCGCCCGCTTCGCGGCGCGCCGCGGCGTGGGCGTCCTCTCGGACGTGATGTCGCTCGACGTCGAGAACGGCCGGCTGGCGGGAACGCGCCCGGTGTACTCGGGGAAGGCGCAAGTCAAGGTCACGACGGCGCCCTCGGCCGCGATCCAGATCGCGACACCGCGCCCGAACGTGTTCCCCGCGGCGAAGTCCGAAACGCCCGGCGCGGGCGAGGTCGTGAACCTCGACCTCGGGACGCTGCAGATTCGCGCGAAGGTCGTGAAGGTTCAGACGGCCGAGGCCGGCGAGATCGACGTCGCCGAGGCGGACAAGATCGTCTCCGGCGGCCGCGGGATCAAGGGGCCGGAGAACTGGCCGATTCTGCGGGACCTCTGCCACGAGCTGGGCGCGGCGCTCGGGGCGTCGCGAGCCGCGGTGGACGCGGGATGGATCGGGCACGAGCACCAGGTGGGACAAACCGGCAAGGTCGTGTCGCCGTCGCTCTACATCGCGTGCGGCGTGTCCGGCGCGATCCAGCATCTCGCGGGCATGGGTTCGTCGAAGGTGATCGTCGCGATCAACAAGGACCCCGAGGCGCCGATCTTCAAGGTCTCGACCTACGGGATCGTGGGCGACCTCTTCCAGATCGTCCCCGCGCTGACGGAAGCCGCGAAGAGGATGAAAAGCTGAAGAGGGATTTTCTTAGAAGGTGAAGAGAGCGGACCGCCGCATGACACGAAGGCCGCCGGAGAATCCGCGCGGCCTTTTTGCCCTCTAAGAAATATTTCTCTTCCTACTGGACTGTCGCCCGGAACTCGGCGAAGGACGGGCCACAGCCGTTCGTGTAGAAGATCCGTGCGATGTCCTGGCCGGGGAACGGACCAGGAATGTACGTGAACGTGCCGGGTGTGTCCGTGCTCGCGAACTGGCCGCCGCTCTTGCTCTGGATGAGAACGTAGCGCAGGAGCGTCGGATCCGGGACGCCCGTCGCCTGCACGGTCACGAACGCGGAGCTCGTCGGGACGATGATGTTGTTCGGGGAGATGAGCGGCGTGTAGGCCTGGGTGTCGACCGGCACCGTGAGGTTCTGCTGGACGGCCGCGCCGCCGAGGATCGGGAACGCGTTCAGCGTGAAGATCGTCGTGCCCGTGATCGTCGTCCCGACCGAGCCGTTCGGCGAGAGGCCGAAGGGCGCCGCGACCGGGTTGATCGTGACGCTGCCGACGTTCTCCGTCTGCCACTGCAGGATGATGTTCGTGGACGCGCCGCAGCCGCGGGCCGGGTCCGCCGTGAAGAAGATGATCGCGGGGTCGCCCGGCACGATCACGTTCGCGGTGAACGTGGCCGATGCGGGGCCGCAGGCGCCGCCCGGAACCGTCAGGCGCACGACGTCCGTCCCGGTCGTCGAGCCCGCGGTGTACGTGAACTGGTTGCCGTTGATCGTGAACGTGGAGCCCGCCGACCCGTGCATGTCGAACGTCACGGTGACGAACGTTCCGGTGTAGGTGACGGGAATCGAGCCGTTCATGACCTGCCCGGTGCCGATCGTCGCGCTCGACGGCGTGGGCGTCGGCGGAGCCGTGGGCGGACTGAGCGTGATCTTGCGTGTCGCCGTCGAGGTCGCGCCGGACTGTGCGACCGCGGTGAGCGTGAGGTCGCCCGCGGAGAAGACCGTCAGCGTGGCGGAGCCCGAGGGCGCGAGGTCGCCCGCGGCGCCGGTGATGTTCACGTGGTCGGCGCCCGCGACGGACCACGTCGCGAGGACCGAGAGCGGCGGGCAGCCCGACGAGGGCGAGACCGTGAAGCTCGAGATGACGGGCGCCGTCGAGAAGGCGCCGCGCGAGACGGACAGCGACAGGTTGCTTCCGTCGCTCGTCAGGTTGTCGTTCTTGATCGCGTAGGGGAGGCCGGCGCCCGTGAGCATCCGAAAGCGGAGCGCGAGCTTCTGCTTTTCGGCGGCCGCGGGGAGAACGCCCGCGAGCGACTGCTGTCCGACGCTGCCGGGGACCGTGAAGATCTGCCCGACGCCGGCCGGAACGCCCGCGTCGAAGGCGGCGACCTCGACGGTGCAGCCCTGAGCGGACAGCGGGCTGCACAGGACGCCGACGTTTGTTCGCGCGCGGCCGGGCGCCGTGGAGGTCGAGGCGTCCGCGCCGCCGCCCCAGGCCTCGTCGCCCGCGGCGAGAAAGTCGGAAACGAGGAAGGCCGTCGACACCGTGCCGAAGCGCCCGGCGGGCGCGTCGTTGTACGTCTCGGACCAGGCGTTCACCGAGCCGTCGCTCCGGACGTGGTACAGGAACGCACCCATGCCGTCGACGGCCGCGGGCGCTGGGAGGACGGCGACGCCGCGGGCGGGCACCGTGAACGGAACGCTCGTGACGGTCGCGCCGCCGATCAGGAAATCGACGGAGCCCGTGGCGGCGCCCACGCCCGAGATGTAGATGTTCGTGTCGAACCGGGCATTCGAGCCGATGCCCTTCGCGGCGGGTCCGCCCCACAGGTCCGTGGACGCGGGAGCGGCGGCGTGCAGCGCGCCGGCGGCGGTGAGCGCGAGAACGATCGTAGCGGTCCCGAGGGACCTCGAAAGGTGCGTCATCGGGCTTCTCCCGTGGCGGTGGTCGCGTTGAAACGACAGATTTACCACGGCTTATCTTACAACATGCTGCGCTATCCTCCGGCGGGATGACAGTCACGCCTGCTCAGGCCAGCTACTTCGGCCTCTCCGGAACGCTTCTTTTCGCGCTCCTTCTGCTCTCGGCGCTTGCCCTCTTCGCGTACACCGCGTCGCGCCGGATCCAGCTCCTGCTTCTCGGAGACGGCCAGCGGGAGGACCGCCTCGACCGGCCGCTCGCCAGGCTGTGGCACATGGTGGAGTACGGGCTTCTCCAGAAGAAGATGTTCCGCGACCCCTACGCGGGCCTCTATCACGCGCTCATTTTCGGCGGGTTCATGGTTCTCACCCTGCGCACGCTCATGCTCGTCTTCGAGGGGCTCTTTCCCGCGGCCGGCCTGCCGTTCCTGCCTGCGGGATTCTGGGAGGGCTACCTGCTGCTTAAGGACGTCGTCCTCGTGACGACGCTCGCGGGCGTCGTCCTCGCGCTCCTTCGCCGGCACGTCGCGCGGAAAGAGCGCCTCGACCCGAGCTTCGACGCCGACCTCATCCTGCTGCTCATCGGATTTCTCATGGTGACCGACCTTACCGCGGGGGCGGCGAGGATGGCTCTGGCCCTGACCGGCTACGCGCCGTGGGAGCCCCTGACCTCTTCCCTTTCAAAGCAATTCTTCTCTTCTCTTTCCCCCTCTTCCCTCCGAGCAATATATTTCTCCTCGTGGTGGGCCCACCTCGTCGCGATCTTCGTCTTCGGCAACTACCTGCCGTTCGCGAAGCACTTCCACGTCATCACCGCGCTCCCGAATCTCTTCTTCGCGAAGCTCGATCCCGCCGGGAAGATGGTCACGTTCGACATCGAGAAGGCCGCGGAGAAGGAAAAGTTCGGGATCTCCGAGGTCGAGGACTTCACCTGGAAGCAGAAGCTCGACATGTTCACGTGCACGGAGTGCGGGCGCTGCCGCGAGGTGTGCCCGACACATCTCACCGGAAAGCCGCTCTCGCCGAAGGGTTTCATGGTGGACCTGAGGAACGCGCTCTACGCGGACGCGGACGCGCTCATCGAGAAGGACGCGGGCCGGGGCGACGGTTCGGCCGACGCGCGGCTCGCCGCGCGCACGCCGCTCATCGGCGGCTGGATCGACGAGGAGACGATCTGGGCGTGCACGACGTGCCGCTACTGCGAGAGCGCGTGCCCCGTCGGCATCACGTACATCGACAAGATCACGGACCTGAGGCGGCACCTCGTTCTCGAGAAGAGCGAGTTCCCGAAGGAGGCGCAGACGGCCTTCAACGGCATGGAGCGCCAGGGCAACCCGTGGAACCTCGCGGCGTCCGAGCGCGACGCGTGGACGAAAGAGCTGCCGTTTCCGGTGCTGACGATGGCTGAAGCGGCGCAGCACGGCGGGGTCGAGGTCCTCTTCTGGGTCGGCTGCGCGGGCTCGTACGAGGAGCGCGGCAAGCGCGTCTCGCGCTCCCTCGCGCGGCTTCTGAAAGAGGCCGGCGTCACGTACGCCATCCTCGGCAAGCAGGAGACGTGCACGGGCGACGCGGCGCGCCGCCTCGGGAACGAGTACCTCTTCCAGACGCTCGCGCAGCAGAACGTCGAGACGATGAAGGGCTACGGCGTCCGGAAGATCGTGACGAACTGCCCGCACTGTTTCAACACCCTCGCTAACGAGTACCCGGACTTCGGCGGGAACTACGAGGTCGTCCATGGCACCGAGCTCGTGGCCCGGCTCGTCGCGGAGGGCCGGATCCGCCTCGAGACGGCGAATCCGATGACCCTGTCGTTCCACGACCCGTGCTATCTCGGCCGCCACAACGGCATCTACGACGCGCCTCGCGACCTCCTGAACGCCATTCCCGGAGTCACGGTGAAGGAGCTGCCGAGGAGCCGCGAGAACGGGATGTGCTGCGGCGCCGGAGGCGGTCGGATGTGGCTGGACGAGACGATCGGCGTGCGCGTGAACCAGTCGAGGTTCGCCGAGATCGAGGAGAACGGGACGGATGCGGTGGGCGTGTCGTGCCCCTTCTGCATGGTGATGCTCAGCAACGCGAAGACCGAGCTCGCCGGAAAGACCGAGGCGTTCGACGTCCTCGAGCTGGCCGCCCGCGCGCTGCCGGTCCATCCCGGCTGACCCCGTTTTTCCCCGACAGGTGTAATCTTTAGGCATGGCGGACGAGACGAAAACGACGCGCATCGTCGGTCCCGTGGCGCCGCCCGTCTACACGGCGGGCGCGAAGCCCGGAGCGTCCCGCATTCCGTCGGAGACGGCCGAGCCCCTCGTGACGGAGGGGATGAAGGCTCGTCAGCGCGACATCGAGAAGAAGCGCCGCGTCGTGGCGACGCTGCGGGCGGTCGAAGAGGAAGAGGCCGCCGAGAGGTGGGGCCGCGGGCGCGCCTGGATCTTCCGGGCGGTCGGGGTCCTCATCGCGTTCGGGGTCTACCTGAAGATGCAGTCGGTGTACGGCGACAAGTGGCCGATCCTCGCGGTCTGGATCTTCCTCGGCGTTCTGCTGGGCGTCGTCGTGTCCTGGATGCTCTGGTACCTCGACTACAGCGACTAGTCGTCGTCGAAGATTCCCTTCGGCTTGCCCGGGTCCTTCTGCGCTTTTTCGAGCGCTTCCCGGAACGTCTTGTCGAGGATCGAGCTCTTGTTCTTCTCCCGCTCGACGGTCGCGGCGAAGAGGTCTTCGGCGCGCTCCTTGCGCCGCGCGTTCTCCCGCGCGGCCTCCTCGAACGACGTGAGCTTGTTCTTCGACACCGCGCTCTCGTGCGAAAGGACCGCTCCCGTCTCGCGGTCGACTTTCAGCGTGGACCCGCAGTCAGGGCACTGGACGAGGAGGTGGTCGCTCATGGCAGGAAGATTATCCTCCGAAGATGAGATCCTCAGATGGCGAGGATTGGAAGAAGCGCTTGAAGGCGCTCGGCATCGTGCGGACGGCGAAGGGAACCGGGGAAAAGAGGAAGAAAGACCTTCGAAGGGTGAAGTGCGGCCGGTCAGGCGAGGATGCCGCCGTCTCCTTACTCGAAGAAAATCTTCTCTCGATTCTCGCCCGGAACGTCCGGTACCCCGACGGCGAGATCGACATCGTCGCCGACGACGCGGGCACGACAGTCTTCGTCGAGGTTAAAAAAAGGAGGACGGACGCGCTCGGAGCGCCGGCGGAGGCCGTGACGCGCACGAAGCGTGCGCGCGTCGTGCGGGCCGCCCGCCGCTGGCTCGCCACGCACCCATCGCGCGCGCGAGCGGTGAGGTTCGACGTCGTCTCGGTCCTCGGCGAGCCACCGGCCGTGACGTGGATCAAGGACGCGTTTGGCGCCGACACCGGAGCGTAAACTCCGGGCGCGATCGACGCGTCGAGACGGAGCGGCTCATGAGCGATCTCACCGGCCGGATGTTCGGACGTTACCGGCTTGACGCGCTGCTCGGACGGGGCGGCATGGCCGAGGTTTTCCGCGCGACGGACACGAAGCTGGCGCGGACGGTCGCCGTGAAGGTGATTCTCGCGACGCACGCCGCCGAGGAGCATTTCCTCGAACGGTTCCTGCGCGAGGCGCGGATGGTCGCATCCCTCGAGCACCCGAACATCCTGCCCGTCTACGACTTCGGTGAGGAGGGTGGCGTCCCCTTTCTCGTGATGCCGTACCTCTCCGGCGGCTCCCTGCGCGAAAGGCTGCGCGCGGGTCCGGTGCCGCTCGCGGTCGCGTCCGCGTGGATTGCGCAGCTTTCGGAGGCGCTCGACGCGGCCCATGCCGCGGGCGTCCTGCACCGGGACGTGAAGCCCGCGAACGTTCTTCTCGGGAAAGACGACCGGTTGTTCCTCGCGGACTTCGGGATCGCGAAGATGCTCGAGAGCGACACGGGCCTCACCGCGACGGGCGTCGTCGTGGGAACGCCGATCTACATGGCGCCCGAGCAGGCGATGGGCAAGCGCGCGAGCCCCGCGACGGACCGGTACGCGCTCGCCGTCGTCGCGTTCGAGATCCTCTCGGGCCGCCCGCCCTTCGAAGGCGACACGGCGCTCTCGCTGATGCACCAGCACGTGTCGACGCCGCCTCCGGCCCTTTCGGCGCGGGTCCCGGGCCTGCCAGCCGGCCTCGACACGGTGCTCGCGCAGGCTCTCGCGAAGGATCCCGACGAGAGGCCAGTCTCGTGCCGCGCGTTCGCGACGGGCGTCGCCGCTTATGCCGCCGCGGGAATCACGCCGCCGCACGGGCTCTCCGGCGCGCCCACGGGGCCGACGGTCTACCAGTCCCTCGACCCGAAGCCGGCGACTCCGGTGCCCGCGACGATCCCGTGGACGCCCTCGGTGCCGGCGCCTTCCCCGGTGCGCGTCTCGGACGCGCGGCCGTCTCTCACGAGCGCCGAGACGGTCCTCACGGGGCCGAGGCGCGGCGCCGGGCGGGCGGGTCTCGTCGGCGCAGGCGCGATCCTCGTTCTCGCGGGCGCGTGGTGGATGGCGTCCCGCCGTGGAGCGGAGCAGCCCGCGCCCGGGGCCGCCGGCACGACGGCACTTTCCGCCCCGGCGGCATCCGCGATCGCGCCCGTCCCGCCGGCTCCGGCCCCCGTGACGATCATCGAGGTGCCGCCGGCTTCGACTTCCGGCGAGCCTCTCGGAAAGAAGCTCGTCGAAGAGGACAAGCGGATCGCGCAGCTCGAGGTGCGCCTCAGGAAAGCCGAGGCCGCGGCGCACGACTCGCGCTCCCTTCAGGCCGCGCCCGCCCCGGTGCCGCCGCCAGCGCCGCCCGCCGGAGTGGCGCCCGCCGGACCGGAGACCGCGGAAGAGCCGGGCGGCCGCGGCGTCCCGGGTCCTCTCGCGGGCAGGCTGATCGCGGCGCGCGAGCGCCTCGAGCCGGGCCGCAAGCCCGCGCACCGCCTCTCGGGAGAGGACTTCCGCTTCGCGCTCGACGAAGCGAAGGCCGTCCTCGAGGAGCATCCGCGAAATCCGGACGCGAAGTACCTCATCGCGTACGCGCGGGGCGGGCTCGCCTATCTTGCGCGGAAGGACGCCGAAGCGGGCGCGATCCTCGTCCAAGCCTTCACCGAATTCAGGAGGGCGGCGAGGCGCGATGCGCGCCCGCTCGCGGCTCTCCTTCTGCGTGCGGACGGGACGGTCGGGTCGCCCGTGCCGTGGGAGCTCGCAATTGCGTACGGCGACGCGCGCGGGGAGGCGATGGGACTGATCGAGCAGGAGCTGTCCGTCCATCCGCGGAACGTGCGGGCGCTCAAGGCGAGGGCGCAGCTCCGGAGGATGCAGAGCGGCTCGACGGACGCGCCGGACGACGCGCAGCGCCCGGGGATCTTCCGCCGACGCCGGCCGGGTTGACGGCCGCGCCGCCGACGAAGAAGGCTCCTGTCGCGAGCCGGATCCTCATCCGCAGCTGCCCGCGATCGCGAGCGACGCGGCGGCCGTCCCACCCTCGGGAACGAAGACGCGCGACGTGCTCGACGGGGAGAAGAAGCCGACCACGTGCCAGCCTCCGGGCAGGTCGAAGCGGAACTCGCTCGTCTCCCGGACGGCCGCCTTGAACTCGCCGTCGACGTAGATGCCGACGCCCGGGAAAAACCCGATGCACGCGGGGTTCTGCACCTTCACGTCCAGGACGAGCGTCCCGTAGCGGCCCGTCGTGGGGCCTGGTTCCGTGGGGGACGTACCGCAGGCCGAGAGCGCGAGCGCGGCGATCGAGCAGGCGACTCGCGACGCGAAGCGATGGCGCATGAATGCCTCCGGTGACGCGGATTCTACCGCCCGGGCGGCTAGCGTCGCCGACTCACTTCGACCGAACCCCGAGGATGCCCGCGAGCGCGAGCGCGGCGCCCAAGGCCAGAACTCCGGGCCGCGCGAGAGACGGAACCGGAAAAGGGGGCTCCACGGTCCCCGCTCGCCCCACGTAGACACTGTCGAGGTCCGCGCTGGCCCGCTCGCTCGCGGAGATCCCGAAAAGGACGAAATCGAGGGACGTGCTGGCGGCTCCCGGCGGCGCCAGCGCGCCCGTACCGCGGCAGAGTGTCCATCCCGTCGATGAGCCGTCCGCTCCCGTGCTCGTCGGAGGAAGAGGAGGAGAAGGGATCGCCGTGGTGCAAGCGGAGTCCGAGTAGAAGCGCAGCCAGAAGACGGCGGATGAGTTTTGCAGGGCCCGGAACCTCACGTCCCCGCCGAATGAGTACGTCACGCCAGGCTGCGCGGGCACGCACGCGCGCGCGACGTAGGTGATCGGGCCGAACGAACCCGCGGTGAGCGTGGCGAAGCCCGCGGCGCCATCGACACCCGCGCCCGGATCGCGAACGAGAGTGGCGGGAGGCACGCCCGTGCTCAGCGAAAGCCAGGGACCCAGTCCGGTGGCGAAGCCGGGGTCGGCAACGAGATTCTGCCCGCGCGAGGGGCACGCGGCGACGAGAAAGCCGAGGATGAGGAACAGGCGGGAGACGCGCGCGACGAACGGGTTCATTTGTTCAACATGAGCCCGGACTCTCGCCGGCACGATGACGCAGATGTCTCATGGGATGCCCCCCGGAAAAACGAGAAGGCCGGGCGGTGAGCCCGGCCTCGTCGTAACCGCTTCGAGCGGCGGTATTTGAATTGGAGCGGGACACGAGGGTCGAACTCGCGACATCTACCTTGGCAAGGTAGCGCTCTACCACTGAGCTAGTCCCGCTCAGGAGCCCGGAAATATAAGGGACGGGGCGCGGCGCGTCAAGCCGCTGCGCGGACGATGAAGACGGGACAGGCCGCGCCGCGCACGACGCGGAGCGCGACGCTTCCGAACGTGACCCGCGAGACGCCGGGGCTCCCGCGCGTGCCGAGGACGACGAGCTCGGCCGAGACGCGCGCCGCTGCTTCGACGAGGGCGGCGTGAGGCGTGCCGTCGAGGAGCTCGATCCGCGCGGCGACTCCTGCGCCCTCGGCTCTGCGGCGGAGCGTCTCGAGGCGCTTCATGCAGAGCGCGCGGAGCGGCGCGACTTCCGAAATGGCGCAGTCGAGAAGGACGTCCGTCGGAATCACGTGCGCGATGACGAGGACCCGGCCGCGGACGCGCGCCTCCTCGAGTGCAAGGAGGAACGCCTCGCCGGAGGCGACGGAGAAGTCGGTTCCGAGGAACACGGTGCTTCCCGTCATCTCACTGCTCCTTTCGGACGCGATCGTCACGCCCGCGCGGGGCGCGACCTCTTTGTCGCCTTCGTCGCCTTCGCGGCCTTCGTCGTCTTTGCTGCCTTCGACTTCGCTGCCGGCTTCGCCCCCGCCGCGCGCCGGATCGAAACGGCCTTGCGCGTCTTGCGTGTCGGTGCGGGGCTGGCGACCTGCTCCGCGAGAAGGCGCAGGAGATCCGAGACGGTGACGATCCCGGCGAGCGTGCCGTCGGGCTCGATCACGGGCAGGCAGCCGATGTTCCAGCCGCGCATGACGTTCGCGGCCTGCCGCACGGGCATGTCGGGTGTCGCCTTCACGGCGTACGCGGTCATCATGGCGCTGATGGGGCGCATGCGGCGGATCTCGTCGCGATCCCGTCCGCCGAGGTCGCGCGCGGAGACGACGCCCGCGACTTCGCCCCGTTCGCCGAGGACGACGAGGTGGTGGATGCGCTTCCAGCGCATCAGGTTCCAGGCCGCTTCCGCGTTCTCGGTATGCGCCACGGTCTGCACGCGCCGGGTCATGATCTCCTTGACTCGCATCGAAGCCTCCTCCCATACGATCGGGAAGGGCCGCGGCGCGCGCCATGAGCCACCTGAATCAGGCGCCGCCGGACCCCTCGACGGCGGACGCCGAGGTTCGCGCGATGACCTGCTGCCTCCGCCCGAGGTCCAGCGCGTTCGCGATCCAGACCACAGCGACAGGAAGGAAGATCCACGCGAACCCCAGCGGAGAGAGCCCCATGAACGCGACGAACCGGTCGGCGAGGGCGCCGAGCGCATCGCCGCTGCGGTAGACGAAGGTGTCGATGAAGCTCTTCGCGGTGTACTTCTCCTCGCGGGGGACGACGGTGAAGAGGGCCTCGCGCGCGGGCTTCACGAGCGCGAACTCGGCCGCCCGCCGCAGGACCTGGACCACGAAGAGCGTCTCGGCGGTCGCGGACGTCGCGAGCGCGAAGAAGCCCGCGGCCGTCACGGCCGGCAGCAGCGCGAGCGCGGGCCCGAGGCCGATCGCCGGCAGGATCCGCCCCGTGAGAAACAGCTGCGTGAGCGCCGTCAGCACGTTCACGAAGAGGTCGGCCTTGGCGAAGAACGCCGTGCGGGCGCCCGGATCGGTGAAGGCGGCCCGCACGATACGCGCCTGCGCGAGGTAGAGGAACGTCGAGCCGATCGTGAAGAGGAAAAGAAACGCCGCGATCCGGAGGAGGTAGGGCGATTTCACGAAGAGTGTCAGGCCCGAGAACGCCCCCGAGCCAGGTGGAATCCCCTCGCCCGGGGGCGTTGCGCGCTCCTCCGCGCGCTCCTCCGCCCCGGCGTCGACGCGGTAGACCCCGGCGAGCCGGCGGAGGCACAGGACCCCCACCTCGAAGAGGGCCGCGGCCACGAGGAGGAGCGGCACGGGGCCGATACGGCGCGCGAGCACGACGGTCACGAGCCCTCCCGCGATCCCGCCCACCGTGCCGCCGAGGCCGATGAACCCGAACAGCCGCTTGGCCTGCTCGGAGCGGAAGAGGTCGGCGAGGAACCCCCAGAAGACCGAGACGACGAGGAGGTTGAAGACGCTCGCGTAGACGAAGAAGACGCGCCCGGCCTGAAGGCGCGGTGCCCCGTGGAGGAACGTCAGGAGCGCGAAGAAGATGATGAAGCTCGCCGCGAAGGCGTGCATGACGAGAGGCACGAAGACGCGGCGCGGCTTGCGCGCGACGAGAGCGCCGAAGAGGGGACTCATGACGAGCGTCCCCGCCAGAGTCCCGAAGAAGAGCCAATTGAGCGCGAAGCCGCCCCCCGACGATGCCGCCATTTCGTCCCGCAGGGGGCGGATGACGTAGTAGCCGCCGAGGATGAAGAAGAACGAGAGCGCGGACCACGTAAGGCCCTCGCCCTCCCCGGGCTCGAACCGCACGAGGCGGGACAGGGCAGTCCTGAAAGGCACTGCTGTCAGCCGGCCTTCGGGGCCTTCCTCGTCTGTGCCTCTTTGGATTGAACTTCGTGCCAGGCGGCGAGAACGGCCGTTTCGCGTTCGGCGGCAAGGCCGGCCTTCGGCTTCGCCGTACGCTCTTTCGGAAGCGTCTTCCACCAGTCGAGCGTGTCCTTCGCGGTCGTCTTGAGCGGCCGGAACGTGAGCCCTTTCGCGACCGCGCGGGCGTTCGAGACGAGCCCGCCGCCCGCGTCCTCGCCCTGGGGGGAGGTCCACACCGGGAGGTCGCTCCACTCCTCGACTTTCTGGGCCTTCAGGAAGGCCGCGTCGACCCACGTGAGAGTCGCGTCGCCGCCGCTCGCGGCCTTGCAGGCGGCGAGCATGTCTCCAACCTTGATCGGGGGCGTGAGCGCGTTGAAGACGCCGAACGTCTTCGTGTCGAGCATCTTCACGATCCACGCCCCGAGGTCGCGCACGTCGATCAGCTCGACGGGATCCTCGGGGCGGTTCGGCGCGAGGACCTCCCCTCCCCGCGCGACCCGGACCGGCCAGTATGTGAATCGGTCGGTGCCGTCGTTCGGCCCCACGATGAGGCCCGGCCGCACGTTCGTGACGCGGCCCGGCATCGCCGCTTCGGCGGCGGTCTCGCAGAGGGCCTTGAGTCCGCCGTAGGTCTCTTCGGTCACCTTCTCGACCGTCGGATCCTTGAGGACGGCGACGGGCGCCGTTTCGTCGACTCCCGGCTTGCTGAGGTCCTTGTAGACGGAGATGGACGACACGAAGACGTAGTGTTTCGCGCCCTGCTTGCCGAGGAGCGTGGCGGTGTCGCGCACTTCGCGCGGGAAGTAGCCGGAGGTGTCGACGACGGCGTCGAACGTCCGCCCCTCGAGGGACTTGAGGTCGTTCAGCCGGTCGCCCTGGAGCTTCTCGAGGTCGGGGAACATGCCGGGATTCGTCTTCCCGCGGTTGAAGAGCGTGATCTTCCAGCCGCTCGCCCGGGCCGCCTCGACGATCTCGGGCCCGAGGAAGCGCGTGCCCCCTAGGATGAGAAGGGTCTTCCCGGGTTTTGTCCCCGCCGAGAGCGCCTTCGTCCCGAAGGCGGCGGCGGCCGCGGCCGCCGCCATGCCCGCATCTCTCACGAACTCGCGTCTCGTCGTCATGTGCGCTCCTGTGCCCCCGAGTACGGATGGGGGAGTCGTAGGTTGCGTCGCCGGGCGGTCAGACGGCCCCGTCCTCCAGCATCCTCAGGAGGTAGCGGCCGTACTCGCTTTTCATTTTTTTCGCGAGGTTTGCGACGTCCTGGGCGGAGATCCAGCCCGCCTTGAGGGCGATCTCCTCGGGACACGCGATCTTCAGACCCTGGCGCGCCTCGATGGCCTGGATGAAGTTGGATGCCTGGAGGAGCGCTTCGTGCGTCCCCGTGTCGAGCCACGCCATCCCGCGGCCGAGGATCTCGACGTGGAGGTCGCCGGTGTCGAGGTACGCCCGGTTCACGTCCGTGATCTCGAACTCGCCCCGCGGCGAGGGCTTCAGGTTCGCGGCGACGTCGAGGACCCGGTTGTCGTAGAAGTAGAGGCCGGTGACGGCGTAATTCGAGCGGGGCGCCTTCGGCTTCTCCTCGAGCCCGATCGCCTTCCCGCCCGCGTCGAATTCGACGACGCCGTAGCGCTCCGGGTCGAGGACGCGGTAGGCAAAGACCGTTGCTCCGGCCGTGCGCGCGGACGCGCGCTGGAGCATCTCCGGGAGGCCGTGGCCGTAGAAGAGGTTGTCCCCGAGCGCGAGCGCGACGGAGTCCGCGCCGACGAAGGACCGTCCGATGACGAACGCCTGTGCGAGCCCCTCGGGCCGCGGCTGGGTCGCGTAGGCGATCGCGACACCGAACTGCGAGCCGTCGCCGAGGAGGCGCCGGAATCCCGCCTCGTCCTCGGGCGTCGTGATGATGAGAATGTCCCGGAGGCCCGCGAGCATGAGCGTCGAGAGCGGGTAATAGACCATCGGCTTGTCGTAGACCGGGCAGAGCTGCTTGGAGACCGCGAGCGTGACGGGGTGCAGGCGCGAGCCCGATCCGCCCGCGAGGATGATTCCCTTCACGCGGGCACGCGGGAGGGCGCGGCGGACGGCGAAAGACCGACGCGCGCGAGCGCATCCGTACCGGCCTGGACCGCTGCGCACCAGTCGGGGTTTGCGAGATACCACCTCACGGTCCGAAGCAGTCCTTCCTCGAACGAGTACGTGGGACTCCAGCCGAGCTCGCGGCGGATCTTGGACGCATCGATCGCGTAGCGGCGGTCGTGCCCCGGCCGGTCGCGCACGAATGCCTTGAGCTGCGTGTATTCCTTCTTCCCATTCGCGGAAATCTTCATCTTCGGGTTCTCTTCGGCCGGCCGTTCGTGCTCGAGGGCGGCACACAGCGCGTCGACGATCTGGAGGTTCGTACGCTCGTTCCCGCCGCCGATGTTGTACTTGCCGCCCGGCGTTCCCTTCTCGAGGACGAGCAGGAGGCCGCGGCAGTGGTCGTCGACGTGGAGCCAGTCGCGGACGTTGCCGCCGTCCCCGTAGATCGGGAGAGGCTTCCCCCCGAGCGCCGTCAGGATCATGAGAGGGATGAGCTTCTCGGGGAACTGGAACGGGCCGTAATTGTTCGAGCAGTTCGTGAGGAGCGTCGGCACGCGATACGTCTCGTGCCACGCCCTCACGAGATGGTCCGCCGCGGCCTTGGAGGCGGCGTACGGTGAGTTCGGGGCGTACGGAGTGTCTTCGGAGAAGAGCCCGGAGTCGCCGAGCGTGCCGTACACCTCGTCCGTGGACACGTGGAGGAAGCGGAAGCGCCCGGCCTCGCCCGCGGGCAGCGAAGCGAGGTGGGCGCGGGAGGCCTCGAGGAGCTCGTACGTCCCGCCGACGTTCGTGTGGATGAACGCGCCGGGGCCGTCGATCGACCGGTCGACGTGCGTCTCGGCCGCGAAGTTCAGGATCGCGCGCGGCCGGTGTGCCTTCAGCACGGCGCGGAGAGCCGCCTTGTCGGCGATGTCCGCCTCGACGAACGTGAATCGCGGATCCTTCTCGACGTCCCGAAGGCTCTCCCGGTGGCCCGAGTACGTGAGCTTGTCCACGACGACGACCCGGTCCGCGGTCTCGGTCAGGGCGAGCCGCACGAAGTTCGAGCCGATGAAACCGGCCCCTCCGGTGACGACGATGCTGTCCATCGGGAACAAGCATATCGGAAGGTGCGAAAACGTCCCGGTTGGTGAAACCTCCGAGGGCCGCCGCTCGTTCAACGGTAAGATGAGATCGTCCATGCGCCGCTGGTCGTTCGCCTTCGCCGGCCTCGTCGGGTTCGGCCTTTTCGCCTTTTTGATCCCGCTCTTCGACGCCCCGCAGCCACGGGGGCTGGCGGTCACGCGCGGACAGGCCCGCGCGATCGCGGACGCCGAGGCCGTTCGCTGGCGCATCCCGCTCGACAAGGCCTTCGTGATCGAGGTCTGGGAAGAAAGCAACATCCTGGAGAAGGAATTCGAGAAGGACCCGGCCCGGCGCCGCCGGGCGGAAGCCGACCCGGTCGTCGGTCCCCGGCTGGGCGGCTACCGGATCAGCTACTTCCGGCAGGGGGCCGAGAAATTTCCCCCGTACGGCGACGTCATCGTGGGCATCCACGGCGAGATCCTCGGCGCCCGCCGCCAATCCCGGCAGGAGGATACCGGCGCCGCGCCGAAGGCCGAGGCGCTGCGCCCTCTCGCGGACGCGTTCGTTTCCTCCCGCGTTTTCGCGGGCGCCCCCTCGCCCGTCTTCGAGGACGCGAGGCCGAACGTGATGCGGACGCGGACGGACTACACCTTCCGGTACCGCGTTCCATCCTCCTTCCCGACCGGCGACGTCGTCTTCTACCTGAACGTCTACTTCATCGGCGACCAGCCCGCCGGCTGGGTCCTCATCGAGGAGTACAAGGACGGCCGGCGCTTCGCGTTCGAGAGCGGCGCGGGAATCGTCACGACGTTCCTCCGCTTCGGCGTCATCCTCGTGCTCCTCATCGTCCTCCTCGTGATCTTCCTCAGGAAATACCACGCGGGCGAAGTGGGCGTCGGGACGGGGGCGTGGCTCCTCGGCGTGACGATCGCGGTGAGCCTCCTCTTCACGGCTCTGGTCTCGAACTGGAGCAGCTACGGCACGGGCTTCGGGGCGCTCGACGCGCGCCTGACGATGTTCACGATGGCCGGCTTCAAGTTCCTCTTCTACGACATCCCTCTCGCGCTGCTCGTCTTCCTGGCCTGGTCGGTTGGCGAGAGCATCGCGCGCGAGCGCTGGAGCGAGCGTCTCGCCTCGTTCGACGCCCTTCTCCGGCGCGACGCCGTGAACGCCACCGTGGGTGGAGCGCTCGCGGACGGCCTCCTGGCCGCGCCCGCCGTCGCCGCGCTCGCGCTCGTGCCTCCCCTCGTCCCGCTCCTCACCGGGAGCGCGCACGCCGTTCTCGGCAGCTCGTCGGAGATGATCCTCAACTCGTCGGGGTCGGTCGTGACGGTGCTCCTGGCCGCCCTCCTCGACGCGATCCTCTTCTCGTGCGTCGGACTCCTCTTTCTCCTCGCTGTCTCCCACCGGAGGCGGGTCCTCGCTGTGGGCGTCGTCGCGACGCTCGCCTTTGCGGCGGCGCTCGCGATTCCCGGCGTCCCGATCGGACCATTCCCGTGGGGGCTCGTCTCGGGGATCGGCGGCGCCGCGGTCTGTCTCCTCGTGTTCGGAGCGCGCGACCTGCTCGCCTCGGCCACCGCTCTCTTCGCGGGCTCGCTCCTTCTCGGCTTCGCTCCCATCATCCTCGCCGCGACCGGGCCGGCGCGCACGGCTCCCGTCCTCGCGCTTCTCCTGCCGCTCCTCGCGATCGCCGCGGTGGCCGGCGCGGGAATCGCCACGAAGCGGCCCGTCGCCTACAGCCACGACGACCTCGCGCCGCACGTGAAGCGCATCGTGGAGCGCGAGAGGATCAAGGCCGAGATCGACGCCGCGAACCGCATCCAGGCGGCGCTCCTGCCCTCGACCCACCCCGACGTCGGCGGCGCGTCGGTGGCGTCGCACTACCGGGCGGCGACGGAGATCGGCGGGGACTATTTCGACTTTCTCCCGCTCGAGGGCGGGAAGCTTGGCCTGGCCTTCGGCGACGTCGCGGGGCATGGCCTCACGAGCGGGATCGTGATGGCGATGACGAAGGCGGCGCTCCTCGTGCAGGTGCGCCACGATGCGTCGCCCGTGAGGGTCCTCGAGATCCTGAACGACATCGTCATGAAGACGGCTCCGAAGCGCATGCTCATGACGTTCTTCTTCGGCGTCCTCGATTCCGAGACGTCCACGCTGCGCTTCGCTTCCGCCGGCCATCTCGACCCCTACGTCTTCCGCGCCCGCGAGAAGAAGCTCGAGCTGCTGTCCTCGTGGGGCTTTCCGCTCGGAGTCAAACGCCGCGAGGCGTTCCACGAATCCGTCGTGCAGTTCGAGGCGGGCGACCGGCTCGTCCTCTACAGCGACGGGCTCATCGAGGCGCTCAACGACGACGGCGAGCCGTTCGGGTTCGAGCGGTTCGAGGGCGTCATCCTGTCGCGCGGGGCGCGGGGCGCGGACGTCCTGAAACAGGCCCTCCTCGAGTCCGTCAAGGCGTTCACGCGCAATCGCCCGCCGGAGGACGACCAGACCCTTGTCGTCGTGTCGTTCGAAGGCCGCCAGGCCGTCGCGCTCCGCGCGAGCTGAGATAGAATTGGCGGCTGTTTCGGAGCGCCGGACAACACATATAAGGAGCAGTCATGAAGAGAGTCTTGTTGAGCGCCGTCGCGGCTGCCGTTCTCGCGGCGCCCCCGGCTTTCGCGCAATTCGAGGGTCAGATCGAGATGAAGATCACGGGTCAGGGCGGCGTCTCGGGCACCGGGAGGGTCTTCGTCTCGAAGGCCGGGACGCGCACCGAGATGGACATGCAGACGGGCCGGATGCCGATCCACATGGTAACCCTGATGAAGTTCTCGACCCCGGACGTCATGTACCTCATCAACGACAAGTCGAAGACGTACAGCGAAATCGACACGACGAAGGCGCGCGCGCAGGCCGCGAAGATGACGTCCGACAGGGATGCTTACACGGTCAAGGTGCTCGGGACCGAGTCCGTGCTCGGATATTCCGCGAAGCACGTTCTCCTTTCTCGCCCTGGCGACAAGTCCGAGATGGAGGCCTGGACGTCGCGGGACCTCTTCGGTCTCAGCTACGAGTCGATGAAGGGACTGCTCCGGCGCGGGGCCCATGACGAGGGCTCGATGATGAAGGCTCTCAAGGACGCCGGTGCCGAAGGGTTCTTCGTGAAGATGATCACGCGCGAGAAAGGCAAGGTCGAGCCCCTCACGACGATGGAGCTCACGAAGGCCGAGAAGAAGTCCCTTCCCGGCTCGCTCTTCGAGATCCCCGCCGGCTACACGAAGCAGGAAGAGATGATGAAAAGGCAGCAGGCGAAGTAGCGGCTACTTCCGGCCCTTTTCGACGTACGGCAGGATCGCGTTGAATCCGGCGGCGCTGTTCCGGGAGTCGACGGAGATCTTGAGCTCGCGTCCGGCCGGCACGGCCTTGCCGGCGATTCCAGGGTTGAAGCCATAGCGGCTCCACGAGAATCCCTGCGGTTCTCCCGCCGGGAGGCGCTTGGGCCCGTACTCGGTGGCGGGTGCGAGCTTGACGGCCTTGTCGTCCGCGGGCCGGAGCTTCACGGCCTTTTCGTCCGCGGGCCGGAGCTTGACGGCCTTGTCGTCCGCGGGCCGGAGCTTGACGGCCTCCGAGTCGCCGTTCACGGCCGCGGGCTCCCTGGACGGAAAGCCACGGGCCTCGGCGTCCGTCTTGCCCTTGAGCTGGCCTTTCTGAAGGAACCACATCTCGGCTGCGCCGCCGAAGCCCTTGTAATGGATCTCGACGTCGTAGCGGCCGGGAACGAGGACGCTCCCGTCGCCGAGCTTGACGCTCTCGGGCAGCGTGACGGCAGTCCGATAGGCGTTGAGCGCCGCGCCGGCGGCGCCCGCAAGGACGAGCAGCGAGGCCGCGAGGGCAAGTCGTACCTTCATAATCGATCTCCTTTGAAGCGCATTCTATGACCGCGCTCCTCGCCGCGTGCTTCTTCGTGTCCGGAGCGGCCGGTCTCGTGTACGAGGTCCTCTGGTCGCGCCACCTCGCGCTCCTCTTCGGCGCGAACGCCGAAGCCGTGGGCCTCGTCCTCGCGGTGTTCATGAGCGGGCTCGGTCTCGGGAGCCGGGCGTTCGGAGCGCGCGCGGACCGCCTGGCGCGGCCGCTCCTCCTGTATGCGGGCCTCGAGGCCGGGATCGGCGTCTTCGCTCTCGCGACGGGCCCGCTTCTCGCCGCCGTCGCGCGCGCGTTCCCCGCGCTCGCATCCGCGTTCGGCGGCGGCCCCGCGGCCGCTTCGGCGGCGAAGGCCCTCCTCGCGGCGGCCGTCCTGTTTCCGCCCGCGTTCCTGATGGGTGGGACGCTGCCGGCTCTCGCGAGGGCTCTCGCGGGCGAGAGCGCGCGGGCCCCGCGCGTCGTCTCCCTGCTCTACGCGGTCAATCTCGCGGGAGCCATCCTCGGGGCCGCGGCGACGGGTTTCTTCCTCGTCGAGCATCTGGGTCTCGCCGCGACGATGCGGGCCGCGGCGGCGGCCGATCTCGCCGTCGCGGCGGCAGCCCTCTTCGCGTCGCGTGGGCCCGCATTCCAGCGGGTGACGCCGTCCCCTTCACCTCCGCCGGGCGACCCGCTGCCGCGGCTCGTCCGCGCCGCGCTCTTCACGGGCCTCTTCGCGTCCGGAGCGGTCTTCATGCTCGACGAGGTCGTCTTCACCCGGCTCTTGTCGCTCGCATTCGGCGTCTCGTCGTACTCGTTCACGCTCGTCCTCGTCCTTTGCCTTCTCGGGCTCGGGATCGGCGGGTTCGCGGCGTCGGCGCGGGCCGCCCGCGGGCCGGTCGGCCTCGGCGCCTTCGGGCGAGTCCAGCTCCTCGCGGCCGCGCTCCTCGGAGTCGCGATGGCCGCGGTGCCTCTCGTCTCTCGGATCCTGGTCTTCGTGCGGCAAGTGCCGGGACTGGGATTCGGCCCCTCCCTCGCCCTCAAGGCGAGTCTCGCGGCCGCGCTGATCCTTCCGTTCGCGGCGGTCGCGGGCGCCGGGATGCCCCTCCTTCTCGCCTTCGTCGCCGCCCGGCCCGGAGGCCTCGGGGCGTCGGTCGGGAGGGCCGCGCTCGTCAACACCGCGGGCACGCTCCTCGGGAGCCTCGCCACGGGCTTCGTTCTCGTCACCCTTCTCGGATCGCAGACGACGCTCCGACTCGGCGCCCTCGGGAGCCTCATCGCGGGGCTCCTCGCGCTCGCGGTTGCGCGCGGCCGGCCCGGCGCGGGCGCGACGGCCGCGGTCTTCGCGCTCGCCCTCGGAATTCTCCTCGTTCCCCGCTGGCCCGACTGGGTCTTCCTGCGGTCCGACACGTACCCGCGGC
>JBBQRP010000033.1:0-31127 GCA_038214715.1 Thermoanaerobaculia bacterium | reverse complement strand
GGCGAGCTTCTGGCGGAGCGTTTCGCCCTCCAGCAGCTCCATGACGGCAAAGGCAACCCCTTCGTGCGATCCGAAATCGAAGATGGACAGGATGTTCGGGTGGGAAAGGGCGGCAACGGCCTTCGCCTCGCGCTCGAAGCGGGAGAGCGCATCCGGATCTTTCGCAAAGGCCTCGGGGAGGACCTTGATCGCCACATCGCGGCCCAACTTTGTGTCGCGCGCGCGATACACCTCGCCCATGCCACCAGCGCCGAGGGGAGCGAGGATTTCGTAGGGACCGAGTCGGGTGCCCGCTTGAAGTGCCGTCGGATAGCTCCGGAACACACTCTACAACGCGCCGATTTCCCCCAAGGGCGCCCGGCGCTACACAAGCAGGGAGCACTCCCCATCGGCCCGGACACGACCGACGAGAGCAGTTCGATAATCGAGCAGGATGCTCCACCATCTTACGAATAGGGCTCGGAGCATTCCGACGTCCGACGTCTTCGCCGACTTCGCGGGCGTGGATGCTTCGAATCTGGGAGTTTTCAATTCCTTTCTTCCTTCACTCGCGTGAAGAGGGCCATCCCGGTGGCGCCTGCGAGCTGAAGCGCGGCCGCGGCGAAGAACCCGATAGCGGGACTTTCCGGGAAAAGCGTCCAGAGAACACCGACGAGGGCGCTCGAGACGAAGTCCCCGACGCCGTTCGTCGCGGCGAGGAGGCCCATGCCGGTTCCCTTGACCGACGCGGGCAGGAGCGAGCCGGCATACGCCTTCTCGGCCACTTCCTCGCTCGCGATGTAGAAACCCGAACAGACGAAGAGGACGACGAGCGCCGCCGGAGTCGGGGGCAGGAGCGCGAAGCCGGCCGTCGTCGCGGCGCCGAATGCGTAGCCGCTGAGAATCACCCTCCGGGCGCCCACGCGATCGCTCAGCGCTCCGAGGGGAAACGCCGCGAGCGAGCTGACGGCGTTGTGGAGGACGTAGAGGGCGACCGCGAGGGTCGCGCTCGTCCAGGAGAACAGGGTCCCGGCCAGATGCTGGGTCGCGTAGAGGATGAGCAGCGTCCGCGAGAAGTCGCCCGAGCCGAAGACGAGGACCGCGCCGAGATAGCGGTGAAAGGGCCGGCCGGTCGTCCGGAGACTCGTGAGGAAGGACGGCTGCGTTCCTTTGTGCAGGACGTGTTTTTTCTCCACGACGATGAACACGATGGAAAGGAACGCGAGGAGGCCGGGTACAAGCGAGGCGAACATGACGTGCCGGGCCGGGATTCCGCGCGAGAGGAGGAAGACCGCGAGAAGGGGCCCGATCACGGCGCCCAGCGCATCCCCGGCCCGCTCCATGCCGAACGCGCGCCCGACGGCCTCCGGCGGCGCCGCGTCGAACATCAGAACGTCCCGCGGCGCGCTCCGGCTGCCGCGCCCGACCCAGGCCGCGACACGGCACAGGAGAACCTGCCACCAGTGCGTGCAGAGCGCGATCGCGGCGATGCCGACGGCCGTCACGAGATAGCCGATCGAGGCGATCGGCTTGCGGCGCGTGACGCGATCGGTCATCGCACCGCCCCAGAGCTTCGCGATCGCTGAAAGCGCGTCGGCGCTGCCCTCGATGAGGCCGAGTGCCGCCGGGCCCGCACCGAAGGAAAGCAGCACGGCCGGGAGAACGGCCGTGCCGAGCTCGTGAGACACGTCGGAGAAGAGGCTCGCGAGCGACACTCCGACGGTCGACCGGTTGAGCCAGCCCGTCGAGGCTGGCGAAGTTGCGGAGGAGTCGTTCACGCTGGTTCCTTTCCTTTTGGAGTTCTGATGGCGAGCGCTGGCTCGTCGTGAAAGCGTTCAAGGGCCGCGATGTCAGCCCGGACCTTCTCCAGGGGGACCTTATCCTCGCTCCTGCCGGGCACCGGGGCCGAAGATTCTGGCGCGAACGGCTCGACGGCTCCGTGATAAGCCCGCGCGAGTTTCGGCAAGACGCTTCTCGCCGCGTGCTTCATCAACGACTTCGGAACCGGGCGGTCGCGCTCTGACTCGCCCCGGGATCTCCGGAGACTCGTTTATCTGAGTCCAGCCACGGCGGCTGGGGCTTCCTGACGCCTTCTTCCGTCCACGCCCCCGCCGCTCAGCAGAGGCGGCGCACGGCGTCGAAGAGCGCGTCGAGATTTACGGGCTTCTTCATGACCGGCACGCCCGCGGGGCTGTGGGAGGGATCCGACGTCGAGACAAGGACCGGGATGTCCCGGAACCGGTCGTCGCCCTTCATGGCGGCATAGAGCTCGTTTCCGTTCATGACGGGCATGATGAGGTCGAGAATCACCACGTGCGGGCGTTCGATCGAGGAGAGCTTCTCGAGCGCGTCCCGCCCGTTCACGGCAGTCTCGACACGGTATCCCTCGTCGGCGAACGCTTCGCCCAGGGAAGCGAGAAGGTCCACGTCGTCATCGACGATCAGAACTCCCGGGTGGTCTGGAGTCACGGCCCTGGAGTTCCCGGAACGTGCGAATTGTGTTCGACGCCTCCGGGCGACGAGGGCAAGCGCGCACGAGCTGCCGTGTAGTTTTTATCAAAGCCAGACATGATGTCGAGCCGAGCAATTGTCGTGCCGTGGAAAAACGTACCCGCCGCCCCTCTTAATTCCGGGGGATCGTGACGCTGAAGGTCGTACCCTCCGCAGCGCTCGATGTCGCGGAAATTTCTCCGAGGTGACCCCGGACGATCTCCCGCGCGATGTAGAGGCCGAGCCCGAGTCCTCGGCCCCCGCCCCTCGCCTCGGCCTCGCCTCGATGAAAGAGATCGAAGACGGTCGCGAGCTCGGCCTCGGGGATCACAGGCCCGAGGTTCGTGACGTCGAACGAGACCGTGTCTCCGCGTCCCTTCGCCGTCAGGGTGACCTTCGCCTCCGGATCTCCGTGCTTGAACGCATTCGAGAGGAGATTGGAGATGACCTGCGCGAGTCTGTCGGAATCCCATTGGCCCGTGAGGTCTCCTTCCGTCCTGACCCGGAGACGGCCAGGATGCGGGGCCTCGAATTCGTCCGCGACGTTCCGGCAGATCACGGCGAGGTCGGCACCTCGTGCGTGGACGGGAATTCCTCGCCCGAGGCGGCTCAGCGTGAGGTCGAGGATCTGGTCGATCATCCGGGACATCCGCTCCACGCCTCTCGTGATCCGCGCGAGCGCCGGCTCGTCGGCGGGCACGGCGCGGCGCCTCAGGGTCTGCGCCGAAACCTGGATCGCATTGAGTGGGCTCCGGAGATCGTGGCCCAGCATGCCGAGGAAGACCTGGCGCGTCTTCTCGCGCTCGGCTCGCGCCGCGCGGTCGGCCGTGACGTCGCGGGCGATCTTCGCCGCTCCGACCGTCTTCCCGTCCCGGTCCCTGACGGGGGAGACCGTGAGCGAAACGTTCAGAATGCGCCCGTCCCGCGTTCTGCGCCGGGTCTCGAAGTGTTCGACGCGCCCGCCCCGGGCCACCTGGTCCAGGATCTTCCGCCAGTCGTCCGGGGCGTCGGGCGGCATGAGGATCTCAATGGAGCGCCCGAGGACCTCTTCGCGGGGGTAACCGAAGAGGCGCTCGGCGGAGGCGTTCCACTCGACGATGTGGCCCAGAAGATCCTTGCTGATGATCGCGTCCTCGCTCGACTCCACGATCGCTGCGAGGCGTCGGACGCGGACCTCGATGTCCGCCGCGGCGCGCGCGGCCTCCTTGTTCGTTTGGATGGACGAGACACCGAACACGAGGGATATGCCCGCGAGGACGAAGAGCACGAGGATGAGCGCGTTGGATAGGACGCCGAGAGGCGGGCCCCATCCGCCGAGAAACAGGGCGCCGGAGCCAGCCCCGAGAAGTGTGGCGAAGAGGCCTGCGTTCCTGCCGCAGAACCACGAGACGGCGACGATTGCCGGGAAGAAGAACAGAAACGGGACCTGTCCATGAAACATAAAGCCCAGCGCCCAGCGCACGAGCCAGGCGAGCCCCACGCTCGAGCACGCACAGGCCGCTCCGAACGGAGTGAGCAAGGGTTTCGGAGGAGCCTCTTCGTTCGTAGCCACCGTTTGAACGGATTCTAGCGTCTGCCTTAAACGGTGCCATGGGCGGGGCGGGGCGATGCTCGGCAAGGCGAAAGTCGGGTGACGCCTACGCCTTCAAGCGATTGGCGTTCTTCGAGTCGCGACATGCCTCCTTCGCAAGCGCGCCAGCTCGCCCGCACCGAAGAAGATCGCGGCAGCCCCCGTCCCGAGTCCGAGGAGCCAGAAGCCGGGGCGTGGCGGGCTCTCGCGCCGCCGCGCTTCACCGGCCGGGATGAAGGTCAGAGCGTCGAACTGAACCGCGCCGTCCCTGTCCGCCTTTCGAACGAACGTCGTGTTCGGGAAGACGACCCTCAGCTTCGGGATCGCATCCTCGTGGCCGAGGACGACGATCGAGAATGCCTTCCCCCCGGGTGGCGAAACCCGTCCGGAGAGGAGATCGTCGAGGGAGACGTCCCGCCCCGCCTTGCCTGGAACGAAGAACCGGAACAGGTTCGTGTTCCAGGAGGCACCGTCGTCGACAAGAAAGACGCGCGTTTCGTCCGGAAGGCCCGCAAGGTAGTGCATCGCCTCGTGGCGGGGATCGGCGTTGTCGCCCGCGAATGCGACGTAGACGTTCCAGTTGTGCAGTCCGCTTGCCGCAACCGCCGCTCCGAGGAGAATGCCGACCGCCAGCCTCCCGGCCGGAATCAGCCGCGCCACGGCGCGGAAAAGGAGGTCTCCCCCGACGCCTGCGATGAGAGCGATCGGCGGGAGCGCGATATTCAGGTGGGGCCAGTAGGGCGGATCGCTCGTGAGAACGCCGCCCAGGATGAACGTGAGCCCAACCCAGAGGACGACGAGGGCCGTCCCGCGATTGCGGAGGCTCACGAGGCAGGCGCCGAGCCCGACGACGGAGAGGGCGGCGGCAAGGGAGCCGACGATCGGGTGGGGAAAATCGAAATGCGGGCTTGCGTCCCCATACAGGTGAAGCGTGAGAAACGTCGCCTTGGCCTGCTCCACGAGGACCGCCGGCACCGAGTGGACGCCGTACTTGGACATCGAATGAGCCAGGACTCCCGGGCTCCAGAGCATCACGGCCTGGCCACGTCCGACGAAGCTCCGGAAATCCGTGATGACGAAGCCGAGCATCGGACCGAATCCGACGGCGGCGCCGGCGAGGAAGAGACCCCATCCCGGCAGCTGCAGCCGGAATTCCGCGCGCGCGAAGAGCATGATGGCGGCCGCGAGCGCCAGCACGATGACCGGCCCGACTCGGCTCGATTCATAGGTGAGGAGCGAGAACCCGAGTGCGATTCCGCCGCCTGCCCAGCAGAAGGCGCTGCCCGTCCGGAACGCGCGGAAGAGGAGCGCGAGGGACAGCGTGAGGAGGAACGTGGCAAGCGGACCGAAGAGAATCCGGCTGAAGTGGATGTGCGTGTAGTTGACCGTGAGGAGAGCCGCGGCGAGAAGAGCCGGACGAGGCCCGAACGTCTCGCGCGCGAGCGCGTAGAGCACCGGGATCGTGAGCGTCCCCGCGAGGACGGACACCATGACGAGGCCGAAGAGGTCCGGCCCGAAGAGGATCATGAAGAACGCCTTGATCTGGTGGGTCGAGGAGAGGTGGTCGGACCTCGCGAGGCCGAACCAGCTCGGGTCGAAGGACTCGAGCATCCTCCGCGTCTCGATGCCCATGAGCGCGACGTCTTCGTGGACCTGTTCCGGCAGGTCGGTCAGCCGGAAAAATCGCAGGAAAAAGCCGACCCCGGTGAGCCACGCCACCACGAGACCCTCCCGAAAAGGTCGGTCTTCGCGCTCCTCCCTCTGGAAGAGGAGAGGACCCGCAAGCGAAACGAGGCCGGCTATCCAGAGGATCCGGACCAGGAGCGTCTCGCCCCGGAGGACCATCAGTCCGACCGCGAGGACGGTCGACGCGCCGGCCAGGAGCACCGCCCAACGAGTCCGCGCATCAACCCGGGGCCTTCCCGTTCCGCAGGCGCCGATCCTCCAAGGCTCCAGCCTCGCCGCGACGGCCGCGAGCGATACGGAGACGACGAGGAACGCGATGCCCCACGAGTACCGTGGCACCCAGGCCCAGGTGTTGGATTCGTTGAGTCGCGTGAAGAGCTCACCCGTGAAGAGGAGCTGGGCAAGGAACGCGATCGCAAGCGCGCCGATGACGAGGCCTGCCTCGAGGAGGCGCCGCTTCACGGTCGTATTCCTCGAGGCGGATGCCCCCCTGAGGACTTGCGGCGGTCTCGGTGCGATCCGGTTTGGATATCCGGTCTCCCGTTGAAAGAAGTTCCCTGCCCAGCATACGGGCATTGATCTTGCGGGTCTCCGAGCGAGAGTTGCTCAGCTCGGCGGCAAGGCCCGCAAGCGCGGAATCCGGCGGTGGCAGCGGTGTTGCGATAGCCGGGGCGGAGGAATCTCATGGAAAATTATTCATCCACCGCGGGATCCGGAGCGTCGCGCACAGCCGAGGACGCGCGCAGGCTTGGATCGGAATTGAAGAGCGAAGCCCAGGGCATTGCGGGGCGGGCCGCGGAAGCTGCCAAGGAGCTCGGCGAACACGCGTCGTGGGCTCTGAACGACCTGAAGTCCGCCGGCCGCGGCGTCGTGGACGAGTACTCGGAGAAGCTCGGAAGCCGCAAGCGCCAGATCCAGGACGCCGCGCGGCGCGTCGAGGAGTACTCGGACAAGAACACGGCACTCGTGGCGGGGGGGACGCTTCTGATCGGTGTCCTTCTCGGGCACATCCTCACGCGCCGTAGCGATTCGTGACATGGAAGGCGCCGGCCGTGGCTGCCTCGCCGGACTGATCTCCTGGAAGCTGGGCGGAGGTCTGCTGTCGACGATCCTCGTCTTCGTGATCGCCTACGTGATTCTCGGGCACGTTCACTGCTGATCCGGACGGAAACACCCCGGCCTCTCGTCGGATGAGGCCGGGACCCGTTTCGCCTGGCGGGCATGCGGGCGGCACGGTTCCGGGTGGTCAGCTGCCGTTCGAGTCCAGGACTTCGCGCACCTTTCGAGCCAGTGCGCGCGGAGAGAACGGCTTCTGGAGGAACGCGACCCTGGATTCGACGATGCCGTGGCGCACGGTCGCGTCGTCCGTGTAACCGCTCATGAAGAGAAGGCGAACGGCCGGACGCTCCTTCAGAATTTTTTCGGCCAGCTCGCGGCCGCTCATCCCGGGCATCACGACGTCCGTGACGACGAGGTCGATCGTGCCCGCGTGTTTGCGGGCGGCGTCCAGCGCCTCGGGGCCGTTTCGCGCCTGGACGACCCGGTAGCCGGCCGATTCGAGTGCGACCTGCACGATGCGCCGGACGGCGTCCTCGTCTTCGACGACGAGCACGGTTTCGGTCCCCCGCGGGACGGCGCCGGGGGAGATCCCCGAGACGCCGCGCCGGAGCGGGGCCGGCTGAGACGGCAGGACGACCGTAAACGTCGCGCCCTTGCCGGATTCGCTCTCGACGGTCACGTCGCCCCCGCTCTGTTTCACGATGCCGTAGACCGTCGCGAGACCGAGGCCCGTGCCTTTGCCGACCTCCTTCGTCGTGAAGAAAGGTTCGAAGAGGTGGTCCTTCGCTTCCGGCGGGATGCCGGTCCCGGTGTCCGAGACCGAGATCGCGACCCTCGGCCGCTGCCTCCGCCCCCCGGTCTCGTCGGAGTCCTGCGCTTCCCCCGGGCCGACGTTCCGCGTGCGAATCGTGATCCGGCCCCCGCGCGGCATCGCGTCGCGTGCGTTCACGGCGAGGTTCATGACAACCTGCTCGAGCTGACCCGGGTCCACCGTCACGAAGCTCGGGTCGGCGGCGAGGTCGGTGAGAATATCGACGTCCTCTCCGATGAGGCGGCGCAGCATCTTCTCGATTCCCCGTATGACGCCATGCACGTCCACGAGCCTCGGTTCGAGGATCTGCTTTCGGCTGAAGGCGAGGAGCTGCCGGGTGAGGTTCGCCGCGCGCTCTCCCGCGGCGCGGATGTCCGTCAGGGCCGCGCGCTTCGGATCATCCGCGGGGGAGTCGGCGAGAAGGAGGTCCGTGTTTCCCGAGATGACCGTCAGGAGGTTGTTGAAGTCGTGCGCGACACCTCCGGCGAGCTGGCCGAAGGCCTCCATTTTTTGGGCCTGGCGCAACTGCTCCTCGAGGCTCACGCGGGCCGTGACATCCAGCCACGACCCGACGATCTCGGTTGGGGCCCCGTCCGGGCCGCGCAGCAGGCGCTTCTCGTCCCGCACCCAGAACCAGGTGGCGTCCTTGCGGCGGAAGCGGAACTCGACGCTCGCAACGCCTTTTCCGAGGACGATCGCGTTCGCGTCGAGGACCCGGGGAAGGTCCTCGGGGTGAATACCGGAAAGCCACCACGCCTGCTCTTCCGTCTCGACCTCCGCCCGCGAATATCCCGTCAATGCTTCGATGTTGTCGGAGAACCACGAAAGCTTCAGAACCGTTCCGACGATGCGCAGGGCATAGAGGACCGCCGGACTCGCAGCGAGGAAATGGAACGCCTCCTCATGGGCCCGGCGGTGCTCGAGGTAGAGCGCGAGCTGGCCGCCGAGCATCTCGACTGTTGCGGCGAGTTCCGGGTCGAGCGCGGGGATTTCCCGGGCGAAGAACTCGACGACGCCGACCGCGGCGCCGTCGCGGAGCAGCGGAAATCCGACGGCGGCGCGTAGCCCCGCGTGGACCGCGGCCGGAACCCGTGGGCAGCCGTTCCACGCCACG
Organism: Thermoanaerobaculia bacterium; assembly: GCA_038214715.1. Lineage (GTDB taxonomy): Bacteria > Acidobacteriota > Thermoanaerobaculia > UBA5066 > UBA5066 > Fen-183. The sequence continues at coordinate 22,418 of JBBQRP010000033.1, read as the reverse complement.
AGATCGGGGATGTGGAGCGCCCGGCGCGACTGCCAGACTTCGCCGGGGATTGCCTTGCCGGACTCGACGGCCCGAAGGCGCGTCTCGGCGGCCAGCTCGGCACAGCGCGCGAGATCCGCGCTCCACGTGAAAGTCGAGCGCAGATTTCCGGTGTCCACGTCGGGCTCCCACCATGCGCCGAAGGCCATGCCTTCGCCCTCGCCGAGCGCCTGAAGGATGCGCGGAACGGCGCTGGAGAGAGTCGCCTCTTCGGCCAGAACGCGCCCGATCGCGGCATGCGTCGCAACGCGCTGCGTGAACTGGGCCCGCTCGGTCATGTCGCGGCCGGCGGTGTGCACGAGATGCTTTCCGCCAATGACGACGAGACTGTTGCTGAACTCGACGGCGACCTTGCGGCCGTCCTTCCTGCGGATCGGGGCCACCGAGAGGATCGCCTCGCCCCTGAGGATGCGGCGATGGAAGGTTCTGTACGCCCCGAGGTCGGCTTCTTCGTGAAGATCCGGAATCCCCATGGCGAGGAGCTCGACCCGCGAAAAGCCGGTCAGCGCCGCCGCCGCGCCATTGACCTCGACGAAGGCGCCGCGCTCGTCGCTCAGGAAAACCGCGTCTCGCGAGGACTCGAAGATCGCGCGAAAACGCTCCTCGCTCTCGCGGAGGTCACGCGCGGCGGTCTCTCGCGCCGTGATATCGCCCGCGATCCCGTTCCAGAGAATGCCGCCGTCTTCCGTTCGTACGGGATTCGAGGCCGCACTCGCCCAGACCTCCGCTCCCGAGGTGAGACGGAAGCGGAACGATGACTCGAACTTCGTGAGAGACGCCGCGGACTTCCCGATCGTCTCGAGGAGCGGGGAAAGGTCGTCCGGGTGAATGCGTGCCATGAACCGGGCGGCCGTTTCCTCGGGATCGCCTACCTCGATCTCGAACCGGGCCGCGAAATCCGGAGAGACGAAGGGCATCGAGTACTCGCCCTTCGGCGAGAGGCGGAACTGGTAGAACGCGGCGGGAGCACCCCGGGCGGCCTCGACGAACGCGGCGTCGGCCTTCGCGGCCCGGGCCGCGCGCGCCTCCTCGGTGGAATCCATCCGGGGCCTCCAGATCGCCCCCTGATTAGGGGCCGCCCTGGCCGCCTGAAACATGATGCAATGGCTCCATCTCGGCGCCTTCGTCGAAACGCCGGAAGAGGGAAGTTTTTCCGAACGGGGCGGAAAAAGTGTCCCGATTCCGTCAGGCCGACGACCGAGGATAGCCGGATGCCCTGCGGGATCCCGCTCCGCAGACTGCCTCTTCGGCACGCGGGGCACTGCGAACACGAGGGGCACGGGAATTGCTCGTCTCGCCTTCCTGAGGTTGCGCGTGCCTCAGGATGAGGAGTCCCGAATGAAAGCTGGAAAGACAGGTTCTCTCGTCTTCGGGGCCGCGGTGCTCCTTTCGTTCTCCGCTCCAGCGCGCGCCCAGCTCAGCTCCTTCGCGGTTCTGGGTGGCTCGACGGTGACGAACACGAACACGCCGACGGTGATCAACGGCAACCTCGGCGTCAGCCCCGGGAGCGCCGTCACCGGGTTTCCACCGGGAATCGTGACGGGCGGGACGATCCACGCGGCCGACACCGTCGCCGCGCAGGCGCAGACCGATCTCACGACGACCTACGACAACCTCGCGAATGCTCCGTGCAACGTCGACCTGACGGGTCAGGATCTGGGTGGGAAGACGCTCGTTCCCGGCGTGTACTGCTTCAACTCGTCGGCCCAGCTGACGGGCACGCTCACTCTCGACTCCCAGGGCAACAACGCAGCCGTCTTTCTCTTCAAGATGGGAAGCACGCTCACTACCGCGAGCGGCGCGTCCGTTCTGCTGATCAACGGCGGGGCGAGCTGCAACGTGTTCTGGCAGGTCGGGAGCTCCGCGACACTGGGCACCGGCACGTCGCTCGTCGGGAGCGTGATCGCGCTCTCGAGCATCACCCTGAACACGGGGGCGAGCGTGGCGGGGAGGGTCCTCGCGCGCAACGGCGCCGTGACTCTCGACAACAGCAACGTGGCGGTCTGCGCCGGTGGTCCGGGCGGCGGCGGACCCGGTCCCATCTTCCCGGTCTTCGCGCCCTCCGTGCCGCTCCTGTCCGGGAGGATGCTGGCCGTGATGGCGGGTCTCCTGGCCCTCGTGGGAGCCGGGATGCTGCGCCGGCTCGTCGCTTAGTCGGACGCCGCGCTGCCCGCGTTCCGCTCGACGGCCTCGTAGAGCGTCAGCGCGTACCCCGCGGTTCCGTCCGCGTAGCGCCGCCGGGAGACGAAGCCCGCCGCTTCCACGCGGGAGCGCAGCTCCTTGGGATCGTATTTGTACGACGCCTCCGTGAAGATCCCTTCGCCCTTCGCGAAGCGCACGTGGAGGCGCGCACTGGGAATGTGCACGCTCTGCTTCCGCCCGCTCACGAGATGCATCTCGACCCTCTTTTCCGTCGCGTTCCAGAGCGCACGGTGGGTGAAGAGGGAGAGGTCGAAATCAGCGCCCAGCTCGCGGTTCATCCGTGCGAGCAGGTTGAGGTTGAACGCGGCCGTGACGCCGAGGGGGTCGTCGTACGCGAGAAGAAGATCGCGCTCCGGTTTCACGAGGTCGGCTCCGAGAAGGAAGCGGTCGCCGGGGCGCAGCGCGGCGCGCACGTCCCTCAGGAACCGCGACGCGCGCGCCGGCTCGAAGTTCCCGATGTTCGATCCGAGGAAGAGAAGGAGGGCGGCGCCACGCTTCGGGCGCGCCGGCCCGAGCCGCGCGAGGCCTGCCTCGTACGAGCCCCGGAACGCCAGGACGTCCCGGATGCCGGCTTTCGCGAGTCGCGCCGTCGCCGCGGTGAGAGCCTCGGGGGAGATGTCCGCGAGGAGGACCCGGGCGCCTCCTCCGAGTCGCCCCAGAAACAGCGCGAGCTTCTCGCCGTTTCCGGGACCGAGCTCGGCGACGAACGCGGGCGGCGCGCCGCTTCCCGCCATCGCGCGCGCCGCCCGCACGAGAAGCCGCCTCTCCACGCGCGTGATCCGGTACCAGGGCAGGAGACAGATCGCGTCGAAGAGGCGGGATCCGAGCTCGTCGTAGAACCAGTGCGGGGGCAGCCGGAGCGGTCTCGAGCCGAGCCCGCGGCGCACGTCGGAGGCGAAGCTCACGGACCCGCCGTGCGGAACTTCGCGAAGACGTACGGATACCGCGTGCGGAACCAGTTGCGCAGGCTCGACCGCACGAGGGCGGCGGACGTGACCGGCGACGCGCCCTTCAGCACGGCATGCTTGCCGTCGAAGAAGTCCGTCGAGTAGCTGGGATACGACTCCATCGGCTGGAATCCGGGAAACGGAAGGAAGGGCGAATCGGTCCACTCCCAGCCGTTCCCGACGAGATCGCGCACCCCGAAGGCGCTCGCGCCCGAAGGAAAGGAATCGACGGACATCGGGTCGAACCGCACGAGCCCGAAATTTCCGTGGCGGGGATCGGCCGGGCCGTCGCCCCACGGCAGCAAGTTCTCTTTCCCGTCCGGGCGCCCGAACGCGGCGCGATGCCACTCGGCTTCAGTCGGAAGGCGCCGGCCCCGGAAGTGCGCGTAGGCGGACGCTTCGGCGCGCGCGACCCAGACCGGCCACGCCGGGGGGAGCGGGATCTCCTCGAACTGCGTGCGGAGGCAGAAGTCGCCTTCCCGAGGCCGCCACGCGTGGGGATGCGTGATCCCGCCGGACGTGAGCCACTCGAAATCGCTTTCCAGCCACAGCGAGCGTTCTCGATAGCCTCCGGACTTCACGAACTCCAGGAAGTCCGCGTTCGTGACCGGAAATTCGTCGATCGTGAACGCGGGAACGTCCACCTCCGTCCGAGAAAACTCGTTGTCCCATCCGAAGGGAAGAACCGAGCGCTCGGCGCCGAGCGCCGCGCGCCCAGCCGGAATCGCGAGAGACCTCCGGGGCGGCGGTTCGCCGCCGGGCGTGGGCCGCTCGAATCCGGGAGGCACTCTCTTCCGCACGACGGGGAGCTCGCGGAGCATGTAAAGAAGCGTCTCCTGGTGCATGAGCTCGTGCTCGAAGATCGCGTTCAGGGACTCTTTCGCGAGCGGGGAGGCGCTCGGGTCGTCCCGCACGGCCACGAGCGCGGATTCGACCGCGGCGTCCGCGGCCCCTACGTATTGCGTCACGGCGTCCCGGGACGGCCACGCGGGCGAGCCTTCGCCTCCGGGAGCCGCGGGGTCGATTCCTCGCTCGAAAAGCGTCTCGAGTCCCGCGTCCACTCCCGGCCTTCCGAGCGCCCTTTTCACGAGCGTGTTCACGGCGAACGCCGGGAGGTGGCCTTCGTAGAACACGAACGGATGGCGGAGAGGAATCGGCCTCTCGAGCCACGCGTCGCCGGGGATCAGGCTCCCGAAGAGCAGCCGCGTGAAGGCGCGCGCGTCGCGCCACCGGGCGAGGGGATCCAGCGCGGCACGGCTCATGGTCACTCGGCGAGCATCCGCGGGAGTCTAGTGGAGATGCCTTTCGATCCCGAGCGGGGCGGGCGTCGGGGCCGGGCCGGGCCGCCCGGCTACCCTTCCTTCACGAGGCGCGGCTTCTCTCTCAGGCTCTGGGGGGTCTCGTCGGGTACGAGGTGCAGGCCCCATCGGCCGCACGCATCGCACGTGAAGCGCCGCGTGCGGGACCATCCGGGCTTCGCCTCGTCCATGGAAATCACGAACCCCTGGCACTCGGGACAGTCCAGAGGCCGCCCCAGCCTCCAGGCCAGGTACAGCGCCGCGGATCCCTGCTCATTGAATCGCTCGCCCACTTTCGACCTCTCATCCGCAGCCGCGGGTTCCGTATGTCTCCGTCTTCCTTCCATAACGCGGCAAACGGGATCGAAAAGGCTCACGGATGGAAGGACGACCCGCCGGAGGCTGGGGTAGCCTCACGGCCCATGTCCTTTCCGATCGTCGTTCGCGGGCTGCGGAAGCAGTTCCCGAAAGTCCTCGCGGTCTCCAAAATCGATTTTTCGGTCTCGCGAGGAGAGGTCTTCGGGCTCCTCGGGCCGAACGGGGCCGGCAAGACGACGACCCTCGAGATGATCGAGGGCCTCACCGAGCCGGATGCCGGCGAGATCGAGATCTGCGGCCTCACGTGGAGCCGGAACGCGCAGGAGATCCGCGCCCGGATCGGCGTTCAGCTCCAGGCGACGAGTCTCTACAACAAGATCACGCCGCGCGAGGCTCTCGACCTCTTCGGCGGGTACTACCCGAAGAGCCGCGGGACCAAGGAGCTCCTGGATCTCGTGCAGCTCGGCGAGAAGGCCGACGCCCACCACGTCACGCTCTCGGGCGGACAGGCCCAGCGGCTGGCCCTCGCTCTCGCTCTCGTGAACGATCCGGACGTCGTGTTCCTCGACGAGCCCACGGCGGGCCTCGATCCGCAGGGCCGCCGCTCGCTCTGGGAGGTCGTGCGGAAAATGAAGGCCGAGGGCCGCACGACGGTTCTCACGACGCACTACATGGACGAGGCCGAGGCCCTCTGCGACCGGCTCGTGATCCTCGACCACGGTGCGATCCTCCGTTCGGGCACGCCCGCGGAGCTGATTGCCGGCCTGGGGATTCCAAGCGTCATCGAGCTCGCGTTCGACGGGACGGCGCCCGATCCCGCGGCGTTCGCGGCGCGCCTCTGTGCCGGCGTCGAGGCGCGGGGCGACGTCTGGGAGATCCCGACGCCGGACCCGAAAACGCTCCTGCCGCGCCTTCTTCTCGCGCTCGAAAGCGCGAGCGTCACCTACAACCAGATTCACGTCCGCCCGGCGACCCTCGAGGACGTCTTTCTCCAGCTCACGGGCCGGAGCTTGCGCGAATGAACGAGAAGACGAACATGACCCTTCCGAATCCATTCTGGCTCCTGTGGCGCCAGTTCAGGAGCGAGTGGCGCCTCTATTCGCGGGACCGGGCGGCGATGTTCTGGTCGTTCCTCTTTCCGCTCCTCATGCTCTTCGGGTTTGGAGTCATCTTCCGTGCGGGCGGACCTCCCGCGCTGAGCCTCGTGAGGGTCGCCCCGACCGAGGAGACGCCGCGCGATCGCGCGTTCCTGAAGGCCCTGAAGGAGGCGCACCTCGAGGTCCTGACGCTCTCCGCCGCGGAAGCGGAGGAGCGGTGGGCAAAGGGGGAGACGACGGCCCAGCTCGAAAGCGCGGGCGGCGGATACCGGCTCCGACTCAACAGCTATCTCATCGCGCAGGGCCAGGTCGCCGCTCAGGCGGCGAGCCAGGCCTTCCTCGTGGCGCAGGCGCGGCTGATCGGCTCACCGGAGCCCGAGCGCATCCCCGTCGTCCTCGAGAGCCCCGGCCACGCGCACTCCGAGAATTACGCGGCATTCCTCGTGCCAGGTCTCATCGGCCTAAACCTCCTCAGCATGGGGCTCTTCGCCGTCGGGATGGTGACGGTCGCCTATCGCGAAAAAGGCAAGTTCCGGCGCCTCGCCGTCACGCCCCTGCCGAAATGGGTGTTCCTGCTCGGCCAGATCCTGCAGCGCGTCACGGTCGTCGTGCTCCAGACCACCGTGCTCCTCCTCGCGGCCCGCCTGGCATTCGGGATCACGAATCAGGGCTCGTACGTTCTCTTCGCGATCCTCGTCGTGTTCGGGACGGCGACGTTCCTCGCGTTCGGCTTCGCTCTCTCGAGCTTCGCGTCCACCGTCGAGACGTATGGCGCGATCTCGAATCTCGCGTTCTTTCCGATGATGCTGCTTTCAGGCGTGTACTTCCGGCTCGACCACGCGCCGGTCTGGATGCAGAAGGCCGTCTTCGTCCTGCCGCTCTCGCCTTTTCTGCGCATGCTGCGGGCCGTGTTCAACGACGGCTCGACGCTCGCCGGGGAAGGCATGGGGCTCGCGATCCTCGGCGGTTGGACGGTGCTGTCTTTCGTCGTCGCGCTGAAGCGCTTTCGCTGGGTCTAGCGCTCGCGGGACCGCGTCACCAGATCTTCACTCGGTCCTTCGGATCGAGGTAGAGCGCCTGTCCGGGCTTCACCGCGAACGCCGCATACCAGGCGTCGAGGTTCCGGACCGTATCGGCCCGGTACTCGGCCGGCGAGTGTGAGTCGACGACGATGCGCTGGCGGAGCGCGGCCTCGCGGAACTTCGTCCGCCAGCTCTGCGCGAAGCTGAGGAAAAACTGCTGATCCCCCGTGAGCCCCTGGAACTCCGGCGCTTCCTTGCCGCCGAGCGCTATGCGGTAGGCGTCGTACGCCGCCGCGAGACCCGCGACGTCCGCGATGTTCTCGCTGACGGTCTGATTGCCGCGGAGCGCGAGATCCGGGAACGGACGATAGAGGTCGTATTGATGGACGAGCTGCTTCGACGACGCCGCGAAGTGAGCGAAGTCGTCCTTCGTCCACCAGTTCTGAAGTTTGCCGGCGGCGTCGAAGAGCGCGCCCTGATCGTCGAAGCTGTGGCTGATCTCGTGTCCGATCACGGCGCCCGTCGCGGCGTAGTCCATGACGGCGGGGCGAGAGGGGTCGAAGTAGGGCGGCTGCAGCATGGCCGCGGGGAAATTCAGGGCATTCATCGCGGGCAGATTCACGGCGTTGACGAGCTGCGGGTTCATGACCCATTCCCCGCGGTCCACGGGCCGCCCGAGCTTCTGGAGGTTGCGGCGGTACTCGAAGAGCGCGGCCCGCTGGGCGTTGCCGAGCGCGTCCCCGCGCACGATGTCGAGGCCGGAGTAATCGCGCCACTTGTCGGGATAGCCGACGCCCACCTTCAGCGCGGCCAGCTTCGCCTTGGCCTTCGCCTTCGTGGCGGGAGCCATCCAGTCGAGGCGGTCGATCCGGAGCGCGAAGGCGGCGAGCTCGTTGCGGACCATCTCCTCGGCTCGCGCCTTCTCGGAGGGCGGGAAGTACTTCTCGACGTAGAGGCGGCCGACGGCTTCGCCGAGCGCGGCGTCCGTCGCCGCGACACCCCTTTTCCAGCGGTCGCGGAGCTTCGGCGTGCCCGAGAGCGCCTTCCCGTAGAAGGCGAACTGCTCGTCGACGAACGCCTTCGGGAGCATCGACGCGGAGCGCTCGATAGCGCGGAACGCGAGATAGTCCTTCCAGGTCCCGAGCGGCTGGCTCTTCACGAGCGCGGAGATGCCCGTCACGGCCGCGGGCTGCCAGACGACGAAGTCGCCTTGCTTTTCGAGAGAGGCGGCCGAGAAGAAAGACGCCCAGTCGAGACCGGGCGCGCGCGCCTCGAACTCGGCGCGCGCCCAGTGGTTGTTTCCCTTGACCACGTTTTCCGTGTCGACGACGCTCGCGTGCTTCTCGGCGATCCGGTGCTCGAGGTCGAAGATGCGCCGGGCCTTCTCGTCGTCGCCTCCCGCCGCGAGTCCGGCGAGCTTCAGGACGGCGGCGATGTGCTCGCGGTACCGCGAGCGGAGCTCCTCCATGCGCGGGGAGGGATCGATGTAGTAATCGCGTTCGGGCATGCCGAGGCCGCCCTGGAGCAGGAAGGGCGAGTAGCGGCCCGGGTCCGTCAGGTCCTGCGCGACCCAGAGCCCGAAGAGGTTTCCCGTGAAGAGGCGCGTGTTGTTCAGGACGTCGACGTCGGCGCGCAGCGCGCCGCCGATCTCCTTCGCGAGGCCCGCGGCGTCGGCAATCGCGGCGATGCGGTCGAGAACGGGACGGAGGGGCCCGAGCCCCTTCGCCTCGATCGCGGCCTCGTCCATGAAGCTCGCGTAGAGGTCGCCTATCTTGCGCGCCTCGGAGCCGGCTGGAGCCGCGGCCCGCGCCGCATCCGTGATGAGGTCGGCCGTACGCTTGGAGGTCCGCTCTTCCACGATGCCGCCGATGCCCCACGAGCTCCGGTCCGGGGGAATTTCGGTGCTCTTGATCCAGGCGCCGTTCGCGTAATGAAAGAAGTCGTCGCCCGGCGCGACGGAGCGGTCGATCCCGGCGAGATCGATCCCTCCCGGCGCCGGCGAGGGCGCCGCGGATGCCGCGGACACGGATCCGGCTGCTGGCGCGGAACCCGCCTTCTCGGGGGACGCGGGGGAGCACCCGAAGACGGCCGCAAGAAGGACGAGCGGAAGCGCGCGGAGAACGATGCGAGAAGTCATGCGGCGAACGATAGGAAGAACGGGGGCCGCCCGCAAGAACGAATGCGGTCCGGCCGGAGCAAAAGTGGCGGCAGGCGCCGTTTCGTCCCGGGCGCCGCTAGACTCGTCCCCATGAACCCACGAAGCGCCGTGTGTCTTGCTGCCGCACTGCTCGGGCTGTCGGCACCGGGGGCCCCGGCACCGGGGAGCGGCCCGTCGCGAGCTCCCGTCAAAGGCTGCGCGTGGGAAAGGTTCTCCGACGCGAGGGTCGGTCTCGAGGCGTGGGTCCAGCGCTGTGATTTCGGTTTTCGAAAGATCGAGTTTCGCGCGGAAGGCCGATCCCTCGCGATCGTCTTCTCGGACGGGGGAGGCGTCCCCGACAAGGCCGTCGACGTTTTCGACCTGAAACCGGGGGAGAGCGCCGATGCGGGTGTGCGGCGCGTCTTTGCTCGCGGTACGAAGAAGGACATGGCGGCTCGCTGCGTGCTTTCCTCCTTTCGCGACACGAAGCCGCCGCGGGGTGTGAGGCGCCTGACGTTCGTGCCGGGCCCGGAATACCAGAAGGAGCTGGATGCGGCGGCGGATCCGAACGAGGTCGGGGACCCCCCGTGTGGAGACTGGGGAGCGGCCCCCGACGGGATCCAGTACTTCGAAGTGTTCCGGTCAGGCGCGGCGCGGAGATTCCTCTTCGTGCGCGTCGGGCAGGACGAGCCTCTTTTCGACGAGCAGACCCTGAGGATCCTTCCGACATCCCCTTGATGCCGGTGCACTATCGGGGGTCGGCCCGCTCCAGGGTCTAGTATTCGCTCATGGCCGACTCCGCTGCTCCCCGCGTCGTCTCGAGGGCCTGGGCGGTCCGGTCGCTCCGGGAGTTCCTCCTGACTCTGACCGACGAGGACCACTCGATGTGCCGGGTCGCGACCGACCGCGGGATCTTCTGCCAGGGATTTCGAAAGCTCGACGACGCGCACCTCAAGCAGCACTTCTCGGGGCTCGTCGAGCGCCGCCCCGGCGCGAACCGATGGCAGCTCGAGGCGCTCGGGAACCAGTGGGAGCTCGCGCGGCAGACGGTCAACGAGCTTCCCCTCGCGTGCGACGTCGAGCAGAAGGAACATGGGACGTGCCGGGGATGGGACGACTTCTCGAATGAGGATCTGGCGCGCTTCTGCGTCGAGCTGCTCGGACAGGACGTCCTCGTGACCCCGCAAGGCACGCTCACGCCCCCGATCGCGGCCGGCTGAACCGCTCGATATTCGACGGGTGTCAGAGCGGCCTCCCCGCGACATCGTCGCCCTCCGCGAGGCTTTCTTCGCCTCGCTTCCCCGGTACGAGCACCTGGGGTCTCTCGGGAGCGGAGGCATGGGCACTGTCTTCCGGGCGCTCGATCGTGAGCTGAACGAGGTCATCGCGATCAAGGTCCTGCGCCGCTCGGGACAGGACGAGAGGGCCGCGGTCCTCCGGCGGTTCAAGGGCGAAGTGAGCATGAACCGGCGCATCAGCCATCCGAATGTCTGCCGCCTCCACGACTACGGGGTCGCCGGAGAGCTGGCCTACGTCACGATGGAGTTCGTCGAGGGACAGGAGCTCGGCTCCCTGATCGACGGGGACGAGGCCTTTCCCGCGCCGAAGGCGCTCCGGATCCTGACGCAGGTCGCGCGGGGCGTCGCGGCCGCTCACGCCGCCGGCATCGTCCACCGCGATCTGAAGCCCGCGAACGTGATGATCCGGCCTTCCGGGGACGTCTCGATCCTCGATTTTGGGCTCGCCCAGGACACGGGCCGGACGGACCCGCGCATCACGCAGGCGGGAACGGCGGTGGGAACGCCGCAGTACATGTCGCCCGAGCAGCTGCGTGGCGCCGTCGTGGACGAAAGGAGCGACATCTACGCGATAGGGGTCATCGCGTTCGAGCTTCTGACCGGGGGCCGCCTTTTCACCGGGAAGACCTTCCTGTCCATCGCGCGCAAGCATCTCGAGACGAACGTGACCCGCGAGGCTCTCGAGGCGCGCGGAGTCTCGCGCGAGCTCGCGGCCGTTCTGCTGCGGTGCCTCGCGAAGAAAGCGGAGGACCGCTTTCAGACGGCGACGGCCGTTGCCGTCTCGTTCGAGACGCTCGAGCGGATGCAGGCGCCGCCCGCTCCTCCGCCCTCGTTGCCAAAATTGGCGCGCGTCAAGACCGCCGTGCACCTCAGGAGCACGATTCTCGCGGCGATCTCGGCGGAGTCGGCGATCTCGGCGGAGGCGACCTCCGTTCCGCGCCGGCCGGTCGTCCTGGTCGTCGACGATGAGGAGCAGGTGCGAAACGTCATCTGCGCGTGGCTGCGGCGCTCGGGATTCGAGGTCGTGCCTTCGCCCTCGGGGGAGGACGCGCTCACGCTTTTCGAGACTCGGACGTTCGACCTCGTGCTCATCGACGTGCTCATGCCGGGCCTCGACGGCTTCGATACCGTGCGGGTCCTGAAGTCGCGGCCGGAGCGCGCCTCGATTCCCGTTCTCTTCATGTCGGGCTTTCCCGAGAAGAACCGTGTCCTCTTCGCGGGCCAGACGGGCGCGGTCGACTTCCTCTCGAAGCCTCTCGACCTCAAGGTCCTCGTCGGAAAGGTCGTCGCGATCCTCGGGAAGCCCGAAGCCTAGGACGTCACCGCGAGCGCGCTCGTCACGAGCGAGACGTCCTCGGGCAAGGTTTCGAGGACGCCCTTGAAGGTGTCGAGGAGGCGGCGGTCCCACCACCCCTTGCCCGCTTCCTCGGTCATGATCGCGAGGGCCTCGGCGCGGGAGAGAGCGACGCGGTAGACGCGGGCCGTGGTGAGCGCGTCGTAGATGTCCGCGATCGTCGTGACCCGCGCGGTCAGCGGAATCGATTCGCCCGAAAGGCCGTCCGGGTAGCCTGAGCCATCGATGCGCTCGTGGTGCGCGTAAACGACGTCGAGCGCGAAGGACAGCGTCTTCATCCCCGAGAGGAGGTCGCGTCCAACGACGGGGTGTTTCTTGATCTCCTCGAACTCCTCCGTCGTCAGGCGGGACGGCTTGAGGAGGACGGCGTCGCGAATCGCGATCTTTCCGATGTCGTGGAAGAGCCCTCCGCGCTTGACGGCCTCGAGCTCGAGGCCCGTGAGCCCGATCCTCTTTCCGAGCCGCCCGGCGTAGACGGATACGCGCTCGCTGTGCTGCGCGGTGTAGGGGTCGCGGGCGTCGATCGCCCGCGCGAGCGCGACGATGTGCTCGGCGTGCTCGAGAGCGTCCGTGAAGCGCTTGAGCTGGACGAGAGAGCGGATCCGGGCGAGGAGCTCCTCGGTGGCGAACGGCTTCGCGACGAAGTCCGTGACGCCGCCCGCCATGGCCTGCATCCTCTCTTCGACGCTCGCGCCGCCCGTGATCATCACGACGGGGAGGAGACGCGTCACGGGATCCGCGCGCAGCTTCCCGAGGACGTCCTGGCCGCTCATTCCCGGGAGGTGAAGGTCGAGCAGGACGACGTCGGGCCGGAACGTCTTCAGGAGGGCCTCGGCCTCTTCCGCGGAGACGGCGGTCTTCGTCACGTAGCCGCGGGGCTTGAGCAGCGCCACGAGGAGTCCTCGCACCTGCTCGTCGTCGTCCACGATGAGAACGGATCCCGGAGAGTCCTCTAGAAGACTTGCCGGGAAGATGCCGCTCATTGCTCGAGCATCGTTCTCTGTCGGTGGAACGGTGTCAAGCGGATGATGGAGGCGTGAAGAACCGCGAGGGAATGGCCGCGGGGCCGCGAATCGTCGAAAAGGCTTCCGCGGGAGGCGAGGGCGCCCGGTTCGACGCGTGGATGCGGGTTGCGCTCTACGACCCGGAGCTCGGCTATTACGCGCGGAACGTGCGAAGTGTGGGCGCGCGCGGCGATTTCTCGACAGCCGCGACCCTCTCTCCGGTCCTCGGCGAGGCAATCGCCGCCTGGGCGGACGAGAGACGGTCCCTGCTCGGCTCGCGCTTTGCGCGTTGGAATCTCGTCGAGGCGGGGCCGGGGACCGGAGAGCTCGCCGTGGCGGTGCTCGCGTCGCTTCCCTTCGTCTTGCGCCGGACGGTCACTCTCCACCTGGTCGAGACGTCGCCCGTATTGCTCGAACAGCAGCGCGTGCGGCTCCGGGACCACGCGATCTGGCACGGTTCGATGGAGGAAGCGTTAGAAGCGTGCGGCGGGCGAGCGATCGTCTATGCGTCGGAACTGCTCGACGCATTCCCCGTGCGTGTCCTGAGACGCGGGGGCGATGGGTGGGAGGAATTGGAGATTTCCTTGAAAGGGGATGTGTGGCGGGAGGAGTGGCGGAGCGCGTCGAGTGATGCGCTCGCCCACGCCGGCACTTTCAGCGCTCTCTCGCGCGCCTGGCCCGAAGGCCAGCGGGTCGAAATCGCTCCGGCCGTCCGCTCTTTCTTCCTTTCAAAGACATCTTCTCTTCTCCTCGGCGCTTTTCTCCTGCTGGACTACGGGGATGACATCGACCGCCTCTACGACCGCCGCCCGAACGGAACCGTGCGCGGGTACGCGCACCACGTGAGGCTCGAAGGGGCGGACCTCTACCGCTGGGGCGGGAAGGCCGACGTCACCGCGGACGTGAATTTTACCGACGTGGCTGCGTGGTCCGCGGAGGCGGGGTTCCAGGTCTCGCCGCTCGAGACGCAGGCCGCGTTCCTCACCCGCCACGTGCGCGGCCTCGAGGCTCGCGCCGCACGCGAGCCGGCTCTCGCCTTCCTTCTCGACCCGCGCGGGGCCGGCACGGGATTCAAAGCTCTCGAGCTCACGCGGGGATGTCCTGCGTCACGGTCCTGAAGATCGCCTCGGGCACGGGCGTTGCAACGCCAGCCCCAGAGAGGCTTCGAACATGAAAGTTTCTCGCGTTCTACCCGTCCTTCTCGCAATTGGAGTCTCCGGGGTCGTTTCTGCCGACGTCGCCGCGGAAAAGAAGTCCACGCTGACCATCTCGTCCGCGCTCGCGACGCCGCACGTCTACGCAGCCGACCGTGCCGCGTATCTGAGGCAGCTGTCGAACTCCGACGTTCCCGTCATGACCGCCGAGCAGACCCGGGATCTCGCGACCCGCAAAACCGTTCCGGCGCCGGTGGCCGTCGTCTCCGACGCCGGGTCGGCCCCCGCGCCCATGGATGCGGCGCCCAAGTGAATTCTGGCTCCGGGCGGACGGTTCGTCTCATCCTGCGGGCGGAGCATTTCCTGTGGTTCGCGGGATTCCTTTGTCTTGGAATCGCGGGCGCCGCGATCGTCGAATCGCACGTATTTCAGTCGACCGAGAGCGCGGCCTTCGACCGCGCTCTCGCGACTCTACCCTCGGAGCCCGCGAGCGCGGGGGCGTCTTCGGGCGCGAACGCCGCCCATCCGTCCGCCGCTTCCGCTTTGGCGCACGGAGGCGTCCTCGGGCGGATCGAGATTCCGCGTGTCGGGGTTCGGGCGATGGTGCGCGAGGGCGTCGACGACCGGACTCTCGGGATCGCCGTGGGACACATTCCCGGCACCGCGCGGCCGGGAGAATCCGGAAACATCGGCCTCGCGGGGCACCGCGACACCTTCTTCCGCGCCCTGCGCGACGTGAGGAAGGGGGACGTCCTCACGCTGACGACTCTCGCGGGAACCGCGCGCTATCGCGTCTCTTCCCTGAACGTCGTCGATCCCCAGCAAACCGAGGTCCTCGCGCCCCGGGCCGTGAACGCGGTCACCCTCGTGACCTGCTTCCCGTTCGACTGGATCGGCTCCGCCCCGAAGCGCTACATCGTGGGAGCCCTGGCCGAAGGGAGCCTTCAGCGCGGAGGCAGGTAGCGGGCCGGTTCCTTCAGCATCCGCTCATCTCCCGTCTATTCACTATCGAAGAAATCTCTTACTCTCATTCCATGAGAAAGAAACTCATCGTCGCGGTTCTGGCCGCCTGCGTCTCCCTCCCGGCTGCCGCCCAGCAGGATTTCAGCAAGGTCGAGATCAAGACTGAAAAGCTCGCGGATGGCATCTACATGCTGACGGGCGCGGGGGGAAACCTCGGGCTCTCCGTGGGACCGGAAGGCGTGTTCCTGATCGACAGCCAGTACGCCCCCCTTACGGACCGCATCAAGGCCGCGATCGCTGCGGTCAGCGCGCAGCCGGTGCGTTTCGTCCTGAACACGCACTGGCACGGCGATCACGTCGGAGGCAACGAGAATCTCGGCAAAACCGGCGCCGTGATCGTGGCGCACGAGAACGTCCGGAAACGTATGTCGACGGAGCAGTTCAACAAGGTCTTCAACTCGAAGACGTCGCCCTCGCCCGCGATCGCGCTCCCGCTCGTGACGTTCGTGGATTCGATCTCGCTCCACCTGAACGGCGACGACGTGGACGCCTTTCACGTGCCGCCGGCGCACACGGACGGCGACGCGATCGTTCAGTTCCGCAAGGCGAACGTCCTCCACATGGGGGACACGTTCTTCAACGGCATGTATCCGTTCGTCGATCTCTCGTCCGGCGGCTCGATCGCCGGGATGATTGCGGCGTGCGACCGGGGTCTCTCGATGGGCGACGCCGCCACGAAGATCATCCCGGGCCACGGGCCCCTCGGGAACAAGGCCGACCTGAAGGCCTTCCGCGACATGCTTGCCGTGTCACGCGACGCCATCGCCCCGCTCGTCAAGGCCGGAAAGACGCTCGACGAGGTGAAAGCGGCGAAGCCGACCGCGGCGCTCGACGAGAAGTGGGGCAAGGGTTTCATGAAACCCGAGCTCTGGGTCTCGATCGTCTACGCGGACCTGTCCGGGAACAAGTAGCCGCGAGAACGCTCAGCGCGCCTGGCTGCCCCCGACCTCGTACTTCCATGCAATCTGCTCCTTCGCGCCCTCGGCGAACCGCGTGTCGACGTACTCCGCGAACTCGATCTTTCGGTCGAGGACGCCCGTCTCGATCATGAGATCGCGAACGAGGTCGAAGTCCGCCTTGCGCGGGGAGAGCGGCGTGTACATCACGCGGTCGAGCGGATTCGTGAGCGCCCAGCGGAGGATCTTCGGGTTCTGGTGGTAATAAAAGCGCCCCACGAAATCCGCGGCGTGGTCCCGATGGGGCTTGCCCTCCTCGAGCCAGAGACCGGACCGGGCGACGCCGTCCACGAGCGTCTGGACCGCATCCGGGCGCGACGCGATGACGTCCTCACGGACGACGAGAACGCACGACATGTAGTCGGGCCAGTACTCGCGCGCGTGGAAAAGGATGCGGCCGTAACCGCCGATCTCCGCCTGGGACGGGAACGGCTCTCCCATCGAGAACGCGTCGATCGCCCCCGCCGCGAGCGCGCCGGTGACGTCAGGCGGCGCCATCTCGACGATCCTCAGGTCCGACGGCTTCATGCCGAACTTCCTGAGGACGCGAAAGACGATGAGCCGTTCGTCGGAGAAGCGGCTCGGGACGGCGATCGTCCTCCCCTTGAGGTCGGCAAACGTCTTGACGGGTCCGTCCTTCCTCACGACGACCGCGCTGCCGTAACGGTGCCCGAGATACACGATGCGGATCCCGACGCCTTGCGCCTTCAGCGCGATCGCCATCGGGGCGACGATGAACGCCGCCTGCATCTTGTTTGCGATGAGCGCTTCCTTGATCTCGGGAAAGCCCTGGAACATCCGTGGAATGAAGATCTCGCCGGCCTCGGAGAACTTCGAGATGTAGTCCGTCACGGGGCAGGCGAGATGGCACGTGACGGGAATGTAGGCGACATTGAGCTTCCGTCTGTCGGGCGCGACGAAGTCGTTCGCGAGGACGGCCCAGTTCACGTTCAGGAACGCGTGCAGCACGGACACGACGACGAGCCACGCCGCGAGGCCGAATCCGATGCGCCGGGGGCCGGTCACGCGGTGTCCTGCTGGAATCCCCAGCGCACGTTCGGAAGCCTCTCGAGGCGCTGTGCGAGCGTGTCGAGTGCGAGACCGATGATGCCGATGAGGAGCATGCCGGCCACGACGAGATCGTAGCGCTTGCCCGCGTTGCGCGAGTCGATGATGAGGTAGCCGAGGCCGGAGTCGACCGCCATCATCTCGGCAGCCACCACGACGATCCAGGCGATGCCGAGCGCGATCCGGAGGCCGACGAGGATCTGGGGCAGGGCCGCGGGAAAGACGACACGCGCGAGAAGGCGCGGCGTCGACAGGCCGAAGTTGCGTCCCGCGAGAAGGTACATCGAAGGGACGCTTTTCACGCCGTTCATCGTCGCCACGACGATCGGGAAGAACGACCCGAGGAAGATGAGGAATCCGGGCGCCGCCTCCGAGACCCCGAACCACAGGATCGCGAGCGGTATCCACGCGAGCGGGCTGATCGGACGCGCCATCTGGATGACCGGGTTGAATGCCGACGCGAGAGACGGATGCCAGCCGAGAGCGAGGCCCGCCGGGATGCCGAGGACGAGGGCGAGGAGGTAGCCGGACGCCACGCGCCGCAGGGAGTCGCCGATGTAGGGTCCGAGGACGCCTCTTCCGAAGAGCTCTCGAAGCCCGAGGAGGACCTTCCACGGTGAGGGAAAGACGCTCGTTTGGCTGAGCCGGACCGCGAGCGCCCAGACGAGGATCGCGACCGCGGCGGTGGCGAGCGGCAGGAGGACGCGCTCGGCGTCAGATTTTGTGGGCAAGCCCGATCTCCCCGAGCAGAAGGTCGCGCAGCTCGTTGTAGCGCGGCGAGCTCAGGTCTCGCGGATGGGGCATGTCGATGTCCACGATCCGCCGGATCGTCGCGGGGCGCGTCGACATGACGACGACGCGGTCCGCGAGCTGGACGGACTCGTCGATGTCGTGCGTCACGAAGAGGATCGTCTTCTTTTCCGCGCGGCGGATCCTCAGGAGCTCGCTCCTCATCACGAGGCGCGTGATGGAATCGAGCGCGCCGAAGGGCTCGTCCAGGAAGAGGACGTCGGGATTGACGGCGAGGGCGCGCGCGACCTCGAGCCGCTGCTTCATGCCGCCGGAAAGCTCCTGCGGGTACGCGTTCTCGAAGCCGGAGAGCCCGACGAGCTTGACGTAGTGGGCGATGCGCCGCGCCCGCTCTTCGGGGCTCAGGCGGAAGAGGCCGAACGCGACGTTGCCCTCCACAGTCAGCCAGGGGAAGACCCCGCGCTCCTGGAACACGAAGATGCGGCGCGGGTCGGGACCCTCGACGGGCTCCCCGTCGATGAGGACGCTGCCGGACGAGGCCCTCAGGAACCCGCCGACGATGTTCAGGAGCGTGGATTTCCCGCAGCCCGAGGGGCCGAGGATGCAGACGAATTCGCCGTCCGCGACGGAAAGGTCGACGGAGGAAAGGACCTCGATCGGGGCCCCGTCCGTCGGGAAGCGCATCGAGACGCCATGCACGCTGACCTTCGACGGAAGGGGCGCGCTCACGAGCCGTACCCCCACTTGAGCGCCTTCATCTTCTCGAGCTGCCGGATCGAGGCGTCGAGAACGAGCCCGATGAGCCCGATCATGACCATCCCCGCGACGACGAGGTCGTAGCGGTTGCCGGCGTTGCGCGCGTCGACGATGAGGAAGCCGAGCCCCGAGTTGACGGCGATCATCTCGGCGGCCACGACGACGAGCCACGCGACGCCGAGAGAGATCCGGAGCGCCACGATCAGCTGGGGCAGCGAGGCGGGCAGGATCACCTCCGTGAGGATGCGCCGGTTCGAGAGTCCGAAATTGCGTCCCGCGCGCAGCAGGGTGGGTGGAACGTTGCGCACCGCGTTCATCGAGGCGACCGCGAGAGGGAGGAACGAAGCGAGGAAGATCAGGAAGATCGCGGCGACGTCGCCGACTCCGAACCACAGGATCGAGATAGGAATCCACGCGAGCGGCGAGATCGGGCGCAGCAGCTGGAGAAGCGGATTCAGAGCAAGCTCGCCTCTCCGGTACCAGCCGAGCAGCAATCCCACGGGGATCGCGGTCACGACCGCGAGGAGATAGCCCCAGCTCACGCGATAGAGAGACGCGACGACGTACTTCGCGAGAAGGCCACGTTGAAGGAGCCCGACGAGGCCCCTGAGGACCTGCAGCGGATCCGGGAAGAGCCCCGAGGTCTGGTGGTGCGCGCCCCAGAACCACACGACCACCAGCGCGGTGATCGCGGAGAACGGAAGGAGGCGCTTCACCCCTCAGGCGCCGTTAGCGGAAATCGTCGCACTCGCGGAAGCCGTGGCGTTAGCGGAAGCCGTTGCCGCCACGGGGCGCATCGCAGACGCGCGCGTCTCCGTCGGGGGAAGCTCCGGAACCGGACCGCCGATCGGCGTCGGACGCACGACGTAAGTCCAGGCGTTCGCGAGCTCGGCTTTGGCCCAGCGCACGAGGCCGTGCCCGAGCATGACCCAGCTGGCTCCGCGGACGGAGAATCCGACGAGGCCCGGCCGCCGCCCCGCGTTGTGGTTCCCGTAGATGCCGAGCGCCTTCTTCCTCTTCGCGATCGAGACGAGGCGCCGGTTGTAAAAGCGCATCGGATAGAACGCGATCTCCGAGCCGTCCTGGTAGTACGGCGGAAGGCCGAGGCGTTCGGACGACCACCGGTACGTCGGGATGACGGCCGCCAGGTAGTACAGCGCCGTGTCCATGAGGAAGACGGTCGTCATGGTGTCGTAGTCGCCCATGACGTGGTACTTGTCGCGGAAGATCGCTTCGTAGAAGTAGGTCATGAACCGCATGTACCGCTTGTTGTGAAGCTCGTACTCCTTCGCCATGTCGGCCGCGGGAGCGCCCCGCAGCGCCTGCTCGATGAGCCGGACGCGTGAGTAGACGGAGAAGGACATCTGGTCGAGGCCCGGCGAATAGAAGGGGTCGAGGAAGCCGCCGGCGTCGCCGACGCACGCCCAGCCCGGGCCGATGAAGGAGTCGACCAAGTAGGAGAGATGTCCGTATTGACGGCAGTCGTCGTCGATCGCCTGGGCGTGCGTGAGGAGCTCCTTCGTGAGCGGGTTCGCGTCGAGGAAGCGCGTGAGCTTCTCGAGCGGCGTCGCGCCAGCCGGCTGCACGAGGCGCGTGTCCCAGACGAGCCCGACGCTCGTCTCACCGCCCTGGAGAGGGATGAACCAGATCCAGTAGCCCCAGCCCGTGAAGTGGTTCGTGGCGAGCCGCCGCGGGGCGATGACGGCCCGGTGGAACGGATCGGCGGAGTCCGTGCCGACGACCTCGGGGCCGTCCATGTCCTTGACGCCCCGATAGCGGACCCAGATCGCGGAGATCGGATGCGCCTGGATCGGCGTCACGCCGCCGCGCTTTCGCGCGAGCATCGCCTGCCGGCCCGTCGCGTCGACGACCCACTTGCAGGTCACCGCCGCGCGCGTCCCGTCGGACTTCTCGACCGTGAGGGTGTTGCCCGCCTCGCCGTTCAGCGTGACATCGACGACCTTCGCGGGCCGCCAGACTTCGGCGCCCTCTTTTTCCGCGAGGGAGAGCACGTACTCGTCGAGCTTCGAGCGGTCGATCTGGAACGACGGCGTTCTCGCGAGCTGGGTCGGCCCCGTCTCGGATGCTTCCCTCAGGCACGTGACCTTCTCGTTGTTGAACCAGTAGCGGAAAGCCTGCTTCGGGAGCTGCTCGCGCGACAGGTGGTCGTGGATCTTCAGCTCGCGCGTCAGGAAGTACGACGAGATCTCGACGGTCGACTCTCCGACCTTCCAGTCGAAGGCCGCGGTCTTCTCGACGACGAGGATCTTCAGCTCCGGCATGCGGCGGTGGAGGAGGACCGCCGTAGACGCGCCGGAAATCGCGCCACCGATGATGACGACGTCGTAGGACGTGCTCTCGGAAGAAGAAGTTTCGCTCACGCGCGGATTATAGGGAAGGCTTCGAATGATGCAGGTGTTCCTGTCGGAGGGTCCGCCGAGGCTCTATCTTCATGGTGCGGCGTGAGTTTTCGCTCGCGGAGCTACCTGGCTAAGAATGGGGTGAGGACCCAGTCTATGGAGAACTCACACCCTCGGTGGATCACTTTTCGGGGAGCAGGTCGGTGGCATCCGACGACGAATCGGCGCCGTCGCTCCCGCAGGCCGGTTGCGCATCAGCGGCCTTTCGCTTCGTCGACCGTCACCGTCCGGTCGATCGAGGTGACGGCTCCGAGGTCCTGCACGAACCCCGAGGGCCAGCGGACGGTGAGCTTCTCGATCCGCGTCGCGGACCCGAGTCCGAGATGCACGATCGGGCTGCCGGTCGAAAGGTAGCCGCTGGCGTAGCCGCTTTCGCGGACGAGGACGCGGCCGTCGGAAAGAGTCGCCGTGACGCGCGCGCCGAGGCCGGCGGAGTTGTCTTTGCCGGGCGTTCCCTTCAGGCGGAGCCTGAGGAAGTGCTCGTGCGCGGGATCTTTCCGGCTGCCGAGAAAGAGCGCCTCGGGCGCCTGCACGGAGCGCACGTAGACGTCCAGCGCGCCGTCGCCGTTCGCGTCGAAGGCCACGACGGCGCGGCCGTTCGTCTGGAGGTCGAGGCCGTCGAGGAACGCGCGCTCTTCGAAGAGCGGATCCCGCGGGCTTCTTCCGGGGCCGCGGTTCCGGAAGTACGCGTCCCGTTCGATGCCCTGGACGCCAGCGCCCTTCCTGTCGAACGTCCTCTTCACCTCGATGTAGTCGTCCCAATACGCGAGCGTCTCCCACCAGAATTCCAGCTCGCGGTCGTGCGTGCGGCCGTCGTCCCACATCCCGTTCGTCGCGTAGAGATCGAGGCTGCCGTCGTTGTCGAGATCCGCGGCCGCAACGCTCCAGTTCCAGCCCGCACGCCCGGCCCCCGAGCGCGCCGTCGCGTCGTCGAACGTGCCTTTCGCCGTCTGAAGTAACAGGGAGTTGCCGCGGCACATCTTCTCCATCCACGAAATCGCGATGGGCCGGAAGATCCGGCCGGGCAGCGGCACGGGGAGCCCGGGGTATTCGTGAAGGAATCCCCACTGCGTGTACGTGCCCGTCGTGTAGAGGTCGATTCGCCCGTCGCCGTCGAAGTCGCCCCAGGCCCCCGACATCCCGTAGCCGCGGTCCTCGACTCCGAGCTTCCCGGTCACGTCTTCGAAACGCTTTCCGTCTACGTTGCGGTAGAGGTTCTTCAGGCCGAAGTCGTTCGTGACGACGAGGTCCGGCCGGCCGTCCCCGTCGAAGTCCGCGAAGAGACACGAGAGAGACCAGCGAGTGGGCTTCTCGACGCCCCACTCTTTAGAGACGTCCCGGAAGTGGCCCTTCCCGTCGCCGAGGAACAGGTAGTTGCGTCTTCCGTCGTTCGCGTCGAACGGCGGATCCGGCATCTGGTTGTAGTAGTCCCCGGTTCCGCACACGAAGAGGTCGAGGTTACCGTCGCCGTTCACGTCGGCGAACGCGAGGGAACGCGTCGGCCCCGCCGTGACGACGCCGGAGGATGCCGTGATCTCCTCGAACGTGCCGTCGCCGCGGTTTCGGAAGAGCCGC
>JBBQRP010000032.1:0-31528 GCA_038214715.1 Thermoanaerobaculia bacterium | reverse complement strand
CGGCCTCAGATACCGCCTCACGCGGCCCGTGCCTCACGAGGACGGCCACGTCATCGAGATCGCCCGCGACGACTGGGACCTCGTCTCCGAGCCGATCCGCCAGGTCCACATGACGACGACGCTGCCGGGCCGCGTGCGCGCCTGGGGCCTTCACCGGAGAACGACCGACCGGCTGTTCGTCGCGAGCGGGCTCGTCCACGTCGTCTGCTGGGACGGTCGCGCGGGGTCGCCCACGCTCGGGCGCCTGAACGAGTTCACGTTGAGCGACCGCAATCCGGGGCTGGTCGTAATACCGCCGGACGTCTACCACGGCTGGAAGAACATCGGCACGTCCGAGGCCATCGTCGTGAACATGCCGACGCGGCCCTACACGTACGACGTCCCGGACGCTCTCGATCTGCCCTGGGACTCCGAGGCCGCGAAAGCGCTCATTCCTTACAGGTGGTGAGGAAGGCCGGCCCGCGGCTGCACAAGGCGGAGACGGCCATTGATCCGCCTGTTCCTTGACTCCCGTATCAGACTTGGTTGATCCTGCGACAGATTCTCGTTCTCGCTCCCCGGAATCTCATGACGCCCGGCCAGAAGCCGAACCCCCGAATCCACGGAAACATCAGAAGGAGGCACCCATGAATCGTCGCCAGTTCGCAAGCACCCTCGGCGCCGCCGTCGCTGGCATCGTCGCCGGCAAGGCCCTTCTCGCGGATGACGCTCCGAAGCCCACTCCGGACCCGAAGAGGGACCACATGTGCGCCGGCAAGAACAAGTGTTCGGGCCAGGGCGGGTGCGGGACCAAGGACCACAAGTGCGCCGGCAAGAATGCCTGCTCGGGGCAGGGAGGCTGTGCGTCGGCTTCGATGCGCCACGACTGCTCGGGCAAGAACAACTGCTCGGGCCAGGGCGGGTGCGGGACCAAGGACCACGGGTGTGCCGGCAAGAACGACTGCAAAGGCAAGGGCGGATGCGCCGTTCCAGCCAAGAAGAAGGCCGCACCGGCCGCGACCCCGAAGGCCGGCTGAACTCTTTCCCATGGGAGACCGTTTCGGACTGCCCGACCTCGGCGTGGGGGTCGGGCTCCGCACGGTCCACTTCGGGCACGTCCTGACGCGACGGCCCGACGTCGATTTCTTCGAAGTCATCACGGAGAACTTCCTCGACACCGGCGGGCGGCCCCGCCACATCCTCGACCGTGTCGCCGAGCGCTACCCCGTCGTCCTCCACGGCGTCTCGATGTCGATCGGCGGAACCGACCCGATCGACCTGGGCTATCTGAAGAAGGTGAAGGCTCTCGCGACGCGGGTCAAGGCGAAGTGGGTCTCGGATCATCTCTGCTTCACCGGAGTCGCGGGGCGCAACACGCACGACCTCTTGCCCATGCCCTACACCGAAGAGAGCCTGCGCCACGTCGTTACGCGCGTGAGAAGGGTCTCCGAGGTTCTCGAGCGGCCCCTCGTGCTCGAGAACCCGTCGACGTATCTCGAGTTCAGGTCTTCGACGATGAGCGAGGCCGTGTTCTTCGCACGGCTCCTCGAGGAGGCCGATTGCGGAATGCTCCTCGACGTGAACAACGTCTACGTGAGCTCCGTCAACCACGGCTTCGACGCCGTGGAGTACCTCGACGCTCTCCCCCGGGACCGCGTCGTGCAGTACCACCTCGCCGGCCACACGGACAAGGGAACGCACCTTCTCGACACGCACAGCGCGCGCATGAAGAAGGACGTCTGGAAGCTGTATGCCCACGCGATCGCGCGCACGGGCCCCCGCGCGACGCTCTACGAATGGGACGAGGAGATCCCTTCGTTCGGAACGGTCCACCGCGAGGCGAAGAAGGCGTTCCGCTACCGTCCGAAGCTCGAGCGGCCGGCCTCGATCGGGGAACCTCGGCGGATTGCCCGTGGCTGATCTCCCACGCCTCCAGCGCTGGATGCAGGCCGTCATCGTGAATCCTCTCGCCGTCGACGAGGCGGTGCGATCTCGTTCCGCGACCCGCCACATGAGCGCCTCCGACGCGCGCCGGGCAATTTTGCCGTCGAAGACCCTCATGCCTCTCGACCGACTCGCCGTGTATCAGGGAATGTACCCGCTGAGGATGCGCGACGCGCTCGCCGCCGACTATCCGGGAGTGTCCGCATTCCTCGGGCATGCGCGCTTCGCAGCGTTCGTGAACGCGTACGTCGGCGTCCATCCGTCCCGGAGCTACACGTTCGCGCGCCTCGGAGACAACGTACCCGAGTTCCTCGCGAGGTCGCGACGCTTCTCGCCCGCGGACTTCCTGTCCGATCTCGCACGCCTCGAGCGCACGATCGGCCACGTGTTCGACCTCGACGAGGAGCGCGGATCGCCTCCGCCCTCCGCTCACCGTGACCGGCGGGAATCGGACGACTGGGAAACGCGGCGGTTCGTGGTCAGCCCGACGCTGAGGCTTCTCTCCTTCCGGCACGCGGCCGGGCCTGCCCTGGATGCATTGAAGGCCGGCGCGCGCCCGAACACGCGTCCGCGGGCGGCGTGGTCGGCCGTTCACCGGCGGCGCTACTCCGTCATCCGGATCGACCTCGGACGCGCGGAATTCCATCTCCTCTCGGCGCTCGCGACCGGACGACCGCTCGGAAGCGCCCTGCGCGACGCCGCACGGAGAAACGGCAAGCCACTCTCCGCGCCCGCCGTCCTGCGCGCCTTCCGCACGTTCACGGCGCAGCGACTGCTGCTCGACGCCTGAGAGCCGGCCTGGGCCTCTCAGCCCTGGGGCTTCGGAGGGGACGCCGGAAGGTCCCGCGCGGGCGGGTCCGACTGAAATCCGGACCTGTTGTGCGATCCGTCGCAGAAGGGCTTGTTCTCGGAGTGGCCGCAGCGGCAGAGGCTGATCGTGGAGCGGCCGCCGAGGCCGAATGCCGCACCCGTGGCGTCCACGAGCGCGAGGTCCCCGGTCACGACGAGCGGTCCGTTGGTCCTGACGAGAATCTTCGTGTCGCTCATTTCCGGGCTCCTGACTTCTTTCGGGGTTTCTTCTCGAGCTCGACAAAGCGCGTCTTCCCGGTCTTCAGAAACTCGATGGCCGTCCCGCGGCCTTCCCAGCCCTCGAGCGTGACGTTCGCGGCGAGGTTCGGGCGCGAGACGACGAGCGTCGGGAACCCGCGAAGGCCGTAACGATCCGCGAGCGCGAGCATTTCCGGCGCGTTCTTGCCGGTTTCCCGCATCCGGTCCTGGACGACGATCGGCACGAAGTCCTTCTCGACCTGGGCCGCGACCTCGGGCACCCTGAAGACCTGTTCCTCGAGCAGGTGGCACGGTCCGCACCACTCTGCAGTGAAAAAATAGAGCGCAGGCTTGCCGCTCTTTTTCGCCTCGGCCTCCCCGGCGGTAATCGCGCGCCACTTGACGAGGCTTTGGGGCCGGCCCGCGGCATGGGAGGAAGATGCGAGGACAATGGCGGCGACGACGAGTGCGCCCATCGGGCGCCGGAAAACGAAGACTCCGGACATGCCGCGGATGTTAGCGCGGCGCCAAAGACGGCGGGGAAACGCCCGGCGGGCCGTCTGGAATTTCGGCAAGGAACTCGCGAAGGTTACCCGGCCACCGGCCCGGCGGCTGGTCGAGCGCGGCGCGCACCGCGGGCGTCCGGATCCCGCGCGCGGCTTCGCGGAGGAGGCTCGACGCGAGCAGGTCCTGGCCCTGATCCCGCGCCCGCAGCGCTTGTGCCAGGAGAACGACGGGCGCGTTCTGGACCCGGGCCGGCAGAGCCTGGAGAAGCACGTGCGCGGCGTCGTCCTGACCCGAGAGGCGCAACCCCTCGATCCTTAGCGCCGCCGTGTAGCCGGAGGGCGCAAGGTCGAACAGAGTGGCGGCAAAACGTGCGGCGCGATCGGGGCGGCCGACGTCCAGACCGCGCATCGTCTGGTCTGCGAGTCCCGCGAACCAGGCCGGGTAGTACGCGCCCGGCGGTTCGCCCGGAGGGTGCGACAGGCTCATGAAGAGGTGGGGCCAACGGAACGGGGTCGTGAGGTAGTTCGCGAGCGGCGTCTGCGTCGTGATGCTCTGCGAGGCCTGCGGCAGCTTCGGAACCGCGTCCGGGTGCCGATCGAGCCACGGGGGCCGCAGGATGCGCTCCCGGCGCGCGTCGATGTCGAGGTTCGCGAGGCGCGCGCGGAGCAGGAAGGGATGCAGGCGCAGGCCCGAGAACGCCGCGTCCGACGCGGCGGACACGTAGCGCGGCAGCCAGTAAACGCCCTCGCGGCCGGGCGGAGGCCGGAATGACGCCGGATATTCCTCGTAAAGAGTTCGCGACACCGGCGCGAAGCCGGTCGAGGATACATAGAAGAACGAAGCAGCCTCGGCCTGCAGAGTGCCGAGGGCGTTGACGGCAATCCCGAGGGCGAGGAGCGCCGCGCCCGCAATGCGGAGCGTGCCCGAGGTCGCCGCGGCTCCGGCCGCGGCCGCGAGCAGCGGGACGGCCGGAACGAGAAAGCGCGGCCCCCAGCCGCTGCATCCGTCCCAGGCCCACCACTGCCCATAGAGCGCGAGCAGGCCCGCGACGAGCGCGAGCGTCGCGACGGCCGGTCCCCGTGTTCTCGCGCGCCGCGCGAGGACGGCGAGCCCGCCGAACGCGAGGACGCCGAGCGGGAAGTACAGGAGAAGACCCTTGTTCGGGCCAACGAGGAGGCGCCAGGCGCCGTCGACGAGCGGATGGGAGAACGCCTGGCCTCGCGCGTACGAGGAGAACGGCTTCCCGAAGCGCACGAACTCGAACGCGAGCATTGCCGTGACGGGGAGAAACCCGCCGGCCGCGGCCGCTCCCCAGACCTTCAGCCTCTCGCGCGCCGCCGACCACACGCCGAAGGCGAGCGGAAGGAGCGCGAGCGGGACGAAGAGAAGGTTCACGACTTTCGTGAGGACGAGCCAGCCCGCGAAAGCGCCCGCGAGGGCCGCGAATCGGAGCGCGGCGTGCCCCCCCGCGCCCGCGGCCCGCTCCGCGAAGAGGACGGCGAAGACGAGGCAAAGGGCCTGGAGAGGCTCCGTGAACCCGCAGGCCGTGTACGCCCAGAGGGGCGAGCCGACCGCGGCCCCGAAGACGGCGAGCCCCTGTCCGAAGACGCCGGCGCCGAGGTCTCGCGCGAGAAGGCCCGCACCAGCGGCGGCGGCCGTCACGAGGAGCACCTGGAGAAGGACGAAGAGCGTCTGGGAAGTTCGGGCGCCGAAGCGCGCCTCCCACGGGCCCGCGATGAGCGCGAACGGGACCTCGAGAAGGGGGAGGCCCATCCCGTAGGGGGACACGGCGTCGCCCCCTGCGCGTGGGATCGCGAACGTCTGTCCGCGTGAGATCCCGAGCTCGCCCGTCGTCGCGATCGAGATCGCCGTATGGAGCATTTGCTGCTCGTCACTCACGGTGCCGAACGTGCGCTCCTCGGCCGTGGCCGCGAGAAGGACGAACGCGGCGACGACCGCGAGCCTGAGGGGGCGCGCTCCCTCTCTCAGGGGTGTCCGTGCCATTGGGCTGCCTGCGGCCGGCCCCCGCCATCGAGGGCCCGCCGCACGGCGGCCACGGGCTCCGTCTCGACGCTGAAGTATTCGGCTCCGTCCCGCGCGAACCCCTCGTCCGCCACGTGCCGCAGAGCGGCAATGAGAGGGTCGAAAAATCCGGAGCCGTTGAAAAGGACGATCGGCCGCTCATGGTGGCCGAGCTGACGCCATGTGACGATCTCGAAGAACTCGTCCAGCGTTCCGAAGCCCCCCGCGAGCGCGAGAAAACCGCTTGCGATCTCCGCCATCCGGGCCTTGCGCTCGTGCATCGTCGCGACGATCTCGAGCTGCGTGAGCCCGAGGTGCGCGACCTCCTTTGCCGCGAGGCCCGCGGGGATGACACCCAGAACGGGCGCGCCCTCTTCGAGCGCGGCGTCCGCCATGACTCCCATGAGCCCGACGCGCCCGCCGCCGTAGACCAGTCCCGCTCCGGCGCGGGCGATCGCGCGCCCGATCGCGGCGGCGTTTTCCGCGTGCACCGGCGAGAGGCCCGGCCGCGCACCGCAGAACACAGTGAGCATGGGCCTGTCGAACGTCATCGTCATGCCGCGGATGATGCCCGATCCCGGCGCGTGCGGTAAGGTCGTGTGCATGACGACCCCCGAGCCCACGGCCCCCTTCGACTCGGCCCGGGTGGCTCTTTCCGAGGCCCTTCGGAGACACGCGCCGGGCGACTCTCAGGAACGCCGTGACAAGGACGCCATCCTCCGTCTCGTCGAAACGGAGCCGGCGTGCTTCTCGCGGAATACGTTCACACCCGGGCACGTCACCGGAAGCGCCTTCGTCGTCTGCCCCACGACGGGCCTCGTCCTCCTGCACCACCACCGCCGTCTGGACGCGTGGCTCCAGCTGGGCGGCCACGACGAGGACGAGCACGACCCCCGGGCGACCGCGCTCAGGGAGGCGGCCGAGGAGTCCGGCCTTCAGGATCTCGCGCTCCTCTCGGACGACATCCTGGACCTCGACGTCCACGACATTCCCGCGGGCAAGGGCGAGCCCGCCCATCGTCACCACGACGTACGCTATGCGCTCGTCACGTCGACTCCCGACTCCCTGAAGCGCGACGCCCGGGAGTCGATCGACCTCCGCTGGTTCCCGCTGGGCGAAGCCGCCGAGAAGATGAACGAGCCCGGCGGGCGACGGGCACTGGCCCGTATCGCGGCGCTCCTCGCGACGCGGCGCTGAAGACTCTCTTCTTCCCGAGACGCGCCGCGCGGCACGAGGTCAAGCGCCGGCCGGCCCCGCCTCGGACGCGTCCGCGGTCTCCGCCTCGCGGTACATCTTCTCGATGACGTCGGCGTACTTCTCGGCGACGACGCGGCGCTTGATCTTCATCGTGGGCGTCAGCTCGCCGCCCTCGATCGTGAAGTCCTTCGTGAGGAGCGTGAAGGCACGAATCTGGCGCTCGTGCGGCTCGTCTCCATTCAGGATGTCCAGCGCCTGCCTCAGGAGCGAGAGCACTTTCGGGTTCGCAACGAGCTCCGCGTGGTCCCGGAACCGAACCCCGGACGCGTTCGCCCACGCCTCGAGCCTCTCGAAATTCGGCACGATGAGCGCCGAGAGGAACTTCTGGCGGTCGCCGATCAGCACGGCGGACGAGACGAACCGCACGGACATCAGGGCGGACTCGATGGGAGTCGGCGCGATGTTCTTGCCGTACGCGTTGATCAGGATCTCCTTCTTGCGGTCCGTGAGTGAAAGGAAACCCTCCGCGTCGAATGAGCCGATGTCCCCGGTGCGGAACCATCCATCCTCGTCGAAGACCTTCGCGGTCTCGTCGCTCTTCCTCCAGTAGCCGCCTTCCATGACGTTCGGCCCCTTGGCGAGGACCTCCCCGTCCGCGGCGAGCGTCAGGGTGACTCCCGGGATCGCGCGCCCGACGGTGCCGAGACGCCATTCGCCGGGGCGGTTGCAGGCGAGAACGGGACTCGTTTCCGTGAGGCCGTACCCTTCGTACACCTCCACGCCGGCGCCGAGGAAGAACGACGCCACCTCCCGCGAGAGGGGCGCTCCGCCCGAAATGGCGAACCGGAAGCGCCCTCCGAGGCGGGCCTTGATCTTTCCGAAGACGAGGCGGTCCGCCCACGCGTACTGGAGCCGAAGAAGGATCCCCGGCCGCTTTCCCGCGTCGAGAAGCGCGAGCCGCCGCGCGCCCACGGAGACCCCCCACGAGAAGATCGCCCGCCTCGACGCCGGCGCCTTCTCGACGGCCGCCCGCACCCGCGCGAGCATCTTCTCGTAGACGCGGGGAACGGCCGCGAAACAGTGCGGCCTCACCTCGGCGAAATTCTCGGAGAGCTTGTCGATCGATTCGGCGTAGGTGATCGTCGCGGCCCGGGAGAAATAGAGATAGTCGACCATGCGCTCGAAGACGTGCGAGAGCGGGAGGAACGACAGGGCCAGTGTGTCCTCGCCCACGTCGAAGAGGGCCGAACACGCGGAAACGTTGGACACGAAGTTCTTGTGCGTCAGGATCGCTCCCTTCGGCTCTCCCGTCGTGCCGGACGTGTAGATCATCGTCGCGAGGTCCGCGGGGAGCACCGCCGAGGCACGCTCCTCGAAAGCACCGGGGTCCGCCCGGAGAGCGGCGAGACCCTTCTGGACGATCGTCTCGAAGGGCGTCGCCTTCCCCGCGCTCCAGGGCACGTGGTCGATGACGATCACGTGTTTGAGCTCGGGACAGCGGTCGCGGACGTCCACGACCTTCTGGAGCTCGACCGCGTTCGAGACGAAGACGACCTTCGCGAGAGAGTCGCGCAGGATGTACTCGACCTGGGGCGCGAGGTAGCTCGTGTAGATCGGGACCGTGAGAGCCCCGAGCGACAGGGCCGCGAAATCCGCCATCGGCCACTCTGGCCTGTTCTCGGACAGGATCGCGACACGGTCCTCCCGGTCGACGCCGAGGAGCGCGAGGCCGAGCGCGAGGCCCTGCGTCCGTTCCCCGAATTCCGCGGCCGAGACCGGGCTCCAGACGCCCGCGGCCTTGGAGACGAGGAGCTCCGCCTTGCCGCTCGCGGCGGCGAACCGGAAGTAGTCGAGGAGAGTCTTCGCGGGAAGCGGTTCGAGCACGTTCTTCGCTCCTATTATGCCGGACGACGGCCGTTCCCAGTCCCGAAGGGATATCCTCGCGGCGTCGGGAGTGGGCGTTTTCGAGCCTCGCCGCCCCCCGGGAGAAAAAGTGGATCAGACTCTTCTCGACTGCGTCGCCGACCCCATCTTCGTCAAGGACCGGGATCACCGGCTCGTGCAGATGAACGAGGCGTTTTGCAGGTTCATGGGGTCGACCCGCGAGAAGCTGATGGGACAGACGGCGCTCGAGCTCGTCACCCCCGAGGAAGCGGCGGTCTTCGTGGCGAAGGACGACGAGGTCCTCGAAACGGGCCGCGAGAGCGTCAGTGAAGAGGAGGCGACGTTCGCGGACGGCCGATCTCTCGTCGTCGTGACCCGGAAGACCCTCTACGTGAACGACAACGGCGAGCGGTTCGTGGTGGGCGTCGTCCGGGACATCACGGAGCGCAAGCGCGAGGCCGAGGAGCGGGAGCGACTCGTCGTAGAGTTGAAGGCCGCCCTCGCGGAAGTCCGCACGCTCCAGGAATATCTGCCCATCTGCTCCTATTGCCGCAAGGTCCGTGACGACAAGAACTACTGGACCCAGATCGAGAACTACATCACGGAGCACACAGGGTCCACGTTCAGTCACGGGATCTGTCCGGAGTGCTACCGGAAGGTCGTTCAGCCGGAAATCGACGAAATCCGCTAGAGCGCGGGCCGCCGCGCCGGCGCCTCAGACCGTCCGCACCGAAATCGACAGCACGTCCCCGCAGGCACGGATCTCCTCCACCACGGCGGGAGGCGGCGACGATCCGACCTGGATGCGCGCGCAGGCCGCTTCCGCGCCCGCGAACACGACGTTCTCCGTCTTCTCGACGTTGATCCCCGCCGCGCGCAGCACCCCGAAGACGTGCGCGAGGACGCCGATCCGGTCGCGGTGCCGGACGGCCAGGACGTGCGTCGCCGGCGTGCGCGTCGCGAGGTTCACGGCATTCGGCACGTCTCCGGAAGCGGAGAACGCGGCGACGATCCGGACGGTCTCGGCGGCGATCGCGTTCTGCGCCTGTTCGGTCGACGCGCCCACGTGGTGCGTCCCGACGACGCCCGCGAGCTTCACGATCTCGTCCTCGAAGACGCCGGTGCCGCCCGTCGGCTCCTTCTCGTAGACGTCGAGACCCGCGCGGATCCCGCGCTCCGCTACCGCCTTCCCTAGCGCCGCCTCGTCCACGACTTCACCGCGGCTCGTGTTCACGAAAAACGCACCCGGCTTCATCGCCTCGAAGAAACCGGCGTTCAGCATGCCCCTCGTGTCGCTCGTGAGCGCGCAGTGAACCGTCACGACGTCGGACGCGGCCGCGAGCGCATGGAGGGAGTCGGCGCGCGCGAGACCGAGGCGCGAGGCGCGATCGTCGTCGAGGGAGCGGCTCCACGCGACGACGGGCATCTCGAACGCCTTTGCGCGCTTCACGACCTCGAGCCCGATCGCCCCGAGGCCGACGACGCCGAGACTCCGGCCCGCGAGTCCCCGGGCCTTACCGTAAAGCGCCTTGTTCCAGGTGCCCGCGCGGAGGTCGTTCGTCTGATCGACGATCCTTCGGTCGAGTGCGAGGATCAGACCCCACGCGAGCTCGGCGACCGCGATCGCGTTCTTTCCGGGGCAGTTCGAGACCGCGATCGCCCGCGCCGAAGCGGCCTTCAGGTCGATCGTATTCACACCCGCGCCCGCGCGCACGATGAGCGCGAGCCCCGAGGCGGCCTCGATCTCCGCCGCGGCGACCTTCGTCGAGCGCACGACGAGCACCTCGGCCCCCGTTTCGCCGAGGCGAGCACCGAGCGCCGCGCCCTCGAGTTTCGGTTCGTAGAGGACGTCGCAGCCGAGGGCCGCGAGGCCGTCCAGCCCGGCCTTCTCGAACGCGTCGGCGACGAGGACCTTCATGCGCTCCTCCGAACGGCTAGAAGCGGTGGACGAACAGGCCCGAGCGCAGCTTCGGCTCGAACCACGTGGACTTCGGCGGCATCGTGACACCCGCGTCGGCGATCGCCATGACGTCTGCGATCTCGGTCGGGAACATCGCAAAGGCGACGGCGCCGCGCCCGGAGCGGACGCGCTCCTCGAGCTCGCCGGTGCCCCGGATCCCGCCCACGAAGTCGATGCGCGGATCCGTGCGCGGATCGCCGATGCCGAGGATCGGACCGAGCAGGAGGTCCTGGAGGATGGAGACGTCGAGAGAGGAGACGGGATCGTTTCCGGCGACCGGTTCGCGGGGGGTGATGGCCTGCCAATTTTCTTCGAAAAACATGCAGAACTCGCCTTTTCGCGGCGGCGAAGCGCTGGAGGCGGGCGAGATCGAGAATTTCTTTCTTACACGTTCCAAGAAATCCCCGGTCTTCATTCCCCCGAGATCCTTCACGACCCGGTTGTATGGAAGGATCGCGAGCTCGCGGTCCGGGAAGATCGTCGCGGGGAACCAGTTCACCGGATGCTCGTCCGGCAGAGTCCCCCCCGCGCGCTCCCTCACGGCGGAGCGCGCGCGCGACGCCGATGCGCAGCGGTGGTGACCGTCGGCGACGTAGAGAAACGGCACCGCCGCGAACGAGGCGACGAAGAACGCGACGTCGCCCTCAGGCACGATCCAGACGGTATGTCTCACGCCGTCCGGCGCTTCGAAGTCGAATTCCGGCGGCGCGGCGGTCACCCGGGCGACGCGGCCGTCTATCGCATCCGTCGCGCGGTACGTGAGGAACACCGGCTCGGCATGCGCGGACTGCGCGAGGAGGTGGGCGACGCGGTCGTCTTCTTTGTCCCGACGCGTCTTCTCGTGCTTTCGAATGACGTCGGTGTCGTAGTCGTCGACCGAGCAGGCCGCGACGAGGCCGTCCTGCGCGCGCCCCAGCCACGTCTGCCGGTATACGAGGAGCCTGGGCACTGGATCGCCGACGAGAGTGCCGTCCCCGTAGAAGCGGTCGAGATTCTCGCGCCCTTTCGTGTAGACCTCCGGCGCGTGGATGTCTGTCTCCTCCGGGAGGTCGATCTCCGGGCGACAGACGTGCAGGAAGGAACGCTCGTTTCCCTTCGCGAGGGCCCGGGCTTCCCGGGAGTCCACGACGTCGTAGGGAACGGAGGCGACGCGCGACGCGAGCGCGCGGGGGGGCCGGCCCGAAGGAAAGGGGCGAAGGCGTGCCATGGGCGAAGTATCCCTCACCGAGGGACGGTCGCGGGCGTGCCCGTGCTAGACTTTTCTCATCGATCGGACCCATCGCTGAAAGGAAATTCGGGGATGAAACTCTACGTCGGCAACCTTTCCTATGGTGTGAACGATTCCTCCCTCAGGGCTCTCTTCGAACCCCATGGCGCCGTCGAGTCGGCCACGGTCGTCGCGGATCGCGAATCGGGCCGCTCCAAGGGCTTCGGCTTCGTGGAAATGAGCGACGCTGACGCCCAGAAGGCGATCCAGGCGCTCAACGGCGCGCAGCACGACGGCCGGACGATCCGGGTAAACGAGGCCCGTCCCAAGACCGACGACGCGCGCGGCCCCCGCTGATCTCGGTGCGGGCGGCCGGCATGGGCGGCCGCGGCACGATTCGCCTCATCCGGGCAGCGGTCTTTCCGATCGCGGCCCTGTTTCTCTTCGCGGGGGCGGCTCCGTCCGGGGACGACATCGTCTTCACGGGCGGCCGCGTCGTGGACGGAACGGGCGCCCCGGCCATCCGGGCGGACGTCGCCGTCCGAGGCGGCCTCGTCACCGCGGTCGGGAACCTCGCGCCGGAGCGGATTGCCCGGGCGCGTCGAAGGATCGACGCCACCGGCCTCGTCGTCGCTCCTGGCTTCATCGACCTCCTCGGGCAGTCCGAATACAACGCGCTCGTGGACCGCCGGGCGGCCTCGAAAATCACCCAGGGAATCACGACGGAGGTGACGGGGGAAGGCGAATCTATCGCCCCGCTCGACGAAACCCTCCTCAAGAGCAACGAAGACACCTACCGGCACTACGGCGTGGTCCCCGACTGGTCGAGCCTCCTGACGTATTTCATGCGCTTCCGGCGCACGCCCCCCACTATCAATCTCGGCACATTCGTCGGGCTCGGAGGCCTGCGCCGGATGGTCGTCGGGACGGAAGACCGTCGCGCCGGACCGACCGAGCTCGAAGCGATGAAGACCCTCGTCGCGCAGGCGATGGACGACGGTGCGCTCGGTCTTTCGACGTCGCTCCAGTACGTCCCGGATCTCTACAACTCCACGGAGGAGATCATCGCCTGCGCAAGAGTCGCGGCTTCGCGGGGAGGCGTCTACTTCACTCACCAGCGCTCCGAGGGAAACCGCATCGACTCGTCGCTCGCGGAGGTTTTCCGGATCGCGCGCGAGGCGCGGATTCCGGCGAACGTCTGGCACCTCAAGACCGCTTACAAACGGAACTGGGGCACGATGCCGAAGATCCTCGCCGAGTTCGCGGCGGCAAGGGCCGCGGGCCTCGACGTCGCCGCGAACCAATACCCGTGGAATGCCGCGTCGAACGGACTCGACGCCTGCCTTCCGCCGTGGGCGCGGGAGGGAGGACGCGAGCGTCTCCTCGCGCGTCTCAGGGACCCCGAAGCAAGAGCGCGCATTCGGACCGAGATGGCCGAGGACACGCCGGCCTGGGAAAACCAGTGGTTCGGCTCCGGCGGCGCTTCCGGCGTGATGCTCTCCGCCGTCCTCGATCCCGGCCTCAAGAAGTACGAGGGCGGAACGCTCGAAGAGATCGGGGCTCTCATGAAGAAGGATCCGCGCGACGCGCTCATGGACATCGTGCTCCAGGATCGTGCGAACTCCTACTGCATCCTTTTCATGATGAGCGAGGACGACGTGAGGACGGCCCTCAAGGATCCGTTCGTGTCCTTCTGCACGGACTCCGGCGCGGCCGCGACGGATGGGATCTACTCGGAAGAGAAGTCCCATCCGCGCGCCTGGGCTTCGACCGCACGCATCCTCGGCACGTACGTGCGCGACGAGCGCCTGCTCCCGCTCGAGGAGGCCGTGCGGAAGATGACGTCGCTCGCGGCGGCGCGGGCCGGGCTCAAGGACCGCGGCACGCTGAAGGTCGGGCGGCCGGCCGACCTCGTCGCGTTCGACCCGGTACGCGTGAAGGCCGTCTCGACGTACGCGGATCCCCTGCACTACTCAGTCGGATTCCCCTACGTCGCCGTGAACGGCCGGCTCGTCGTCGACGGCGGCAGGATCACCGCCGAAAGGCCCGGGCAGCCGCTCCTTGGCCCCGGCGCGAAGCGGATCCATCGCCCTCTCTAGATCCTCTCCAGGCGCTCTCTACGCCGGCACGGACTCCAGGCTCTCTTTCGGCGCGGCCACGTGCGTTTTGCTCCACTTCCCGAGGAGGTCGACGACGATGTCCGAGATCCGGAGAAGGTTCTCCCGGCTCGAGCCGCCGAGGTGGGGCGTCATGAGCACGTTCGGAGCCGAAAGAAGAGGGCTGTTCGGATCGGGAGGGTCGCTCAGGAAGACGTCCGTCGCATAGGCGCGTACCTTCCCGGAGGAAAGCGCCTGCGCGAGATCCGGCTCGACGACGATCGAGCCCCTCGCGGTGTTCACGAGGATGACTCCGTCCTTCATTTTCGCGATCGTGTGCTCGTTCACGAGGCCCCGCGTCTCGGCCGTGGCGGGAACGTGGAAACTGATGAAGTCGGCGCGCAGAAAGAGCTCGTCGAGGTCGTCCACGAGCTCGGCGAGCGCATGGTTCGCGATCTGCGGGTCGTAGGCGAGGATCTTCATCCCGAATGCCTGCGCCCGCCGCGCGACCTCGGTCCCGATGAGGCCCGCGCCGACGAGGCCGAGCGTCTTGCCGAAGAGCTCGGTGCGCTTGAGCTCCTTCTTGAGGAAGCGCCCCTGCTTCAGGCCGTTGTGGCCTTCGACGAGCCGGTTCGGGACCGCGAGAAGGAGTGCCATCGTGAGCTCGGCGACGGCGACCGAAGACGCCCGCGGCGTGTTCTTGACGTCGATGCCCCGTTCTCGGCACGCCGCGATGTCGACGTTGTCGAGGCCGACCCCGCCCCGGATCACGAGCTTCAGGTTCGGCGCCCGGTCCAGGAACTCGCGCGTGACTTTCGTCTTGGAGCGAACGAGGACGACGTCCGCCTCATCGAGCCGCGCGGAATCCGTGAGCAGGTCCCCGAACGGCGCGAGCCGGCCCGGAAGGGACTCGTCGAAGGCGTCGGCGATCAGGATCTTCATGGACGAACCTCCCGCAATCGAAGGCCTCGATTCGGTCGATGAGGCCCTCTCCCCTAAGTTGAGGTCTGTGAGGGCGCGGAACCATGAGCAACCCGTATCAGACGGAGGCGCCGCACTCCGCTTCAGGGGGCGCGGGCCTCCCTCTCCAGGTATTCGAGCAGCCGCGCGGCGTCCGGATCGGCCGGCGCGAGGCGAAACGCCTCTCGTGCCCACGGCACCGCGAGAGCGTCCTCGCCGCGGGCGATGTAACCCGCTGCCGAGCGAACGAGGAGCCTCGGGATCACAGGGGAAATGGCGGGAAGCCTCATCCCACGGCGGAGAAACCACGGAGAAATAGATTCGGCGGCCGAGGGCGGGGGAACACCTTCCACGCCCCCCGGCTCGAGCCACATCCGGGGAAGCTCGATCCCGCCGACGTTCCGCAAAGCAAGCCAGGCATGGCCGACGATCGGACTGAGAGCCGGAATCGTCGCGACCCTCACGGGCCCGGCCGACGGCCAGGAGACGGCGCCGGCACGAGGGCGCAAGCGTTCCGCGTAGTCGTCCCAGCTGCCCGAGGAGATGAGGACGCCGGGCAGGTTCAGGAGCATTCCCGCGGCGAAGGCCGCCCTCACGACACCCAGCGAAACGAGGGCCGCGGGCGCGGCGAGGAGCGGAAGCACAGGAAGGAGATGTCGAGGCCCCCATGCGGTGCCGCCTTCCCAGCTCCACCAGCGCGCCACGGCGACGAGGAGCACGAGCGGAGCGACGGCGCACAGGATCTTCGCGGGGCGCGCGGCTCGCTCGAGGCCGAGGAGTCCGACCGCGACGACGGGCGCGTACAGAAAGACGCTTTTCCCCGGCGAAAGAAGGAGACCGAACAAGCCGTCTCCGAGGGGCGTCGTAAAGCGGAGGACCTCCGAGCCGTAGCCCGTTTCGAAGAGCGAGCCGTACGTGGCGAGGTTCCCGAGCCCCTGTACGCAAAGAGCGCCTGTGAAAACACCTGCGGCAGGCAGCAAGAAGGAAACCGACCGCGTTCTCCGGGCGTCGACGACGAGTGCGAGAAGAAAGATCGGCACCGTGACCCAGAGAATCGGCTTGAGGAGGCACGCGGCCGCCCACGGCACGGCAGCCCAGAGAGCCGGGCGGCCGGAGACGATGAGAGCGGCTCCTGCCGCGAGGCCGGCGGCCGCGAAGGGCTCGACGAACGAGTCCGCGGCGTAGGGCCAGAGGAACGTGCCGCCGACGAGCGCCGCCTCCCAGGGTCCTGTCGCGCTCGTGCGAAGCGCACGCACGAGCCGGCCGAAGGCGAGTCCGGCCAGCGCCGCTCCGAGCGACCATGTCAGTGCGGCCAGGGCGTCGAGACCAACGGGGCCCACCGCTCTTCGCAGCAGCCACGCGGGCGCGAGAGCGGGGAGCGTCACGAGCGACGCGAAGGGCCCGTACTTCGAATGCGCAGGCGCCGGTGACGGCCTCGAGTCGTTCGCGGGAGGCACCCGGCCGAAGCCCGGATGACCCTGCACCAACAAGCCGAGAGATTCCGACACGACTTCGGCTCCGTCGGACGTGTTGACGCATCGCCCGATGAACGCAAACGCGCACACGAGAGCAAGGAGCGCCAGGGAAACGGCGCGGGACTTCGGCCCCTCGCGAATCGCTCCGGTCAACCCGCCGGCCGCCGCAACGCGTTCACGGCCTCGGCGAGAACTGGTGGGGCCGCCGACTCGGGGTCCTCCGCCTCGGCGCGGGGCTTCGGGTCGCCCTCTCCCGGGGCCAGGAAGAGGTTGCGCTCGAGCCCGTGCTGCTTCGTGTACATCTCGTAGTACCGCCCGTGCGCCGCGTAGAGCGCCTCGTGCGTCCCGCGCTCCGAGATGAGACCGGCCTCGATGACGAGAATCTGGTCGGACCGCCGGATCGTCGACAGACGGTGTGCGATCACGAACGTCGTCCGCCCCTTCATGAGGAACGAGAGGCCCTCCTGGATGAGCGCTTCGGACTCGGAATCGAGGCTCGACGTCGCCTCGTCGAGGATCAGGATGCGGGGGTCCGCGAGGATCGCGCGGGCGATCGAGACGCGCTGGCGCTGCCCGCCGGAAAGCTTCACCCCACGCTCGCCGACGATCGTGTCGTACTTCTTCTCGAACCCCTCCGCAAACTCGTCCACGCGTGCGATCCGGCAGGCGCGAAGGATGTCCTGCTCGCTCGCTTCGGGCCGCGAGAAGGCGACGTTCTCCTGGATCGTCCCGTCGAAGAGGAACGTCTCCTGAAGAACGACGCCGAGCGCCGACCGGTACGAATCGAGCCGCACCGTCGAGAGATCGACGCCGTCGATACGCGCGACGCCGCTCGTCGGAACATGGAAAGCCGCCACGAGACCGATGATCGTGGTCTTGCCCGAGCCCGAAGGCCCGACGAGGGCGGTGACGGAGCCCGGCGGCGCGTGGAAGGAGATCCCGTGGAGGACTTCCTTTCCCTCCTCGTAGGCGAACTTCACGTCCTCGAACGCGATGTCGCCGGAGATGGCGGACAGGTCGACCGTGCGGCGCGGGTCCGCGTCCTCCGGCTTCTCGGCGAGGATCTCACGCGTCCTTTCGAGGCCCGCGAGCGCTTCGGTGAGCTGCGTACCGATCGCGACGATCTGGAAAATCGGCGCGACGAGGAAACCCATGAAGAGCGTGTACGTGAAGAAGCCGCCCAGAGTGAGCGTGCCCGCGAGGATCTGGCGCGCCCCGACGTACATGACGACGGCGCCCACGATCCCGAGCATGACCGTCGACGAGAGGCTCATGACGCTCGTCGAGGTCAGCGTCTTGAGGACGTTGTCGAGAAGGCGCTGCACGCCCGCGGCGAAGACCCCTTCCTCGCGCTCTTCGGCGTGATATCCCTTGACGACGCGGACGCCGCCGAGCGACTCGGTGAGCCTCGCGGTGACCTCCGCGTTGATCTTCCCGCGCTCCCGGAAGATCGGGCGGATCGTTCCGAAGGCCCTGTTCAGCACGACGCCGAAGCCGACGAGGAACGCGAACGCCAGGAGCGTCATCGTCGCGCTGATCTTGAAGAGGACGACGAGGGCGATCGCGGCGGTGAGGAGCCCGCCGACGAACTCGACGAGGCCCGTGCCGATGAGGTTCCTGACGCCCTCGACGTCCGACATGATGCGGGACACGAGCGCGCCGGTCTTGTTCGCATCGTAGAACGTCACGGGGAGGCGCCCGATGTGTGCCTGAACCTTGCGCCTCAGCTCGGCAATCAGACGCTGAGCGGCCTTCGAAAGGACCTGCGTCAACGAGAAGGACGTCACGCCCTGGATGATCGTCGCCGCCACGACCGCGCCGAGGAGCGGCAGGAGCATGTCCAGCCGCTTCTTCCCGATGACGTCGTCGATCAGGAACTTCGTCGACGCCGGCAGGACGAGACCGGACACGCGATTGATCGCCATGAGGACGAAGCCGAGGGCGAGGATTCCCTTGCGGGGCGCGACGAGGGCCCGGATGTCCGGCAGAAGCGCCCGGAGCCGCTCGGACTTCGGCGGCTTCGGCCTGTCGTCCCGCATCTTCCGTCCCGATCTCTCGGAATTCGGAAACGCTCCCATCGGGTTCTTCACGGCGGCCACGGATCCTCCACGGTCTCGGAGAACGCAACGCCGAGACCGGCGAGGCCGTCCACGAAGGTGGAGAAGAGGTCCGGCCGCGATCCGAGCAACTCCAGCGGAAACACGCCAGGCTCGCGAAATGTTCCCGAAGCGAGGAGACGGGCCGCGAGAACGCACGGGAATCCCGTCGTCCTCGCCATCGAGGTCGCTCCCGTCCGGAGGTCGGTCCGGTCGAACAGGTCGTGCGTCAGCCGGGCCGGCCGTCCGCCCTTCAGCCCCCGCGACTCGACGCGGAGCACGGTGAACTCTTCCTCGCCCTCCGGCCTCTTCCACATCGGGAAGAGGAGCGCTTCGGCGACCGCACGCGGGCTCACGCGGGCTCCGCCCGCCTCTACGGGTTCGTCGCCGAAGAAGCCGGCGTCTCGCAGGAGGCGCATCTTCTCGGCGTGACCCGGCCAGCGGAGGGTCTGCTCCCTCAAGTTCCGCGCCTTCACCGTCGACAGCACCGTGCGGAGGCCGTCCGTGAGAAAGCCCTCGAGCGTTCCGACGTTCGCCACCTCGAACCGCGTGACCTCCGAGAGAGCCGGCCGCGTCACGAGCGTTCCGTCCTCGACGAGCCGCGCCGGCCGGGTGTACTCCTCGATGACGTCCGTGGCCGAGAAGACGATCCGGTACTCCCAGGGCTGCGTTCGCGTGAACGGGAGCCCGCCAACCGAGATGACGATGGAGTCGAGCTCGCCCACGTCGAACCAGGCCGCGGCGCGTCCGCACGCGAGATTCGACAGCCCCGGAGAGACGCCGCAGTCCACGATCGCCGGAACCCCTCGTTCCTTCGCGAGGCGATCCAGCGTGAAGGGGTCCTCCGGCGCGAACGAGATATCGGCCAGCGGCTTCCTTGCTTCGAGCACGGACTTCGACATGGCGTGACCGAGGAATCCCGGGACGGCGCCGACGACGAGATCGCACGGCGCGACCGCGGCGGTGATCGCCGTGCCGCTCGCGAAATCGAGCCGCGACGTCGCGATCCGCGGAAATCCCGCAAGTGCCCCGAGAGCGTCCTCAGAGCGATCACAGGCGAGGACGTCCCATCCGTCTTTCGCGAGAGTCCGGGCGATGAGAGAGCCGACGAGGCCCGCTCCGAGTACGGTGACGTGCGGCATGAGGCGATTATGGCGGACGGGACCAACCGGAGCGAGCCGGCGCAATGCGATAATTCCTCGATGTCAGCGTCGGCGGGTGAACGGGAGACGCCTGCGTGGGCCTCCTGCTTCCCGGTCGCGGCGCTCCTGGCTTGGGCGTTCCTGCGAATCGGAACCTGGTTCGGGCGCGACTATACGCACGACGACTTCTACTTCGCGTATCTCAGCTGGTTGCGCGCCATCCGGGCGCGCCCGGGAGTTGACACGGACGCTCTCGTGTATACGCCTCTCGTCGAGCTTTTCGCCCCGGCCTTTCGCGCCTGGCCAGAGTCTTTCCTGCCGCTCGATCTCGCCCGCGCGTTCATCCTCGTCGTCGGCCTCGGTCTCCTGGGGATGGTCTACGTCCTCTCCAGGAAACTCGGCGCGTCGGTTCCGTGGGCGCTCGGCGCGGTGAGCCTCGTCGCGTGGCAGGGCGATTTCCTGCTGCGCATCTCGGACGTGCGAACCGACGCGATCGCCACGCTCCTCCTGCTGGCCTCGCTCCTCCTGGTTCTCCGCGCCGACGGGAGCCGGCTCGGCGCGGCCGGGCTCTGCTTCGCCACGGCCGTCTTCTTCAGCGTGAAGCTGGCGACCGCAGTTCCGGCGCTGACGCTCGCTCTCTTCCTTACATCGGGGAAGAGAATGCGACCCGCGCTCCTTCGCTTCGCGGCAGGAGGAATCATCGGCACGCTCTTCTGGCAGGGCTTTCGCGCGCTCTCGGACGGATGGAGACCGATCGTCACGGGCTTCAAGGCGCTGGCGGGGTCCTCGGCAGAATTCAGCACTGGGTCCTCAGGGGAGCTCTTCCAGCGGGCGATGCAGATCGCGCCGGTTTCATCGATCCTCCTTTTCGTCGGGGCGCTCGGCACGGTCGGCGCTCCCCTTCTGCGATGGGGCGGCCGCCACCCGCTCCCTGCGCCCCACACCCGGCGTCTCGTCTACGCATCCTTCGCGGTTCTGTTCGTGGCCGTGTTCCTCCGTGCGGACCCCTATCTGTTTTCCTACAACTTCGTCATCCTCATGGCGATCCTCGGCCCGCTCGTCGCAGGCCTTCCGGGCCTCCTGCCCTCGCACTCTTCCCCCGGCGCGCGCGTGCTCCTTCTTGCCCTCGCCGTCGCGGTTCCCGTCTCGGAGGGAGCCGGCGTCCTCAGCGCGACGCTCGGAAGGACGAACGCGGCGCAGCGCCGCGTCGTGAAGTGGATCTGGGACGCGACGGATCCCCAGGAGCGAGTCTTTGACTGGCAGGGGATGCACTGGGGCCGGCGCGGCGTCTATCACTGGTGGATGTTCTCCGGCTGGCTTCCCGCGTACAAAGGCCGGACGCTCTATTCGGTGGCGGACGAACTGAAGGCGAGCCAGGTCACGCTCGTGATCGACAACTACCGGCTCGGGTGGCTCCATCGCTCCGACCGCGAATTCTTCCAGAGTCATTACGTGAGGATCGACTCCTGCCTCTTCGCGCCCGGCCGCGAGTTCTCGCTGCAAGATGCGCGAGACGGCGCCGACTTCGACATCGTATCGCCCGGCTTCTACCGGGTTGATCCACACGAAGCGGCGGCCGGCGTCCTCATCGACGGCGCGCCGGCGGGTGTCGTCCAGAGGCTCGGCGCCGGGCCGCATCGCCTCTCGCCGGCTCCGGGCGGCTCGCCAGGGGGGATGCGCCTCCTCTTCACGACGCCCCGGCGGGAGCGTTTCGCGCTTCCCTGCCCGACGCCCGAGACGCTGTACTACGGGTTCGCGGTCGCCGCGACGGGACGGCCTCGTTGAGCGAACCCGCCGGCGTGCGTCTGAGACTGGTCGCGGCACTCGTTTCCAGGCCGTTCTTTTATAACCTCGTACAAATCGCTGCCGGCCGGGACCGCGTGATCAAGCGGCTGAGCGACGCAGCCGGCCCGATGCCCTCGGGACGCGTCCTCGACGTCGGGAGCGCCAGCGGGCAGGTCGGTCTCGGACTCGGCATCCGCCCGATCTGCCTCGACATCGACTTCCTTCCGCTCTCGGACCGCAGGCGCCGGGGGACGCTGCACCTCGCCGTTCAGGGCGACGCGGCGCGTCTCCCGTTCTGCCGGAAGTCCTTTGACTTCAGCGTGTGCACGGCGGTCTCGCACCATCTGGACGACGAAACGCTCCGCGCCGCCCTCGCGGAAATCGGGCGCGTGACTTCGGGCACGTTCCTTTTCTTCGACGCGACACGAAACGACTCCCGGTGGCTGTCCCGAATGCTCTGGCGTTTCGACCGCGGCCGCCACCCGCGTACTACGAAGCGCCTCCAGGGGGCTCTGGAGATTTTTTTCGAGGCGCGGACCGTCGCCACGTTCGCCGTCTTCCACCAATACTTCCTCTTCGTCGGAACGCCGCGAGACCCGCGGACGGTAGAATCCTCTCGCCACGATTCTAAGGAGAAAGGGGCACCTTGACGTCGTCTGTCGGCCAGGATTCCCTGTCGATCGTCGTGCCGGTCTACAACAGCGCGGGGTCTCTGCCCCCTCTGATCGCCGCTCTCGAGCCGGTCCTCGCCGCACACGGAAGCGCTTATGAGGTCATCCTGGTCGACGACGGAAGCCGCGACGCGAGCGCGACGGTTATCGACTCACTCTCGCGGGAGAAGCCGTGGGTGCGCGGAATCTCGCTCATGCGCAACTACGGACAGCACAACGCGCTCCTCTGCGGCATAAGGAGCGCCCGACACGCGATCATCGTCACGATCGATGATGACCTCCAGAATCCGCCCGAGGAGATCCCCATGCTCCTTTCGAAGCTCGCCGAAGGGTACGACGTCGTCTACGGCACGCCGGAAAAGGAGCAGCACGGAATTCTGCGCGACCTGGCCTCGCTGGTCACCAAGCTGACCCTTCAGAACACCCTCGGGGCCGAGACGGCTCGCCGCGTGAGCGCGTTCCGGGTCTTTCGCACCGAGGTACGGAACGCATTCGCCTCCTATCGAAGCCCGTTCGTCTCGATCGACGTTCTTTTGACCTGGGGGACGAGCCGTTTCGCGGCAATTCAGGTGCGTCACGAGCCGCGCCGCATTGGG
Source organism: Thermoanaerobaculia bacterium (assembly GCA_038214715.1). Lineage (GTDB taxonomy): Bacteria > Acidobacteriota > Thermoanaerobaculia > UBA5066 > UBA5066 > Fen-183. The sequence continues at coordinate 8,960 of JBBQRP010000032.1, read as the reverse complement.
TCGTCCCAGTACACGGTCCGCAAGCTCCTCGTTCACGCGGCAAACATGATGACCGGATTCAGCACGCTGCCGCTCCAGTTCGCGAGCCTCGTGGGCTTCGTCTTCACTCTTTTCGGATTCGGCGTGCTCGTCTTCGTGGTCGGCAGCTACGTGATCCGCGGCTCCGGCATCACCGGCTTTCCCTTCCTGGCCTCGATCATCGCCCTGTTTTCCGGCGCGCAGCTCTTCGCGCTCGGGATCGTCGGCGAGTACCTGGCGCGAATCCATTTTCGAACGATGGAGAGGCCGACGTACGTCGCGCGTCCACCCGTCGAGATCTTCCCGAACGGTTGACGACGACGCTCAATCCCCAGACAGCGCCAACATCGCCTCCCATCATGACCGAATCGCCGGCTGGCGCGTCTTCTTGAACCGGCCCGAGTAGAGATCGGCCGCTGCGATCTCCACTTTCGTCGGGACCTGGAATGCAGCGAGCCGCTCACGGCAGAACGACCGCACGCGGCCGCGCAGGCTGGCCAGCTCCTCCGGAGCTTCGAGACGGAACGCCGCGACGATCATTTGTCCCGTGATCGAATTTGTCTCGCCGCGAACCGTCACGTCCAGTACGTTGGCCATCTCGAGGAGCACGTTTTCGACCTCGACGGGGTAGACCTTCTGGCCGCCGACGTTCACGAGCTCGGAACGTCGACCGAGGATGTGCAAATACTCCCCGTCCACTTCGACCTCGTCACCCGTGTTGAACCATCCTTCGGCATCGAACGGTGACGGCGCGTTCAGGTACCCGAGCATCGCCGATTGCGCCCGAATCCAGAGCAGGCCGTCGACGACCTTCGTCTCGAAGCCTTCCCCGCCCACGCGCACCCATAGCGAACATGGGCCCTTCGACTGAGAACGCAGGATTCCCAGTTCCGAGAGCCCGTAAGTCTGCAGGAGTTTCACGTTCGGAAAAAGGGCGTGCACCCGCGCCAGCGTCGTCAGTGGCATCGGCTCCGTGCCATAGGTGATCTGCTTCAGGGACGAGAGGTCGTGCCGCGTCCAGGCCTCCGACAGCAGCAGGAGGTTCAGGAAAGTAGGCGTCGTCGGAAGGAGCTCCACTCGGTGGCGCTCGACGGACGCGCCGATGTCGTCTGGAGATCGGCCTTCGGGCGTCACGACGACGCCCGTGTTGGAGAGGATGTAAAAGAGCGTGTTGATGCCGCCAATGTGATCGAGGAGAAGAAAGGCGAGTGTCACGAGCGAGTGGCGGCGGGTCTCGAACTTCGACAGGAGGCGCGCGAGGTCGTGGAGAGCGGCCTTCGGCTCGCCTGTCGAGCCGGAGGAGAAGAGCACGAGGCCAGGTTTCCCCTCTGCAGCGAGCCCGCGCGTCAGCGGGTTGGCGGGCTGCACGTTCAGCCTCTCGAGTGTTTCCAGGCGTTCGCCGGACGGCGAGTACTGAACGAGCGCTTGAACCTCGGCCGTCGCCCGGAAGCGCGGTTTGGCGGCTTCGACCGCCGAGGAGAGCGGCACGAGAATCGTCCTTCGCTCGACCAGTGCGAGCAGCATCGCACACAGCTCCGGCGAATATTCCCCCTCGAGGGCGACGACGGACCCGGTGGCGATTCCGTGCGCGTCGAGCGTCGTGCGGGCCGAGGCTACGCGCTCTAGGAGCCAGGAATAGTCATAGGAACGATCCCGCCACACGATGGCCGGTCTCGTTCCGGCCTCCCGGAACCGCTCGAAAAGCCACTCGATCATGGCGCGGGCCTACGGACCCCCCAGATAGAGTGTCTGACCGGTCAGGTAGTCCGTGTCGGGCGAAACGAGGAACTCGACCACCCGGCACACGTCAACGGCGGTTCCGAGGCGCTTCAAGGCCATGCGCGCGACGAGAGCGTCGATCTTCTCCTTCGGCACCGAGGCGACGAGATCGGTTTCAACAGGGGCAGGGCCGATCGCATTGACCGTGATGCCGAGGCCGCCGAGCTCGTGCGCGAGGATGCGCGTCAGGGTCTCGACCGCGCTCTTGGAGGCCGCGTAGACCGCCTCTCCCTCCAGAGCAAGCGGTACGGCCACCGTGGATACGTTCACGATGCGGCCTCGCCGGGCTCTCATCATGAGCTTGGCCGCCTCGCGACAGACGAGGAACGTCCCGAGAACGTTCGTGCGAAGGATCCGCTCGGCGGTCGAGCCCGGCGTCAGGAGCGCGTGGTTCATCGACGCGCTGCCGGCATTGTTGACGGCGGCGTCCAGGCGGCCGAATCGCCGGCCGATCTCGGAGATGAGTGCCACCACCTGCTTCTCCTCGGCCACGTCGGCCCGAATGTGCGTGTACCCGGCCATCACGAGATCGGATTCCTCCCGCGAGCATCCGACGACCTCTAAGCCACGTCCCGCGAACCATTCGGCCAGGCTCCTTCCGATCCCTTTCCGGGCCCCGGTCACGAGCATCACCGAGGTCGCGGCGCCCGCCGTCACGAGACGGAGCCTCGCGTGATGTCGAGGACGTAGTCCGCCAGCGTTTCTGGCGTGCGGAAGGGGCTCCGCTCCCTGGACATGGCCCGCTCGTCCATCAGGGAGACGGCGAGGCCATGAGCCTCGCCGAGCTCCTGCTCAAGAGCCACGAGCACGGACACGAGGCCTATCGAGTCGAGCGCTCCTCTGGGCCCAAAGAGCGCGGTCGAGCCTGAGATCTCAGCCACCCGCCCGCCACCGACGCTCGCGGCGTAATCGCGGACAGCCGACACGACGATGTCAACGAGCCGGGCTTTGTCCATGTTCACGTGTCAGAGCCGCTGTAGCCGGCTCGAGGGTGACGAGGTGGGGGGCAATAACGGGATGCCAGTGCCGCACGACCTGCGGTTCCGTAAAGCGAAAGCCGAGAGCAGCGTACAGACTGACGACGGGAGTGTTGGTCGCGGTCAGGCGAGCCGTAACGCGCTGCACACCCAAGCAGGCGAGCGCCTGCAGGACGCCCGAGTAGAGGGAGAACGCCGCGATTCCCGCGTTCCCGGCCGGGTCGACCGCCGCGAGCCGGAGGTCCGCCGACGCCTCTTCGATCTCGACGTGGAAGAACCCCATCGCAGGACCTGCCGCACCAAGCGCGAAGACGCGAGTGCCGGGGCCCGGGCGACTGAGGGCATTGTCGAGCCAGAAGCGGTATCGGGCGTTGGCCAGGGCCCTCGGGACGCGCGGGTCGCCATGGTAACGCCCGGAGTCGAAGGCGGATTCCGCAATCCGAAGAAGGGCCTTGTGGTCTTCGGGGGCGGCGAGGCGCACCGCGATGCGGGCCGCCGGGAGACGATTGGCCCTGAGGGGAGCGAGATCGGCTCGCAAGCTCACCTCGACAAACCGGAAGCGACACTCGTCGAGAAGGGCAGACAGGTTCACCTCGGAAGGGGAATGCCGGCAGCCGACGAGCTCGACCTGCCGCTGCCCTGCCCACTGCGAGAGCCGTTGCGCGAACGCGGGCCTGTGCGCGCCGATCGCCCCTCGATCCCCTGGCCGGAAGTCGGCCACCGGAAACCCGAACACCTCCGCGTCCCAGGGCAGCAGGGCCACGGCACCCCAGCCTGGCGTCTTCGTATCCAGCGGGACGTAGTCGGCGCGGAATTGCAACGCCCTGATTTTAACCTGCCACCTCTCGAACCGTCTCCAACATGCGCGTCGTCCTGGCTCGTCGTCAGGAAAGACGCATCGCGGCGACGAGACAGCTCGTGCCGAACGGCATCGCGCGACCACCCGTTACACGGCGGAGTTCGGCCTGGAGTAGACGATCGAGAACCCGTCCCGCGGGACGGGCCGAGACCGCATGCTCCCGTCCCGCAGCCTCGATGTCGGCGCCCGTCCTGAACCCGAGGGCGCTCGGGAGCGTCCGGAAGAGAAACAGAGGCAGGGGAAGTGCCGCGAAGATGTACGTCGCGGCCTCGACCCGAAAGCCCGCCGACAGGAGCGTCTTCGAGACGGAGCGAAGCGTATAACGCCGGTGATGTCCGGCCTCGTCATCGTCGATCGACCAGAGAGCCGGCAGCGCCGGGACCGTCAGGTAGAGCAGACCTTCGGGAGCTAGGCACGCGTGGACGGACGCGAGGAAGTCCGCCTCGTCCCGCTGATGCTCGAGCACGTCGAAGAGTCCCGCGGCCTCGAGCGACCCGGGCCTGAAGCCCGCGTCCGCGACGGTCGCGCACACGACCGGGCGAAGGCCGCGCACCAACCCCTGCCGGGCCCCGGCGGGACCCGGCTCGACGAGAACGGATTTCCAGCCCGCCTCTTCGAGCCCACGCGCCATGAACCCGTTGCCTCCGCCGATGTCGAAAACGGGGCCGCGCGGCGGATGACGCCGGACCAGCTCGTTCACGCATCGGCTGCGGTGTCGAAACCAGAACGAGCCCTCTTCGACGCGGGCGCACCATTCGTTCCCCGAGTCCGGATAGGACACCGGAGAGCGGGTCTTCGACACCCAGAAGCCCGGTTCGGCCTCCTCGAGATTCGTCGCGATGTTCGAGAGGTCGATCACGTCGGGTTCGGCGCCTCTGACTCCATCCGAATTCAGGTTAGCAGACGGCTCGACGCCGCGTGTGCGTCGTTGCACAATCAGAAGGAGCACCGCTCATGAGCTCCCGGAACGAGACGATCCGCATTCCGTTCAACCGGCCTCCGCACTTCGAGGGGATCTCGAACCTGCTCGCGCGGGCCGTCGAGCTCGGGCACACGGCCGGCGGCGGCCCGTTCACCAGGGCGTGCGAGACCTTTCTCGAAACACTCCTGGGGGTTCCCGCCCTCCTCACCACGAGCTGCACACATTCGCTCGAGATGGCCGCGCTCCTGCTCGACATCAAAGCGGGCGACGAAGTCGTCGTACCAAGCTTCACTTTTGTCTCAACCGCGAACGCCTTCGCCCTGCGCGGCGCGCGAATCCGGTTCGTGGACTGCGACACCTTCGGCAACATCTCTCTCGACCATCTCGAACGTGCGCTCTCCCCGGCGACGCGCGCCGTCGTCCCCGTCCACTACGCCGGGAACTCGTGCGACATGGATCGGCTGCTCATGATCTGCCGCGAGCGCGGGCTGCCGGTCGTCGAGGACGCCGCCCAGACGATCGGCTCCACATTCAAGGGAAAGCCGCTCGGAACGCTCGGAGACCTCGGCTGCCTGAGCTTCCACGAGACAAAAAATATCTCTTCGGGGGAGGGCGGGGCGCTCCTCGTGGGAAACCGCGACTTCCTCCGGCGCTCGCTTCACCTCCGGGACAAGGGCACGAATCGTCAGGAATTTTCTCTCGGGATGGCGGAAAAGTACTCGTGGATTGACCTCGGTTCGAGCTGGGCGCTGTCGGATCTGAACGCCGCCTATCTGGAATCGCAACTCGCACGGATGGATGCGATCATGGCCCGCCGGAAAGCCCTCTGGCGTCGGTACGCTGACGCGCTTCGAGAGCCGGTGACGAAGCTCGGCGGCTGCGTCCTCGAAAACCCCGCGCACAACACCCCCAACTACCATCTCTTCGCCATCATCTGGCCCCGCGGAACCGTTCGGAATCGCTTCATTCGGCACATGGCGGATCGGGGAATTCTGACGCCCTTTCACTATGTCGCGCTCCATTCCTCGCCTTACGGGTCGCGCTTCGCCTCAGACCGCAAGGAGTTCCCGGAGACGGAGCGCCTCTCGAATGGCCTCGTACGGTTACCGCTTTTCTTCAATCTGAGCTCTTCCCACCAGGACGAGGTCATCGACGCGGTCACTTCCTTCGTGAAGACTCCCTGACCTCGGTGCCGTTCCCGACCAGGACGAACAGGATTCCTTCCGAGGCGTGCCGGACCGGCGTCGGGCCGCCCCCGACCTGGCCCGCGGGCACGTAGCTCCGCGAGACCTCGCCGAAGAATCGATCCAGGAGCCCGTTGCCGTATATCGCGCTCCCAAATTCCGGGAAAGCGCGGTTCGTCACGAGGAGAGCGTCCGGCGGCCGCTCGCGGAGACGGCGGATCATCAGGCCCTCCGCCGCCGCGTTCTGGACGCCGGGCAGAAAGAGCTCGTCGACGAACGGATTCTTCGGGCCCGTCACGAAGAGTAGGAACCCAGGCTCGGGGAAGATTCCCACCGTCCCGCCCGGAGGAACCCTTTCCCCGATGATCCGGACCGCCTCCGTCACGAACCGCGCCTCGGACGGGAGCATGAAGAGCGAGGCGCCCGGAAATCTCACGAACGCGAGGGGCGCGCGCCCGATTCCCTCGACGCGCGCCGCGGCCTGGGCCGCACAGAGGCCGAGGACGACCGCCGTGAAGGCGGCACGGGTGCCGGACGCGCGTGTCCCCAGCCACGCGAGCGCGACCACGAGGGCGAGCGGAGCCGAAAAGGCGGAGTAGACGGGATTCCTGAGAAAAAAGGGCTGACGGGCGAGAGCCGGGAGCATGACGAGAGCGATTCCGAGAGGCGCCGAATACGCGGGGAGACCGCCTTGCCGCCACGCCGCCACGCCGCCACGCCGCCACGGCCCGGAGGAGCGCCACGATCCCAACACACGCCGCGAGCGGCAGCAGCGCGTGCAGCCAGTCGTTCCCCGGAGAAAGGAACGTCAGAGCGCCCGCGGCGAAGAGAGCGGGCGGGAGGGCTCTCCCCGCCCGCCGGGCGGCGAACGGAATCGCCAGCACGAACCCGACGAGAAGGACCGAGGGGAAAAGCACCTCGAGGAATCCGCCGTCCGCGAATTCCCGCGCGCTCATCCCGCCAACCCCAGCAGCGTCCGCCACGCGATCAGGACGTCGAGGTGCCGTCCGAGAGCTCGAAGCAGCAATCCGTCGATCCAGGGAGCCAGCGGCCCGTATGAATAGCCCACGTCGCGGTACAGCACCTCCCCCTCGGCGAGGCGAAGAGCCGTGTTCATCTCGCGGCCAGAGTCCTCGAACGGCAGCACCCAGCGCCGGAACGTGACGGCAAAGAGCAGGACGAAAACGACGTAGGGAAGGAGGGTCCAGACGAGTCGCGTCCGGTCTTCCGTCGTCCGCCACCTCTCCCACATCGGTGGACCCAGCGTACCGCAGCGCGGAAAAGAAAAAGGCCCGGCGTTTCCGCCGGGCCCACGAGAATCTAGACAGCTGGGGGAGGGGTGCGGGGAGGCCCGGTTTCCAGCCGCTCCGCGGCTGGGGCCTCCCCGATCAAGTTAGTACATCCCGCCCATGCCGCCGCCGCCGCCCATGCCGCCGCCGGCGGGAGCCTTGTCCTTCTCCTTGATCTCGGAGACGAGGGCTTCCGTCGTGAGCATGAGGCCGGCGATCGACGCCGCGTTCTGGAGAGCCGACTTCGTGACCTTGGCCGGGTCGACGATGCCCGCCTTGAGCATGTCTTCCGTCTTCTCGGTCTGGGCGTTGAAGCCGATGAAGCCGCCCTTCTCCTTGAGCTCCTTCACGATGACCGAGCCCTCGAGCCCGGCGTTCGCGATGATCTGACGGGCCGGCTCCTCGAGCGCGCGCTTGACGATGTTCACGCCGATCTGGATGTCACCGTGCTCCTTGATCTTGTCGACCTCGGCGATCGCACGCAGAAGCGCGACGCCGCCGCCCGGGACGATGCCGTCTTCCACGGCTGCTTTCGTCGCGTGCATCGCGTCTTCGACGCGGGCCTTCTTTTCCTTCATCTCGGTCTCGGTGGCCGCGCCGACCTTGATGATCGCGACGCCGCCGACGAGCTTGGCGAGGCGCTCCTGGAGCTTCTCGCGGTCGTAGTCGGAGGTCGTCTCCTCGATCTGCGCGCGGATCTGTTTCACGCGGCCGGTGATCGCCTCGCGGCGCTTCTTGTCGCCGGTGTCGACGACGATCGTCGTGTTGTCCTTGTCGACCGTGACCTTCTTCGCGTCGCCGAGGTCTTCCCACTTGACGCTCTCGAGCTTGATGCCGAGGTCCTCGGAGATCATCTTGCCGCCCGTGAGGATCGCGATGTCCTCGAGCATGGCCTTGCGGCGGTCGCCGAAGCCGGGCGCCTTGACGGCGGCCACGTGCAGCGTGCCGCGGAGCTTGTTCACGACGAGAGTCGCGAGCGCCTCGCCCTCGACCTCTTCCGCGATGATGAGGAAGGGACGATTCTGCTTGGCGACCTGCTCGAGGATCGGGAGGAGGTCCTTCATGGAAGAGACCTTCTTCTCGTAGATCAGGATCTTCACGCTCTCGAGGACGCTCTCCATCCGCTCGGCGTCCGTGACGAAGTAGGGCGAGAGGTAGCCGCGGTCGAACTGCATGCCCTCGACCACTTCGAGGGTCGTGTCGAGGCCCTTGGCCTCCTCGACCGTGATGACGCCGTCCTTGCCGACCTTGTCCATGGCCTCGGCGATGATCTTGCCGATCTCCACGTCGCCGTTCGCCGAGATCGTGCCGACGTGGGCGATCTCCTTGGCGTCGACGGTCTTCTTCATCGCGTTGATCGCGTCGACCGCCTTCTTGACGGCGAGGTCGATGCCGCGCTTGATCTCCATCGGGTTTCCGCCCGCGGTGACCATCTTGATGCCCTCGCGGTAGATCGCCTGGGCGAGGACCGTGGCCGTCGTCGTGCCGTCGCCGGCGATGTCGGAGGTCTTCGAAGCGACCTCGCGGACCATCTGGGCGCCCATGTTCTCGAGCGGGTTGTCGAGCTCGATTTCCTTGGCGACCGTGACGCCGTCCTTCGTGATCGTGGGTGAACCGAACTTCTTGTCGATGACGACGTTCCGGCCCTTGGGTCCGAGCGTCACCTTGACCGCGTCGGCCAGCTTGTTGACGCCCCGGAGAATGTTCTGGCGAGCTTCTTCGCCGTAGGTGATGTTCTTTGCAGCCATTTTATTTACCCCTTACTTCGTCTCGACGATGGCAAGCACTTCGTCCTCGCGGAGGATGAGGAGCTCTTCGTCTTCGATCTTGATTTCGGTGCCGGCGTACTTGCCGATGAGGATGCGGTCGCCCTTCTTCACGTCGAGCGGGATGCGCTTGCCGTTGTCGTCGAACTTGCCTTCGCCGACGGCC
>JBBQRP010000031.1:0-34267 GCA_038214715.1 Thermoanaerobaculia bacterium | reverse complement strand
CTCGCGTTCGTCTCGACGCGCTCGGGGACGCCGCAGGTGTGGCTCCTCGACCTCGCGGGCGGCGAGCCGCGAAAGCTGACCGACTTTGCGGCCGGCGTCCAGGACCCGCTCGTCTTCTCGCCGGACGGGAAGAAGCTCGCGATCGTCTCGGACGTATACCCCGCGTGCGCGGACGAGGCCTGTAACAAGAAGACCCGTGAGGACCTCGAGAAGGACCCGGTCAAGGTCCATCACCTCACGCACCTCCTTTACCGGCACTGGGACGAGTGGCGCGAGAACGTGCGGCACCACGTGTTCGTTCTCGACGTCGCCTCGGGCGCGGCCACGGACGTGACGCCCGGCGACTTCGACTCGCCACCCAGCCTCTACGAGGACGGCGGGATCGCCTTCTCGCCCGACGGCAAGGAGATCGCGTTCGTCTCGAACCGGGACGGCGCGGACAAGGAAGCGTGGACGACGAACAAGGACGTCTTCACGGTGCCCGTGGCCGGAGGGACGGCCGTGAAGCTCACGGCGTCGAATCCCGCAGCGGACTTCGACCCCGTGTACACCCCGGACGGCGCCTCCGTTCTCGTGCGCGCCCAGCGCCGTGCCGGGTTCGAAGGAGACCGGTGGTACCTCGACGTCTACGACCGGAAGACGAAGGCGAAGCGTGCCGTTTTCGAGAGCCCGGATCTGTCGGTCGAAGAATTCTGTCTGAGTCCCGACGGCAAGAAGGTCTATTTCACGGCGGACAACGAAGGGCGAAGGGATCTCTTCGAAGTGTCCTTCGCGGGCGGAATACCGAAGCTGCTGAAGAAGGGCGGCGCGATCGGCAGCGTCAAGGCGGGCGCGAAGGTGCTGATCTTCACCGAGGCCTCCCTCACCGGTCCGCCGGAAGTCTTCTCTTTCCCGCTCGAAGAAAAACCTTCTTCTTCCTCTTCCCCGCATGCGAAGGCACTGACCGACGAGAACCGCTCCTGGCGCAAGGACGTCGCGATGTCCGTCCCGGAGAGCCTCTCGGCGACGGGCGCAGGCGGCGCGCGAGTCCAGTACTGGCTCGTGAAGCCGCCGATGTTCGACGCGGCGAAGAAATACCCGGTCGTCTTCCTCATCCACGGCGGCCCGCAGGGCGCGTGGGAGGACGGCTGGTCGGCGCGCTGGAACCCGACTCTCTGGGCGGCGCAGGGCTGGGTCGTCGCGGCACCGAACCCGCGGGGCTCGACGGGCTTCGGCCAGAAGTTCGTGGACGAGATTTCGGGCGACTGGGGCGGCAAGGTCATGACCGACCTCGACGCGGTCTTCGACGCCGTCGTGAAGATGCCGTTCGTGGACGCGTCGCGGCAGGGCATCGCGGGCGCGAGCTACGGCGGCTATGCCGTCGACTGGATTCTCGGGCACACGAACCGCTTCAAGGCGGCCGTCACGCACGACGGCGTCTTCAATCTCGAGTCGATGTCGCTCGGGACCGAGGAGCTGTGGTTCTCGAACTGGGAATTCGAGGGGGCGCCCGGCAGTCCGAAGGCCCGCGCGCAGTACGCGAAGTGGTCTCCGCACCTCTTCGCCCAGAACATCCGGACGCCGACGCTCGTCGTCACGAACGAGCTGGACTACCGCGTGCCGGTCGATCAGGGGCTCCAGCTCTTCACGTTCCTGAGGATGAACGGCGTGCCGTCTCAGGCTCTCGTGTTCCCGGACGAGGGGCACTGGGTCCTCAAGCCGCTGAACAGCAAGCGGTGGCACGAAGAGGTCTTTTCGTGGATGAAGAAGTATCTCGAGAAATGAGGCAAACTTTGGCAGGGCCGCGCCGCGGGAGTGGCGGAATGGCAGACGCGCGGGACTTAGGATCCCGTGGGGTGACCCGTGAGGGTTCGACTCCCTCCTCCCGCACCACCGTTCCGGCACGAGCTCGAGAAGAGAGGGTAACGTTTCCATGATCACCTCGTACGTCGACGAATCCCCCACGAAGAAAGTTTTCACGTTCGAGGTGCCGGCGGACGACGTCCGCAGGGCGACCGACCGCACGGTGAAGGGCATCGCGAAGCAGGTGCGCCTCCCCGGCTTCCGCCCGGGGAAGGTGCCGCCGGAGATGATCCGGAAGCGGTTCGCCGAAGACGTGAAGAACGACGTCCTCGAGCACCTCATCCAGGCCTCGCTCGGCGAGGCCCTCCGTGAGAAGAACCTCACGCCGCTGGGTCAGCCGAAGATCGAGGACCTGAAGTTCGCGTTCGAGGAACCCCTCTCGTTCAAGGCCGAGATCGAGGTGCGTCCTCTCGTCGAGCCGAAGGACTACCGCGGCCTGAAGGTCCCGGCGGGCAACCTCGTCCCGTCGGCGGAGGACATCGACGGCCTCATCGGGCGCATCCGGGAGGGTCACGCGACCTACGAGCCGATCGAAGGCCGCGCCGCGAAGGACGGCGACTTCGCGCTCGTGGACATCAACGGCTCGTTTCCGAAGGGCGACGGAAAGGACTTCACCGCGGACAAGACGCTCGTCGAGATCGGCGGCGCCCAGACGATGCCCGAGCTCTCCGCGCACATCCGCAACGCCGAGCCTGGCGTGACGGTGTCATTCCAGAAGGACTGGGGAGCGGACGTTCCGGACAAGGAATTCGCCGGAAAGACCGTCCTCTACACGGTCCATCTCGCGGCCCTGAAGTCGCGGGTCCTGCCGGGCCTGGACGACGAGTTCGCGCGGCTCGCGCTCACGCCGCGGGAGGGTGAGGCCCCGGAGGGCGCGAACCTCGCGATGCTGACGGAAAAGGTCACCGAGTCTCTGACGCGCGAGAGGGAGCAGTCCGTCAAGGAAACACGCCGCCGCTCCGTTCTCGACGGCCTCCTCGCCCTCCACGACGTGCCGGCGCCCGAGTCGATGGTCGAGTCCGAGGTGGACTCGGCCCTGAAGGACTACGCCCGGCACCTCTCGCGCGAGGGGGTCGACCTCAAGGAAGCGCAGGTCGACTGGAACGAGCTGCGCAAAGAAGCGCGCCCGTCGGCGGAGCGCCGCGTGAAGGAATACCTGCTCCTCGACGCGATCGGCGAAAAGGAGAACCTGACCGTCACGGACACGGAGCTCGACGCGGAGGTCAAGCGGCGCGCGCAGGCGATGGGCATCACGTACGCCGACCTGAAATCCGCGGTCGTGAAGGCCGGGCGTCTCGAGGGAATGCGCGAGGAGCTGAGGATCGACCATGTCCTCGACTTCCTTCTCGCGGAAGCCGTCGTCGCGGGCTGAGCCTTAGACTCAGGGGAAGCGGAGGACCTCCATGCTGATTCCGATGGTCATCGAGCAGACGAACCGCGGTGAGCGGGCGTACGACATCTATTCGCGCCTGCTGAAGGACAACGTCATCTTCCTCGGTTCCGCGGTGAACGACGACGTCGCGAACCTCATCATCGCGCAGATGCTGTTCCTCGAAGCCGAGAACCCCGAGAAGGACATCACGCTGTACATCAACTCGCCCGGCGGATCCGTCTCGGCGGGCCTCGCGATCTACGACACGATGCAGTACGTCAAGTGCGACGTCGCGACGTATTGCCTCGGACAGGCCGCCTCGATGGCGGCGATCCTCCTCGCGGGCGGCGCGAAGGGCAAGCGTTCGGCCCTCCCGAACGCGCGGATCCTCATCCACCAGCCCCACGGCGGCGCCGAGGGGCAGGCCTCGGACATCGAGATCCAGGCCCGCGAGATGCTGCGGACGAAACACCGCCTGAACGAGATCCTGGCGTTCCATACGGGGCAGGCCGTCGACAAGATCTCCCGCGACACGGACCGCGACAACATCTTCGAGCCGGACGCCGCGAAGGTGTACGGGCTCATCGACCTCGTGATCCGCCGCCGCGAGGAGACGAAGAGCGCCGCGTAGGCCCCGCTGCCTATCGGAACAGGAACGACACGAACGCGCGCCACTGGGTGGCCGCGACGCGGATCGTGTCGAACGCGTCATACGTCGAGATCCTCTTGCCCCAGGACCACGAGCCGCCCGCGGCGAGCGGGCCGGCGAGCGGGATGCGGGCCTCCGCCCGGAACGACTGAATGCTGCTGTTGCGTGCGACGCCGTTCGACGTGTGCGTCCAGAACAGCGAATACGTGAAGGTGGCGAGGTCCAGCTCCCTCCGACGGAACTTCAGCGCCGTGAAGACGGCGGCGCCCGGGCCGTAGTCGTAAGCCCGGCCGACGACCGCGTTCGTGGCGTCGGGATGATCGTTCTGGAGCGCGAGGAGCGGCGCTCCGACGCCGAGGATCTCGGCCCTCAGCTCGATCTCCCGGCCGAGCGGCCGCATCGAGAGGAGCCCGAACCGGAAACTCTGGGAGCTGAAGACCCGCGTGTCGTTGTTCGTGTAGTCGAAATCCACGAAGAGGCCGACGACGTGGCGGCCGCCCGCCGACCCGGGGTCGAGGTCCCACCCTCCGAGGAGGCCCCGGATCTCGACACGGGTGAGCCACGCCGAGCTCGGGTTCGAGACGTCGAGCCCGGCCTCGAAGCTGTCGAAGGGCCGGGAGACGGAGCGCGCGAAGGGATCGCCGTATCTCAGGTTCAGCGTGAAGAGAGCCTGATCGGGGTTCGCGCGGGTGCTCGACACGAAATGGCGCCAGCCGGCGTCCGCCTCGGCGACGAATCCGGTCGGGAGCAGGTAGTCACCCCGCGTCCCGCGGACCGCCCACAGGTCGCCCGTCGTAAGCCGCGTGACGAGCTGGGTGGGATTCAGGAGCGCCGCCGCGGCCTCCCGGAGGACGCGCGCGCCCCCGCGCGCACGGTCATCGAGGAGCATCTGCGAGAGCCGATACGTCGCCTCGCCCGTCGTCACGCCGCCGAGCGTCGTGTTCACGAGGTCGTTCAGGGAAGGCTTCTGCGTCTCGAAGACCATTTCCCAGACGTAGCTGCCCGCGAGAACGAAGGGGACCGACTCGAAGAACGAATAGCCGTTCGTGCGCGGCGCGTTGAAGAAAAAAGCGCCCGAGACCGTGTGGCCCATCTGATTCGTCGTGAACTTGTCGTCGTCGAACGAGAACCCGCTCTGGAGGTTGCTCCCCACGGACTCCCAGGAAATGAGCGCGTAGTCCTCGTGGTTGAGGTACCGGTTCTGTGTGTACGGGAGGACTTCGAGGGATAAGATTTCCATCGCCGCGATTCCGAAGCGCTTCGTGGCCCTCGCGGCAGGGGGCCGGACCGGCACGGCCCGTGCGGGAGACTCGTCCGGGAAGAGACGGAAGCGGCCCGGGGAGGCATCGGGAGTTTCCTCGGCGCACAGCGATCCGGCGGACGCCAGAACCGAAAGCGCGAATGCCGCGCACGCCGGAAACGACGTCCTCACGCGAGTCGGGATAATAGGGTAGCGTCGGGCCGTGGGACCTCCGGGAATGCTTGGAACCCGCGGTTTGTTCCCGATGTCGGACCGGCGTTAAGATGCCTCTCGGTCCGAAAAAGGCAGGGCAATTCCGGCATGACGAAGAAAACGGGCACGGGCGACGTTCTCCGCTGCAGCTTCTGCAACAAATCGCAGCGGGACGTGAAGAAGCTCATCGCGGGGCCGACGGTCTACATCTGCGACGAGTGTGTCGACATCTGCCTCGACATCATCGCGGAGGACCGGGTGCTGGACCAGGCGAAGCCCGAGACGAAGCTCCCGAAACCACGTGAGATCAAGGAGTTCCTCGACGAATACGTCGTCGGGCAGGAGACCGCGAAGCGGAAGCTCGCGGTCGCCGTCTACAACCACTACAAGCGGATCGACTACTTCGAGAAGAACCGGAAGCTCGACGTCGAGCTCCAGAAGTCGAACATCCTGCTGATCGGGCCGACGGGAACAGGGAAGACGCTTCTCGCCCAGACGCTCGCGCGGATGCTTTCCGTGCCGTTCACGATCGCGGACGCCACGACCCTCACCGAGGCGGGCTACGTCGGCGAGGACGTCGAGAACATCATCCTCAAGCTCTACCAGGCCGCCGGCCAGGACAAAGAAAAGACCGAGCGGGGGATCGTCTACATCGACGAGATCGACAAGATCGCCCGCAAGGGTGAGAACCCGTCGATCACGCGGGACGTCTCCGGCGAGGGAGTCCAGCAGGCGCTCCTGAAGATCCTCGAGGGCACCGTCACGAACGTGCCCCCGCAGGGAGGGCGCAAGCACCCCCACCAGGAATTCATCCAGATCGACACGACGAACATCCTGTTCATCATCGGCGGGGCCTTCGTGGGTCTCGAGGACATCATCGGCCGCCGTCTGACCGAGAAGTCGATGGGCTTCGGCGCGAAGATCGTGTCCAAGAAGGAAAAGCGCGCGGGGGACACGCTCGAAAAGGTCCACCCGGAGGACATGATCAAGTTCGGGATGATTCCCGAGTTCATCGGGCGCGTTCCCGTCGTCGCGACGCTCCACGATCTCGACCGCCCGGCGCTCGTCGCGATCCTCAAGGAACCGAAGAACTCCCTCATCAAGCAGTACCAGGCTCTCCTCGAGTTCGAGAACGTGAACCTGCGTTTCACGGACGACGCGATGGAGCAGATCGCCGAGGAGGCGATCGTCCGCAACGTCGGCGCCCGGGGCCTGAAGATCATCCTCGAGGAAGTCATGCTGGACGTGATGTATCGCGTCCCGTCCGAGGAGGAGATCGAGGAGTGCGTCATCACGAAGGATGTCGTCCTCCGCCGTGCCGCTCCCATCCTTTCGCTCCGGAAGGCGGGCTGAGGTCGAACCTCTTCACGGCCCCACGCCCCGGTTCCCGGCTGCCCGCCCCCACTCCCCCTTCGAGGTAACCCGATGACGACGCCGACCTCCATCGAGCCTTTCGCGTCCGCCGCCCGGACACTCCCGCTCGTCCCTCTGCGCGACATGGTCGTCTTCCCGAGGATGATGGCCCCCTTCGTGGTCGGCCGCGCGTCCTCGATCGCCGCGCTCGAGACCGCGCTCGCGTCGTCCGAGAAGAGGATTTTCCTCGCGGCGCAGCGCGACCCGAAGGTGGACGAACCCGTCGCGGGCGACATCCACGAGATCGGCGTCATCGCGTCCGTCGTCCAGTCGCTGAAGCTCCCGAACGGACACATCAAGGTCATGGTCGAGGGCGTCGTCCGCGGGCGCATCCGCGCGTTCACGGCGGGAGCCGGGCATCTCGCCGTTAGCGTCGAGCGCCTCGAACCGAAGGCGCTCGGCACGACCGCCGAAGAGCTCGCGCCGTACCTTTCCAAGGTCCTCTCCGTGTTCGAGCAGTACGCGAAGCTCTCCCATCACCTCGCGTTCGAGGGCCTCCTCTCGTCGCTGAAAATGGACGACGCGGACGCGTTCTGCGACATGCTTTCCGGCCACCTGCCGACGTCGATCGCGACCGTCGAGAAGCAGACGCTTCTCGAGACCGTGAATCCCCTCGAACGCCTCCAGAAGCTCCAGGACCTGCTCGAGATCGAGATCGAGAAGATCAACATCGATCGCCGGATCAACAACAAGGTCAAGAAGCAGATGGAACGGGCGCAGAAGGAGTACTACCTCAACGAGAAGATCAAGGCCATTCACCAGGAGCTCGGCAAGAAAGACGACAAGTCCGACGAGCTCGAGGAGCTGAAGGTCAAGATCGAGAAGGCGGGGATGCCGAAGGAGACGAAGGAGAAGGCGCTCGCCGAGCTGAAGCGGCTCGAGGCGATGCCGAACGTCTCCGCCGAGGCGACCGTTTCCCGCAATTACATCGACTGGCTCGTCCAGGTCCCCTGGAAGAAGGCGACGCGCGAGATGAAGGACATCAAGCGCGCGGAGAAGATCCTGAACGAGGACCACTTCGGTCTCGAGAAAGTGAAGGAGCGCATCCTCGAGTTCCTCGCGGTGCGCCAGCTCGTCACCGAGACGAAAGGCTCGATCCTCTGCTTCGCGGGCCCTCCGGGTGTCGGCAAGACGTCCCTCGCGAAGAGCATCGCGAAATCGCTGAATCGCAAGTTCGTGCGGCTCTCGCTCGGCGGCGTGCGCGACGAGGCGGAAATCCGCGGCCACCGCCGCACCTACATCGGGGCGTTCCCCGGCCAGATCATCCAGCTCATGAAGAAGGCGGGATCCGTGAATCCCGTGTTTCTCCTCGACGAAGTGGACAAGATGTCGATGGACTTCCGCGGTGACCCTTCTTCGGCTCTCCTCGAGGTTCTCGACCCCGAGCAGAACCACTCGTTCGTGGACCACTACCTCGACACGGAGTACGACCTCTCGAAGGTCATGTTCATCGCGACCGCGAACGTCGTGCACCCGATCCCGCCCGCACTCAAGGATCGGATGGAGATCATCACGCTCTCGGGCTACACGCCGAACGAGAAGGTCGCCATCGCGAAGCAGTTCCTCGTGCCGAAGCAGGTCAAGGAAAACGGCCTCACGGGAGAACAGGCCGCGTTCGAGGACGGAGCCCTGTACGGTCTCATCGAGAAGTACACGCGCGAGGCCGGGGTCCGCAGCCTCGAGCGCGAGATCGCGTCCGTCTGCCGGAAGATCGCGCGGAAGATCATCGGCAAGGACGCCGAGACGCCCCTCGTCGTCACGGCGGAGAACCTCTCGTCGTACCTCGGCAAGCCGAAATACCGTCTCAACAAAAAGGGCGAGACCGCCGAGATCGGGCTCGCGACCGGCCTCGCGTGGACCGAATCCGGTGGCGACATCCTCTACATCGAGACGACCCTCATGCGCGGCAAGGGCAACCTCGTGCTGACGGGTCAGCTCGGCGAAGTGATGCAGGAGAGCGCGCGGGCCGCGCTGACGTACGTGAGGACGCGCGCCGAGCTCTACGGCGCCGAGCCCGACTTCTACGAGAAGAAGGACATCCACGTGCACGTCCCCGAAGGCGCGATCCCGAAGGACGGCCCGTCGGCGGGTATCACGATGGCGACGTCCATTCTTTCGGCCGTCACGCGGATCCCGATCCGCAAGGACCTCGCGATGACGGGTGAGATCACGCTGCGCGGCAAGGTGCTGCCCGTCGGCGGCATCAAGGAGAAGCTCCTCGCGGCGTACCGCGCGGGCATCACGACGATCCTCCTGCCGAAAGAGAACGAGAAGGATCTGGACGACCTGCCGGAGGAGATCCGGACCGTCATGGAGTTCCACCTCGTCGAGGACGTGGACGAGGTCGTCCGCCTGACGCTCGAGGGCGCGCCCACGCCGATGGTGCCAAAGCTGATCGCCCCCGAGGCGGGGACAACGCCACCTGCCGCAAATTGACACCGCGACTCTGATAAGCTTCTGCCGGGGGCGGTTCCGCCCCCTCCTTTCCATCTAAGAAATCTTCTTTGTCCCCCTCCCGGGGGATTTCGAACGCTCCCATGACGACGACGCTTCCCTCCGCGAGGTCGCGTGCCGGCTCCCGCGCCGGCAGCGTGAGAGGTCCGCTTGCCGCGGGCGCCGAGGTGCGGCTCGTCCTGCCGTCCTACCGAGCCGGCGAGAGGCCGAAAGGGGAGCCACTGCCCGCGCTCGCGGTGCTCGGCCGGTCGAACGTCGGGAAATCCACCCTGCTGAATGCCCTTCTCGGCACCCGGGTCGCGCGCGTGTCGCAGACCCCGGGACGCACGCAAGCCCTCTTCTGGTACCGCGTTGGCGAGAGGTTCGACGTCGTGGACTGCCCCGGGTACGGCTTCGCGAAGACGGGAAAGGACAAGAGAGATTTCTTCGAAAAGTTGATCGAGACTCTCCTCGTCGGAAGTTCCGAGGATTCCGCAGCGCCGGTAACTGGTGATCCGGCTGGGCGTGCAACAGCGGCTCTCCTTCTCATCGATGGCCGCCTGGAACCCCAGAAGAGCGACCTCTCCATGTCCCTTTTCCTGAGAGAATCCTCGATTCCTACCGTCGTCGCCGCCACGAAGTGGGACGCGGTGAAGCCCTCCGAACGCGTTCGCAGGGAACGCACGCTCTCCGCGGCATACCGCGACGTCTCCCGCCCCCTCCTGCCCGTCTCGGCCGAGACCGGCGAATCTCTCCCCGAGCTCGCGCGCCTCCTGCGCGCGGCCCTCACACCCGCCTCCAAGGAGTAACGCATGCCCAGACGCAAGGTCCCCGGCGCCGACTACGCAGTCCGCGACATCGACCCGCGGGATCTCCCCGCCGACGTCGAAGAAGCCCCCGCGGTGGCGGGCCTCCCGGGTGCGACCGCCGAACCCATCCTCGACATCCGCACGCTCCACAATCACTCGATGCCACAGCTCCTCAAGATCGCGCAGGAGCTCGAGGTCGAGGGCGCTCCCGCGCTGCGCAAGCAGGAGCTGATCTTCAAGATCCTCCAGACGCAGACGGAGCGGCTCGGCCTCATCTTCTCGGAAGGCGTGCTCGAGGTGCTTCCGGACGGCTTCGGGTTCCTGCGCGCGCCCGAGTACAACTATCTTGCCGGCCCCGACGACATCTACGTGTCGCCGTCCCAGATCCGGAAGTTCGGGCTCCGCACGGGAGACACGATCTCCGGCCAGATCCGGCCTCCGAAGGAGGGCGAACGGTATTTCGCGCTGATCAAGGTCGAGGCCGTCAACTTCGAGCATCCGGACGTCGCGCGCGAGAAGGTCCTCTTCGACAATCTGACGCCGCTCTACCCTCAGGAGCGGATCCGGCTCGAGACGGCCAACCTCTCGTCGCGCGTCCTGGACCTCATCGCTCCCGTGGGCAAGGGCCAGCGCGGCCTCATCGTCGCGCCGCCCCGCACGGGCAAGACGATGCTCCTGCAGGCGCTCGCGAATTCCATCACGACGAACCACCCCGAGATCACGCTCATCGTCCTCCTCATCGACGAGCGCCCTGAAGAGGTCACGGACATGCAGCGGTCCGTGAAGGGCGAGGTCATCTCCTCGACGTTCGACGAGCCGGCGACGCGCCACGTCCAGGTCGCGGAGATGGTCATCGAGAAGGCGAAGCGCCTCGTCGAGCACAAGAGGGACGTCGTGATCCTGCTGGACTCGATCACCCGCCTCGCACGCGCGTACAACACGACCTGCCCGCCGTCGGGCAAGGTCCTCTCGGGCGGCGTCGACGCGAACGCGCTCCAGAAGCCGAAGCGGTTCTTCGGGGCGGCGCGCAACATCGAGGAAGGCGGCTCGCTCACGATCATGGCGACGGCCCTCATCGACACGGGCTCGCGCATGGACGACGTGATCTTCGAGGAGTTCAAGGGCACGGGCAACATGGAGGTCCACCTCGACCGGAAGCTCGTCGACCGCCGCGTCTTCCCCGCGATCGACCTCAACCGCTCCGGCACGCGCAAGGAAGAGCTGCTCCTCGAGAAGCAGGAGCTCAACCGCGTGTGGATTCTGAGGAAGGTCCTCAACCCGCTCTCGACCGTGGAAGCGATGGAGCTCCTCATCGAGCGCCTCGACAAGACGAAGAACAACGCCGAATTTCTGGGCTCGATGTCGGCGGGGTGATTCGTGGTACCGTATCTGGTGCCATGAAGACGGCTGAAGACATCCGCTCCGTGACCGAGTTGAAGACCGGGGCCGCGAAAATGCTTCGCACGGTCGGTGAGACGCGACGTCCCATCGTCATCACGCAGAGCGGCGAGCCCAGAGGCGTGCTGATGGACTTCGAGTCGTTTCAGGAGATGCGTGAGGCGACCTTGCTTCTGAAACTCGTCGCGCAGGCCGAGTCCGACGTGCGCGCGGGACGGGTCGCACCTCAGGCGGAGGTCTTCTCGCGAATTCGTCGACGGCTCCGACGGGAATGAAACGACTCGCGGTCCGGTGGGCGGCGGTTGCCGAACAGGATCTCGCGGAAATTGTCGACTACGTCGGACGGGGCGACCCCGGTGCTGCGGGGCGGATTCTCGATACGTTGGAAGCGAAGGCCCGGACGCTGGAGACTCTCGCCACTCGTGGCCGCGTCGTACCCGAGCTCCAGAGGATCCAGGTCAGGGAGTACCGCGAGCTTCTCATGAGGCCCTATCGCCTCGTCTACCGGGTCGAGAGTGTGTGCGTCGTAGTTCTGGGAGTGTTCGACGGCCGGAGAAACCTGGAAGACATCCTCCTCGACAGGCTGCTTCGGGAAGGTTGACGAAGGGAGGGCTGCCCCCTCCCGCTCACGCGTGCAGCTCCACGACGTCCTTGTCCGCGAGGACGTGGTGGCGGTCCACCTGCTGGCCGTCGACGAGCTTCTCCGCGTGGTCCGGCGCCCCCTTGAATCGCTCCTCGGCGTCGTCGTACCGCGGTGTGAGGTTCGCGGTCACCCCACAAGAATATGGTCGAAGCCGTGGCTTCGCCCGGACCCGTTCGATTACGATCGGAGCGGGATCCGCCCCGCCGAGGAGCGCCGTATGTCGAGAATCGCGAAATTCGTCCAGCCCTATCGCATCACGAACGGGAAGAGATTCCGTCTCGAGGACCACGACCCGCGGGACACGGCCCACCTCAAGGAAGACAAGAAAACAGTAAAGAAGTTCCTGGCCCAGGAGGTTGCGAGGCTGGCCGAGCTGCAGGACAAGCTCTACGCGCAGGACCGCTGGAGCGTCCTCCTGATCTTCCAGGCGATGGACGCGGCGGGAAAAGACGGGACGATCAAGCACGTGATGTCGGGCGTGAACCCGCAGGGCTGCCAGGTGTACTCGTTCAAGGCGCCGTCGCAAGAGGAGCTCGACCACGACTTTCTCTGGCGGACGACGAAGTGCCTGCCCGAGCGGGGCCGCATCGGGATCTTCAACCGGTCCTACTACGAAGAGGCGCTCGTCGTCCGCGTCCATCCCGAGATCCTCGCGGGCCAGAAACTCCCACCGGGGCTCGTGACGAAGAAAATCTGGAAGGAGCGCTTCGAGAGCATCGCCGGCATGGAGAAGCACCTCGCGCGCAACGGGATGCTCATTCTGAAGTTCTTCCTGAACGTCTCGCGCAAGGAGCAGAAGCGCCGGTTTCTCGAGCGGCTCGACATGCCCGACAAGAACTGGAAGTTCGCGGAGGCCGACGCGAAAGAGCGCCAGCTCTGGAAGCAGTACATGGCAAGCTACGAAGACGCGATCCGGCACACGGCGTCCCCGTGGGCGCCGTGGTTCGTCGTGCCCGGGGACAACAAGTGGTTCACGCACCTCGTCGTCGCGGGCGCGATCGTCGACGCGATGGAGAGGCTCGACCTCCGCTATCCCACCGTCGACGAGGCGAAGAAAAAGGAGCTCGCGGCGGCGCGGAAGATCCTGAACGCGGAGTAGGCAGGCGGCGGACGGATGTGGGAGCGGACGTTCCTTCGGGACCTCGCGGTCGTTCTCGCGGCGTCGTTTCCCGTCCTCTTCATCTGCCGGCGGCTGAGGCTCCCTCAGGTCGTCGGGTTTCTCGTCACGGGCATCGCGATCGGGCCGCATGCCCTCGGGTGGGTCCGGGACGCGGACCGCGTCGAGTCGATCGCGGAGTTCGGCGTCGCCCTCATCCTGCTGTTCGTCGGGCTCGAGTTCCCGATCCGGCGCCTGAAGGCGCTCGGCCGGACGTCGATCGTCGGCGGCACGCTTCAGATGGCGCTGACGGCCGCCGGGGGCTACGCGCTCGCGCGGCTCTCGGGGAGCGCGCCGAACGAGGGGGTCTTCTTCGGCCTCCTCGTGTCCGTCTCGTCCACGGCCGTCGTCCTTCCGATCCTCAAGCAGCGCGACGAGCTCGCGGCCCCGTACGGCCGCCGATTCCTCGCGGTCGCCCTTTTTCAGGACCTCGCCGTAATCCCGATCCTCCTCTTCCTGCCCGCGCTCGTCTCCGGAACCGGTCCGGGCGCCGCGGCCGTCGCAGGCCGCGTCGTCCTCGCAATCGCCGGTGTGGCGCTTCTCGTCGCCGTCGCGCGCCGGGCGGCGCCGCGCCTCCTGGACGCGGTCGCGCGGATGGGGAGCCGGGAGACCTTCACGGGGGCCGTCGTCGTCCTCGTCCTCACGATGGTCGCGGCGGGGGAGAAGGCGGGCGTCTCGGCCGCGATGGGGGCGTTCGCGGCGGGGATCGTCCTCGGCGAGAGCGACCACGTCCACGAGGTCGCGGCGACGCTCGCCCCGCTCCACGACCTCCTTTCGAGCCTCTTTTTCGTCTCGGTCGGAATGCTCCTCGAGCCCGCCTTCCTCGCGACGCACCCGGTCGAGGTCGGAGCAGGAATCATCGCTCTCGTCGCGATCAAGACGGCGGCCGCGTTCCTCGCGCTCCGGGTCGCGGGCACCGTGCCGCGCACGGCCGCACGCGCCGCTCTCGCCCTCGCGAACGTCGGGGAGTTCTCCTTCGTCCTCGCGACGACGGGCGTCTCCCTCGCCCTGCTCACGGGGGAGACACGGCAGATCGTCGTGGCGGCGACGGTCGGAACGCTCGTCCTCGCGCCGTTCCTCGTCGCGGCGGGGCCTGCGCTCGCGGTGCGGCTCCCCGAGGCCGTCGAGGACCCCGGCGATAGGGCCGAGGCGCCGCGCGCCCGGCACATCGTCGTCGTGGGCGCCGGGCTGAACGGGACGAACGTCGCGCGCGTCCTCCAGGAGACCGGCATCCCGTACGTCCTCGTCGACATCGACCCCGAGCGCATCGCGGCGGCCCGCCAGGAAGGTCTGGAGGCGCTCCGGGCCGACGCGACGGGCCTCGAAGGCCTGCAGGCGGCGGGCGTCGCACGCGCCCTCGGAGTCGTCGTGACGATCCCGGATCCCGATGCCTGCCGGCGGGTCGTCCGGCTGAGCCGCATGCAGGCCTCTACCGTCCGCATCCTCGTGAGGACGCGTTACGTTAAAGAGGTCGAGTCGCTCCGCGGGCTCGGCGCCGACGAGGTGATCCCCGAGGAATTCGAGACCTCGATCGAGCTCGTGGCGCGCGTGCTCCGGCTCCTCCACGTGCCGGGGAACGTCGTCGCGACGCAGATCCGCATCCTGCGCGACGAGGCGTACCGCCGTCTGCGCGACCCTCAGTCCAGGGCGGCGGGCGGGCGGAGGCTCGCGGCGCTCGTCGCGGCCGGGACGAGCGAGCTCTTTCTCGTCCTGCCCGACGCCATGGCGGACGGGCGGCTGCTCTCGGAGCTGGACCTCGCCGCCGCCCACGTCGCCGTGCCGGCTGTCCTCCGCGACGGCGTCCCTTTCGCGCCGCCGCCCGAGGACCTTCGCCTCGCGGCGGGCGACACGCTCGTCCTCGTCGGTGCCCACGAGGACCTGGCGCGCGTCCTGCCGCGCCTCGAGGCGCCGGCGGCGCCTCCACCCGTTTCGATTCCGGGTTGACTCCGCGCTCGAAGCGGCGCAGATTGTCCCCAGCCTGGGGGTGGCCCGCGAGGGCCTGAGATCACACCCCGGAACCTGATCCGGTTCGAACCGGCGTAGGGAAAGGCAGAAGGAACCAGATGTCTTCCAGGGTTTTCCGGACTCTTTCGACGCTGATTTTCGTCTGTGCGGGGCGCGCGAACGCACAGCAGGCGGTTGCGACGCCCACGCCCACGCCGACACCGACACCCGTCGCCGTGCCGAACCGGACCGAGAACATCGTCGTCCGGGCGATCCGCGGCGCCGACGAGGCGCCCGTCACGAAGTCGGATCTCGACCGCCCGGCGCTCCTCGAGAAGGCATGGGGACAGGAGCTGCCGGCCCTCCTCGCCGACACGCCCTCCGTCACGCAATACTCCGAGACGGGCTCGGGGCAGGGCTATGCGTACTTCACGCTGCGCGGCCTGTCGCAAACGCGCGTGAACATGACCTTCGACGGCGTCCCGCTCAACGAGCCGGAGGATTCCGCGGTCTACACGGCTGACTTCGGGAACCTGGGGCTCAACGTCGCGAGCGTCCAGGTGCAGCGCGGCGTGGGTACGTCGACGTTCGGCGCCGCGGCGTTCGCCGGGTCCGTGAACCTCGAGGGCCTAGACGCCAGCCGGTCGCCGGGACTCTCCGCCTCGCTCTCGGCGGGCTCGTTCGGAACGGCGCGGGCGAGCGTGGACTGGAACTCGGGGACGTTCGGCAACGGCTGGCGGCTCTCGCTGCGCCCGTCGTGGCAGACGACGGACGGTTTCCGAGAGCACTCGGGCGTGAAGCAGGACAGCCTTTATTTCACGGCGGTCCGCGACTTTGCGGCGTCGAGCCTGAGGATCTCGGGATTCGTCGGCGAGGAGCGCATCCAGCAGTCGTTCCTCGCGGTCGAGGCGGAGGTCCTCGAGAAGAGCCTCGCGTCCAATCCGATGTCTCCCGATGAGCGCGACCACTTCCACGAGTACCTTGCGACGGCGCAGTGGACGTTTGCTCTCGCGGACGACGCAAGCCTCTCGATCCAGCCCTATGCCGTCGGCGCGGGGGGCTGGTACCGCATCTACGCGGACGACACGCGGGCGAACCTGCAGGAGTACGGGCTTTCGTGGCTCTTCGGGGGCGGGATCGCGACATACACGCGGAAACTCGGCGTCTTCCATCTGACGCTCGGGGCCCACGCCTACGGCTACAAATCGACGCACACGCAGGACGACGAGGACGGAGCACGGAACTACACGAACCACGGGACGAAGTCCGAAGTGAGCGGCTTCCTGAAGCTCCTCGCGGACGCCGGCCGGTGGCATCCGTTCCTCGACCTCCAGGCGCGCCGCGCGCGGCTCGGGTACGAGGGAAGCGTGGGTGACACGGCGAAGGGCTGGACGTTCCTGAATCCGAAGGCCGGCGTGCGCCTGGATCTTTCGCCTCGCGCGAGCGCGTACCTTTCCGTCGGCCGGACCGAGCGCGAACCTTCGCGGAGCGACCTTCTCTTCGGTGAAGACAACGCGTCCGTGCTGCCGGATTTTTCCGCCGTGAAGCCGGAAAACGTATTCGACGTCGAGCTGGGAGCCGAGTGGCGGACGCCGACGCTCAACGTCCGGGCGAACCTCTACGACATGGAATTCCGTGACGAGATCGCGGCAACAGGGGAGCTGTCTCCGATCGGCCAGCCGCTCCGGAGGAACGTCGACCGGAGCTTTCGCCGCGGCGTCGAGCTCGAGGCCTCCTGGCAGGCGCTTCCCGCCGTCCGCTTCGCGGCGACGGCGAACGCGAGCCGCAACCGGATCTCGGCGTGGACGCAGTTTTACGACGTCTACGACGCGGGCGGCGACTACGCGGGCTCGACGAGCCGCACCTTCCACGACGTCGCGCCGGTCGCGACGCCGCCGTTTCTCGCGACGATCGGGGCCGAGACGACGGCCGTTCCGGGCGCCGTCCTCGGGGCGACGGGCCGCTATGCCGCGGCGTCGTGGCTGGACAATACGAACACGGCGGGCCTCGAGGCGCCCCGGACGTTTCAGCTCGACGCGACCCTCGCCGTGGACCTCTCGCGGTGGATCCCCGCGGGCCGGCCGCGCCTGAAGGTTCAGGTGAACAACGTCCTCGACAATCGGAAGCTGTTCCCGCGCGGCTACTCGTACCTCTATGCGAACCGCGACGCCGCGGGGACGGAGTCCCTCGCGGGCATCCCGTATTACTACCCGCTTGCGACGCGGAGCGCGTACGTCTCCCTGGACGTCGGTTTCTGATGGCGCTCCGGCGCGTCGTCCTGACGGGCGGCGAATGCGCGGGAAAGACGACGCTCGCGAGGGCGCTCGCCGAACGCTGGAAGACGACGTGGTCCGCCGAGGCCGCGCGGGAGGTCGCGCTCGCGCGGCAGGGCCTGCTCGGCCCCGAGGACGTCCCCGTGATCGCGCGCGCGCACGTGCGGCTCGCGGACGAAGCCGTCCGGGGGGCCGTGGAGGCCGGCCGCGAGGTCGTCTTCTTCGATCAGGACCTCCTTTCGACCGTCGCGTACGCGCGGCACTACTACGGCGACTGCCCCCCGTGGATCTGGGATCTCGCGCGGAGCCGGCGGGCCGACCTTTACCTTCTTTGCGCGCCGGACCTTCCGTGGACTCCCGATCCGGCGCGGGACCGCGGGGACCGGCGCGACGAGATCCACGCGCTCTTTCGGGACGTCCTCTTAGAGGCCGGCGCGAACGTCTTCGAGATCTCGGGTGCGGGCGCGGAGCGGGCGTCGCGCGCCTGGGACGCCGTCTCGGCGCTGCTGTCGCAGCCGGCCGGGCGGCCCTGACGTCGTCCGGGCGGCCCCGATTCCACCGGCTCGGCTCCCTCACGGCCCACGTAGTGTATTTTTGGACCGGCACATGACGACCGCTTTTCGTGTCTCGCTCGTCGATTACGTCAACGCGTGGCCCTTGACGTGGGGATTCCTGCGCGGAGCCGTCGAGGGGACGGACCGCGTCACGGACGTGCCCTCCGCGTGCGCCGACCGGCTCGCGCGGGGTGAGGTCGACGCGGGCCTCGTTCCCTCGGTCGAGGCCGCGCGGATTCCCGGGATCCGGATCGTGCGGGGCATCGGAATCGCGTCCCGCGAGCGCGTGCGCAGCGTCATCCTCGTCAGCCGCGAGCCGCTCGAGGAGACGAGGACCGTCGCCCTCGACGTCGCGTCCCGCTCGTCGGCCGCGATGGTGCGGATCCTCTTCCACGACCTCCTCGGCGTGAAGCCGCAGTTTCATGCCGCCGCACCGGATCTCGACGAGATGCTCGCGCATCACGACGCGGCCCTCCTCATCGGCGATCCCGCCCTCCGGGCGGACCTGAGCGGCCTTCACGTCCTCGATCTCGCGGAGGGGTGGCGCCGGCTGACCGGACTCCCGTTCGTCTTCGCCGTCTGGGCGGTCCGGCCTTCGGTCGCGCCGGAGCCGTTTCTGTGGTCCCGCGAGTACGCGCGCACCCACGCGCCCGAGATCCTCGACGCCGCGGCGGCCCGCACGGGAATGACCCGCGAGGTCCTGAGGGAATACCTCGACGGAAACCTGCACCACGACCTCACGGAAGAGGACGAGAAGGGACTCGCCGAGTTTTACCGGCGCGCCTGCGCACACGGCCTCCTGTCGTCGCCGGATCTCCCGCCGTTCGCGGGGGTCCCGCTCGTTCCCCGCCGGGAGGGTTGAGCGTGGCCGTCCTCGAGTCTCCAGCACCGGCGGCGCCCGCCGTCCTGCCGAACGCGCCGGTGCCGGGGCTCGGCGGCTCCAAGCGCGTGCGGGAGGCCCTCATGCGCCGTCTCGGCGGCGAGCGCCTGACGCACGACGACGGCCTCGTGCTGCTCCGCGAGGCGACGCTTCTCGAAGCCGGTGGCGCCGCGGACGCGATACGCCGCCGCATGCACCCCGCGGACCGCGTGACCTACCAGGTGGACCGGAACGTCAACTACACGAACGTCTGCGTGTACCGCTGCACGTTCTGCGCGTTCTACCGTCCCGCGGGCGACGCCGAGGGTTACGTCCTGCCCCTCGAGGAGATCGGCCGGAAGGTCGAGGAAACGATCGCGCTCGGCGGCACCGGAATTCTCCTACAGGGCGGCGTTCATGCCGATCTGCCGTTCGCGTTCTACGAAGACATGCTGTCGTTCCTCCGCGGGACGTACCCCGAGGTGCACCGCCACGCGTTCTCGGCGCCCGAAATCCACTTCCTCGCGAAGAAGGAGAAGACGAGTGTCGGGGACGTGCTGAAGCGGCTGCAGGCGGCTGGTCTCCAGTCCGTGCCGGGCGGCGGCGCGGAAATTCTCGACGACGAGGTGCGCAAGCGGATCTGGGCGCTCTCGAAGGCGCCGACGGAAAAGTGGGCCGAAGTGCACCGCGCGGCGCACCGCCTCGGAATGCCGACGACGGCGACGATGATGTTCGGCGTCGGCGAGACCCACGAACAGCGGCTTCACCATCTCGAAGTCGTGAGGCGCGTGCAAGACGCGTCGCTCGGGGAGGGACGAGAGAGCTTCACCGCCTTCATTCCGTGGACGTTCCAGGAAGAGAACACGGCGATGGACGGCACGGTCGAGACGGCCGGAGGCTACGACTACCTGCGGACGCTCGCGATCGCACGGCTTTACCTCGACAACGTTCCTCACATGCAGGGCTCGTGGCTCACGCAGGGGCTGAAGATCGGGAGCGTCGCGATGTCGTTCGGCGCCGACGATCTCGGCTCGATCATGATCGAGGAGAACGTCGTCGCGGCCGCGGGCTCCCACAACACGATGGGCGAGCCCGCGATGCTCGCGCTCATCCGCGACGCGGGATTCACGCCCGTGAAGCGCGGGTCCGTCTACGAGCGCTGCGCGGAGACCTGCTGCGCCGGACTGCCGGTTCTCTGAGGAGTCGCCTCGTCTGCTGCGGCGCGGCTTCCCGCGAGAGCGGTCGTGATGCGGCCCGGTAGAAGCGCCCGGAGTCGCCCGGACACGGACCAGTAGGCGTTCGCGAGGCGCCACCACCGGGACGCATGGATCTTCGCGAGGGCGCGTCCGTCGCTCTCGAAGTATTCCTCCAGCTCCCCTTCGAGGAAGAGCCCGAGAGAGCCGCTCAGCCAGTGGCGCAGGAAGAAGTGACTCCCACGCCGCGAGAGAAGGTCGAGCAGGGCGCGTGCCGCGGCGACGTTGCGGGAGCCGTCGCTGCGCACGAGCTCGGGCACGAAGCCGAAGACTCCCTCGAGAACGAGGCCGTGAACGCTGTGGAAGTGCGCGATGGACTCCAGGAACGGCAGCGCACGGAACACTTCGGTGCGCAGCGAGCCCACGCGCTGCTTGGGTTTCTGGTGATGAAGGGCGATGGCGCCGGCCGCGCAGCGCTGCGCGCCGGGGCGTGCGCGGTGAAGCCGTAACGACCACTCGTTGTCTTCGTAATAGCGCGCCATCCCGAGGTCGAGCGGAAACGTGTCGAATGTGGATCGCCGGACCATAAGAGCGCAGCCCGGCACCCACGAGCAGGGAGCCGCGTCTTCGATTTCAGGGGCGTCGAAAGGACGTCCCGCATGGCGCGCCGAAAAAGAGACGATGCCGTGTTTTTCCACAAGGTCGCCGCCGTAGAGCTGGATCGTTCCGTCCGGCAGCACGACTCGTGCGGCCGCGGCCACAGCCTCGGGGTGGGTATCGAGCTCGTGGAGCAGGCGCTCGAGAGTTCCCGGGAAGATCTCCGCATCGTTGTCGAGGAAGAAGACCGCCTCCGTATCCACATGGGCCACGCCTCGCCGTCTTCCGCCGGCGGCGCCTTCGTTTCGGTCGAGAAAGAGCGTCTCGATGCGGGCGTCCAGGGCGGCCCGCGCGCGTAGGTCGTCCCGCGCCGCCGCGCCGGAATGGTTGTCGACGACGAGGACGCGATGCGGGATGCGCACGTGAGCGGCAATGGAATCGAGCGCGTTCCGGGTTTCCTCGGGCTGATTCGTGGTCAGGACGATCACCGTGACCCGGGGAGGGCCGCCGGGCACGCGTGCGGACTCGGGCAGCGCGCGGAAGGTTCGTTCACCTTCCGCGGTGAGTGCATGCCGGAGAGCGTCCGCGGCGGACCCGTGGAACACCGGAGCGGGCGCCGCGGCCCCCCCGGCGAAACTCTCCTTCACGCGCACGACCGGGAAGACGTCGAGAGCATACGCGGCGATGGCGGGCACCTTGTGGTACGACGAAGCGAGGTACTCGACGGTCTTTCCGAGGAGGGCCGCGGCGATCATGACTTGCGCGCGGTCCGTGCGGACGACGGCATGGCGCGCGATCGTCCAGAGCCAGGCGTCCAGGGAATCACACGTCAGGGAAATATCGTCGTTGTCCTCGGGCAGAGCGAAGCGGCGTGCGGATTCGGAGTCGGTTCGATAAGCGTGCAAGACGCCCCGGCCGGCTCCGGTCTCACGAAAGGGAGCGGCATCGAAGAAAAACGACGCGTCGAGCGCGAGCTCGGTGTCGCAGATTCCCGCGAGCTGGCGATACGACTCGGACTCGCGCGCGAAGACCTTCGCCCGACTCCGGGAGAGAGCGTCCCGGACTTCGTCGACTTCGAGGTCGAACGAGGACGGGAAGACCACGACGCGCTCGAACCGCTCCTCGATGACCGGCAGGAGGCGCGGAAGAATTTCGTGGAACGGACGACACCAGGCGCCTCCACCCGACAGCACGGCCGTCCGGCCGCGCAGGCGGGCGGCCTCGAAGACGTCGACTTCCCGGGCCATCAGGCCCGCGAGGAGACGCCGCGTACCCGCCCAGATCATCTGGTCGCCGAGGTTGCCGAGCGTGCGGACGAAGGTGACGTCCCCGGGCGGCCCGACCGATTCCAGCAGGCGGGCCCGGGTGTCGGCGAGGCGCTCGCGATGCACTTTGTCTGGCGCAGGAATTTCCGGAGGTGTGGCCGCGAAGGCGATGCGCGGAGCGGTGAAGGCACTCCCTCTCATCGCCTTCATGAGGAACTTCGCAACCGGCGGTCCATGTCGACTCCTCACCCTGGTTTGAGGCGCGGAGTATATGTCCATCGGGCGGACAGGAACCCGAAAGCTGCGGAGAAGAGCGCGAGCCTGGATCAGGCGAGGTCGAAGACGAGGAACTCGGCCGCGCCGGCGCGAGGTCTGAATGCGAAGGCCGCTTCGTCGGATGCCGCGAGGCCATCGCCCGCGGAGAGCGCGCGGCCGTTCACGTCGACCGTCCCGCGCAGGGCCTGGACCCAGAGGTTCCTCGCCTTCGGAATCTCGAGGGACGTCGACATGTCCTCGTCGAGGACGGAGGCGTAGAGGCGCACGTCCTGCCGGAGCGCGATCGAACCCTCGGCGCCGTCCGGGGACGCGACGAGGCGGAGGCGCCCGAGCTTGTCGTGCCGCTCGAATCGCTTCTGGTCGTAGCGCGGCGCGTGACCCGCGCGGTCCGGCAGAATCCAGATCTGGACGAAGTGAACCGGCTCGGTCCTGCTCCCGTTGAACTCGCTGTGCCGGACGCCGGTGCCGGCGCTCATGTACTGGACGTCGCCGGGCACGATCGTCGCGCCCGTCCCCATGCTGTCCTTGTGCGAAAGTGCGCCCTCGAGGACGTAGGAGACGATCTCCATGTCGTGGTGCGCGTGCTCGCCGAATCCCTTGCCGGGCTGGACGGTGTCGTCGTTGAGCACGCGCAGGGAACGGAAACCCATGTGGGCCGGGTCGTGATAGTCGGCGAATGAGAACGTGTGCCACGTATCGAGCCAGCTGTGGCTCGCGTGGCCGCGCTCTTTGGCGGGACGAAGGGTGATCATCGCCGCGAGGCCGACTACAGTCTTTCCGAGATGCTCTTGGCCTGGAGGAAGAGCCCGAGATAGTCACGTCCGCCGGCCTTGCTGTCCGTGCCGGACATGTCGAATCCGCCGAACGGATGAACGCCGACGAGCGCGCCCGAGCACTTGCGGTTGATGTACAGGTTTCCGCAGTGGAGGCGTTTCTTCGCCGCGAGGATGCGGGTGCGGTCGCGGCCGAAGTAGGAGCCCGTGAGACCGTATTCCGACGCGTTCGCGAGGGCGAGACCCGTCTCGAAATCCTTCGCCTCGGTGATCCCGAGGACGGGCCCGAAGATCTCCTCCTGGAAGATCCGCGCCGAGGGCTTCACGTCGTAGAACACGGTCGGCGCGACGAAATTTCCGACGCGGCCGTGCCAGCTCCCGCCGGTCCCGAGCTTCGCTTCCCGCTTGCCGACCTTGATGTAGTCGGTGACCGTCTTGAACTGACGCTCCGAGGCGACCGGTCCGAGGAAGTTCCGGTAGTCGCGCGTCGGACCCTGCGTGAGCTTCGCCGTGCGCGCCACGACCGCGTCCACGAACCGCCGGTAGAGGCGCCGATGGACGATCGCGCGGGAGCAGGCCGAGCACTTCTGACCCTGGAACCCGAACGCCGACGCGACTACCTGCGAAAGCGCGAAGTCGAAGTCCGCGTCCTCGTCCACGAAGATGAAGTCCTTGCCCCCCATCTCGAGGACGACGCGCTTGATCCAGCGCTGGCCCTTCGCGACCGCCGCCGCCTTCTGATTGATCGTGAGACCGACCTGCTTGGAACCGGTGAAGGAGACGAAGCGCGTCTGGGCGTGCTCGACGAGGAGATCGCCGACCTCACTGCCGGGCCCCGGCAGGTAGTTGAGAGCGCCGTCGGGAATTCCGGCCTCCTCGAGAAGCGTGAACACCCTCCACGCGACGAGCGGCGTGTCCGACGCGGGCTTGAGAACGACGGAGTTTCCGGCGACGAGCGCCGCGCTCGCCATCCCCGTGAGGATCGCGTTCGGGAAGTTCCAGGGCGGAATGACGGCCCCCGCGCCGAGAGGCTCGTAGAGTGTTTCCGGGAACTCTCCGGGGAATGGGGTCACCGGGATATCGCCGCCCCAGCGCAGCATTTCTCTCGCGTAGAACTCGAGGAAGTCGATGGCCTCCGCGGTCTCGACATCGGCCTCGGGCCAGGACTTGCCGATCTCGAGGACCATCGTGGCCGAGAAGTCGTGCTTCCGCGCGCGCATCCGGGCGGCCGCGCGCAGGAGGACGGACGCACGCTCCCTCGCGGGGAGCTCCGCCCATGTTTTCTGAGCCTTGACGGCGGCTTCGACCGCCTTGAGGGCGACCTTCCGGTCCGCGAGGTGGTGCCGCGAGAGGATCTCGGAGCGGTCTGCGGGGTTCCGGTTCTCGAGGAGCCGGCCCGTCCGGAGCCGCCGTCCGCCGACGACGAGGGGGATCTCCGCGCCCTTCTGCCGGTCGATCTTCGAGAGAGCGGCCTCGAACGCGGAACGTTCCTCGGCGCGGGAGAAATCGGTGAACGGTTCGTTACGGAAGTCTTGCAGCATGGGAGGGGCATTCTATCGCTACACTCGGTCCGGGAGGATCCGATGACGGTCGTGGAGCTGAGGGCGAAATGGGACGCGGGAGAGAAGCCGTTCGTGCTCGACGTCCGCGAAGGGCACGAGATCGCCCACCAGGCGTATCCCTTTCCGGTCGTGCACATTCCGATGGGCGAGCTACCCGCGCGTGTCCAGGAGCTGCCGCGCGACGTCGCGATCGTCTGCGCGTGCCGGAGCGGGAGCCGGAGCGCGTCCGTCGTCGGCTTTCTGAAGAGGCACGGGTTCGACGCCGTCAACCTCGAGGGCGGCATCCTTGCCTGGGCGGGGCACGTGGGGCCCGAGACTCCCCAAGTTTGATTTCTTGCTCACTCTTGTGACAAAGTTGGCGATTGGGGAGGAACGGAAGATGGATAAGAATCCAGCGGGTATTCGTACGTTCGTCGTGGACCTGCTCAAGAAGAACAAGGCCCTGACGGAAGGCGAGGTGAAGGCCGCGATCGGAAAAACGTTCAAGATGAATCCGAAGTCGATCAGCGCCGGCGTCATCCGCGAGACGCGCAAGCGCCTGGGCATCGATCGACCGGGAGCGATCGCGTTCGCGAAGGCGATGCTCAAGAAGGATCCGGTGCTCGAGGCGAAGAAGGTGATCGACGCCGTCGGCTCGAAGTTCGGCGTCCGGCTCGGGCCGCCGGACGTCTCGCGCCTGCGTCCTGCCGGGTCGAGGCGCCGCCGCGCTCTGCGCGCCGCGGCTCCGCGTCCGGTGGCGGCGGTGGGCCTGGCGCCGCGGCGCGGCCGGCCGGGGCGCCCGCCGAAGGCGGCTCACGGGCACGGCTCCATTTCGGTGTCGTACCAGGGCAGCGGCCGGCCCGAGGATCTCGCGGCCTTCTTCCGCGGGTTGGGAGCTTCGTGACCCCGTAGTTTGACCACGCACGGGGCGGCCCTCATAATCCGCCGCCCCGCGCTCACTGGGGGGTCGTCCAACGGTAGGACTCCAGACTCTGACTCTGGCTATCGGGGTTCGAATCCCTGCCCCCCAGCCACGTTTCGCGCCTAACGCACGACTCTTGTCAATCCGACCTTCCTGAGAATTCCTTCTCCGAGGAGCAAGGCGAGGGCGACGCCGAACGTGTCCGCGGCGACGTCGCCGATCTCGACGTCGCGGCCCGGCGTGAATGACTGGTGGATCTCGTCGGAGCATCCCCAGAGAAGACCCGCCAGGACCAGGAAGATCCCGGTTTTCGCGCGGCTCCAGCCCTCACCGAATCGTGCGGCACGGACGGCCGAGAGGCCCGTCAGTAAGAAATACGCGGCGTGCTCGACCTTGTCCTTCCCCGCGAACGGCGGGCCGAAGGAGGGCAGGCTGTGGCCCGAGCGCGAGGAAAGAAAAAACTCGAAGGAGAGGAGGAGCACGACCGGAGACCAGAGAAGGAGCCGGGCGCGGAGCCTCATGCGCCGGTGCGGGCGTTCTTCTCGATCTTGCCCCACGTGTCGCGCAGCGAGACGGACCTGTTGAAGACGAGGCGGGACGGACTCGCGTCGGGATCGACCGCGACGTAACCGACGCGTTCGAACTGGAAGAATTGCCCGGCGCGGGCCGAGGCGAGTGAAGGCTCCACGCGGCAGCCCTTCTTCACGACGAGGGACCCGGGGTTGAGATTGGAGAGAAAGTCCGCGCCGTCGGGCGCGTCGTCGGGGTCGGGTTTCGAGAAGAGCCGCTCGTAGAGGCGGACCTCGGCGGAAAGCGAGTGCGCGGCCGACACCCAGTGGATCGTTCCCTTCACCTTGCGGCCGTCGGGCGCTTCGCCGCCGCGCGTCGCGGGGTCGTACGTGCACCGGAGCTCCGTGATCGCGCCCGTCGCGGGATCCTTGACCACCTCTTCGCACTTCACGAGATAGCCCCACCGCAGGCGCACCTCTTTTCCGGGCGAGAGGCGGTGGTATTTCGGCGGCGGCGTCTCGCGGAAGTCGTCGTGGTCGATGAAGAGCTCCCGCGAGAACGGCACGTTCCGCGTGCCCGAAGACGGGTCCTCGGGGTTGTTGGCCGCGTCCATTTCTTCGACCTGTCCTTCGGGATAGTTCACGAGGACGACTCGCAGGGGGTCGAGCACAGCCATCGTGCGCGGTGCGCGCCGGTTCAGGTCTTCCCTCAGGCAGTGCTCGAGGAGCTCGACCTCGACGACGCTGTCGCGCTTGGCGACCCCGATCCGGCCGCAAAAGTCGCGCAGCGCCTCGGGCGTGAAACCTCGACGCCTCAGCCCCGCGAGCGTGGGCATCCGCGGGTCGTCCCAGCCGTTCACGTGTCCGCCCGTCACGAGATGCAGGAGCTTCCTCTTCGAGAGGAGCGTGTACGTGAGGTTCAGGCGCGCGAACTCGATCTGGCGCGGCCGCTCCGCCAGGCCGAGAGTCTCGAGGCACCAGTCGTAGAGGGGCCGGTGGTCCTCGAATTCCAGGGTGCAGAGCGAATGTGTGATGCGCTCGATCCAGTCCGACAGCGCGTGTGCGTAGTCGTACATCGGGTAAAGGCACCAGGTGTCGCCCGTGCGGTGGTGCGTGGCCTTGCGGATCCGGTAGAGCGCGGGATCCCTCAGGTTGATGTTCGGCGATGCCATGTCTATCTTCGCGCGAAGCGTGCGCGACCCGTCGGGGAACTCGCCCGCGCGCATGCGCCGGAAGAGATCGAGGCTCTCTTCGGGAGTACGGCCGCGCCAGGGGCTGTTGCGGCCCGGTTCGGTGAGGGTTCCCCGGTAGGACCGGATCTCCTCGGACGAAAGGTCGCACACGAAGGCGTTTTCGGAAACGATCAAGGCCTCGCCGAAGTCGTAGAGCCTCGAGAAGTAGTCCGACGCGAAGAAGCGCCTGGCTCCCCAGTCGAAACCGAGCCAGCGGACGTCTTCCTGGATCGAGTCGACGTACTCGGTCTCCTCCTTGAGCGGATTCGTGTCGTCGAAGCGAAGGTTGCAGGTTCCGCCATACTCGTTTGCGACGCCGAAATTCAGGCAGATCGACTTGGCGTGGCCGATGTGGAGGTAACCGTTCGGCTCGGGGGGGAAACGGGTCGCGACCCTCCCGGAGTGCCGTCCGGTGCGCCGGTCCTCTTCGAGGATCTCGCGGATGAAGTCCTTTCCGGGAACCTCGACCGGGGGAACGTGGGCGTCGCTCATGGCTCTTTCGAGGTTATCGCGGAAGTACCCGCGCCCGCGCTCTCGAGGCGGTCCGCGAAGGACTCGAGACGCCTGCGTGTCGTCCCGGGGCCGAGGAGTTCGACCATCTCGAAGAGCGGGGGCGAGGCGAGGACTCCCGTGAGGGCGAGCCGCGCTGGCTGGGCGAGATCCCCGAGCTTGACACCTTTCTCCGCGGCGAGGGCGCGGGCCGACTCCTCCAGCGCCGCGTGCGCGAACGGCACCGTTCCCGAGAGCCGGTCGGAGAGCGCGCGCAGGAGGGGGGCCGAGCCGGGCTTGCCGAACTTCTTCATCCCGCCCTCGTCGAACGCCACCGGATCCGCGCCGTAGATCGCGAGGGATGCGGAGAGCTCCAGGAGCGTGTGCGCGCGCGAACGGTGGAGAACGATCGCGCGGAGGAGGACGTCCGCGTCGCAGTCCGGGAGCGGAAAACGCTTCAGGAGCGCGACGAGCCGCTCGACGGGGATTTCCTGGAGGACCTGCCCGTTCATCCAGGCGAGCTTCTCGTGGTCGAAGCGCGAGGGTGAAGCGCCGATGCGGTCGAGGGAGAAGAGCGCGGCCATCTCCGCGAGGCTCATGCGCTCCCGGCCGTCGCCCGGCGACCATCCGAGGAGGGCCAGGAAATTGTCGAGTGCCTCCGGCAGGTATCCCTGCGCCTCGAACTCCTCGACGCCGGCGGCGCCGTGACGCTTGCTGAGCTACTTGCCGTCCGTGCCGAGAATCATGCCGAGGTGCACGAAGACGGGCGGCGGCGCGCCGAGCGCTTCGAAGAGCGCCACGTGCTTGGGCGCGTTCGCGAGATGGTCGGCCCCGCGGATGACGTGCGTGATCCTCATCGCGACGTCGTCCACGCAGACGGTGAAGTGGTAGAGGGGATGGCCGTCCGACCGCACGAGGACGAAGTCGTCGAGCGCGCCAGGCGGGAACTCCGTCTTGCCCTGCACGATGTCGTCCACGACGACGGTACCGTCCGGGACACGGAGACGCAGGACGAATTTCTCGCCGGCCGCCGCGCGGCGGTCGGACTCGTCCTTCGGGAGCGCGCGGTCGCGGCCGTCGTAGCGGAACGCGCTGCCGGCCGCCTCGGCGGCCTTCTTCATCGCGTCGAGCTCCTCGGACGTCTCGAAGGCACGGTAGGCCTTGCCCTCGGCGAGGAGCCGCGCGGCGGCCTCGCGGTAGAGCTCCTGGCGCTCGCTCTGGAAGAACGGCCCCTCGTCCCACGAGAGGCCGAGCCACGTCATCGCGTCGAGGATCTGCTGCGTGAGCTCCTTCTTCGAGCGCTCGACGTCCGTGTCCTCGATGCGCAGGATGAAGACCCCGCCGTGGCGGCGGGCGAAGAGCCAGTTGTAGAGCGCCGTGCGCGCGCCTCCCACGTGGAGAGAGCCGGTGGGAGAGGGCGCGAAGCGCACGCGGGGAGCCGTCATCGGGCGGCGAGAATAGCAGCCGCGCTCTTTGACATGATGTGTCGTTCATGAGCGCGCCGCCCTCCGTTTCGCTTGCCCCCGGCGAAGCCCTTCGCGCGGATCTCGTCCTCGTCGCCGTGACGGCGATCTGGGGTTCGACCTTCATCGTGAACCGCTACGCGATCGAGTCGGCCCCGCCGCTCCTGTTCGTGCTCGCCCGCTTCACGCTCGCCGCCGCGGTCCTTTTCGTGATCGCGCGCGGCCGGCCGACGACGCCCCACCTCGTGCGCGACAGCGCGGTTGTGGGGGTGCTGCTCGCGGTCGGCATCGGCTTCCAGATCGTCGGCCAGCTCTACACCACGGCCTCGAAGGCCGCGTTCGTGACGGGCCTGTCGGTGCCCCTCACGCCCGTCGTGGGCTACCTCCTGACGAAAAAGAAGCCCTCGGCGGAGAACCTTGCGGGCCTCGTCGTCGCGGCGGCGGGGTTCCTTTTCCTGACGTGGCCGAAGGACGCGGCGACGGGCCTGAATACGGGAGACCTCCTCATCCTCGTGACGGCCGTGTCGTATGCGGTGCTCATCGTGGTCGTGAGCGAAACGGCAGCCACGCACGACGTCCGCTGGTACTCGTTCGGGCAGATCGTCTTCGCGGCTATCGGGGTGGCCGCCGCACGCCTCGTCGTGTCCCAGTTCCTGCGCGGGCGGAACGGATTCCTGATCGCCGAGGCCCGCCCGCTCGTTTTCGACCGGACGATCGTGCTCGCGATCCTGTGGATGGCGCTCGTCGCGACCGTCATGACGTTCCTCGCCCAGACGTGGGCACAGGCGCGCATGCCCGCGACACACGCGGCGATCCTCTTCGCGCTGGAACCCGTGTTCACCGCGCTCTTCGCGGCCGTGTTCCTCGGGGAAAGGATGGCGGGCCGCGACTGGACCGGGGCTTCGCTGGTTCTTCTCGGGATCGTCGTGTCGGAGCTGAAGTTCTCTATTCGAGACCGAACGTGACGTTGTAGAGATAAGGCTCGCGGAACACCGAAACCACGAGGCTCGAGCGCGAGAAGCCGCCCTCGACCGCCTTCGCGAGCTCCTCCACGGTCTTCACCTTGCGGTTGTTCACCCCGAGGAGCAGATCGCCGCGATCGAGCCCCTTTCCGTCGGCCGGAGAGCTGCGTGTGACCGCTGAGACCATCGGCCCGTCGCGCGTGTCGTGGACGACGATGCCGAGCTCGCGTCTCAGGATCTCGAGGCCGAGGTCGTCGGGAGTGCGCTCGGGCGTGAGGCGCACGACCCGCTCCTGCCCCTCCCGCCGGAACGCGACGTCGAGAGGCCGGCCGGTGCCCGCGGAGGTCAGCGCCGTGTCGAAGTCGTCGCGCCCCTCCACGGCGCGCCCGTCGATCGACACGACGACGTCGCCCGGCTCGAGCCCCGCGCGCGCCGCCGGCGAGTTCGGGTAGACGGAGCGCACGCGCAGGCCCTGCCCCCGCGCGCCGGGCCGCGTCGCGCCGGGGCCCACGCTCGTTCCGCGGAGGCCGAGCCAGACGGACTTGACCTCGCCGTAATGGAGCAGCTCGTCGACGACCCGGCGCGCGCGGTCGATGGGAATCGCGAACCCGATCGTGTTCGCGCCACCGACGATCGCCGTGTTGATGCCGATGAGCTCCCCCAGAACGTTCACGAGCGCCCCGCCCGAGTTCCCGGGGTTGATCGCGGCGTCCGTCTGGAGAAAGTCCGAGTAGTTCCGCCCGGATTCGCCCTTCACCGTGCGATGGACGGCCGAGACGATCCCGGTCGTGACCGTGTTCGAGAGCCCGAAGGGATTTCCGATCGCGATGACCGTCTCGCCGATCATGAGGTCGGAGGTCGTGCCGATCTTCGCGGCCGTCAGGTTCTTCGCGTGAACGGTCAGCACCGCGAGGTCGTTGTCGGCGTCCGCGCCCTCGAGCTTCGCTTCCATCTCCCGCCCGTCAGCCGTCGTGACCCAGATGCGCGAGGCGCCCGAGATGACGTGGTCGTTCGTGACCACGACGCCGGAGGCGTCGAGGAGGACGCCCGAGCCGAGCGACTCCGTCCGGTAGCCGCGGGGACGCGCGTCGAATCCGAAGAACGAGTCGAGGGAGCTCCGCCTCTGCTGTACGAGCTTTTCCGCGGAAATGTTGACGACCGCGGGCCCTATCTTCTCCACCGCCTCGACGATCGGCGTGCGGCGCTCCGCGCGGGAGCCGGGGAGAGCGGGGGCGGGCGGCGGGACGGTCCGCTGGGCGGCAGCGGAACCGGCTCCCAGCGCGAGAACGAGGAAGAAGGGAAGACGCCTTGACATTTTTTCTCCGGCTCGCATCATGGTAACTCGACAAAGTCGAAAGAGTATTTAACCAATTCTAAACACGCGGCAGAGGAAGGCGATTCAGGCGCTCGTCGAGCTCGTCTATCGGGCCGGCCCGGACGTCACGTCGACGCAGCTCGCGGTGTGGCTCGACCTTTCTCGGGACTCCGTTCACCAGCTTCTGCTGCCTCTCGTGAGGAGCGGCCTCGTCGCGGCGGGGCGCGGGCGCCACGGCGGGTACCGGCCGACGCCCCTCGCCGCCGCCGCCACCTCCCTTTCGGTCGTGTCCCTTTACTCCCGGGAGGGACGCGATCCCTCGCCGGAGCAGTCCTCGGCTCCGGCGGCGATCCAGAAGCTCGACCGCGAGCTCTTCGAGACGCACCGGCGTTTCCTTTTGGGCGTGACCATTGCGCATCTCGTGGCCGAGGTCCGGGCCGAGCGTGAGGAGCTGTCCTACTCGATCTGAGATCGCCTTCACCTCGGCTCTCTCTGCAAGGTCCGAGCCCGCCAAACCGGCGCACGTCCCCCCAAGGAGCGTCCATGAAGATCGCCGACGACATCACGAAGCTGATCGGGTCCACGCCCCTCGTGAGGCTCAACCGCGTGACGGCGGGCGCCGCCGCGGGCACCGTCGTCGCGGGAAAGCTCGAGTTCTTCCATCCCGCGCACTCCGTGAAGGACCGCATCGGCGTCGCGATGATCGACGCGCTCGAGAAGTCCGGACGGATCTTTCCGGGGAAAACGGTTCTGATCGAGCCGACCTCGGGAAATACTGGGATCGGCCTCGCGTTCGTCGCGGCCGCCCGCGGGTACCGGCTCATCCTGACGATGCCGGAAACGATGTCCGTCGAGAGGCGGAAGGTCCTGAAACTTCTCGGAGCGGAGGTCGTCCTCACGCCGGGTCCGATGGGAATGAAGGGCGCGATCGCCAAGGCGCAGGAGCTCCTCGCCGAGTACGGGGCGAACGGTGTGCAGCCGCAGCAGTTCGAGAACCCGGCGAATCCCGCGATTCACGAGGCGACGACGGCCGTCGAGCTGTGGAACGACACGGACGGCAAGATGGACATCTTCGTTGCCGGAGTCGGGACGGGCGGAACGATGACGGGCGTGGGCCGCTACTGGAAGCCGAAGAAGCCGTCGCTTCGGATGGTCGCGGTGGAACCTGCGTCCTCGCCCGTCCTCTCGGGCGGTGCGCCGGGACCTCACAAAATCCAGGGGATCGGCGCCGGATTCATTCCGAAAAACCTCGACACGTCCCTCGTCGACGAGACGTTCCAGGTGTCGAACGACCAGGCGTTCGCGATGGCGAAGCGCCTCGCAAAGGAGGAAGGCATCCTCGGAGGCATCTCCTCCGGCGCCGCCGCGCACGCGGCCGTCGAGATCGCGAAGCGCCCGGAGAGCGCCGGAAAGCTCGTCGTTTTCGTGATCCCGTCGACGTCGGAACGCTACATCTCGACGGATCTCTTCAAGGAAGAAGACGGACCTTCCGGCGCTGCCGCGATCTAGGGATTCTCTCCTCCCGGTCGGGGAATCAGCGGACCTTCCCGGACGGCCGATCCGCCGTGCCGGTCCCGAACTCCAGCGCGTCGCCCCCGGGGGCGAGTCCGACGGCAACCGTCGATCCCTGGTGGATCTCGCCCGAAAGGAGTTTGAGCGCCAGCGGGTCCTGCACGAGCTTCTGGATGTTTCTCTTTAGAGGCCGGGCTCCGTATACGGGGTCGTACGCCTCGCGCGCGAGCCACGTCTTCACCGGCTCCGTCCACGCGAGCTTCACGCCCCGCGCGGCTACGAGGTCAGCGACCTTGCGGAGCTGGATCTCGACGATCTTCTCGATGTCCTCGAGCTCGAGGCGCCGGAAGACCACGATGTCGTCGATGCGGTTCAGGAACTCGGGCCGGAAGTGGCTCCGAAGCTCCCCTTCGATGCGCGTCTTCAGCGCTTTGTCGTCGGCCCCCGACATTTCCTGGATGAGGTGCGATCCGACGTTCGACGTCATGATGACGACGACGTTCTTGAAGTCCACGGCGCGGCCCTTGCCGTCCGTGAGTCGGCCGTCGTCCAGGACCTGCAGGAGGACGGACCACACGTCCGGGTGCGCCTTCTCGATCTCGTCGAAGAGGACGACGGAGTAGGGGCGCCGGCGCACGGCTTCCGTGAGCTGGCCGCCCTCGTCGTGACCGATGTAGCCGGGGGGCGCCCCGATCATCCGCGACACGGTGTGCTTCTCCTGGTACTCGGACATGTCGAGGCGGACCATCGCGCCCTCGTCGTCGAACAGGAACTCGGCGAGAGCGCGCGCGAGCTCGGTCTTGCCGACTCCCGTCGGGCCGAGGAACAGGAACGAGCCGATCGGGCGCTTCGGGTCCTTCATGCCGGCGCGCGCCCGGCGCACCGCGGTCGCGACGGCGGCGACCGCCTCGTCCTGGCCGATCACGCGGAGCTTCAGCCGCTCGTCCATCTTCAGGAGCTTCTGCGTCTCGCCCTCGACCATCTTCGAGACGGGAACTCCCGTCCACTTCGAGACGATCGCGGCGATATCTTCCTCGTCGACCTTCTCGCGCAGGACCGCGCCGTCCTTCTGAAGGTCGTCGAGGCGCGCCTGTGCGGCCTCGAGGTCCTTCGCGAGCTTCGTGAGCGTGCCGTAGCGCAGCTCGGCGGCCCTGTTCAGGTCGCCCTGGCGCTCGGCGGCCTCGGCGGCGACCTTCGTGTCGTCGAGCTTCTTCTTCAGGTCGCGGATGACGGCGATGGCGTCCTTCTCGGACTTCCAGCGCGCCTTCATCCCGTTCGAGCGCTCCTTGAGCTCGGCGAGCGTGCGCTCGAGAGTCTTCAGGCGGTCCTTCGCGGGACGGGCGTCGTCCTTCTGGAGCGCCTTCTTCTCGATCTCGAGCTGGAGGATGCGGCGCTCGACCTCGTCGATCTCCGTCGGCAG
>JBBQRP010000030.1:0-35517 GCA_038214715.1 Thermoanaerobaculia bacterium | reverse complement strand
ACGGCGGATGGATGGGGATGGGCGGGATGGGCTCCTACTGGCTCGTCCCGGCCTTGCTGGTCGTGCTCGTGGTCTTCGCCCTTCTCGCTTTCAGGCGCTCCCGGAACGGCCGCTAGGTGGAGCAGCGGGCCGCCCCGTAGTTTTCTGCGGTTTGCCCTCCTCGTAGCGAAGCTGCCGAAACTGCCGGTAGTACTCGAAGAGGAAGTACATCGCCAGTGCATCGAGGAGGTGCCATGCCGCGTGGCCGGAGATCCAGTGATTGGACGGATCGCAGAGAGTCTTTCGGATGTCGAGCGTCCAGAGCG
Organism: Thermoanaerobaculia bacterium; assembly: GCA_038214715.1. Lineage (GTDB taxonomy): Bacteria > Acidobacteriota > Thermoanaerobaculia > UBA5066 > UBA5066 > Fen-183. The sequence goes on along the minus strand of JBBQRP010000030.1, from coordinate 35,212 downwards.
TGTAGGCCACCAGGAAAACACCCCAATAGAGCAGCAGCCACCGGTATCGTATCGTCTTGCCGTACTTGACGAAGAGGATCGCCTCCAGGCCCACGCAGCAGAGAGTCGTCTCGGCAACGTAGTAGACCGTGGGATGGCGAAGGGACTCCGGAACCATGAGCCCCATCCCGACGAGGAAGTTTCCCCAGAAGAAGAGCCGGATGATGTTTCGGGACCACCCCGACAACCGCCTGACGTTCACGGCGAGCATGTACGAGGCGCCGAGATACATTCCGGCCCAGTCCGCAAAACGCCCGATCAGCGTTTCAGAAGCGTGAAAGAAAGCGGAGCCGAGCCCGGTGGCGATGGCGACGTAACCGAGGCCGCGAAGGTGAGCGGCGCCCACGCGGCGTGACCGGTAGAGAATCGCGGCACCCGCAAGAAGGAAGCCGACGTTGGACCACGTGTTCCCGGGCTGACGTATCCAGCCGCAGATCGATTCCTCGCAGAACTCGGCGGGAGCGCGGACCAGGCCTTCCCAGGGACACATCATGGGCCCGCAATCCTAATACGCGGACGGCGCGTTCCTTCGAGGCGCGGGTTAAGCTCGGCGGCCGTGTCGACGACCGCCTTACCCGCCGCTTCGCTTTCGCCCCGCGCGCGGCGGGCGCGCGCCACGCTCGAGGCCCTTCTCGTCGCGCCCGTCGATGCCGACGATCCGGGTGCCCTGTCGGAATGGCTCGAACCGGTCGTCGCCTGGCTGAAGGAACCGGGCCCGGGCGGCGAAGCCGCGCGGAGGCTCGCGTTCCTCCTCGAGTTTCTCGACGGCCGGCCGCTCCTCGCCTCCGCCCTCGCGGCTCGCCTTCGCGCGCTTCTCGGTGCGACGTCCGCCGTCGAGCTCTTCGCCGAGACGGGCCTCGGCGCCCGGCACCACTTCCTCGGAGAGCTGGCCGACCGGCTCGCGAGCAAGATCCTGCCGTCCGTCCCGAACGACCGCCATCTCCGGCAGGTCGTGTCGCGCCTCCTTCCCGACGAGGAGGACGCGGACTGGCTGGAGGGTCTTCCGGCCGACGGAGTCGAGTCGTTCTTCGCGGTGCTGTTCCCGGCTGGTGAAACCCCCTGGGGCGCCCGCCACGTGGATCTCGCGGACGCGGCGGACCTCCTCGCCGTCCGCGTGAGCGGACTCGGGCTCGGGCCGGACGTGCGGGAGCGGGCTGACGACGGAACCGTCGGCACCTCGCCGTTCCTCCGTCTCTCGCGGAGCGTGAGCCGGGTGACGGAAGCCGCGCGGGGGCGGACGGAATCGGCCTCGGCTCTGTTCCGGCTCGCGGACGAGGTCCGCGCGGACGTCGCCGCCTGCCGCGGCACGCTCGAAGTCGTGACTGGCCATCTCGAGACGTTCGGCACGAGCATGGACCTCGTGTTCCGAATCGATCTCGTCGGGCGCGCGCTGGTCCGGCTGGAATCACTCCTCGAGTTCCTCGCGCCGGGACCTCCGTCCGCCCCCGACGGCCGCGCGTTCCTCGCGCATCTCGTGCGCGAGGGAGCCCGGGAGAGTGGCGTCCACGGGCTCGTGCGGTCCAACGCGAGGCTCCTTTCCAGGAAGATCATCGAGAGCGCCGGGGCGACGGGCGAGCACTACATCACGGAGTCCCGCCTCGAATACCGGCAGATGTGGGGCTCGGCGGCGGGTGGGGGAGCGGTCATGGCCGGGACCGCGCTCGCGAAGTACCTGCTCGTCACGCTGCCGTTCGCACCCTTCTTCAGCGGGCTCGCGGCGTCCGTGAACTACGCCGCGAGCTTTCTCCTCATCCAGGTCCTCCACTTCACCGTCGCGACGAAGCAGCCCGCCGCCACGGCGGCGACGCTTGCTTCGGCTCTCGAGATCCGGGGCGGCGACCGGGACGCGCTCGTCGATCTCCTCGCGCGGACGACGCGCTCGCAGCTCGCCGCGATCGGCGGGAACATCGGGGCTGTCGTCCCCGTCGCGGCGGTCCTCGGGCTGCTCTTTCAGGTGGCGTTCTCGCATGCGTACTTCACGGCGGACGAGGTGCATCACGTCGTGTCCTCCCTCCATCTCTTCCGCTCTGGCACGATCGTGTTCGCGATCCTCACGGGGTTCTACCTGTGGCTTTCGAGCGTGATCGGAGGCTGGCTCGAGAACTGGTCGAACTACAACCGGCTGCCGGAAGCGCTCGCACAAAGCGCGACGCTCGGGAGGTTCTTCGGGCGCGAGCGGAGGGGCCGGTTCGCGCGCGCGTTCCAGAGAAGCGTCAGCGGCTTCGGCAGCAACGTGTCGCTGGGCTTCTTTCTCGGCATGACGCCCGCCGTGGCGTCCTTCTTCGGCGTCCCGCTCGAGGTCCGCCACGTGACGCTCTCCTCGGGCGCCCTCGCGCTCGCTGCCGTCACGCTTTCGCCCGCGGAGCTGCTTCAGGCGCCGTTTCTCTGGGCGCTCGCGGGTGTTGCCGCGATCGCGGTTCTGAACTTCACCGTCAGCTTCGCACTCGCGTTCGGAGTCGCGGCGCGGGCTTGCGGACTCACGGGCCGGGACCTCCGCCGGCTCGTCCTCGCCGTCTGGAAGGCGCTGAAGAGGACTCCGGCGAGGTTTTTCCTCGCGCCCCCGGATGTCGGGGTTCCCTCCGCCCGCCCCGGGGAGGCGGCGTGAGCGGGCCGCCCTATACCCTCGTGTACGACGGCGACTGTGCGTTCTGCGTGCGATCCGCGGATCTCGTCGCCACGTGGGCGCGCGGCGGAACGGTCGAGGTCGTCCCCTTCCAGCGCGCCGGCGTGAAGGAGCGGTTCCCGTGGATTCCCGCGGACGCCTACGCGGAGGCCATGCAGCTCGTCGGACCAGGCAACGAGACGTGGAGCGGCGCGGCCGCGGCCGAGCGTCTCGCGGCGATCCTGCCGGGCGGGCGGCCGCTCGGCTGCCTGTTCGCGATTCCTTTCGCGCGCCCTTTGGCGAATCGCCTCTACCGGCTGATCGCGCGGAACCGCTACCGGCTCGGCTGCGGCGCTCATTGCGCCGTGCCGCGCGGGAGAGCGCCTACTCCGGGAGGATGACTTCCGTCCGGCGGTTCAACGCACGCCCTTCGGCTGTCGCGTTCGTCGCGACCTCGAACTGCTTGCCGAAGCCCTGCGTCTTGAGCCGCCCGCTGTCCACCTTCTGGTTGACGAGGAAGTTCCGAACGGCCTCGGCGCGCTGCAGCGAAAGCTTGTCGTTGAAGGCGTCGGTACCCGTCGCGTCCGTGTAGCCGCACACGTAGACGACGGCCTTCGGGAAATACTGGTTCAGGATCTCGGCCTGCTTCGCGAGGACGGGCAGCGCGTCCGGCTTGAGGTCGGACTTCGCCGAGTCGAAGCAGACTTTCTCCGCGTACTCGAAGACGAGGACGCGCGTCATGCCGAGCTTCTTCGCGACCGGCGAGATGCCGCCCTTGCCCATCCGGAAGATGACCTGTGCCTGGTCCGGCGACACGATCCGGATCCTCTTCTCGACGACCTCGAGATCCGCGCTCGTCGCAGTGATCGACGTGACGTCTTCGAACGTCTTCACGTTGAGCGACTTCGGCGTCTCGCCGAGGACTTTTCCCTTGTAGGTCACGGTGGCCTTCTCGGGGTCCGACAGGACGTCGATGGCCATCTTCATCTCGACTCCCCGGGTGCAGCCGACGAGCGCCGCGAGAGCGAGCGGCAGCGCAAGGCGGGCGGACTTCTTCATGGAGGGGCCTCCCTTCAGGATCTGGCCGAAGAGTATCAAACAGACGTGGAGCCGCTCAGAAACGGATCGAAAGGAGGAAGCGGCCCTCGACGGGCTTTCCCTTCTCGTCGAGAGCGGGCTTGTAGCGGTTCCGGCTGACCGCTTCGAGGGCGAGCGCGTCGCACGCGGACGACGCGGAGGAGATCACCCTCTTCGTCCGGAGCCCGCCGTCCTCGCCGACGACGAGCGAAACCCCCACGACTCTTCCGCCGCAGTCTCTTTCCTGCGCGGCCGTCAGGCTGATCGTGGCCTCCTCGGCGACGTCGGGAGGTGTCTTCGCGCGACGGACCGCTCCGGGTACGGCCGTCGGCCTCGTGCGCGCCGGCACGCGCGCGGGGACCTCCCGGACGCGGGGAGGCCGTGCCGGTGTTGGAACCGCGGTGGGAAGCGCGGTCGGGAGTGCGGTGGGGAGCGCGGTCGGGAGTGCGGTCGGAACGGCCGCCGTGGGAACGCTCGTCGGCTCGGCGCGCACGGGCAATGGAGTCGGAAAAGGTGCGGGCGCGGGAGTGCGTTCGCGCGCCACGATCCAGCCGGTCACGGCCGCGGCGGCAAGGAGCGCGGCGGCGAGCGCGACGGCTGCGGGCCGCTGCCACAGGGGTGGGGGCGCCGCGGGAGCGGCGTCGGGGTTTGCGGGAGGCGCCTGGGGCGGGGGGACGGGGAGAGCCGCCGAAGGCTGTGCGGCTGTGGAGGGTGCCGCCCTCGAGGAAGTCGGGCTCTCGGTGGACGCCGTGCGGACGCGCTTCGTGCGGGGGTGGACCTCCGCGAGGAACGTCTCGAGGTCGTCCTTCATTTCGGCGGCATTCGCGTAGCGGGCGTCCCGGTCCCTCTCGAGCGAACGGTGGACGATGCGCTGGATCTCGGGGTGCAGGCCCTGGCGCTTCGTCGAGAGGCGCGGCGCTTCTTCGGTGAGTCTCCGCGCGAGCGCCGACATGTTTTCGGTCCTGTAGGGAATTACGCCCGCGAGCATCTGGTAGAGCGTGACGCCGAGAGAGTAGACGTCCGTGCGCCCGTCCAGCGGCTGGCCGCGGAGCTGCTCGGGAGACAGGTAGGCCGGAGAGCCGAGGATGAATCCGGTCTGCGTCTTCACGAGGCTCTCGCCGGTCTTCGCGATCCCGAAGTCCATGAGGAACGGGCGGCCGCGCTTGTCGAGGAGGACATTGTCGGGCTTGATGTCCCGGTGGACCACGCCGAGCGTGTGGCTGTAGTCGAGGGCGTCGAGAAGCGGAATCACGATCCGCGTCGCACTCTCCTCGTCGAACGTGCCGCGCTTGGCAAGCTCCGCGCTGAGCGTCGGGCCTTCCACGAACTGCATCGAGTACCAGAGCACCTCCTGGTCGTGGCCGAAGTCGTAGACCTTCACGATGCTCGGGTGCTCGAGGGAGGCCGCCACGCGGGCCTCCTGACGGAAGCGCCGCGCGAAATCGGAGTCTTCGCCGTGGGATTCGTGGAGGACCTTGAGAGCCTCGAAGCGCTGGAGGCTCACGCTCCTCACCTGGTAAACGGACGCGAAGCCGCCACGCCCCAGGAAGCCGAAGACCTCGTACCGGCTCCCGAGGAGCCGTTCCACCATACGGCCGCGGTCATCGACAGGCTGCACAACGCATGTTAACGCCCCGAACGTGGCATCGTCGTCCGCGTGATCGGATCCACGCTCCTCGTCGACGCGGATCCCGCTCTCGAGACCGCCGGCCTCGACGTGGACGACGACCTCGCGCTGCTCTTCCTCCTCGGCTCGCCCGGGGTTTCGCTGGCGTCCGTCACGACCGTCTTCGGAAACTCCTGGGGCGCCTTCACGCATCTCTCGGCGCGCCGCACGCTTCGGCGGGCGGGGCGCGTTGACGTGCCCGTCGTCCGCGGTGCGGACGGGCCGAACGACGCGAAGGGCGCGGGAAGGGCCGGTGACGCTCTCGCGTCTGCCGCGCGCGCTCATCCGGGTGCCACCCTTCTCGCTCTGGGGCCGCTCACGAACGTCGCCGCCGCGGCCCGCGACCCGGCCTTCGGCGCGAACCTCGGAGCTCTCGTCGCGATGGCGGGGCGCGTTACGGACGGGCGGTCCGACTTCAACGTGAGGATGGATCCGGTGTCCGCGGAGCGCGTCCTCGGGCTCCCGTGCAAGAGGACGCTCGTGACGTTCGACGTCGGTCTCGGGGTTGCGATCACGCCGCGGGATGTGGACGCCCTCTGCGCCGATCGCGCGAGCGCGGTGTCCCGCCGCCGGGGACGGCTGCGCCGGTTTGCGCTCGCGCAGGCCGTCTGGCGGGCGTTCCGCGGGAGAGAACCGGGCGAAGCGCGCGGCGGTTTCCATCCATGGGACGTTCTCGCGGCCGCGGCGGTCACGCACCCTGGGCTCTTCACGCTCGAGAACGCGTGCGTCGCCTTCGACGGGCGCGGGCGGACGCGCCATGGGTCCTCAGGAACGGCCGTGTCGATCACGACCGGGGTCGATGCGGGGGCGTTCCGCGAGCTCTTTCGCGCGCGGATCTCGGCGCCGCGTCAGTAACGGACGGAGATCGTCAGGCGGCCGTCGACCGGACGATCGTGCTCGTCTCTCTCGGCGCGGAACTTGTAGCGCGAAAGCGCGTCGAGAGCGACGTCGTCGCAGGCTGTCCCGGCGCTCGAGATCACGCGCCGGCTCTTCAGGGTTCCGTCCGCCGCGACGACGACCGTGATCCCCACGGTCTTCCCGCTGCACGTCGCCGCGAGCGCCGGCGGAACGTTGACGACCGCCTCTTCCTCGACGTCGGCGCGCACGCGCGGCACCAGCTGCACCGGCGCGTCGGAGCTCGCCGCTGAGGAGAGGGACTGGGTGGCCGCGGCGGTGGCGTGGAGCCGCCTGGCCGGATGGGGGAGGACGACCCGCGTGGGGGCGGCCCGCGCGGGGGAGGTCTCACCGGAGGAAGAGGGCGGCGCCGCCAGCGGAGCGGAGGACGCCGTGGACGGCGACGACGAAGCGGAGTCGGGGGTGGGCGCCGGCTCGGGCGGTCCGCGTCTCGTCGACGCGGGCGAAAGGGCGTCGCCCGGAGCGCGGCCGCGCACGAACGCGGTGAAGGCGACGGCGGCGAGGACGAGCGCGATTCCGGCGGCGAGCCACGGCGTGCGGCCGCCGGGCCGCGAAGCCTCGGCCGGCGCGCCCGCCTCGACCCCGGAGACGGACGCCCCCTCCCGAGAGCCTGAGGACGCGAACATGCTCGTGCCAGAGCTCGAGTCTTCCCCGGGCGCCCGCGAACCGGCGACCGGCATCGCTCCGAGGCGCGGCATCGCTCCGGAGCGCGAGCGCACGGGCGCGCCGCCCTCCGCAAGGAAGCTCTCGAGCGCCGCGCGCATCTCCGCGGCCGTGGCGTAACGGTCTTCGCGCTCGCGCGAAAGCGCCTTGAGCACGATGCGTTCGAGCTCCGGTTCGAGATCGGGGACTTTCCGTGAAGGGGGCTCCGGGTCCTCGGTGAGCCGGCGCGTCATCGTCGCGATCCGGTCGTCCGACCGGAACGGGATGTCGCCCGTGATCATCTGGTAAAGCGTCACTCCGGCGGCGTAAAGGTCGCTGCGCCCGTCGAGCGGATGCCCCCGAAGCTGCTCGGGCGAAAGATAGCCCGGTGTGCCGAGGATCTTTCCTTCCAGCGTCTCTTGGACGTTGTCGTCGCGCTTCACGATCCCGAAGTCCATCAGGTACGGACGGTCGTCTCCGTCGAGGATGATGTTGTCCGGTTTGACGTCCCGATGGACGACACCGCCCCGATGAACGACCTCGAGCGCCTCGAGAAGCGGCACGAGCAGCCCCGCCGCGTCGTCGCCCCGCATGCGGCCGTGCCGCTCGAGCCGGGTCCTCAGCGTCGGGCCGTCGACGTACTGCATCGAGTACCACAGCGTCCCCTCCGCGTTCCCGAAATCGTAGACCCGGACTATGTTCGGGTGCTCGAGCGACGCGGCGACGCGGGCCTCGCGCTCGAAACGCGCCGCAAAGCGCGGGTCGCTGCCCCGGACCTCGAACAGGACCTTGAGCGCTTCGACGCGGTCCAGCCGGAGGTTCCGCACGCGATAGACAGCCGCGAACCCGCCCTGGCCGAGGAATCCATCGAAGGTGTAGCGATCCGTGAGACGCGCCGCCGCGGCGCGGCCGCGTTCGTCGAGCGGAAGCACGGGGCGATCTTAGTACGCCGCGTGGGCGTCCCCTCGCGAGGTGTCAGGCGGCGCGGGCCTCGCGCCGGATGAGCCAGGCCGCGCCGGCGGCGAGAGCCCAGGGGACGAGCATGAAGAGCCCGACGAGCGGCCAGATGCTCGCATCCTTCGGCGAGGCGGAGGCGGCGCACGACGGGCACGCCATCGCTTCCCCGGCCAGGAGGATGGCGGCGAAGCCGATCGAGAGGAGGGTCGCGCGAACAGCCGGTCTCATGAGTGCCATTCGTGCCTCAGTGATGCACCCACGGAACCGCCACGCCCCGGAGGAGGTTGAAGGCGTCGAGCATGAGGAACAGGGCGTAGAAGCCTGCGGTCGGCAGGGGCAGGAACGCGAGCCAGAGGAGCGACCGCTTCTCGTACTTCAGGTGCATGTAATAGAGGCCCACGAAGGATGCCTTCGAGAGAGCGATGGCGATCATGACCGCCGAGATGACTCTCTTGTCGATCTTCAGGTACGAGACGCCGACCTCGAGAATCGTGAGGACGAGGAGCACCCAGAAGATCCGGAAGTAGTCGCGCCGGTGGTCCGCGTGCGGCGCGTGCGCCTCCGGAGCGGCGAGAGAGACGGCGTGTTCGGTCGCGTGTTCGCTCATGACGCTCTCTCTTTACGGAATGAGGTAGACGAGGGTGAAGACGAGGATCCAGACGAGGTCGACGAAGTGCCAGAAAAGCCCCGTGATCTCCACGAAGTTCGCGCCGTTCTCGAGATGCCTTCCCCGGAACACTCCGAAAGCCGTGATGAGCAGGTAGCAGACGCCCGTGAAGACGTGTGCCCCGTGGAAGCTCGTGATCACGTAGAACGTCGCCGGAAAATTTCCGGACGGGAGCGTGAATCCTTCGTGGATGAGGTGGCGGTATTCGTACACCTGCCCGCACAGGAAGAAGATTCCGCCGCCGGCCGTCGCGAGAAGCCACTTCACGGCGCCCAGCCGGTTTCCCTTCTTCGCCTCGTCGAGACCGAGGACCATCGTGAGCGAGCTCAGGATGAGGACGAACGTCATGAAGGCCGTGAACGGGATCCCGAGGACGCTCGTGGGCGCGGGCCATTCCCTGTTTCCCGCGCGGAGGATGCCGTAGGCGAGGAGGAGCCCGCCGAACGTCATCGCGTCCGTGACGAGGAAGATCCACATTCCGACCTTGCCGGTCGTGGCCGCGCCGAAGGTGGGCTCCACGACGGGAGCCGGGACCGGAGTGTACGAAGCCTCAGAACGAGCGCTCATTCACAGTCCTTCCATGTTCACGAGGAGTCCGGTGTCGCGCATCATAAGGTCGATCTCCTCCGGAGACGGCGCGCCGATGCGCCGGATCCGGCCGCGGGTGTCGACGAGCAGGAGCCGGCCCGCGAGCGTACCGTCCTCCGGTGCATGCATCGCCGCGAGCGTGGCGGCCGCGAGAGGCTTCACATCTCCGCCCGCGAGCGTCCAGCGCCAGGCCCCCGCGCCCGCTGACTTCGCGAGAGCGAGGAGAGCCGGGTCGCCGGGCAGTGAGGAAGAGGTGTCGACGAAGCTCATAAGGTGAACGACTTCCCCGGTGTTCCTGACGCGGCGCTGCAGCTTTGACAGGGGCGAGCCGCCGCCCGCGAGTGCCCGCGTCGACGTGAACTCGAGGATGACGAGGTGCCCGCGCAGGTCCGCGTCGCGAACGGCCGCGCCGGTCTGATCCACGAGCGAGAAGGCGGGAAACGTCCCGAGCACCGGCGGTGCCGGTGGCAGCGCGCGCTTCACGGAGCGCACGAGCGGCAGCGCGAACGCGACACCCACGAACAGCACCCAGAACCACGGGCTGCCCGTGAGCCGCGCTGCAGCGCGCTGCAGCGGCGCCGCCGCGGGTGTGCCCTTGAAGACCGCCGATTCCATCTTTGTCCTATGACCCTCCGAGAAAATCTTTCTTCTTTTTCTTCTTCTTTTACGCAGAAAATCTTAGTTCGTCTTCGTGTCTCCGTGCGATGCCGCGAGCTCGGCGACGAGCCTCTCCCGGCGCGCGTCGGCCTCCGGCTTTCCCTTGGTCTCGATGAGAGAGCGCACGTAGTAGGACATCGCCCAGATGTCGTCGTCGGGCAGCGCGCCCTTCCAGGTGGGCATCGCCGTGCCGCCGATCCCGGAGGCGATCGTGCGGTAGATGTCTTCGAGCGTCTCTCCGGAACGGACGTGGTCGCGGGTGAAATCCGGAGGCATGAGCTTGTAGCCGTAGTCGCTGTCTTTCATCTCCGCGTGGTACGCGTCGGGGCGGAGCGTCGCCTCGCGCTTCGAGAGCTCGAGGCTCGCCGCGTTGATCGACTCCTTCGTCTCGTACGCGGGATGGCAGGAGAGGCACTGCGCCATGCCGTGGTAGACCTTCATGCCGCGCGTGATCGCTTCCGCCTTCCGCTCGGCGCCCCACGGGTCAGGCCCGGGAACGATCGGCTCGCCCGGCGTCTTCTCCGCCCACTTCGGCGATAGCGTCTTGATGTACTGGACGATGTCCATGATCTCGCGTTCGGGAACGTCGTTCCACGGAAGCATCGCGCTGCCGTGAAGGCCCTTCTGGATGATGCGGAGGAAGTCCTCGTCGTTCGGGAGCTGCCCGCTCGCGACGGCCGCGAACTTGAACTGGCCCTGCGTGAAGTTCCGCGGGGGGGGGCGGAGGCCGATCGAGGCCGGTCCCTTCCCGTCGCCCTTCATGCCGTGGCATGCCGAGCAGTATGTGATGAAGAGATGCTCGCCGTTGTTCAGCCTTCGCGCCGAGACCTTCTTGCCGCCGAGCGTCATCGACTTCGTGAACGTGCGTCCCGGCCCGGAGCATCCGGCTCCGAGAGCCAGGATGCCGGCGATGGCCGCGAGTCTCATCCGTCCGACCTTCATAGAAATGTTCTTTCTCTCTCTCTTCGATCTCAAACGAGATAGACGGCGACGAACATGACGACCCAGACGAGGTCGACGAAATGCCAGAACATGGCCGAGAGCCGGACGCTGCTCGACCGCCCGGACGTGAGGCGCCCCTGGAACGCGCCCGGCAGGAGGACGCCGAGCGCGACGAGCCCGGCGAGGACGTGGAGCGCGTGGAAAACGGTCAGCCCGTAGAAGATCGACCCGTAGGTCCCGGTGTTGTCGATCCGGAATCCGCCCTGCCAGAGCGGGATCCACACGGCGAGCTGGAGCACGAGGAAGAACGCTCCGAGCCCCATCGTCACGAGGATCGCGCGGCGAAGAGCACCCGGGGTCCTCTCCGCGTGGAGACCCGTCCCGCGGTTCAGGACGACGCTCGACGCGAGGAGCACGAGCGTGTTCAGGAAGGGGAGAGCCTTCGGCAGCGGGGCGAGGCCGTCCGGAGGCCAGGTTGTGGCGTGCAGCCTGAGGACGGCGTAGGCAAAGAAGAGGGCGACGAAGAGCATCGTCCACGACGCGAGCGCCATCACCATCCCGACGAACGAGGTTCGCCGGGATTCGGTGGCGGCGGAAAAGCTCGCGGCGGTGACGCTCAAGGGCGTTCCTGGCTCACTGGTTCGCGGGGGGTGTCTCCGGTCACGAAGCCGCCCCGAGAGCGGCAGGCTCCTCACCAATTGGCTCGTCCTGCGCGAGCCAGTCCTTGCCCGTGACGGCGGGATTGTTGAACTCGTGGGGGCCGTGGAGGACGACGGGAATCTCGTCGAAGTTGTGGTGCGGCGGCGGGGACGGGATCGTCCACTCGAGCGTTCCGACCTCCCACGGGTTTTCCGTGGCCTTCTTCCCCGAGATGAGGCTGGAGAGGAAGTTCGCGACGAACAGGAACTGCGACGCGCCCAGGAGCAGCGCCGCGCGCGTGATCCACACGTTGATCGGATGGAGATGCCTGAGAAACTCGTAGGCCTGGTAGTTGTAGAGGCGGCGCTGCATTCCGCCGTAGCCCACGACGAGCATTCCGCAGAAGACGACCGTGATGGGGATGATCGTGAGCCAGAAGTGCCACTTGCCGAGGGTTTCGTTCATCATCTTCCCGAACATCTTCGGGAACCAGAAATAGATCGCGGCGAACGCGCCGAGCAGCACGGAGGCCGCCATCGTCAGGTGGAAGTGCCCGATCACGAAGTACGAGTCGTGCAGGTAGATGTCGGACGAGATCGCACCGAGGTGGAGGCCCGTGAGGCCCCCGAGCCCGAAGACGAACACGACGCCGACCGCGAAGAGCATCGGGGTCGCGAAGCGGATCGAGCCCCGCCACATCGTCCCGAGCCAGTTCAGGAAGAACACGGCCGACGGGATCGAGATCAGCATCGTGAGCGTCATGAAGCCCTGCGAGAGCAACGGACTCATGCCGACGACGAACATGTGGTGGCCGTAGACGACCATCGAGAGGAGGCAGATGACGCTCATCGAGAGCGCTGTCGCCTTGTAGCCGAACGCGGGCTTGCGCGAGAAGAACGACAGGAGGTCGGACACGATGCCCCAGGCGGGCAGGATGAGGATGTAGACCTCCGGGTGCCCGAAGATCCAGAAGAGGTGCTGGTAGAGAACGGGATCGCCGCCGCCCTTCGTGATCGCCGCTCCCGCGAGGAAGAAGTGGCTGCCGAAGACGCGGTCGAGGAAGAGGAGGAGAACGCCCGCCGCGAGAACGGGAACGAAGAGGGCGTTCAGGATCGCCGTGAGCCAGATGCCCCACACCGAGAGCGGCATCTGGAAGTAGCCCATCCCCGGGGCCCTCAGGCGCACGACGGTCGTGATGTAGTTGACGGCTCCCATGATCGAGCCGCTTCCCGTGAGGAAGATGCCGAGGACCCACAGCGTCTGCCCGTGCCCCGGTGAGCCGACGAGCGTCGAGAGCGTGGGGTAGGACTGCCAGCCTCCCGCCGCCGAGCCCATCGGCACGAAGAACGAGACCACCATGCAGAGGCCGGCGAGGACGTTCGTCCAGAACGACATCATGTTGAGCGTTGGGAACGCCATGTCCCGCGCGCCGATCATGAGAGGGATCAGGAGGTTCCCGAACGCGCCGATGAGGATCGGCGTGATCGCGAAGAAGATCATGAGCGTGCCGTGCATCGTGAAGAACGACGCGTAGGACTGGGGCGGCATGACGCCGCCGCTCTGCGGCCAGATGAGCTGGCCGAGGACCGGGAACGCGGTCCCGGGGTAGGCGATCTGCCAGCGGATCATCATCGCCATGAGGCCGCCCACGGTGAGGAAGAAGAGCCCGAACCAGAGGAACTGCTTCGCGATGACCTTGTGGTCGAACGAGAAGATGTACCTCTTGACGAAGGAGGTCGGCTCCGGGTGGACGTGCTGTTCGGCGTGGAACTCGGGCCCGACGTGGAGGTGTCGGACGGTCGGCGGCTTCGGTTCTGTCATCTCTACTGCACCCACTCCCATCCCCAGAGTTGTTCCGTGTCTGCCGGATCGAAGCGGCGCTTCGCGTCTCCCTCGGCTTCCTTCATCCAGCGCGTGAACTCGGCTTCGGGCTGCACGAAGAGGTCGCCCTTCATCTGGTAGTGCGCCCAGCCGCACATCTGCGAGCATGCGATCTCGAAGTTGCCGGGCTGGACGGCCTGGAACCAGGTGCGCGTCACGTAGCCGGGGTTCGCGTCCTGCTTCAGCCGGAAATTCGGAATGTAGAAGCTGTGGATGACGTCCTTCGCCTTCAGGTTGAGCATCACGGGCCGCCCGACGGGCACGTGCATCTCGTTCAGCGTGACGACGTCGTCGGCCGTGTTGAAGAGGCCGTCCGGCCCGGCGTAGCGTATGTTCCAGGCCCACTGCTGGGGCATGACCTCGATGCGCACGGTGTCGGGGGATACGGGCCAGTTGTAGGTGTATTCCTTGACGTCGGCCTGCGACACCCGTACGAGGTTCATGTCGATCGTCACGAAGACGAGCGCGGCGAGGACGCCCGTGACGAGGAAGCTCTTCCGGTCGGTCCCGTGCGTATAGAGCGCCTTCACGCCGGGCCGCGCGCGGTATTTCCAGCACGAGTACACGAGCGCGAACGAAACCATGGCGAACGCGATGACGCACATGAGCGTCGTGTACCAGAAGAGGGCTTCCGCCCGGTACCCGTCTCGAGAGACGTCCACGGTCGTCAACCATGAAAAGGGCCACTGGTGCATTTCGTCCCCTCGCTGGACGGTTACTATAAGGGAACAGAGTCTCAGTTCAAGGTGCTCGTCGCCGGCTTGCGTTAACATCGCGCACTGAAACCCCGGACAGAGTCTCAGGTCAGACAGGAGGCGAAACGATGAGCGACGGGACCTCCCACAAGAGCCACAAGGCGGTCCTGCTCTTTCTCGTCGCGCTGGGCGCCTACTCGATCCTGCCGTTCTTCGGAATCGGCTTCTACCGGAACGGATCGAACCAGCTGTTCTTCCAGCTCTGGTACCTGGTCGGGTTCATGATCATCGCGTTCTTCCTGATGCACGAGCTCATCACGCCCCTGCCGCCGAAGGTGAAGAGCGACGATTGACAGAAGGTCCGCCGTGCTCCTGCCGCGACATCTTCTGTGCCTCGCGCTGGTCTTCGTAGCCGGGCGTGCGGCGGCGCAGCCCGCGCACCGAATCAAGGACCTCGAGCCCGGCGGAGGAACAGTCGGCCCGTACGCTCTCACCGTCGCAGGCGGCCAGCTGTTCTTCATCGCGGACGACGGGCCCCACGGGGTCGAGCTCTGGACGAGCGACGGGACCGCAGCTGGGACCACGCGGGTACCGGGGAGCTCCGGTATCTGGAGCCTCTTTCCCGGCCCCTCGGCAGCGTATTTCATCAAGGACGCCGCCGGCGCGGGGGAGCTCTGGAAGTCCGACGGGACACCTGCCGGGACGAGCCTCCTGAAGTCGGGCGTGGGGTCACCACTGGAATCCGCGACAGTTGGCGCCGTGACCTTCTTTTCGAATGGGCTCCTCTGGCGAACGGACGGGACCGGTCCGGGAACACTCCAGCTCTTCGGGAACGACGGCCAGGAGCCGCTCAACGTTCAGGGGCTCACGCGCTGCGGAGGACTACTCTGTTTCTTTGCCGCGACGGCCTCGACGAACGACACGCTCTGGTGGTCGGACGGGACCGCCGCCGGCACTTCCGCGACCAACACCGCGCCCGTCGTCGTCCTGCCGGGCTTCGCCAATCGGCCGATTCTCGCCTCGATGGGAAACCGCGCTTTTTTCCAGGGCTACGATCCTTCGACGGGAACGGAGCCCTGGATCAGCGATGGACCGAGCTCCGGAGCGACGCTCTTCCAGGATCTCGAGCCGGGACCCGGTTCCTCGAAGCCCCAGCAGTTCACCTTGGCGGGCACGCGCCTCTTCTTTCCGGCATTCAGGCCCGCGTTCGGCTGGCGACTCTGGAGCACGGACGGCATCCCGGCGCATACGACGGTCGTCGACAGCCTCCTCTCGGTCGGGTTCGCGAATCTCACGGCTGTGGGCAGCCGTGTGGCATTCCGCGAACTTTCGTCTCCCGCGGTCTGGGCGTCCGACGGCACGAACGCAGGCACCGTGAAACTGCTGGACGGGGACGCCGCGAGCCTCGTGGTGGCGAACTCTCAACTCTTCCTTACGGTGAACTTTGGTCAGCTCTGGGCGAGCGACTTGACGCCGGCAGGGACCCGTCTCGTCAAGAGGTTCGGCAATAACCTGCCGACCTCCCTCACGGCATTCGGAGGTTCGCTCGCCTTCGTGGCGAACGACGGGATTCACGGCCCCCAGCTCTGGAAGAGCGATGGCACGCCGGGTGGGACCGTGCTCGTCGCGGTGGTGCGGCCGGGGCCCTGGGGGTCCGATCCCTCGGGCTTCCTCGAGCTGAAAGGCTCCGCGTATTTCACGGCGAGCGACTCCCTCGGGCGCACGGACGGCACCGAGCCTGGCACGAGCCTGATCGCGAGCGGCCTCGACCTGGCATCGACCGTCGTGGGCACGAACGGGAGGCTCTTCTGGGTCACCGGCTTCGGCCACCCGCCGTTCACGCTGATGACGAACGACGGAACGGCGCTGGGGACGGGTCCGGTTCCGGTTCCTCCCGACCTTCTCTACGTCGGGCAGCCCGTAGCCACCCCGGACAGGGTCTTCTTCTTCGGAACGCGATCCGGATCGGACCCGGAGCTCTGGGTCGCGGACGGGACTGCCGGGGGAACGATTTCCCTGGGGACCTTTTCGGCCTCCGAGAAAGGGTCGCCCGGAGCTCCCGTGGCGTTCTTCGAAGGTGTGGATTTCCTCGTGATTCCTCCGGGCGGCGGAAGCCAGCTCTGGCAGAGTGACGGAACAGTTCCCGGCACCCATCTCGTGAAGGCGCTCTCTTCCCGCTTTTCCCCCTACTGCGGCGACGCTCCCCGGCGGCTCGGACGCGTGCTGGTCTTCCTCGCCGACGACGGATCGACCGGCTGCAACGTGTGGCGGAGCGACGGCACGCCCGGTGGTACGGTGGCGCTGGGCGTCGCCGGCGCGGGGGCGAGCGCACAGATGACTCCGATCGGCTCCGCACGCGGAGTCTTCATCTTTACGAACTTCACCGACCTCTGGCGCACCGACGGCACCGCCTCGGGGACCTTTCTCCTGAAGTCGTTTTTCCCGGCGGCCCTCCCGGCGGCGGCGGGAGCAGGGACTCGCGAGGGAATTTTCTTCGCGGTCCAGACGAACGGGTTCCCGGACGTCACGCAGCAACTCTGGAAGACGGACGGCTCGGTCCTCGGGACCGTCCTCCTGCACGACTTCAAGGCGAACGGCGAAGGCGCGAGGATCTCGTCGCTCGCGACCGCCAATGGACGTCTCCTCATGTCCGTGTCCGAGGGCGTTTCCCCTTTCGCCCAGAGCCTCTGGACGAGCGATGGGACGCCCGACGGCACTTTCCCCGTCCAGCAGGGTGCGGGCTCGGCCGGGCCTGGTTTCCCGTACCGCGGGATCACGCTCTTCGCCGGTACCGATCCATGGGCCGGGACCGAGCCCTGGGCGATCGACGGCGCCGCGTTCGCGGCGCCGGTCCGCGCGGCCACGCTTTCCCTCGTCACTCCCTGCCGTGTCCTCGATACGCGCCTCGCGAACGGTTTTCTCGGCGGACCCGCCGTTCCTGCGAACGCGCCGCGCGTCTTTCCGGTCGGTGGCGTGTGCGGCATCCCGTGGACGGCGCGCGCGATCGCCGCGAACGTGACCGTCACGGGAGCGACCTCCGATGGGTTGCTGCGGATTCATGCGTCCGACATCGGCGCGCCCGACGCCACGGTGTCGAATTTCCGGAGCGGACAGACGCGCGCGAACAACGCGACGATCCAGCTGGGCGCCGACGGAGAATTCACGGTCCGTTACGAGGCATCGGGGGGGACGACCCACGTGATCGTGGACGTCGTCGGCTTCTACGAGTGAGCCCTAGTCGAACCGCACGCTGACCAGCTTCGAGACGCCCGGCTCCTCCTGCGTGACGCCGTAGAGCGCCTGCGCGGTCTCCATCGTCCTCTTGTTGTGCGTGATGAGGACGAACTGCGTCTCCTCGGAGAGCTCGACGAGGAGGGACGTGAAGCGGTCGATGTTCGCCTCGTCGAGCGGGGCGTCGACCTCGTCGAGGATGCAGAACGGAGAGGGCTTGTACTTGAAGATCGCGACGAGGAGCGCCACGGCGGTGAGCGCCTTCTCGCCGCCCGAGAGGAGTCCGATCGTCTGGTTCCGCTTGCCCGGAGGCTGCGCCATGATCTCGAGACCCGAGTCGAGCGGGTCTCCCTCGTCCAGGAGGTGCATCGAGGCCGTGCCGCCGTGGAAGAGGCGCTGGAAGACCTGGCCGAAGTTGAAGTTGACGGCGGCGAACGCCTCCTGAAAGCGTTCGGAAGACGTGAGGTTGATCGTCTTGATCGTCTCGAGGATCTGGGCGAGCGACGCCTCGAGGTCGGCCTTCTGTTCCGTGAGCTCGAGGAGCCTCTTGCTCTCGAACTCGTATTCCTCGAGGGCGGCGTGGTTGACGGGTCCGAGCCTCTCGAGCGCTAGGGAGCGCGCCGTCACATCTTCGGCGAGGATCCCCTCGAGCTCGTCCTCGGGAAGCTCCCGCTCCGCCTCGGCGCGCTCCAGTGCGGGCAGCTCGTCCGGCATGCAGCCGAACTCGTTCCGGCACTGCTCGACGAGGTGATCCTGATCGGCCTTGCGGCGTTCGAGGCCGAGCTCGGCCTCGAAGCGCGTGCGCCGCACGGCGTCGAGGGCTTCGCGCGACGCGGCGGCTCTCTCTTCCGTGGCGACGCGCTCGGCACGGCGCGCGCCGGCCGTCTCGTCGGCGACGGCACGGCGGCGCTCGGTGTCGGCCGCGGCGATCGCCGCAGTCGCCTGTGCCTCCCGTGCGGAGTCGCCCGCGAGAAGCGCCTGACGGGCGCGGTCTCCGACTTCGACGAGCGCGTCGGCGAGCTCGGCGACGCGGCGGGCCGCGTCGCGGGCGCGCTGTTCGGCGGATGCCGAGGCGGACGCGAGAGAGCCGGCGCGCTCCACGAGCACGTCCCGCGCGTTCCGCGCGGCGGCGTCGGCCTCGGCGGACGCGAGACGGGCCGCGCGCGCGGCGTCGAGGGAGGTCTCGAGCTCCGAAAGGGTCCGCTCGACCGTCGCCATCTCGGCTTGGCGCTGGGCCGCGAGCCGCTGGGCGTCCGCCCGGCTCGCGGCCGCCTTCGCGAGGTCCTGGCGCAGCGCGTCGTCCTCCGCGCCGAGAACGCGGCGCTCCTCGGCCGCGCGCTCTTCCTCGCTGCGGGCGGAGGCGGTCTTCGCCTCGGCCTCGGAGTGCGCGCGTTCGGCGGCGCGGCTCGAGGCGAGCGCGGCGTCCAGCGTCGCGGCGAACGTTCCAACCTGCTCCGAAAGCGCGGCGATCTCGGTCTCGGCGAGGACGCGTTTGCCGGCGATGCCCTCGCGCTCTCCGGCGAGGGCCCGGAGGTCGCGCCGCACGGTGAAGAGGCCCTCGCCGGGAACCTCGGTGCCGGCGGCTTCCACGACGGCGCCGCGCACGACGACGCCGTCCGTCGTCACGAAGGTGCGCTCGGGGTGAAGCGCGGCGAGCGCGAGAGCGTCGTCGACGTTCGCGACGACGACGGCGTCCGGCAGAGCGGCGGAGGGTGCGGCGGGGGACTTCGCCGTGAGGAGCTCGCGCGAGATCCCGAGGACGCGCGGGTCTTTCGGCTTCAGGGGAAAGGGAGTCTCCGCGTGGGGGTGCACGAAGCGCGCGGCGCCGAGCTTCTTTTCGCGCACGGACGAGAGCGCGGCGTCGAGGGCGGCGCGCGTGTCGAGGACGGGCGCCTCGAGCGCGGCACCCAGGGCGGCGTCGAGGGCCTTTTCGTAGCCGGCCGCAGCGTCGAAGTGGTCGGCGAGAACGCCGTGCGATGCGAGGCCCGCGGCCTCGAGCGCGCGGCGTGCGGATTCGCCTCCGGCCTCGCGTTCGGCGAGGGTAGTCTCGAGCGCGGCGGCCCGGACGTCGACGGCGTGGAGGGCGGCGACGTGGGCTTCCCTCAGGGCCTTCAGCGCGGTGAGGCGGTCTTCCGCGGCCCTCCGGCCGTGGCTCGCTTCGTCCAGGCCGCGACGGGCGGACTCGAGGGTGGCCGAAGCCTCCCGAAGGAGCGCGGTCGCGCCGGCCGACGCCTTCTGGCGCTCCTCGACGAGCGCGGTCGCGCGCGCGCGGCGTTCTTCCAGCTTCTGGAGCGCGAATCCGAGCCGGTCGACGAGTAGCGCGGCCTCCCGCTCACGGTTCGTCGCTTCGGCCGAGCGGCCTCCGGACGCGAGGAGGTCGCGGCGCGACGCCTCGCGCCTCCCCGTCACGTCGGTTTCCCGGGCGGAGACGCCGCTGAGCGCGTGCGTGGACGCGGCGACCGCTGCCGACGCGGAGGCGAGGGCCTGTTCGGCTTCTTCGCGGGCTTTCCCCGTACGGCCTGCTTCCTCGACGTACCGACCGTGATCCGCTTCCGATTCTTTTCGCTGGGCTTCGAGGAGCTCGCGGCGCGCGTGGGATTCTTCGGCCTCGCGCGTGGCGGCTGCGACCGCGGCCTCGGCCGCGAGAAGCGACTCGCGGGCGCGGGAGAGATCGTCGACCGCCTGGCGGAGGGCCTGCTCGTCCTCGTCCGCGAGGCGGCGGGTCTCGAGAATGCCGGCTTCGAGGCGCGCCAGTTCCGCGAGCGCGGTGGCTTCGGCGTCCGTCGCGGCGGCGAGCGCGGCTTCTCCGCCCGCGAATCCGGCCGTGAGCCGGTCGGTGCGCAGGCGGGCGAGCCTCTTTTTCTGCGACGCGAGGACGTCTGCCTGCTCCCTCCAGCGCGTGGCCCTCGAGGCCTGGCGTTTCAGCGAGGAACACGTGCGGTCGATCTCCGAGACGATGTCCGTGAGCCTGAGGAGATTGCCGCGCGTCTCCTCGAGCTTCACTTCGGCCTGCCGCTTGCGGATCTTGTATTTCGAGACCCCCGCCGCCTCCTCGATCAGCCGGCGGCGGTCCTGGGGCTTCGTGGAGAGGATGAGGTCGATCTTCTGCTGCTCGATGATCGAGTAGGCGCGCACGCCGAGGCCCGTGCCCGTCAGGATCTCCTGCACGTCCTTGAGCCGGGATTTCTTCCCGTTGACGATGTAGTCGCTCTCGCCGTCGCGCGTGACGCGGCGCGTGAGGACGACCTCGCCGCCGCTGTCGGCCCACTGGTCGCCGCCCCGCGCCTCGAGCGTGATCGCGACCTCCGCCATCCCGAGCGGGCGCCGGTGCGCTGCACCGTTGAAGATGACGTCCTCCATCGTCGTCCCGCGCAGGTTCCGCGCCGACTGTTCGCCGAGCACCCACTGCACGGCGTCGCAGATGTTCGACTTGCCCGATCCGTTCGGCCCCACGATCGCCGTGATGCGCGACGGCAGCGTCACGGACGTCCGGTCCACGAAGGATTTGAAGCCCTGGATCTCGAGTTTCTTCAGTCGGAACATGTAGGCCTTTTCGCGGAGTCCGCGGGGGTTTTTTCGGGCCGCAACCTACCACGGGCCTCGGGGCGCCACCACTACATTTTGAGGTGTCGCCTCCCGGGAGACTCCACCGGATGGGGTTTTGCCCCGGAGCGGGGAGCCGAGTCGAGCGCTTTCAGGAGGCCCGAGCGCGAACTGACTCCCAGCTTCTGGAAGACGTGCTTGAGATGGTCCTTCACGGTCCACTCCGTGATGAAGAGACGGCCGGCGATCTCCGCGTTCCTCAGGCCCTCGAGAACGGCGCCGACGACGTCAGCTTCCCGGCCGGACACGCCGCGCGTCGCGAGCCGTTCGCGGACGTCCTCGTGCGAGAACGCCGACTGGACCCGCAGCGTCAGGACCGCGACGTCGTCCTCCTCGTCGTCCGCGAAACGCGCCACGGAGGCTTCGAGAGCACGGCCGTCCGCGAGGCTCGCGCGCGGTTTGTCTCCGGCGGAAGCCGTCGTCCCGAGGCGCGAGATCCACGCGCCGAGCGAGGACTCGCGTCCGTCCTCCGCGACGACGACGAGCGGCCCGCGGGACGAGAGAAGAGCGGACGCGGCCCGGTTCGCGTAGAGCACGGCGCCCGTGGGCCGCACGAGAAGGATCGGCGTCGACGCGGCCTCCGCGGCGCTCTCGAGGCGCCGCCGGGCGGCGGCGTGAATCTCCGCGGACGCCGAGCTCTCGAGGAGCTGGGCGAGGAGCGGCCTGAGAACCTCGAAGCGGAGAATCTCCGGTTCCGTCCACGGCCTGCGCGCGCCCCGTACCATCGTGAGCGCACCCTCGAGGAGATCCGGGACGAGGAACTCGACGGCGAGGGCCTCGGCGCGACCGGGCCCCCGACGGCCCTGGCGCGGGGGTCCGGTCGTGAACATGCGGTTGCGGGCGGCGCGCCATCGAAAGCGCTGGCCGGAAGGCAGGAACAGGTACTCCATCTCGACCGAGTCGGGGTCGAGAACCGAGCGCACCGTGCCCACGATGCGCGTCAGCGTCGTGGCGTGGCGCCCCCGGAAGGGGGGACCGTCGAGCGGGGAAACCGGCATGCGTGGCGCTCAGCCCTCGTTCGGATTGTATGCGCCGGTCCCCCGATCGGTCTCGCGTCGTTCAATTTGTGTTGACGTCGTCCGGACAGACCTGAAGGCCGTGATAGGCTGCTGTCTGTTCAGGAAACTGTCTCCCACCGGCGGAGGATCCGTTCCATGTTGAGCTTTGAAGTCCGCAAAACAGGCGGCGAATCGGAAGTTCGGAAGGTCCATGGGGATGTCATCCATATCGGCGCTTCGACCGGAAATGATCTCGTCGTGCGCGCTCGCGGCGTACTCGGAAGACACGCCCGGATCTCGGTCTCCGGCGAGGAGCTGCGCCTCGAGGTTCTCGGCACCGCGCCGGGCTCCGCCGTCACGCTGAACGGGTCGATCGTGAAGTCCGCCGCTCTCGCGGCAGGGGACCGCATCGCGATCGGCGAGGCGACGATCACACTCCTGAACGGTCCGCCGCCGAATCCCAATCGCATGGGGGCACCTCCCCCGCGCGGGCGAGACGCCCTGTCTCTCGCAGCGGCGGCGCTCGCGCCGGCGCTTCCCGGAGCCGGGGCGGCATCGATTTCCTCTCCGTCGTCTTTCCTTTCCTCCCCTTCTGCTTCTTCTTCTTCGGCGTCCACGGCCGTGGCCACGCGCCCGGTTGCGGTTCCGCATCCGCGCCCCGCCTCGGGGCCGCAGGAAAGCGCGCGCCGCCCGGACGAGCGCCCGGCTTCGGACCCGTGGTCGGGTTTCTACGAGTGCCTCTACCGGCCGGTTCCGTTCGAGGACCTGCTGCAAGGAGTCGCGTCTTACGTCGCGTCTGCGACGCCCGTTCACAGCCTCGCGTTCGTTTCCCTTCTTCCGCCGAACGAGGGCGAGGCGATCGCCGCGCTCTGGAAGGGGACTCTGCCGCGCCTCTCGGCGCGGACCCTCGCGGAGGCTCGCGGGCGCGCCTCGTCCTGGGAGGTCCTGGAAACGGGCGCCCGCCTGCGCGTTTTTCCGGTGCTGCGCCCGGGCGGAGATCCCGTCGGGCTCCTCGTCGCACCCGCCGAGACGGTCGGCGATCCGTCGCTCCTCGATTTCATCTCTCACGCCGCGGCCGCCGTCGGGTTCGTGCACGGCGAGAGGAGTGAAGCGGCTTTCGGCGAACGAGGAGCCGCGCCCGTTCCTTCTCCCGCGGCGGTCTCGCTCGACGATCCCCTCGCCCAGCTCGTCGGCGGCTCGCTTCTCATGTCGAATCTGAAGGCGTCCCTCTCGCGGGTCGCCTCGGCGCGGGCGCCGATTCTTCTCGTGGGCGACGTCGGCAGCGGGAAGACGCTCGTCGCCGAAACCCTTCACGCCCTCTCGCCGAGGCGGGGGCGGCCTCTCGTGCGCGTCTCGGCGACGGCGGCGAGCCCGCAGGCTCTCGAGGAAGATCTCCTTGGCGCGCCGGCGGCGGGTGAGCGCAGGCGCCGCGTGGGCCGGCTCTTCGAGGCCGACGGCGGAACCCTCCTCATCGAGGAAGTGGGCGACCTTCCGCCCGCGACGCAGGCGTTGCTCTTCCGCCTCCTCGAATCGCGCGAGGTCACGGCTCCCGGGGGACGGACGGTTCCCGTCGACGTGCGGGTGATCGGGACGACGTCCCGTCCCCTCACACGCGCCGTCGAGGACGGCGCTTTCCGCGACGACCTTTATTTCCGCATCTCGGCCCTGACGCTCCGGCTGCCTCTCCTCAAGGACCGCAAGGAAGACCTGCCCGCGCTCCTCGACGCGCTCGCAATCCGGCACGCCGGCCCCGCCGCCGAGCAGTTCGACGTCGAAGCGATGAACGCGCTCCTGAACTATCAGTACCCGGGCAACGTGCGGGAGCTCGAGAACGAGGTTCGCAGGCTCGCGGCGCAGGTCGGCGCGGGCGCCATCACGCTCGCCGATCTCGACCAGAAATTTTCGGGCGAACACGTCGAGCTCGCGCTCAAGGAGAGCGACGACCTCAAGGAGATCGTCGAGAAGGTCGAGCGCCAGGTCATCGAGCGCGTCATGCGCAAGGTGCGCGGAAACCAGTCCCTCGGCGCGCGGCTCCTGAACATCTCGCGCGGCAGCCTCATCGCGAAGATGAAGGAGTACGACATCAAGGACTTCCGCTACCTCAAGCGGGGAGACTGACGGCCCTTCCTTTCGGCGGTGAGTTGCGACGCGTTCGCGTCACTCCATTGCAGAAGTCGGAGGTTCGCGATGAAGGCTGGTCGTCTGTCTGCGGTCGTTATTGCATTGGTGCTCGGCCCCGGCCCATCCTGCGCCCTGGCTCAGCAGGCGCCGCAGCCCGAGACGAGGGCCGTGTCCAAAGGCCTCGTCGTCTTCGTCGACCCCGTGACCGGAAAGATCCGGCAGCCTGACGCAAGCGAGATCGGGGCTCTCGTCTCGCCTCGCCCGGCTCCCGGGGACGCGGCACCGCTCGCCGAGAAGCCGCTGGAAATGAGGTTTGGTCCCGGCGGGGCCGTCGGCGTGGTGCTCGACGAGCGCTTCGAAAGCTTCATGGTCGTGACGAAGGCTCCGGGCGGCAAGCTCGCGATGGATTGCGTCGAGGGCCGGAAGAAGGCGGAGGCGGCCGTCGCCGCGAACCCGAGGCTCGCGAAGCCGGCCGAGCCCGCCCGCAAGCCGGACGGCAAGGAGTCGCCCGATGTCCGGTAGGGTCTGTAGGGCCCTCCTTCTGGCGGCGGCCGCGCTCCTCGGTGGGCGCGCGTTCGGCGCCGTCACCATCGTCATCCAGAACAACGACCCCCCGGGGGTCGGCTTCAACGACGCGACAGTCGTCTTGCCGGTCGGCGGCAACCTGGGAACGACACTGGGTCAGCAGCGGCTCAACGCCTTCCAGGCCGCCGCGAACACGTGGGGCGCCACGCTGACGAGCACGGTGACGATCGTCATCAAGGCCGACTGGCAGGCCCTCACCTGCAACTCCACGTCGGCCGTCCTCGGCAGCGCGGGGGCGGCGCTCGTCTTCCGCGACTTCAACAATGCCCCGGTCGCGGGGCACTGGTATCCGAAGGCGCTCGGAAACAAGTACTTCGGCGCCGACCTCAACAACACGTCCGCCGACATCAACGCCCACTTCAACGTCAACCTCGGCCAGGCCGGATGCCTCGACGGCGTCTTCTTCTATCTCGGCCTCGACAACAACCACGGTGGGAACGTCGATCTCGTGACGGTCCTGACGCACGAGTTTGCGCACGGCCTCGGCTTTCAGACGTTCACGAACGGTTCGAATGGCGCCCAGCTTCAGAACCTCCCGTCGATCTGGGACGACTTTCTTCTCGATACGACCACGAGCAAGACGTGGACCCAGATGACGGCGCCCGAACGCGTGGCGTCGGCCCTCAACTCGCGGAAGCTCGTCTGGACGGGCGCGAACGTGACGGGGGCGGTTCCGACGGTCCTCCAGGCGGGGACGCCGTTCCTGACCGTGACGGCGCCCATTGGCGCTGCGGGTGCGTACTCGATCGGGACGGCCGCTTTCGGTCCCGCGTTGAACAGCCCGGGCATCACGGGTGAGGTCCTGCCGGTCGTCGATACGGCGCCGGGCTCGGGGCTCGCCTGCACGGCGTTTTCCGCCCTGAACGCTGCGGCGGTGAACGGGAAGATCGCGCTCGTCGACCGCGGGGTCTGCGGGTTCACGGTCAAGGTCAAGGCCGCGCAGGACGCGGGAGCCGTCGGCGCCGTGGTCGTGGACAACGCTGCTGGCTCGCCGCCGCCGGGGTTGGGTGGGACGGACCCGACCATCACGATTCCCTCGGTGAGGATCACGCTGCCGGACGGGAACGGGCTGAAGGGGGCTCTCTCGACCCGCTCCCGGCTGCATTCCGGAATGTCCGCGAACCTCGGGCTCAACCTCTCGGTCCGCCTCGGCGCCGACGCCCTCAATCGGGCCTTGCTCTACACGCCGAATCCGTTTCAGTCGGGTTCTTCCGTCTCCCACTGGGACACGATCGCGTTTCCTAACCAGCTCATGGAACCCGCGATCAACGGCGACCTCACGCACGAGGTCATGCCGCCGAACGACCTGACGTTCCCGCTGCTCAAAGACATCGGCTGGAACTAGGAAGAAGGCACAAGATGCGTCAGCTCGCCTCGCGCCTTCTCCTCGTCCTTCCCGTCGCCGCGTTCGCGGCGTTGGTATCGGGCTTCGCGGCCTCGCACGTCGCCACCGCCCAGCCGCTCGTCGAGAACTTCGATTCCGTCGCCGGTCTCGGAGCGGCCGGCTGGGTTTTTGTCAACAACAGCAGCCCCGCCGGCTCGACGGGCTGGTTTCAGGGGAACACGGCGGTCTTCTCCTCGCAGGGCGGAGCCGCTTCCAGCTATGCCGCCTCGAACCTCAACGCCGCGACGTTCGGCGGGAACATCAGCAACTGGTTGATCTCGCCTTCGCTCACGAACCTCGAGGACGGCGTCGTCCTCACGTTCTACACGCGGACGGAGGCGGTGGCGCCAGCGGTCGACCGGCTGGAAGTCCGGCTGAGCACGAACGGGACGAGCGCGAACGTCGGCGCGACCGACGCGAGCGTCGGGGACTTCACGACGCTCCTTCTCTCGGTCAATCCGTCCCTGACCGTCGGCGGATACCCGTCGGCCTGGACGCTTTTCAGCGTGACGCTCTCCGGCCTCCCGCCCGGCCCTCTCACCGGGCGCCTCGGCTTCCGACACTTCGTTACCGACACTTCGGGAGCCGGGGACACGATCGGCCTCGACACGCTGAACATCGCCCCCTTCACGTGCCCGCCCCCGCCGCCGTTCGTCATGAACGCGCCCTCGATCGTGGGCGAGGGCTCGCCGAACCGCGTCGCGAGCGTCGCGCTCATCGGCGGGGCCGTTTACGCCTGGACGATCACGAACGGAACGATCACGTCGGGACAGGGGACGAACCAGATCACGTTCACCGCCGGAACCGCGGGGACGCTGCTCACGCTCAACGTGAGCCTCACGCTCGGAGCGTGTCCTTACGGCGGCGCCTTCGCGAACGTGACGGTGCTGCCGGCGGGGTCGGCGATTCTGTTCTACACACTCCCGCCCTGCCGGCTCATCGACACGCGCAACGCGAACGGGCCGCTCGGCGGTCCGGCGCTGGCCGCGGCGGGAAGTCCCGACCGCGCGTTCGCGATCGCGGGCGTCTGCGGAATTCCGTCGGACGCACGGGCGGTCTCCGCGAACGTGACGGTCGTGAACCCGCCGTTCGGAGGAGCTCTCACGTTCTATCCGGGGGACGGAAACCTGCCGCAAACCTCGACGACCAGCTTCAATCCGGGACAGACCCGCGCGGGCAACTCGATCCTTCAGCTCGCGCTCGACGGCACGGGAACGGTCAAGGTGGGCAATTCCTCCACGGGGACGGTAAATCTAGTGCTGGACGTGAACGGCTACTTCCAGTAGCCGCAAGGTCGAGACGGCCGCAGTCCCGCTAGACTCCGGCCGTGATCGATCCCGAAGGCCGGGCCTTCCGCCGTTCCCTGACGCTCGTCCTCGGAGTCCTCGGTCTCCTCACGGCGGGGGCGGTCGTCCTCTTCGGGCACCTCCTCTTCAAGTCGCTCTCGAAGGACGTCGTGAACGACGCGATCCTCCACACGAAGCTGGACGCCGAGCGCCTCGCGCGCGGCATCGCCGAGCGCTCCTCGGGCGACCCCTACGTCCTCAAGCTGAAGCAGACGGAGATCGACCGGCTCGTGACCTCCAGCCTCTCGGAGCGGCAGATCCTCACGGAAGTCGAGGTGCTGGACAGCTCGAAGAAGGAGGTTCTCTACGCCTACAGGGGCACGCTGACCGTTCCCGACCGCAGGGCCCAGCCGGGCGCGGAGGGGCCGAAGGTCCTCGACGTCAAGCCCGCCGAGCCGGGGACGAACGCGCGCATCTCGGAGGTCGAGACTCCGGAGCGGGATCCCTTCAACATGGAGGTCAACGTCGGCGACTTCGCCGTCCTGCGCTTCGGAGTCTCGAGGCGCGTCCTGGCCGAGCGCGTCGAGCGGCTGCGGCGGGAGCTGTACCTGAAGACGTTCGCCGCCGCGATCGTGTCCCTTCTCGGCATCCTCGCGGCGTCCGCGGCCGTGATCCTTCTCTATCAGCGCACGCGGCGCGTCGAGGCGGCCCGCACCGAAGCCGAGCGCCGCGCCGAGCTCGGGGAGGTCGCGGCCGGGCTCGCTCACGAGATCCGCAATCCTCTGAACGCGATGGGGCTGAATCTCGAGCTTCTCGAGGAAAGGCTCGCCCCCGGCGCGGCGCCGCAGGGCGCGGCCGGGACGGTGACCGCGGTGGATCTCGCGCAGGCCGCGCGCCTCGAGACGAGCCGCCTCGCGCGCCTCCTCACGGACTTCCTCTCTTATGCGCGCCCGTCGCCGCTGAGCCCCGTTCCGTCCGATCTGAACGAGGCCGCCGGCGAGGCCGTCGCCTTCCTTCAGCCGGAGGCCGGCCGCCGACGCATCCGCCTCTCGTTCGCACCCCACCCGGGCGGCGCGCCCGCGCGGCTGGATCCGGCGCGGGTCCGCCAGGTCGTACTGAACCTCGTCGGCAACGCGCTCGACGCCGTCGAAGCGGAGGGGGCGGCCGCGCGCGACGTCGCGGCGCGCGTCGAGGACGCGGGGTCCTTCTGGCGGCTGACCGTCACGGACCGTGGCCCCGGCGTCGCGGTCGCGAAAACCGCCGACCTGTTCAAGCTGTTCGTGTCGACGAAGCCAGCCGGGACCGGTCTTGGTCTCCCGATCGCCGAGCGCATCGTGAGGGCGCACGGCGGTACGCTGGAACTCTCGTCGTCTCCCGGCGAGCCGACGCGTGCCGTGGCGACGTTTCCCAAGCAGGGCTGAGCGTCAGACGGGCGGCAGGATCTTCGCTCCGTCGGGCTCCGCCTCTCCGCCTTGGAACGCGAGGACGCGCGCCACGAGCGTCTTCACGGGCGCCGGGAGCGTGAGGAGGAGCTCGCCCGACGGATTCAGGATGACCTGCTCCGTCGTGCCGGTCGCGAGAAGGGTCCTTTCGGGCAGGCGGCGGATCTCGTAGGCCATCACGAGCTTCGCGGTCGGCACCGGCGCGAGAACCGCCGACACCTCGAGGCGGTCGTCGAGCTTCGCGGGTCTCTTCAGAGTCATCTCGACGCGTGTGATCGGCACCTTGTACCCGTGCGCGAGCGCGTCCGCGGGCGTCAGGCCGAACGTCGCGCAGAGCGCGTTTCGCGCGACCTCGAAATAGAGGACGTAGTGGCCGTGCCAGACGACGCCGTAGGAGTCGACCTCGGGGAAGCGGACCTCGAAGGAGGTCGTGAACGCGCGCGGTTTCATGGAGCCGTCAGGACCGCCGCGAGGATGTTTCCGCCGGCACCGAACGCGTCGATGAGGACCGCACCGATTCCGGGATTCGCGCGGAGCTCGGCGGCGGCGAGCGCGAGCTGGATCGCGCCGATCGCGGGGTTCTCCCCGAGGGAGTCCTTGACGGCCGTCGTGCGTGGAAGGCCCGGGCCGAAGACCTCACGAAGCGCGGCCTCCTCGGCGGCGTCCGTGAAAGGCGAGCCGTTCCTCGAGAGGTGGATGAGACCGATGTCGGCGGGTGCGAGGCGCGCCTCGGCGAGCGCGGCCCGGATCGCCGCGGCAAGGACGGTGGGATCGGCGCGTCGCACGTGGGGTGAGACGGCCGATCCGCGCGAGGAGATCCCGGCGACCCGGGCGTCGATTCGGGCCCCGCGCGAGCGGGCGGCGGCCTCGTCTTCGACGAGCACGACTCCCGCGCCCTCACCCAGGACGAATCCCGGGCGACGGGCCGTGCGTGTGGCGCGCACGCTCTCGTACGCCCGGTGATAGACGAGGTTCCACTCGTCAGCCGCGCCCACGAGAAGGGCCTCGGCCCGGCCGTCCGCGAGGAGCATCCGGCCGTAAAAGAGCGCGTTCAGAGCGGCGGGGTCCTTCTGAATGATCGTGACGTTCGGTCCCTTGATCCCCACCTCGATCGCGGCCTGCGAGGCGGGCGCGTTCGCGACCGTGTTCGGAAAGAGGAACGGCGACGCGGCGTCGGGCGACTCGACGGCCATCTGGCGCTCGAGCTCCGTGAGCGGGCCAGCGCCCGCCGAGCCCGTGCCCATGAGGATTCCCATGCGCTCCTCCCGGCCCGCGATCGAGTAGGTCCCGTCCGCGAGGACCTGCCGGACCGCGACGACCGCGTACTGGCTGCCACGGTCGAGGCGGCGCGCCTTGGCTTTCGCGAGCTCGGGCTCGGTCGTGAAGGTGCCGATGCGGGCCGCGGGCGAGCGCGCGCCGGAGGCCCGCTCGCCAGCCTCTTCGACGGGCGCGACCGCCGAGCGTCCGGCGTCGAGCGCCGCGCGCGTTTCGGCGAGCGTCCGGCCGAGAGCGGTAACCGCGGAAGCGCCCGTGATGACGGGCGCCTTCACGCGGCCCCGAAGGCGACGACCGTCGAGTTGCCCCCGAACGCAAACGAGTTCGAGAGCGCGACCCTCACGCGCGTCTCGCGCGCCACGTTCGGGACGTTGTCGAGGTCGCACTCGGGATCGGGCTCGTCGAGGCGGATCGTTGGAGGAATGAGACCGGTCTCGATCGTGCATACGGTCGAGACCGCCTCGATCGCGCCCGCCGCGCAGAGACAGTGACCGAGCATCGACTTGATCGAGGAAAGAGGGATCTCCCGCGCTCGATTTCCGAGGGCTCTCTTGATCGCGGCCGTCTCGGCGGAGTCGTTCTGCGGCGTGGCGGTGCCGTGGGCGTTCACGTAGTCGACGTCACTGGCGTTGAGCCCGGAGGCCAGCAGGCAGGCCGCGATCGTTCGGGCGCCGGCCTCGCCCGTGGGCTCGGGCTGCGTCATGTGGTGCGCGTCGGACGTCACGCCGTAGCCCAGAAACCGGCCGCGAAGGCTTGCGCCCCGGCGGCGCGCGTGCTCTTCGTCCTCGAAGACGAGGAGGCCCGCCGCCTCGCCGATCGTGAGTCCCTTGCGCCGCCGGTCGAACGGGCGGCACGGCTCCGGGTCGACCGAGCGCAGCGCGTTGAATCCGCCGTGTGTGAGGCGCGCGAACGTGTCCGAACCGCCCGTGACGACGACGTCGCAAAATCCATGGCGGATGAGATCCGCGGCGTAGCCGAGCGACGTGGCGGAGGACGAGCACGCCGTCGTGATCGTGGAGCGGGGTCCGAGGAAGCCCCAGCGCTCGGCGATGCGGTCGGTCGTCTGGTCGGGCGGATGGTTGAGGACCTTCGTCGGTCGCGCACGGCGCGGACCCTTCGCGAGAAGATCGCGGAAATAGTTCTCACTGTCGAGAAGGCCCGACACGCCTCCCCCGAGGACGACGCCGATGCGGTTCGGATCCTCACGGTCGAGGTCGAGCCCCGCGTCGGCGAGGGCTTCGGCCGCGGCCGTGAGGCCGATGATGTCCGTGCGCGAGAGGCGGCGCCTGAGGCGCGGGTCGAATCCGTCCGGCAGGGCTTTGACTTCCGCGGCGAGCTGCGTCCGGAAGAGAGACGCGTCGAAGAGCGTGATCGGCCCGATGCCCGAGCGGCCCGAGACGAGACCTTCCCACGTCGACGCGAGGTCGTTCCCGAGGGAGGTCACGGCTCCCAGTCCCGTCACGACGACACGGCGTCCGTTCATCCGGGGGATCTTACTGAGTCGCGCGCGACTTTGGTTTCTTCAGGACGCCGGTCGACGCGAGCGCCGCGTCGCACCGGGCACGACCCGCGATCGCCTGGTCCCGGTAGGTCCGCGCGGACGCGGGCAGGCGGCCCTCGGAATTCATCGCCTCGTACTCCCGTGCGGCACGGTCGAAGGACTCACGCGCGGTGCGGACGTCCCCGCCCTTCTCGAGAGCCTCGCCCCGGACCAGGGCGTGGCCGGCGTGCTGGCTCGCGACGACGGCGTTGGAAGCGTCGCGCGCCACGAGCTCGTCGACTATGGGCTGGGCCCTAGTGAGGGTTGCGACAGCTTCCCGGGACCTGCCCGCGATCGAGAGGTTGGCGGCGAGATTGATGTATGCGCGCGCGATGGCTTCGCGGATTCCCATGTCCTTCGGGTCCGCCGCGGCCAGCTCCATCCTGAGGGCGATCGCCCGGGCGTACGCGGCCGCGCCCTCCTCCGGCCGGCCGAGCGCGAAGAGCGATTCCCCGCAGCCGCCCCAGCTGTGCGAGAGGTCGCGCTTGAAGAGCGCGTTCGTAGGGTCTTCGGCGAGGAGCTCCTGTTCGATCGCAAGCGACCTTTGGTATCCGGCGAGGGCGACGCCGGGGTCGAACGACCGCCCGCCCCGCAGGGCGAGAGCGCTCGCGATGTACTTGTTGCAGAGCGCGACGGCCCGGCGGAAGCGCACGTCGCGCGGGGCGTCGGCGAGCAGAAGCTCGTAGGCCGCCAGGGAGCGCCGCATTTCCGAGATGGTCCCTTCCCCGTCGTCCGCCGCCGAGAGCCTGTTGCTGAGGAAGAAATGGGCCTCGGCGAGGGCGCGGCGCAGCTCGCGGTCGCCGGGAGTCTCCTGGACGGCGGTCGCGAGGATTTCGACGGCCCGGCGGGATACGGCGACCCCGTTTCGAACGTCGCCCGTGGTGGAGAGAGCGGCGCCGTGGGCCGTCAGGGTCTTCGCGAGGAGGCGTTGGTCGCGCGCGTCCGGGGCCGGGCGGGCGACGAGCTGCTCGCGGATCTGGACCGCCGTCTTCATGCTCGAGAGGGCGCCCGCGGCGTCGCCGAGCCCGGCCGCTCCCTGGATCCCCTGCACGTCCGCGAGCTTCTCGTACGCCTCGGCGAGGTCGCGCTGCAGGGCGCGGTCCCCGCTGGACTCCTTGGCAAGCGTCCCGAGGTATTCGAGGGCGCGCCTCACGATCAGCTCCCGCGCTGGAGTCGAGCCGGGGAGATTCCGGATCGAGTCATGGAACTCGAAGAGGAACGAGCTCGCAAGCTTGCGGACATCCTCGAAGCGGCGCTCGGCCCGCGCATGCTCGGCCTCCGCGATGCGCGCCTGGCGCGCGGTCGCGAGGATCCCGCCCACGAGCGAGAGGACGACGAGCGCGGCGGTGGCGGTACCGGCCTTGTGGCGGGCGAAGAACTTTCCGGTGCGGTACGGGAACGTGTCGCGTCTCGCCTTGACGGGAAGCCCATCGACATAGCGCCGGAGGTCTTCCGAGAGCTGCTCGACGGACGCGTAGCGCCGCGTCGGCTCGGGACGCGTCGCCATCGCGACGATCGTGTCGAGGTCGGGGGGAAGAACCCGTTTCGCCCTCGAGGCGCCGGTCTCGGGTCTGCGACCCGTCAGGATCTCGTGCAGCAGGACGCCGAGCGCGTAGACGTCGGTGGTGGTCGTGATGCGCTCGCCGTTGACCTGTTCGGGACTCGCGTACTCGGGCGTGAAGACGCGCACGCTGGCGCCCGTGAGGTCGATCGTCCGGCCCGAGACCTCGGGGTTGAGGAGCTTGGCGACCCCGAAGTCGAGGAGCTTAGGCGTGCCGTCCGTGCCGACGAGGATGTTGCCGGGCTTGAGGTCGCGGTGGACGACGAGATTCTGGTGAGCGAAGTGGACGGCGCCGCAGATCGTCCGGAACAGCGCGATCTTCTCTCGCGTCCCGAGCCCTTTGTGCTCGCACCACTCCGTGACGGGCTCGCCCTCCACGTACTCCATCACGAGATAGGGAAGCCCGTCTTCCGTGTTGCCTCCATCGAGGAGGCGCGCGATGTTGGGATGCTCGAGGCCCGCGAGGATCTGGCGCTCCTGCCGGAAGCGCCGGAGCACGGCTTCCGTGTCCATCCCGCGCCGAACGACCTTGATCGCCACGCGCTTTTTGAACTGCTCGTCGGCCCGGATCGCGAGATACACGGTCCCCATCCCGCCATGGCCGATCTCACGCAAGACGTCGTACGGACCGATCCGCGCCCGGGCGGGCTCCTCCGGAGGCCCGGCCGGCGTTTCGAGGAACGCCTCGTCCGTGTCGGCCGAAGCGAGGAGCGACACGACCTCGGCCTCGAGCTCCGCGTCCCCGGCCGCCGCGGCCGAGAGGAACCCCGCGCGCTCGGCACGGGGGCGTTCGAGCGATTCGTGGAAGACGCGCTGGACGTGGCGCCAGCGCTCGGGCGTCACCGCGCGCCCTCGAGCTCGCGGTGGAGAAACGCCTTCGCGGCTGCCCAGTCGCGCTTGACCGTCTTTTCCGAGATGCCGAGGGCCTCGGCGGTCTCCTCGACCGTGAGGCCCGCGAAGAACCGCATCGTGACCATCTTCGCGTGCCGCTCGTCCAACGCCGCGAGCTTCTCGAGAGCCACGTCGAGGCGCACGAGGTCGACCTCGTTGCTCTCCTTTGCCGCGACCTCCGCGAGTGTGACGCGCAGGCCGTCGCCGCCCCTCTTCTGCGTGGATTTCCGCCGTGCGTGGTCCACGAGGATGCGCCGCATCGCCTGCGCCGCGACCCCGAGGAAATGCGCCCGGTTCTGCCACGGGGTGCTCTGGTCCGCGAGCTTCATCCACGCTTCGTTCACGAGAGCCGTGGACTGAAGGGTGTGGCCGGTTTTCTCGCGCCCCAGATAGCTCGCGGCGAGCCGGTGCAGCTCTCCGTAGACGATGGGAAGCAGCCGGTCGGCGGCGGAGGGATCCCCCGCGCTCCACTCCTGGAGCATTCGCGTCACGTCGGAGGACGGATCAGTCGCCATCGTCTTGTTCCTGCGCTACAGATTCTAGCCGCGGCCGTGACCCCTTCGTACGACAAGCCGCGCGTTCATGAAGGAAGGAGCCCAGGCCCATGACCAACCGCGCCTCGCTTTCCGCTCTTCTCGTCGCTGTCCTGGCGATTCCCGCCGTCGGATTTGCCGGAACGCCCTGCGATCTGCTCCCGACCACAAACAAGAGGGTCGTCTCTCCGTCGAAGGTCGAAGACGTGCTCTGCAACGTCTGCGGGTCTGGGGTCCCCGTCCATGGAGCGAGAGATCAATTCGGGGACGGGCTCGATTACAACGACGGAGCGAAGCACTTCGAGTGCGAAGTACACGTGAGGAACCGGGGAAATGGGCAGTGCAAGAACCAGACGACGTGTCGTCCAGGCGGGGAGCGCTTCTTCGACAACGGTACCTACAGGTGTCGATACCCGGAAGTCGCGGTCACCCTGCCCGGTCCGTCAAACCCCCGCGACAACTGCGAGCGCAATCTGCCGCTCTCGATCTCCGAAGTCCACGACGACCGCGAGCTCAAGAACCCGCTGCTCTACGTGGGGCAAAACTACCTGTTTATCCACGGGGAGGGCGCCGCGAACGCCACTTCAGGCGAGATGACCGGGGGAATCGCCGTAACGTTGGGCGAGGCCGCGCGGCGCCTGGGGACCAGCACGTTGTGCGCCCCGCCGAATTGTCAGGTCGCGAAGCTCCAGATCCCGCCCGCGGCCATCGATTCGAACCAGACGCTCAAACTCTACACGCCGCATCGCTATCGCTCGGCGACCGCCACGCTCCTCGTCACCCATCCGACCGCAC
>JBBQRP010000029.1:0-42313 GCA_038214715.1 Thermoanaerobaculia bacterium | reverse complement strand
CGCCGCGGGAGACGGAGACGTCACCCTGCGCCTGACGGTGGTCTCGGGCGATCCGGCCCACCCGCAGACGCAGGCTCTCCCCGACATCGCGCTCGCGCCTGGCGGCTTCAGCCAGGTATCGGGCATCCTCGCGTCCAACGGGCTCAACATGTCGAATGGATACGTGAAGGTCGAGCGGGTCTCGGGCAGCGCGGCCTTCTACGCGTACGGCGTCATCAACGATCAGGCCAACTCCGACGGCTCGTTCGTCGAGCCCGTTCTCGCGACCCCAGCGGCCGCGGTATCGGCCGCGACGCTTCCCGTCGTCGTCGAGACGAGCGCGTTCTCGACCGAGCTCGTCATCACGAACTTCTCGGCGAGCGGGCGGACGCTTCACCTGACCTACGTCACGGGCGCGCTCCCTGGCGGCGCCGCGAACTTCAACATCACGCTCCTTCCCAACGAGCAGCAGATTCTCCCGGCCTTCGTGCAGGTTCTCCGCGACCGCGGGGTCATCGCGGGGGCTCCCGGCCCGACGTTCGCGGGCGCTCTCTTCGCGACGGACCAGACGGGCGACCTCCGGGGCGTCTCGATCGGAGCCCGGACGTCCTCACCCGGGGGCGGCGGCCGGTACGGCCTCTTTTATTCGGCCGTGCCCGCCGGATCCGAAGCCACGGGGTCCGCCTGGCTCTATGGCCTCCAGCAGAACGGCGAGAATCGCACGAACCTCGCGCTCGTCAACGTGGGCTCCGTCGACGGGAACGCCGACGGTTTCCACATCGACCTTTACGACGGGGCAACCGGCCAGAAGGCGGGCTCGACGGACACGTCGGTACCCGCGAGGGGCTTCTTCCAGATCGGAACGATTCTCGCGGCGTACGCACCCGGCGTGACGAGCGGCTACGCGCTCGTCACGCGTACCTCGGGTGGCAACCCGTGGGTCGCTTACGCGGTCATCAATGACGGCGGCCAGCCCGGACAGAGGAGCGGCGACGGCGCGTTCGTGTCGGCGGTGGTCGGGCCCTGAGACGACGGCCGCCGCCCCGAACGAGAATGGTGCGCCCGAGGCGATTCGAACGCCTGACCTTCAGATCCGGAGTCTGACGCTCTATCCAGCTGAGCTACGGGCGCATCCGGGGCTTTGAAACAACGTGAAAAAACTGGGGTGAGAGACGGGGGTCGAACCCGCGACATTCGGAACCACAATCCGACGCTCTACCGACTGAGCTACTCCCACCGCACTCGATCGGACCGCGAAGAATAGCAGAGTCCCGCGCGTCAGGGCACGGCGACGGGCTCAGGCACGGGCGAAACCGGCGCGTCGTAGACCCTCCGGTACGAGAAGGACGCGCGGCCGTCCTCGACCTTCGTCGTGAGGAAGAGATGAGAGCAGCTTCCAGATGCCGGAGAAGTCGGGCCGGGCGCCTGCGTCGACGCGGACCTCGGCCCGCACGGGGGCGGCCTCGGAAGGCGCCGCCGACCTGTCGTCCGCGGGAAGAATGCTCGCGGCCATCACGGCCGAGAGAAGTCGTTCCATGTCAGCCGGCCGCGCTTTCCGAGCCCAGGAGCGCCTCGAGGCGCTCGCGGTAGCTGCGGCTCCAGCGGAGGGTGCGGCCGTCGTCGAGAACGATCGTTACCTCGCCGTGGCTCTCCGTCTGGAGCTCCTGGATGCGGTCCAGGTTCACGATCGCCGAGCGGTGGATGCGCGCGAATACGGAGGCGTCGAGCTGCGCCTCGAGGTCGTTCATCGTCTCCCTCAGGAGGTGCTGTTCCTTCCCGACGTGCAGCATCACGTAACGGCCCGCCGCTTCGATGAAATCCACGTCCGCAAGCTTCACGAGCTTGATGACGCCGTCCGTCTTGACGGCGACGCGGTCGCGGGTGCCCGCCTTCGCGCCGAGCGATTCGAGAAGGGCGATGAGCCGCCGGGCCGCGGCCTCGCCCCCGCGCGGGGCCAGGTGTTCGCGGGCCCTCTCCATCGCGACGCGAAAACGCTCCTTCTCGAAGGGTTTGAGGAGGTAGTCGAGCGCGTGGACGTCGAACGCCTTCAGGGCGTGCTGGTCGTAGGCCGTGACGAAGACGACGACCGGGGGCGCGTCTTTTCCGAGCGCCCGTAGCACCTCGAACCCGTCGAGCTCCGGCATCTGGACGTCGAGGAAGAGGAGGTCGGGTTTCACGGCCTGAAGCGCCCCGACGGCCTCGCGCCCGTCGCCGGCCTCGCCCGCCAGGGTCACCCCCGGCTCCTCGAGGAGGAGGGTCTTCAGCCACCCGCGTGCGAGCGGCTCGTCGTCCACGATGAAGGCCTGTATTTCTTTCATGTTCCTCCCGGCGTCGACGGGAGCGGGGCCTCCCGCCATGGCATCTCGAGGAGCGCCTCGAGGCCTCCTCCCGCAATGTTCGAAAGGGTGAGACGCGAGCGGTCCCCATAAAGTTGTCGCAGCCGACCCTGCGTGTTCGAAAGTCCCACCCCGCTCCGGAGGCGCGGCGCCCTCTCCGCGAGGCCGTTCCCGTTGTCGCGGACCCTGATCGTGAGGGCGTCCCCGTCCCGCGCGGCCGAGATCTCGATGACGCCGAGCCGGGCGTGGGGAGCGAGGCCGTGCTCGAGGGCGTTCTCGACGAGGGGCTGCATCACGAGCGTCGGGACGAGCCCGCGCATCGCGCCAGGCTCGAGCGCGTACCGCACGGTCAGCCGGTCCCCGAACCGCACCTTCTGGATCGCGAGGTATCTCTCGACGAAGGCGAGCTCGGTCTCGAGCGGCAGCTCGGGCTCGGAGGCCGTGTCGAGGGAGAGGCGAAGGAGCTCCGCGAGGCGCGTCAGCATCATGTGGGCGGCCTTCGGGTCGCTGTGGATGAGGACGCCGATCGCGTGCAGCGTGTTGAAAAGGAAGTGAGGCTGGAGCTGCATGCGGAGCGCCTTCAGCTCGGCGAGCGCGAGCTGTCCTTCGAGAGCGACGCGCTCGCGGTCCTTGCGCACGTAGTCGAAGAGGATGAGACCGAGCACGATGAGGGCGTACGTCCCCGCACCGCGGAACGCGTAGCCGACGAGGATGTCCTGGACGGCGCTGCGCGGCGGAGGCGGTGGCAGCGCGCGCAGCCGCGGCCTGAGGAGATCCGGAGACAGCCCGATCGCGCGGCTCGCGAGGCTGAAGAGCGCCGTCTGGCTCGCGAAGAGGAGCGCGCTCAGCGGCAGGTGGACGAGAAGGCTGGAGCGCCACCGGCCCCGCGTCAGCGGAAAGCGCCGGACGAGAAAAGCGATCGCGGGCGTTAGGAACGCCCAGAGATACCAGGTGAGCGCCGTCGCGGAGAGAGACCTCCCGAACGAGACCACTCGTTCGTGGCCGAGAACGGCCTCCACGACGGCGTGCTGGAGCGCGCTCGCGGCCACGATCGCCGTGAAGACGCCGAGGATCCCCGCGAAGAACCGAAGCCGGCCCGGCGCGAAGGGCCGCGCGGATCCGCCCGGGGAAGGCGCGGTCTCGGGAGTCGCCGTCACCCGGGGAATATAGATCCCCGGGCCCGCCGGACCGGCCGCAGCGCGCCGAGCCGGAGGGGGACGGGCATGAACCGGCCCCGCTCGCGCACGGCGCGCCCGGTAAGATGCTCACGCCGATGGACGAGCTCGAAACCCTCAGGCAGCGCATCGACGAGACGGACCGCCGGATCCTCGAGGCACTCGCCGCGCGCCTCGCGCACGTCGCGGACGTCGGCCGGCTGAAGGCCCGGGGTGCGCCCTTTCTCCGCGACCTCGACCGCGAAACGCGTCTCCTCCTGCGCGTCGAATCCATCGCCCGCGAGCTCGGTCTCGACCCCTTCCGCGCCACGGAAATCTTCCGCGAGGTGATCGCGATGTCCGTGAAGGTGCAGGAGGAGACGCTCCTCGACCGGAAGGTGAAAGAGCGTGCGCTCGGCAACGCGCATCGTGTCTCCTTCCAGGGCGCCGCGGGGGCGTACAGCCACCTTGCGGCGCGCAAGTACTTCGGCGACCGCGAAGCGGCGATGGAGTTCCTCGGGTTCTCCACGTTCGCGCGGGCGCTCGCCGAAGCCGAGTCCGGCGAGGCGGGCTACGCGTTCCTCCCGATCGAGAACACGACGGCGGGCTCGATCAACGAAACCTACGACCTGCTCCGCCACACCGAGCTCAAGATCGTCGGCGAGGAAATCCTCGAGGTCCGCCATTGCCTCCTCGGCGTACCCGGCGCCGCACTCTCCGGGATCACGCGCGTCGTCTCGCATCCGCAGGCTCTCGCCCAGTGCACGCACGCCCTGGCGGCGCTGCCGGGCGTCCTCGCGATTCCGTTCGTCGACACCGCGGAGGCCGCCCGGCACGTCAAGGAAACCGCCGACCCCGCGCTCGCCGCGATCGCTTCCGAGGAGGCCGGCCTGCGCCACGGTCTCTCGGTCCTCAAACGCGACATCGCCGACCAGGAGGAGAACTGGACGCGCTTCGTCGTCGTGTCGGCGCTCGCCCTGACACCCGACCCGCGCATCCCGACGAAGACCTCTCTCGTCTTCTCGGCCCCCCACCGCCACGGGGCCCTCGCGCACTGCCTGAACTTCCTCGATGCGCACGGCCTGAACCTCACGAAGCTCGAATCGCGCCCCGTGCCACGGCATCCGTGGGAATACCTTTTCTACGTGGATTTCGAAGGGGCCGAGACGGACGAGGCCGCGACCCGGGCCATCGCGTCGCTGTCGGCCGAGTGCCCCTACCTCAAGGTCCTCGGCTCCTATCCCGCCCGCACGACGAAGAAGGGCCGCGTCGACCGCCTTCCGGCCGGACCGGAGAGGATCGGATGATCGTCCTCCTCGACCCGGCGCTCGCCGCCGACGCTACGCGGGAGCGCGACCTCCTGAACACGTTCCGCGGGCTGCCGGGGATCGAGGTGCGCGTCCACCGCGTGAAGGGCGCCGAGAAAACCGTGACCGAGGTCTACCTCATCGGCGACACGCACCGCCTCGCGATCGAGGACATCCGCCTGCTTCCCGGCGTCGAGAGGGTCGTTCGCGTCTCCGAGGAATACCGCATGCTGGGGCGCCACAAGGACGACCGGCGCGCGAACGGGTTCACGTACAACGGCGTCGAGTTCTCCCAGGACAATCTCAACGTCTTCGCGGGTCTCTGCGCCGTCGACACGAACGACAACGTGGAGGCGATGTTCCGCGCCCTCAAGGAGTTCTCCCTCACGACGACGCGGATGGGCGCCTACAAGCCGCGCACGAGCCCCTATGCATTCCAGGGGCACGGGAAGGGCTGTCTCCCGGACGTCTTCACGCTCGCGGGCACGTATGGCATCCGGGTGATCGCGATGGAGGTCACGCACGAGAGCCACGTGGACGAGATCGCGGAGTGCCTCGAAAGGACCGGAAAGCCGACGGGCGTGATGCTCCAGATCGGCACGCGCAACATCCAGAATTTCGAGCTCCTGAAGGCCGTGGGCCGCCAGACGGAATTCCCCGTCCTCGTGAAGCGCGGCTTCGGCATCACGCTGAACGAGTCCCTCAACGCGGCCGAGTACCTCGCGTCCGAGGGCAAGTCGCAGATCGTCTTCGGACTCCGCGGCATCAAGACGAACCTCGGAGACCCGCACCGGAACCTCGTCGACTTCTCGCACGTCCCCGTCGTCAAGCGGCTCACGCGCCTCCCCGTGTGCATCGACCCGTCGCACTCCGTCGGCTCGCGCGACCGGGCGCCGGACGGCATCCTCGACCTCATGCACGTCACGGCGCAGGGCGTCGTCGCCGGCGCGAACATGGTTCTCGTCGACTTCCACCCTCACCCCGCCAAGGCCGCCGTCGACGGGCCGCAGGCGCTCCTTCTTTCGGAGCTCGGCTGGTTCCTGGAGGACGTCGCGCTTGCGCGGGAGACCTGGGAGAAGCGCTGCGCGCTCGCGAGGAGGCACGCGGCCGACCCAAAGGAAGCCTAGCGGGCGCTTCCCTCCTTCTTCGAGAGCGCGTCCGCGATTCTCTTCTCGAGCTCGTCGACCGCGAGAATGGCCTGCGCGGTCGGCGGGTCGTCGGCGCCCTCGACGATCCCGTAGACGCGGAGGAGCGCAGCCGCGAGGGAGGCGCGGTCGCGGCGCGGCCGGGCTGGTGGCTTTTCCGCGAGCCGCGCGCGCCCTTTCTCGAGGCGCTCGAGAGCGCGCGTAATCCTCTCGAGGAGGCTTGCCTGCGCGGCGAGGTCCGCGGCGGACATCGAGATCCTCGGATCCAGTCGCACGGTCATGGGGGTCGTCAAGACGGCGCCGTCCACCGTGAGCCTCACCGTGTACGTCCCGGGGAGAACGAGAGGACCGAGAGGCTCCCTCGGGGTGTCGTAGGGGATCGCGGAGATCGGGTACTCGTGCTCGAGGGCGGGCGGCGCAGGGAGCCTGAGATCCCACACGAAGCGG
The DNA here is from genome assembly GCA_038214715.1 of Thermoanaerobaculia bacterium. GTDB lineage: Bacteria > Acidobacteriota > Thermoanaerobaculia > UBA5066 > UBA5066 > Fen-183. The sequence goes on along the minus strand of JBBQRP010000029.1, from coordinate 35,945 downwards.
TGCATGCCGGGCGCCGCCGGCAGGACGCGGGGCGGACGCACCCAGTACGGCGCCACGACGAACGGTTCGACGGCGGGCTCGGGAACGTCGTCGCTCGCGAAGCGGCGCACGAGCTTTCCCTTGGAGTCGAGGATCTCGAGCGTCACCGGCAGGCGGGGCTTCGCCGCGAGAACGAAGTCCAGGATCGCGCCGTCCGGCGGGTTCTGGCCGACGGGCTCCTCCGGCGGAAGCGGCGTGTCCGTGTTCCGGTTGCGGCGCACGCGCGTTGCCATGGCGGGCGTGTAGAGAAAAGGCGCGCCGGCCGCTCCCGCTTTCCGCGCCGCGTCGACGTGCCGCAGGGGCGTCACGTCGTCGAGGATCCAGAAGCCGCGCCCGTGGGTGCCGACGACGAGGTCGTCCCCGTGGACGACGAGGTCGCGGATCGAGGTCGCGGGCATGTTCAGCCTCAGCGGCTGCCAGCTCTCACCGTCGTCGAACGAGACGTGGACCATTCTTTCGGTCGCGGCATAGAGGAGCCCTTTTCGAACGGGATCCTCGCGCACCGCGTTCACGGGATCGTCCGGCAGGCCCTTCACGATCTCCTTCCAGGTCTTGCCCGCGTCGTGCGTGCGGTAGACGTGGGGTCTCAGGTCGTCGAGGCGGAATCGGTTCACGGCCGCGTAGGCCGTCTCGTCGTCGAACGGCGAGGCCTCGATCAGGGAGACCTTGCTCCACGCCGTGAGAGACGGCGGCGTCACGTTCGACCACGTCTTCCCGCCGTCATTCGTGCGGTGGACGAGTCCGTCGTCCGTGCCCGCCCAGATCACGTTCACGTCCTTCTTCGCCGGGGCGACCGTGTAGATGACACCGCGGCGGGCCTGTTTGGACATCTCGGGCTTGCGGTACACGCCGATCGAGGCCGGCACGTCCGGGCTCTCGCGCGAGAGGTCCGGGCTCACGACGTCCCAGCTCTTCCCACCCGTGGTCGTCCGGAAAAGGACGTTCCCCGCGTAGAAGAGGACGTGCGGGTCCGCGGGCGAGAACACGACCGGCGCCGTCCTGAGAAACCGTGCGGTGCCGCGGAGCGGTGCGGGAGAGACGTCCTGCACGTCTCCCGTCGAGTGGCGGAAGCGCGTGAGCTTTCCGCCGTAGACGACGTCCGGATCGAGGGGGTCGGGCGCGACGTAGCCGTATTCCTCGGCGCCGACCGGATGCCAGTCGCGGTAGCTGATGGCGCCGTGGTCGCCCCGGCTCGCGATCCCGACCGAGCCGCTCTCCTGCTGCCCTCCGTAGACCCAGTACGGGAAGCGGTTGTCCGTCGACACGTGGTAAAGCTGCGCGGTGGGCTGGTTGTACCAGCTGCTCCACGTCGCCCCGCCGTTCACCGAGATCGTGGCGCCCTGGTCGGCCGCGAGAAGCACGACGTCCGGGTTCTCGGGGTGGAACCAGATCGTGTGGTAGTCGTCGCCGCCGGGAGCGCCCTTCACGGGCACGAAGGTCTTTCCGCCGTCGGTGGACCGGTACGTCGTCGTGTTCGCCGCCCAGACCTCGTCGCGGTTCTTCGGGTGCGCGCGCACCTCGGCAAAGTCGAACCCGCGCCCCCAGATTCTCGACTCGCCATTCACCCGCGTAAAACTCTCCCCGGCGTCGTCCGACACGTAGACCCCTGCGTGCGCCTCGTCCGCGTCCACAGTCGCGTAAATCCTCCGGGGATCGGCCGGCGAGACGCTGAATCCGATGCGTCCGAGGCCCTCGGCGAACGTGGGAAGCCCTTTCGTGAGCTTGTTCCACGACGTCCCTCCGTCGGTGGATTTGTACAGGCCGCTCCCCGGGCCCTGCCATGACCCGTTCTCCCAGGGACCCTGGCGGGCAGCCCACAGCGCCGCGTAGACAATGTCCGGATTCCGGGGATCGAGCGCCACCGCGGACGCACCTGTGTCCTCGTCCACGAAGAGAACCCTGGAGAACGTCTTTCCCCCGTCCGTCGAGCGGAAGACTCCGCGCTCGGCGTTCGCTCCGTAAGGGTGCCCGAGAACCGCCGCGTACACGCGCTCGGGGTCGCGCGGGTGGACGGCGAGGCCGGCGATCTGCTGCCCGTCCCGGAGCCCGAGATGCGTCCACGTCTTTCCCGCGTCCCGCGACTTGTAGATTCCGTCGCCCACGGAAAGGTCGGGACGCTGCAGGCCTTCCCCGCTTCCGACGTAGATCGTGTCGGGCGCGGACGGCGCGACGGCGAGGACGCCGATCGAGCCCGTAGGCTGCTCGTCGAAGACGGGCGTGAAGACGTGGCCCGCGTCCGTCGTCTTCCAGACGCCGCCGTTGTTCGCCGCCACGTAGAAGACGTTCGTGTTCCCCGGAATGCCGCTCGCGGCGACCGTCCGGCCCCCGCGGAAGGGGCCGATCATGCGCCAGCGCAGCCCCGAAAACAGCGATTCCGGAACGGGCTGCGCGGCAGCAGCCGATGCGAGGAGGAGCAGGGAAAGGGCGCCTCGGAGCGGCAGTGAGGCGAGACGGCGTCGGGACAGGCTCACGGACACCTCCGATGGAGACAGGGAACGACGAGAGTGTAGCCGCGCGGCGGGCTCTTCGGGCACCGAGGGGATACGATCGATCGACGATGCGCATCGCGTTCATGGCTGATCTTCATGCGAACCGCGAGGCGCTCGAGGCGTGTCTCGCGCACGCGCGGTCGCAGTCGGCCGACCGCCTCGTCTTTCTCGGCGACTACGTGAATTACGGCGCGGATCCCGAGTGGGTCGTCGAGACGCTCCTCGAGCACGTCGAGAAGGGCGGGATCGCGATTCGCGGAAACCACGACGAGGCCGTGGGCGAAAGGGCGCGAACGATGTCGTCGCCCGCGGAGGTCGCTCTCGAATGGACGCGGAACCAGCTCGGCCCCGCGCACCGCGCGTTCCTCGCGGCTCTCCCTATCGCCCACGAGGAGGAGGGCCTCCTGTGCGTCCACGCGGACGCCGCGGCGCCCTTCCGGTGGTCGTACGTCACGGACGCCGAAGACGCGGCGCGCTCGCTCCGCGCGACGGAAAGCCATCTCACGGCGTGCGGCCACGTCCACAAGCCCGCGCTCTACAACGTTCCCGTGGTGGCCGGCCGCGCCGCGAAGACGACGGCCTTCCGGCCGGTTGCCGGCGTGCCGGTGCCGCTCCTCCCCAGGCGCCGCTGGCTCGCGGTCGTGGGCTCCGTCGGCCAGCCGCGCGACGGAAATCCCGCGGCCGCGTACGCGCTCTTCGACGCGGCGCGGGGAGAGATCACGACGTTCCGCGTCGCCTACGACATCGAGGCCGCGGCCGGGAAGATCCGTGCGGCGGGCCTTCCCGCGATGCTCGCCGACCGCCTCGCGTGGGGGCTCTGACCGGCGTGGGCACGAGCCCGATCCGCAAGGGCGCGGTCGTCGACGGCTTCCTCGTCGGAGACCTGATCCACACGGGCGGAATGGCGTCGCTGCGTGCGGTCACGCGGGGCGACATCCGGATGCCGCTCCTCATGAAGATCCCGACGCTCCTCGAGGGGGAAGACCCCGCCGCGATCGTCGGCTTCGAGATGGAGCAGATGATCCTCCCCCGGCTCTCGGGCCCGCACGTGCCGACGTTCGTCGCGAAGAGCGACGTTTCCGTCCACCCTTACATCGTCATGGAGCGCATCGCGGGCAAGACGCTCCTCCTTCGCCTCGACGACCTGCCCCTCCCCTACGAAGAGGTCGCGGCGATCGGCGCGAAGGTCGCGACCGCGCTCGACGACCTCCACCGCCAGCACGTCGTCCACCTCGACGTGAAACCCTCGAACATCGTGATTCGCGAAGGCACGGGGGACGCCGCGCTCGTGGATTTCGGCCTCGCGCACCACGATCAGCTTCCGGACCTCATGGGCGAGGAGTTCCGCCTGCCGTACGGCACGGCCCCCTATATGGCGCCCGAGCAGATCCTCGGCGACCGGAGGGACGCCCGCAGCGATCTTTTCGCGCTCGGCGTGTTGCTCTACTTCTTCTCGACCGGCGTGCGCCCGTTCGGGGATCCGAAGGGAAAGCGCGCTCTCCGGCGCCGTCTCTATCGGGATCCCGTTCCCCCGCGAAAGCGCCGAGCCGACTATCCACTGTGGCTTCAGGAGATCGTCCTGCGCTGCCTCGAGGTGGATCCTGCCCAGCGCCATCCGACCGCCGCGCAGCTCGCGTTCGATCTCTCGAACCCGGCCGAAACGAAGCTGACGGGGCGCTCGGAACGCCTCGACAAGGACCCGTGGAGCGCGGTGATCCGGCGCCGGTTCCACCCCGACTTCGCGAGGGCCACTCCGCGTCCGGCCATTCTCGCCCAGGTGTCGACCGCGCCCATCGTCGCCCTTGCGATCGACCTCGCCGAGAGCGAATCGCCGCTCCACGAAGCCCTGCGCGACACGGCCGCGCGGATCCTCGAGACCGTCCCCGGCGCGCGCGTCGCGTGCCTGAACGTCCTCCGTCAGCACCGCATCGCGCTCGACAAGACGCTCGACGAGGAGGGACGGAACAAGCACCTCACGCGCCTCGTCGAGCTCAAGCACTGGGGTCGCCCGCTCTCTCTCCTCGAGAACCGGATCACGTTCCACGTCCTCGAGGCGACGGATCCAGCCGCCGCGATCCTCGAGTACGTGCGCTCGAACCGCGTCGACCACGTCGTCATGGGCGCGCGCGCGAACTCGGCGCTCCGGACGCTCCTCGGCAGCGTCTCAGGGGAGGTCGTCGCGAAGGCTCCGTGCACGGTGACCGTCGTGAGGCTCCCGCGGCCATTCGAGAAGGCCTCGGAAGCAGCCTCTGAAACGGAGCGAAATACTCCGTAATCGAGTACGCGAGCTCTGCAAGGCTCCGGCCGTGCCCGCCTGGCGACCGGCATCGCGCTTGATGATTCCCCGTGCATGAGCGATAAGAGGGCGGATCAGAGGCGCACCCAATGAAACGCGTGTCGACCGTCCTTTTCGTCCTCCTCTCCTTCTCGCTTCGCGCCGAGGAGGCGCGAGTCGTCCCCGTGGAGATCCCGGCCGCGGGACGCCAGGTGGCGATCGTCAGCATCCCCCGCTTCGGCCGCTGGGCGGTGATCGCGACGAGCAAGGAAGGCGTCGCACTCACCGTCGTCGACCGGATGTCCGGCCCCGGCCCCCGCGCCGGAACGCCGGGTGAGGAGGACGGTCGGTCTGACGTTTTCCTGGATCGAGGGCAGTTCCGCATCGTTCTCAACGGGGATGCGAAGGCCCGGGGGCGCGCGAAGCTCGCCGTCCGGGAGTTCGTCGAGAAGAACGGCGACACACCGTCTCGCCTCGTGGAGACGAAGCGGGTCGAGACGGCCCTCGCGGACTTCGAGAAGCGTTCCTGGTGGATCGCCGTCGACAAACGGCGGAAGGTCGCCGTCGAGGCGGCCGGCAGGAGCATCGCGGATCTCCGCCTCTGGAAGGACGGAAGCTGGCTCGTCGCGGCCGAGCCCGAGAGCGAGGTGACGACGCCACGGCCCGGCCGTCCGCTCCGCGTGATGCGGCTCTCGGCCGACCTCGAGCCCGGCCTCTATCTTCTGTCCGCGTATGGCTCCCCGGGCGAGCCCTGGGCGGAGGAGAGCCCCGACCATCCTCTCTCCCTGATGTGGGGAATCCCGCGCTACGGCGTGGCCGGGCGCCGGCGCCACGAGCTGGGCGCCTCGGGAATCGACCGCTACCTCATCGGGGGCGCGGCGACGTTCGTGGGACTCGAGATTCCGGAGGCGCGACCGATCTCCTTCAACGCGGCTCCGTGGGACGACGCCCAGCCCTTCCGCGAGGCGCCGGCCGGCGCCACGATCGGCAAGCGGACGAATCCGCCCGCGGCATCGGTGAGCGTCGCCGCAAAGGCCGACGGTCTCACTCTCGTGACCGTCCGGGGCGACGCGGGGCAGCCGTACGTCCTGACCCACTTCGAGCTGCGCGACATCTATCCCGTACGCGGCGGCGGCGACTGGTGGATCGGCAGCATCCCGTCCGCCGACGCGCGCGACGCGATCGAAGCGACCGGCGTGCTCGTCGAGAACGGGCAGCGCACGCCGCTGAAGAGCGCGGCGATCGCCGTCGCTCCGGGCCGGCCGTGGGCGGGACGCGGAAATCTCGACGGACCGCTCTCCCTCTTCTTCCGAACCGCCGCGGCCGGAACGTACGAGGTAGAGGCGGCGGGCGTCGACGCACGCATCCAGATCCTGCCTGCTCTCGCGCCGCGCTCCGACCAGATCAAGCCGGTCTCGATCCGCGGGAAAGGCACCGCCGATCTCGATGCGGGGCTGTGGGAGCTCTCGGTTCATCCGGTCAAGAAGGGAATCGTGACGCTCTCTATCCGCGTGGCGGGCGAGGCCGCCCCCGCGCCCCAGGCGCCTCGCGGCGGCGTTCTCTTTCCCAGCGTGTCCCTGTCCGAGACCGCGTGGTACACGCTCGTCGTCGGGAAGCGCCCGGGTGTCGTCTCCGGCCTCGTCTTCCGGAAGCTCCCGCTCGATCTGACCGATCCTCTCGCCATTGCCACCCGTCCTGGGGAGACCGTGCGCATTCCCTTTGTCACCGCCGAGGATTCGATCCTCGGCGCCGAGACCGAGGACGGCGGAGCGCTCGCGATCTCGATCGACGGAGCGCCCGCCGTTCCCCATCCGCGCGTGACGCCGGGTGTTCACGAGGCCGCCGTCACGCTCTCCGGGGACGCGCCCCGCGTGCTCTCGATCGCCGCCGGGCGCGGATCGCTCGCGAAGGACGCCCCGCTTCCGCCGCTCCCCGAGGGAGCGCTCGCCGCGCTCCCGAAGTTCCCGGAGCTCCTCCCGGGCGTGCCGCGCGCGCTCGACCTTGCTCGGGACGAGACCGCGTCCTTTGCCCTCGGCGTGCCCGAGCCGGGGCTCTACCGGATCGAGACGACCGGGCTCCTCGCGACGAGCGCGCTCCTGAGGACACGGACCGTCACCCGGTTCCGCAGCGAGGCGGAGAACGGCGTCGGCCGGAACGCGCTCGTCGCCGACTATCTCCGCGAGGGCGACTATCAGGTCACGGTGAATCCGCGCGGGCCCTCCGCGGGTCACCTCGCAGTCGTCCTTTCGAAAACCACCGTCGTGGACGGCGGGACAGTCACGGACGGGATTCCGGCGCGGCTGTCTCTCGCCCCCGGTGAAGCGGCGGAGCTTCGGCTCGACGTGAGGCGCGCCGGCACGTACCGCGTCCGTGCCTTCGGCCTGAAGCGGAAGTTCGCGGTGCGCCTCGAGGATCAGGACGGATGGCCGATCCTCAAGCCCGGAGTGGACGGAGACATCCGAAGGACCCTCGCGAAGGGGACGTACCGCCTCGTCGTCCTCCCGTCCGCGGTCTCGACCCGCGCCGTCGTCGCCCTCGACAGGGAGCCCTCTCCGCTGCGCTTCCGCGGACACGGACCGCACGACCTGCCGCTGGGCCGTAAGGCCGCCGCGCTCTGGATGGAGCCGGCCGAAGGCGCCGAACGGATGGCCGACCGCTTTCGTTTCACGCTGCCCGCGCCCGCCGAGATGAACGTCGCCCTGAGCGGGGGCATGGAGGGTCGCCTGCTGAGGGCCGGCGCCGCGGCGATCGAAATCCCGGCTGGCGTCGGCTTCCATCGTCCTCTCGAGACGGGCTCGTACGTCCTGGAAGTGAGCGCCGCGCGCCGCGACAGTCGCGTGGAATATGCCGTAACGGTCGCTCCCGAGCCGCTCGTCGCGGGGCTCTCACGCGCGGTCACCGCCCCGGCGGAGATCCCGGTCTCGATCGGCAACGCCGGGCTCTACGAGCTCGCTTCGAGCGGCATCGAAGACGTCCGCGCGCGCCTCCGCGATGCGGCCGGAAATCTCGTGGCCGCGAACGACGACCGCGCGGACGACTGGAACTTCGCGATCGTCCGGCCGCTCGTCCCGGGGCGCTACACCCTCCGTGTCGAGCCGGCTGGTACGGCCACGGCGCGAACGACCGTCGCCCTGCGCGAGCTCGTGAGGAGTGCGCTCCCCGAGGTGCCGCTTCCCATCGCGAAGGACCTGAGCCCCGGGCGAGGCGTCCTCGAGATCCCGGTGACCGTCGCGGCAGGGTCGATGCTGTCGCTCGCGGCTACCGCCTCGGAGAGCGTGGGACTCTCGGTCGCCGCCGAGGACGGGACGCTTCTGGCCCAGGACACGGGACACGCGGCGCGCGTCCACCTGCCGACCGGCGCGCCGCGCTCTCTTCGCGTCAGCCTTTTCTCGGTCGACGGACGCGGCGGGAGCGTGAAGCTCTCGGTTTCCGTCGCGCCGCTCGCCGAGTGGAGCGAGCGCCAGCTCGAGAAGGGAGGCCCGCTCCCGAACGGCGCCGTCGCCGTTGCGCTCGAGCGCCCGGGGGTCTTCCGGCTGGACTCTTCCGGCGGTCCGCCTCTCGTGAGCACGTCCGCCGACGCTCCGGCCCTTCCCGCCGACGGACTCGTTCTGGCCCATGGGAAGAGGATCGTGATCGTCGCCGAAGGCTTCGTCCGCGGCGCGCGCGTGAGGCTCGACGAAAAAGAGGTAGCGCTCGCCGGCCCCGCGGCGGTCGTCGACCTCGCCGACGCGAAGGGACCGGTCCTCGTCCTCGCACGCGCGGCCACGGGTCAGCCCGGGCTCGTGCTCCCGCGCGGGGCGTCCACCGCGGGGGAAGGGTCGTCGCTCGCCGCCGCGCTCGAGACGCCGCCGTCCGTGTCACTTGCCGGAGGACCGGGCGATCCCCTCGCGGATGTCGTCCTCTCGCGGCTCGCCTACGCGAGCCCGCGCGCGGAAAGCGCCGATCGCCTCTCGTTCGACGGCGCCGTCGGAGCACGCGCCGCACGCGCGTTCGCCCTTCCGTCCGGCGGAAAGCGCCTGCGCGTGGCGCTCGGTGCGGGCCTCGTAGGCCTCGTCTCGAAGGGGCGGGACGGCGTCGCGCTCGTGGGCGCGCCCGACGCGCCGGTCGACGAGACTCTCGAGACGGATGGCGACAGGATCACGTTCCTTTCGGCGTCCGCGTCCGAGACGCGCTTCGCGCTCGACGTCTTCGAGACGCAGGCTGCCCCGTCTCCGCTCGCGCCACGCGCGCCCCTCGCGGCCTCGTTTCCCGACGCCGGGACGCTCAGGATCCCCGTCGCGGCGCCCGCCGCGGGCGCGACGAGCGCGCTCCACGTCCGGGGCGCTTCCGAACCGGCGATTCTGCTGTCGCCCGACGGACGAAACGTCCGGGGCAACGACCTCGCCGTTCCGTCCGGCGGCGGCACGCTTCTCCTGAAGCACGCCCCCGGTCTCGTTCTCGCGTGGGTCGACCGGGCGGGGAGCGAGGCGGCGGACCTCTTCGGCGACGCCTCGACCACGGCACCCGTGGCGCTGCGTCCCCCGGCCGCCGTGGGCCTCTCCGGCGAGGTCGCCGCCTTCACGGTCGCTGCCGACGCGCCGGCGCTCCTCTCGTTCCGCTCCTCCGGCCCCGCGCTCTCGCTCGTGATGCGCGACGGAGAGAAGCCGGAGGTCGCGATCCACAGCGGCGGAGTGAGCATCGACCTCTACGCCCCCTCCGGCCCAACGCGCATCCTGCTCCGCTCTTTCGGCAGCGGCGCGCTCGGCGGCCGCGCGACGCTGACGGCAACGCCCGTGACGAGGATCGCCGAGGGGCTCGGACCCGAGAGCCTCCTCGGCGCCGGGCAGGCGCGACTCTACGGCTTCCACGTCTCGCGCTCCGGAGCCGTGGGCGTCGGCGTTCGAGCGAGCTCGGATCTCGTCACCGCGACGCTCCTTTCTTCCGCCGGCCTGCGGCTGGGTGAAGGGCTCGTCCAGATGCCCGACCTCGCGGCGGGCGATTACCTCGTCTCGGTGCGCGCTCCGTCCGACGCCGCCCCGATCAGGATCCGGCCCGCCCTGGCCGGCGTCGAGCCTCCCGGCGCGGGCCCGCCCGCCGACGTGATCCGGATCTACGCGCGGCCGGGACTCGCCGGAGCGGCGACGGCCGCCTCCGCGCGCCCCGACAGAGACGATGCGGCCGGGAACAGAGCGGAGACGGAAGCCGAGCCCGAGGACGAGACCCCGGACGGAGGAGAACCCAGATGAAACGGCTGCTCTTGACCTTGCTCCTCGCGCTCCCGCTCGGCGCCGAAACGGGGCCTCGCGTCGTCCCGGACCGGCTGCTCCGTCGCTGGGATCCGGTGACGGTCTTCTTCGCGTCCGACCTCGGGCCCGCGAAGGGGGGCCCCGAAGACAACGCCGAGCGCTTCGTCACGATCGAGCCGGCGCAGCCCGGTGCGTTCCGCTGGCTGGACGCACGAACGCTCCAGTTCCGTCCCGCCGAACCCTGGCCGGCCCTGTCCCGTTTTCGCGTGACCCCCGCGGGTGGCAAGGCGGGGACGCTCGCGACGCTCCTCGAGGCGCCCATCGCGACCGTGCCCGGCGACGGCACCGACGGACTCGAGCCCTTCGACGAGATCACGCTCACCTTCGGCGAGTCCCTGCCCCCCGCGATGCTCGCGAAGATGGTGACGCTGGAGCTGCGCCCGCTCCCCGGCGTCTCCGGCGGTCGACGCGTGCCGCCCGAGGAAATCCGGATCAAGGCGCTCGAAAGGTCTGGCCGCGCCGACGCCTCCTCCTACTCGCTGTCCCTCGCGCATCCGGTGCCGGCGGGAACCCGGGCCGTTCTCACACTACGGCTCTCCGCCGACGAGGCTGCCGCGGGCGCCGCGCGGGAGCTCTCGTTCGCGACGGGCGAGCCGTTCCGCGTCCTCGCGTTCGGCTGTCGCGAGCGCCGGGTGCCGGTGACTCCGTCGGGAACGCTCTACGGGAAGGACCAGGCGCTGCGATGCGACGCCGAGGGCCCCGCGATCGTCGTCGAGTTCTCGAGTGCACCGCGCGCGGTCTCCCCGGTCGAGGCGCGCAACCTCGTGCGCTTCACGCCCTCGGTCGAAGATCTGAAGTTCCAGACCACGGCACGGACGCTCGAGATCCGTGGCGCCTTCCGGCGGGACACGCTCTACTCCGTCTCGCTCCTCCCGGCGAGGCTCACGGATCAGCGCGGTCGCGCGCTCGAGGCGGCCGGCAAGAGCGAGGCCTTCGTCGTCTTCCCGCAGCGCGCCGCGTACGTCAAGTGGAGCGCCGGCCAGGGAATCGTCGAGCGGCTCGGCGCTCAGATGGTTCCGGTCGACGGGAGGGGCGCCGAGAGGCTCGATCTCAGGATCCAGAAGATCGATCCTCTCGACCGGAGTCTCTGGCCCTTCCCCGACCGCGCCGTCGCCACCGACGAAGGCGAGCGTCCGCCGGGACCGGGCGAGGAGCCAGCCCCGTGGAACTCGCCCGACCAGAACGTCCCGGCCGACGCGATCGTCCAGCACCTGAAGATGCTCGGCTCGCCGCCGGTCTCGGCCATCGTCCCGCTTCCGCTCAAGCGCGACGGCAGCGCGGCCGCGTTCGGTCTCGACCTCGCGCCACACCTCGCGAAAGTCTCCGGGCCGGGCGAGCCCGGTACCTACCTCGTCGGCCTCCGATCGCTCGAGGGAGGAAGCCTGAGGAGCTGGATGCGCATCCAGGCGACCGATCTCGCGCTCGCGACGCTCGAGGAGCCGCAGGCCGTCCGCTTCGCGGTGACGTCGCTCTCGACGGGCCTTCCCGTCGCGGGAGCGAAGGTACGCGTCGAGGGAACGCACCAGATGCCGGGAAAGTCGGTCTGGGAAGTCTTCGTCGACGGGACTACGGGTCCGGACGGCACGCTCCGGTGGGACGCGCCCGGCCGCCCGAACGTCCACGAGAGCCGCACGACGCGCCGGATCGTCGTGACCCTCGGGAAGGACGTCCTCGTTCTCGACACGGCCCACCCCCCCGAACGCTACGCCGACAACCAGTGGAGCAAGAGCCGCGAGAGCTGGCTCGACTGGGCCTTCCAGCCGCTGGAGGCGCGCGGTCCTCAGGCAGAGACGCTCTGTCATCTCTTCACCGAGCGTCCTGTCTACCGCCCCGAGGAGTCCGTGCACATCAAGGGCTATCTGCGAGAGCGCGTGCGGGGGACGCTCCACCCGCTACCCGCGGAGGACGGGACGATCGTCGTCGAAGGACCCGGAGATCTGGCGTGGCGCCTCCCCGTCACGGTCTCCGAGGGCGGGAGCTTCTACCACCTCTTCCAGGAGAAGAATCTCCCGACCGGCGTCTACAACGCGCATTTCGAGGACAAGCGCAAACGTCCCTTTGGCCACGTCAGCTTCCGGATGGAGGCCTATCGGATTCCGGAGTTCGAGGTGAATCTCCACGGCCCCGATCAGGTCGCTCTCGACAAAGAGTTCCAGGTTTCCCTCACCGCGACTTACTACGCCGGCGGAAAGGTGAGCGGCCGCCCCGTCCAGTGGCGCGTCACCCAGTTTCCGTACGACTGGACTCCTCCAGCGCGCGCGGGCTTCCGCTTCTCTTCCGACGGACGCTATTCGCGCGCCGAGCGCTTCCGTTCGTCGCCGCGTCTCACGCGGGACGACACGACGGGCGAATCCGGCGGCGCGCTCCTGAAGCTCAATCCGGCCATCGAGCCCACCGCCCAGCCGCGCACCTACGTCGTGGAGGCTACCGTGACCGGTGCCGACGACCAGACGGTCACGTCCACGCGACGTGTCGCGGCGCTGCCCGCGTTCGTCCTCGGCCTCGACGTGCCGCGATTCGTGGAGCACGCGAAAACGATCTCGCCTCGCGTCGTCGCCGTCGGCCCCGACGGGAAAGAGATCGAGGGAAAGGCGATCACCGTGCGCCTCCTGAAGCGGCAGTGGCACTCGGTCCTCCGTGCGAGCGACTTCTCCGATGGCATCGCCCGGTACCTGACGGACGTCGTCGACGAGAAGGTGAGCGAGCAGACGGTGAAGAGCCAGCTCGGACCGCTGACCGTCCCGCTCGCGATCAACTCCTCGGGCGTCTATGTCGTGGAGCTCGAGGCGCGCGACCGGCTCGGACGCGCGCAGGTCGTCTCGATCGATCTCTACGCCGGCGGCGACGAAGCCGTCACGTGGGCCCGCCCCGCGACGAAGGTCTTCTCCGTCGCGACGGACAAGGCGAAGTACCAGCCGGGCGCGAAGGCGGCGATCGTTCTCCAGAGCCCCTTCCAGAAGGCGCGCGCGCTCGCGATCGTGGAGGCGCCAGAGGGCAACCGGTACGAATGGATCGACGTCGAAAAGGGCGCCGGAACATTGCGCCTCGACATCCTCCCGACATTCGCGCCGCGCGTGCCGGTTCACTTCGTCCTCATGCGCGGCCGCATTCCCGGCGTCGGCCCGAGCGCCGGCAACGCGACCGACCTCGGCAGGCCCTCGACTCTCGCGGCGACCGCGTGGCTCGAGGTCGAGCCCGTCGCCAACCGCGTCGCGGTGACCCTCAAGCATCCCGACGTCGCGATGCCGGGCCGCACCGTCGACGTGACGATCACGCTCAAGGACCCGCAGGGGAGGCCGCTCGCGGGCGAGGTCACGCTCTGGCTCGTGGATCAGGCCGTCCTCGCGCTCGGCAAGGAGCAGCGGCTCGACCCGCTCCCGGACTTCATCACGCCCGTCCGCTCGCATCTCCTCGTGCGCGACACGCGCAACTCCGTCTTCGGGCTCCTGCCGTTTGCCGAAGCGCCGGGTGGCGACGAGGGAGGCGCGGGAGGAATCCTCGACCGCACGACGGTGCGCAGGAACTTCAAGAGCGTGCCGTTCTACGACCCGGCGATTCTCGTGGGGCCCGACGGCACGAAGACGATCCAGGTGCAGCTCCCCGACAACCTGACGAACTTCAGGGTGCGCGCGAAGGCGATGAGCGGCCCCGACCGGTTCGGATTCGGGACGGGGACGATCGCCGTCCGTCTTCCCGTCATCGTCCAGCCGGCGCTCCCGCGCTTCCTTCGCGCGGGAGACGCCTTCACGGGCGCCGCCGTGGCGCGGATCGTGGAAGGCAGCGGGGGCCCGGCCTCCGCGCAGGTGAAGGTGCTCGGCGCCACGCTCGAGGGGCCCGCCACGCGAACGCTCACGATGGAGCCGAACAGGCCCGAGCGCATCGAGTTCGGGGTGAGAGTGCCCCCGAACGCGAGCGGGCAGGTCACGTTCCGCGCCGGTGTGGAGCGGGCACGTGACAAGGCGGGAGACGCCTTCGAGGTGAAGATTCCGGTCCGCCCCGATCGTGATCCGATCCTCAAGCGTGTCCTCTTCGATCTCGCGCCGGGGACGACGGTCACGGTTCCCGAAGTCAAGGACGCCGTCCGGCCCGGGACTCTCCGACGCTCTCTTCTCGTCTCGTCCGAGCCCGCCGTCGTCCGGATGGCGAGCGGCCTCGACTTCTTCGAGACGTATCCCTACGGCTGCACGGAACAGAAGATGAGCGCCGCACGCGCCCTTGCCGCCGCGCGGAAGCTGCGCGTCCTTCTCGGCCGGACTGGAGACGAAGAGCGGGCGAAGAGCGCCTTCGCCGCCGCGCAGAAGGCGATCGCGGAGGCGATCGATCCGCACGGCCTCGTCGCGTTCTGGCCTGGATCTTCCGGGTACGTCTCCCTGACCGCCTGGTCCGTCGACTTCCTCGTCGAGGCCAGGGAGGCGGGTTTCGCCATCGACGACAAACTCCTCGAGCGGCTGCTGACGACGCTCGATGCGGCGCTCCGCTCCGACTACGCGCGCTTCGTGGGGAACGAGCCGTTCCTCGAGAGAACATGGGCGCTCTCGGCCCTCGCGCACGCGGGCCGCTTCAACGCAGCCTACGCCGCGGAACTCGCGAGGAAACCCCAGTTCCTGAGGCTCGAGGGCAAGGCGGAGGTCCTCCTCGCTTTCTCGCGCTCGAAGGAAGCGAAGAGCGAGACGGCGCTCGCGTTGAGCAACGCTCTCTGGGATGGAGTGGTCTGGCGGAGCCGGGAAGGAAAAACCGTGTACGGCGGTCTCCAGGACGGCGATCGTCTCGGCAACCTCGTTCTTCTCTGCAGCGAGCCGCGGACCCTGGCCGAGGTCCTGCGCGCGCTCCACCGCGTCGTCCCCGAGGACCCGCGCCTCGGCGCGCTCGTCAGCGCGCTCGTCACGATCGGGCGCGGCGACGGCTGGGGCTCGACGAACGCGAACGCCGAGGCGCTCCTCGCGCTCTCGGACGTGCTGGGCTCCGGAAGGCCCGAGCCCTTCTCGTGCATCGTCAAGGAGGGCGACAAGGCGATGCCCCTCTCCCCCGCGACCGGCGGCACCGTCGCGATGCTCGCCTCCACGGCGCCCGCGGAGACACCGCTCGCCGTCACCGGAGCCTCGCGTCCGCTCGTCTTCTCCGCCGAGACGCGCTACGTTCCGGCCGAGGACGGCAGCCGGGCCGCGTCGGCGGCGAACGGCTTCGTCGTCACGCGTGAGCTCACCCGGATCGTCGACGGCGCGCCCCCGGAACGGATCGCCCTCGGAGAGCCCGGGATCACGGTGCCGCTCGCGATCGGTGCTGTCCTCGAGGACCACGTCCAGGTCGTGAATCCCCAGGAACGGCATCACGTGGCGATCACGGCGCCGCTCGCCGCCGGCCTCGAGCCCCTCAACCCGGCGCTCGCCACCGCGCCGCCCGAGGCCTCGCCGAGCAGACCGCCCACTCTCGTGCCGACTTACGTGAAGTTCCTCGACGACGCCGTCGCGTACTTCTACGACACGCTGCCGGCCGGCACGTACGACTTCCGGTTCCGGGTCCGCGCGGCCACACCAGGCTCCTTCGTCCAGCCTCCGGCCAAGGCCGAGCTCATGTACGACGCGGCGGTGCGCGGCAACTCCAACGGCGCGCGTCTCGAGGTCTCCCGCCCGAAGTGACGGAGACGAGAGAACGGCTGACGATGCGCCTCCCAATGAAAATCCCGCCCCGCCGGCTCGCGCTTCCCGCGGCGGCGGGGCTCTGCCTCCTCGTCCTCGCCGTCCTCGTCCCGGCGGCATGGAATGCGCGCCTCGTCTCTCCCGAGTCGACGCTTCTCCTGCGCGACCGGAACGGTCTCTTCCTCGGCGAGGTCGCCTTCCTCGCGAAGCAGTCCCGCTTCGGCTACTGGACGCTGCCGGAAGTCCCTCCGAGGGTCGCCGCCGCGACGATCGCGGTCGAGGATCATCGGTTCGCCGGGCACCCGGGCGTCGACGCCGTCGCGATCGGCCGCGCGCTCGTGGAGGACCTCCGGCACATGCGTCGCGTTTCCGGGGGCTCCACGCTCGCGATGCAGGTAGCCCGCCTTCAGCATCCGGGCCGGCGCACCCTGTTCCGAAAAGCGCAGGAGGCCGTGACCGCGCTCCTCCTGACGGCGCGATACGGACGCGACGGAATCCTCCGCCACTATCTCGAGATCGTCCCGTACGGAAACGGCATCCACGGCATCGCATATGCCGCGCGTCGCTACCTCGACAAGCCGGTGGAGGATCTCTCCTGGGCCGAGACCGCTTTTCTGTCCGCGATTCCGCAGTCTCCGCGGCGCATGAATCCGTTCGACCCGGAGGGGCGGCTGCGCGCGATTCGGCGCGGGGAACGGATCCTCCGGCTTCTCCGCGCGGGAGGAGCCGTCTCGGCCGACGAGCTCGGCCTCGCGACACGCGAGATCGCGGTGCTGCGCATCCCGCGGCGTGGCAAGCGGCCGCCGGAGGCCATTCACGCGGTCCTGAAGTTCACCGCGGAAGCGCGGTCTCCGGAGATGCGCCGCATGCTCTCGGGACAGACCGTGATTCGCCTCGCGCTCGACCTGCCGCTCCAGCGGCGCGTCGTGCAGGCGGCTCGCGACGCCGTCGCGATGTGGGAGAAGCAAGGGGCGGGAAATGCGGCCGTGATCGTCATCGACCGGAAGCGGAACGACGTCGTCGCGCGTGTCGGGTCGACGAAATGGGCCGACGCCGGGCACGCGGGAGCGATCGACTTCGCGCGCGTCCCGCGCTCGCCGGGGAGCGCCCTCAAGCCGTTCCTCTACGCTCTCGCGCTGGAGCGCGGCACGATCACTCCCGCCACGATCCTTCCGGATCTCGACCGGGGGGCGGGCGGCATCACGAACGCCGACGACCTTTTCCTCGGTCCGCTTCTTCCACGGGTCGCGCTCGCGAACTCGCGCAACGTGCCGGCCGCCGACCTCCTCGACCGGATCGGCCTCGCCGAGGGATACGACTTCCTTCGGGCGGTCGGGCTTCATGACGGCAGCGTCCCGGTCCACCGCTACGGGCTGGGGCTCGCCATCGGCGGGATGCCGGTCACTCTCGACGATCTCGTCCGCGCATACACCGTCTTCACGAACGACGGTGTCCTCACGGAGCCCCTCTCCTGGGAAGGGCAGTCGCACTCGCGGCCCAGAAGGGTGATGTCGGAGGAAACCGCGCGCGCCGTGACGCTCTACCTCGCGGACCCGATGGCGCGCCTCCCGAGCTTTCCGCGGATGGGCGTGACGGAATACCCGTTCCCCGTCGCGGTGAAGACCGGCACCTCGTCTCGCTATCGCGATGCGTGGGCCGTGGCCTTTTCGTCCCGCTACCTCGTCGGCGTCTGGATCGGCCACCCGGACTTCAAGCCCATGAACCGGCTGAGCGGCTACAGGTCGGCGGCGGAGCTGACGCGGAAGGTGATGTTGTCGCTCCACGCCGACCAGACGGACGGCCTCGCGGACCTTTCGTTCCCCGCGCCGCGGGGCTTCTCGAGCGTTCGCCTCTGCGCGATGACGGGGCGTCTCGCGACCGAGGCCTGCGAGAAGACGGTCACCGAGTGGCTCCGGCCCGGACAGGAGCCGCTCGACCCCTGCGCCGCGCACGCCCGACTCGCGATCGACGCGCGCTCGGGCCTTCTCGCAACGCGTGCCACGCCACGTCGCTTCGTGAGGCTGCGAACCTTCGTCGACCTCGGTCCGCGGTACGCGGCTTGGAGCGCCGCGGCGGGTTTACCCCGGCCTCCCGGAGATACTGCTTGGGGGGAGATTCGCTCGCCCCACGGGCCCCCCACCGCTCCGCTCCCCGCGGAATCCGCAGGTGCTCCGCGTCTCGGCTCTGTCACTGCTCGCGTCAGGATTACCGCTCCCGAGAACGGCCTGCGTGTCCTTCGGGATCCCGAGACGCCCAGCGCCGAGGCCACCGTCGCCCTGAAGGCCGTCGTCTCGCCCTCGACGCGAGAGATCGTCTGGTGGGTGGACGATGCCCCCTTCGCGACGGTCCCGTGGCCGTACACCGTTCGCTGGAAGGTCACTCCCGGAGCCCACACGTTCGTGGCACGACTGCCGTTCGTGAAGCTCGCCTCGCCACCGGTCTCGATCCGCGTGGAATGAAAACGCCGCTGATATCCTCCTTCGCGATGGAATTTCGCACGATCATCGAGCCCTTCCGAATCAAATCAGTCGAGACGATCAAGACGACGACGACGGACGAGCGGCGCAAAGCGATCACCGCGGCCGGATACAACGTCTTCCTCCTCGACGCGGCGGACGTTCTCATCGACCTCCTCACCGACTCGGGCACGGGCGCGATGTCGGCGGCGCAGTGGGGAGCGCTCATCCAGGGCGACGAGTCCTACGCGGGCAGCCGTTCCTTCTACCGCTTCCGCGATGCGGTGAGGGACCTGACGGGCTTCAAGCACATCATCCCGACGCACCAGGGCCGCGCGGCCGAGCGCATCCTCTTCCACACGGTCGTCGAGAAGGGTGCCGTCGTCCCGAACAACAACCACTTCGACACGACGCGCGCGAACATCGAGGTCGAGGGCGCCGAGGCGCGCGACCTCGTGATCGCGGAAGGCCGCGTGCCGGGCCTTCTCCACCCATTCAAGGGGAACATCGACCTCGCGGCGCTGGAAGATTCTCTCGAAAGGGACGGCGGCCGTATACCCGTCGTGATGGTCACCGTGACGAACAACTCGGGAGGCGGGCAGCCCGTGTCGCTCGAGAATCTGCGGGGCGTGCGCGCCCTCTGCGACCGGTTCAAGAAGCCCTTCTTCCTCGACGCCTGCCGCTTCGCGGAGAACGCCTACTTCATCAAGCTGCGGGAAAAGGGGCAGGCGCAAAGGACGCCCAAGGAGATCGCCCAGGAGATGTTCTCCCTCGCGGACGGCTGCACGATGTCGGCGAAGAAGGACGGTCTCGCGAACATCGGCGGCTTCCTCGCGATGAACGACGACGCGTGGGCGGAAAAGGCCCGCAACCTTCTGATCCTCACGGAGGGCTTTCCGACATACGGCGGCCTCGCGGGATACGACCTCGAGGCGATCGCACGGGGACTCGAAGAGGTCGTCGAGGAGCCGTACCTGCACTATCGCATCCGGTCGATCGAGTACCTCGCCGAGAAGCTCGAAGCGGGCGGCGTGCCGATGATCCGGCCGCCCGGCGGACACGCGGTCTATCTCGACGCACGCGCCCTTCTGCCGCACATCCCGCCGCTGAAGTATCCGGGGATCGCGCTCGTGAACGCGCTCTACGAGGTCGCGGGCGTGCGCGGTGTCGAGATCGGTACCGTCATGTTCGGGATGCAGCCCGACGGATCGGAGCGGCCCGGCCCGATGGATCTCGTGCGCCTCGCGTTTCCGCGCCGCGTCTACACGCAGTCCCACGTGGACTACGTCGCGGAGGCCGTCCTCGAGGTCGCGCGGAACGCCCGGGGCCTGCCGGGCTACCGGATCACGGAGGCGCCCCACGCGCTCCGGCACTTCACGGCACGCTTCGAGCCGCTTCCTTCCTGACACGCGGATCCGCCTCGAACGAAAACGCCCCCGGACGGTGCCGGGGGCGCGGCGGCCTCAGGAGGCCGCGGTCGTAAACGATGGCTCAGCTCGCGGCCGGAGTCGGGACCTTGACCTTCGACCAGTCGATCTTGCCGTCCTTGTCCTTGGCGCCCTTGACGGTCTTGCCGAAGTCATTCAGCTCGGCGGCGTCCTTCTTCGGCATCTTCGGAACGTGGCAGCTCTGGCAGTTGGCCTTCGGGTCCTTGGCCTTGTATTCCTTCTGAATGTTCATCGTGGCGAGCGTGGTGCTGCCGAGCGCGATGGCGGCCAGGGCGGCGACGACGGCGGTGGTAGTCTTTTTCATGAAGCCTCCTCAGATCTCGCAGGATGACATCGAAACCCGCCGTTCGGGATGATTCAGGCTCATCAGTCCGGGAGCATGACGACGAGGTAGCGGCTGCCCTTCCAGAACCGCGCGGCGTCCGTCACCGTCAGGGTGCTCGCCTTCGGTCCGGCACCCGTGAGCGTGAAGCTGTCCTTCGGGTGGTCCGAAAGGATGCGCGCCTTCCCCGGGGCGGCGCCAACCGCGAATTCCGAGTCCTTGCGCGTGTCGATCTGCTTGAAGAGCGTCTCGTCGAACTGTCCCGTCCGCTGCCAATTGCCGCCGAGACCGAGGACGGAGCCTTTCTTCTCGACGAGACCCGCCTTCTTGAGGGCGCTCTGCGTCGCGATGAGGACGTACGCGGTCGAAAGCTGCGTCTCGCGGTCGGCGATCGCGGCCTCCTTCTCCTGCACGGCCGCTTCCTTCTCCTTTACGGTTCCGCGCAGCTCCTCGGTTTCCTTCGCGAGCACCATGGACTTTTCCTCGAGAGCCGCGATCGTGACTTCCTTCTCCTCGAGGTTCCGCCGGAGCTCGCCTACGAGCCTCTCGAGCGTCGTGACCTTCTGGTCCGACGTGTGCTTCTGCTTCTCGAGGGCCGCAAGCTTCGAAAGGTTCGCCTTCACGCTTTTGCGGATCTCCTCGATCTCGGCCTTCAGCTCGTCGCGCTTCCCAGGCGCGGACTTGCCTTCCTGGGCGACCGCGATCGACGTCCGCACAGCCTTGAGCTCCTTGATACGGAGATCTTCGAGGCCTTTCTGCACGTCGTCGAGCGTGGCTTGCATTTCCGCGGTCGCGGCACCGGCCGCGCCCAGCTCTCTATCGGATCGCTGCTTTTCATCGGCAAGCGTCTTGTTTTCGGCCTTCACCTGCTCGAACTCTTTCTTCGATACGCAGGACACGAGTGCGAGAGACAATAGGGACAAGGTGGAGACACGGGCAAACCAGTTGAGCTTTTTCACGATGGTTCCTCACTTTTCCACGCGTCGAATCTAACCCATTCCGGGGGACGATGTCGTTTCCGGCCGCCCTTTCGGGAAGACGAGCGCGGGAGCGTCGTCGGGCAGGAGCCTGGCCCCGGGCCGCCCGAGGGCGAACCCCTGGCCGCACTCGACGCCGAGCGCGATGAGAGTTCCCACGGTCTCGAGGTTCTCGACGCACTCGGCGATCGTCTCTTTCCCGAGAGTGTGCGCCATCGTGTCGATCGCCCGCACGAGCGCGCGCGCCGAAGGATCCGTTTCCAGGCCGCGGATGAACGATCCGTCGATTTTCACGTAGTCGGCGGGGAGGCTCTGGAGATAGGAGAAGGACGAGAACCCGATGCCGAAGTCGTCGAGCGCGAATCGGCATCCGCGCTCTTTCAGGCGCCGCATCCACTCGCGCGCGGCTCCGATGTCCCGCACGGCGGTCGTCTCGGTGATCTCGAAGGCGAGGCGTCCCGCGGCCAGCTGGCTCGAGGTGACGAGCTCCTCGATGTGCTTCAGGAGCGCTTCGTCGCCGAGGCTCGCACCGGAAAGGTTGACGAAGATCTCCGCCGAGGGGCTCTTGCCGAGGAGCTCGACGACGCGGTCCACGACCCATCCGTCCACGAGGGGCATCAGCCCGAACCTCTCGGCGGCCGGAAGGAACACGCCCGGCGCCACGAGGTCCGTCGGACCCTCGCGGAGGCGAAGGAGGGCCTCGTAGTGGACCGCGCGGCCGGAATCGAACCGGAAGATCGGCTGATAGTGGAGGACGAACTGGTCTTCCCGAAGCGCTTCCTTGATCCGCGACGCCCAGCGGCTCGCCTCCGTGAGGACCGACGTTACGCCCACGCCGGCGTTCTCGAAGACCATGACGCGGTTGCGGCCCTTCTCCTTCGCCGTATAGAGCGCGGCGTCCGCGACGGCCATGAGCGACGCCGCGTCCGTGCCCCCGTCCACGGGAACCACCCCGACGCTGATTCCGAGGTCGAAGGCGCGCTCGCCGACGTAGAACCGGTGCTCGTCGACGGATTTTCGAAGTCGCTCGGCCGTGAGCCGCGCCCCCTCGAGCGCGACCCCGTCGAGGAGGACGGCGAACTCGTCGCCTCCGAAGCGGGCGACCTCGTCGCTCGGCCGCACGAGGGCGACGATGAGCTGGGCGAGCTCGATGAGAACCTGGTCCCCGGCCGGGTGCCCGAGCGCGTCGTTGACGATCTTGAAGTTGTCGAGGTCGAGGAAGAGAAGGGACGAAGCCGACCCGCGGCGCGCGCGCGCGACGGTGCGCTCGAGGGATTCCTCGAAGGCGCGGCGGTTCGAGAGGCCTGTCAGCGGGTCGTGAAGCGCGAGGTGGCGGATCTTCTCCTCGTTCTGCTTCCGCGCCGTGACGTCCTGCTTGATCGAGATGAAGTGGCGGATCTCGCCGCCCTTCGACTTCACGGGCGTGATCGTCTGCTCCTCGACGTAGATCGTCCCGTCCTTGCGGCGGTTTTGGAGCTCGCCGCGCCAGACCTCGCCCGCGATGATCGTCTCCCAGAGCTTTTCGTAGTAGTAGGGCGCCTGGGCGCTCGATTTGAGGACCCTCGGCGTGTGGCCGATGACTTCCTCGGGGAGATATCCCGTGAGCTCCGTGAACGCTGGGTTCACCCATTCGATCCGGCCCTCGCGGTTCGTGATGAGCACGGCGTTCGCCGCGGCCTCGAGCGCGGCCGTCTGGAACTGGATGCGGTCCTGCTGCTTCGACTCGACGAGCGCGAGCGCCGCCTGGTCCGCGAAGCGCGTGAGCAGGTTGATCGACTCCGGGCCGTAGGCGTGAGGCCGGTCCGAGTAGCTCGAAAGGACTCCGAGGACCGCGTCGCCGACGACGAGCGGGATCGAGACGCCCGAGCCGAGACGAAAGGCGTCGACCCCGGCCTTCCAGTGCAACACCCGCTCGTCATCCTTCGTCTCGATGACGACCGGCCGCCCTGTCCGCACGGCTTCCCCGCTCGGCCCGCTCGCCTCCGGACCGTCGTCCCACCGGAACCGGCTGCTCCTCACGAAGTCCGCGACCGGCCCGGCCACGGCCTGCTGGCTGATCGACCCGTCCGGCTCCTTGAGTCCGATCCACACGGTCGGGAACTCGAACCGGAGCGCGACCTCGTCGCAGATGAACTGGAAGATCCGCTCGATCGGCTCGTGGCGGAGAATCTTTCTCTCCGTCTCGTGGAGAACGCCGAGGATCGCCTCGGCCCGCGCCGGGTCCGTCACGTCTCTCACGATCGTCATGACGGCGTTCGGCATGTACGCGACGACGCGCGCCTCGAAGATCCGCGGCCCGGCCTGCACGTCGAGGGCGTATTCGATCGCTTGCGGCGTTCCCGTGAGGAGGCACGCGGCGATCTTCTCGAGCCACAGGGCCGCGACGGGCGCCGGCAGAACCTCGGGGATCGACTTCCCGAGGAGCTCCTTGCGCGGCAGAACGAGCATTTCGGACCGGTTCGCGAGGATCTCGAGGTAACGGCCGGACCGGTCCAGAACCAGGATGAGGTCCGGCATGGCCGTCACGATCGCCCGCAGCTTCAGCTCGCTCTCGCGAAGCGCCTCCTCGGAGCGTTTGCGCTCGATGGCCTGCGCGATGAGGGACGAGACGAAGACGAGGAGGTCGCGGTCCTCCTCGGTGTAGCGGACGGTCCCCGAATAGCTCTGGACGGCGAGGACGCCGATCGTCCTCTCGCGTCCGCGGAGCGGAACGCCGAGCCAGTCGATGGAGTCGCTTCCGATCGGTTCGACCTCGCCCGTCGAGACGAGATACTCGAAGACGTCCGGGGACGCGAGAAGCGGGCGGCTCGTCTTCAGGACGTACTCGGTCAGGCCTTTTCCGAGGGGTTTCGGCGGGAAAGGCTCGTCGTTCTCGTCGACAAAATAGGGGAAGCTCAGAACGTCCCGGGCGGGGCCGTGCAGCGCGATGTAGAAGTTCGCCGCCTGCATGAGGCCGCCCACGATCACGTGGATTCTGGTGAACAGCTCCTGGAGGCTCTCGGTCGACGCCGCGGCCTCGGCGATCCGGAAGGTCGCCGCCTGGAACCGCTCCGCGCGCTCCCGGCCGCGCTTCCACGCGTCGGGGCTGGAGTCTTCTGCCATGGTCATATCGGGAATGATATCCGGGGCGGAGGGGCGACCGCGCCCGCGCGCCTCAGAGGACCATCGTCTCGTGGATCGCCTCGCCCTTCGCGAACCGCTCGAGGGAGAGCGCGGAGACATCGACGCTTGCGCTCCGTCCCGAGACGAGCATCTCGGCCACCGCGCGCCCCGCGGCCGGAGCGTGCATCACGCCGTGCCCCGAGAACCCAGCGGCCACGATGAATCCCGGCACGCCCGCGGCGGGACCGAGAAGCGCGTGGTGGTCCGGAGTGACCTCGTAGAGGCCCGCCCAGCTTCTCTTGAGATCGAGACCGGCTTCTCCGACCACCGGAAAGCGGGCGTCGAGCGCGCCTGCGATCCGGAGCGGAAAGTCCGGATCGAACGCGGAGTTGAACCCCGGTGGCTCGTCCGGATTCGAGTAGGCGACGAGGATCCGGCTCCCCTCCCTTCGGATCAGAACTCCCGTGTCGGCGTCGATCGTCATCGGGATCACGGGGGGAAGCGTCCGGCACGGTCCGCTGATGAGCAGATGCCGTCTCACGGGCACGACCGGAACGTCGACGCCGAGGAGCGCCCCGACGCGGCCCGCGAACGGCCCCGCGGCGTTCACGACGGCGGACGCCCGGACGAGGCCGGAGGAGGTCGTGAGGAGGAACGAGCCGGAACCCTCGCGAAGAATCGACGTCACTTCGGCCCCGTAGCGCGTCGCGACGCCCGCCTGTGTCGCCTCGCGGAGGAAGAAACTCGTCAGCCCTCCCGGGTCGATGAAGCCGTCGCGGGACCCGAACGTTCCGCCCGCGATCTCCCCTTTCGCCCAGGGCGCCTTCTCCCGGACGGCCGCCGCGTCGAGAACGTCCACGGAGACCCCGCGCGCGCGCTGGAAGGCAGCGGCGTCCCGCATCGCCGAGAGCCGCGCCGGGTCGCCCGTGAGGAAGAGGTAGCCCGCTTTCCGGTACACGGGAGGCCATCCGATCTCGTCCTCGAGCGCGTCGAGGATCTCCATCGACGCGAGGGACATCGCGATGTTGACGTCCGTCGTGAACTGCGCGCGGATGCCTCCGTTCGCCTTCGACGTGGAACCGCTGCCCGGGAGCGGCTCCTTGTCGATCAGGAGGACGTTCCGGCACCCGAGGCGCGCGAGATGGAACGCGATGCTGCACCCGATGACGCCGGCGCCGACGATCGCGACGTCCGCGGAGCTCGCTCCGCCGGATTCGTTTGCCACTGTCAGAACGGTGTCGCCAGCGGCTGCTGGCCGGACAGGTCGAGGCAGACGAGGAGGGGTCCGATTGCGAGAAGCCCGCGCATGTGAGCCTCCTGAGGCTGGGTGATCGGTAGAGGATTCTCGTCCGCACGCACTACTGTTTCGTTCCGCTCCAGGTCCCGTTTCCGCCGTTCGACGCCGACCACGTGCCGGAACCGCCCGCACCGCTGCCCTGCACCTGTAGCCGGCCCTGCCAGACGACGGTGAAGCCGACTCCGAAGGCCTGCCCCGTGGCCGCGATGTCGAGGTCACCGGACGGCGAGACGGCGCCGCTGCCCGTGAAGTTCCCCACGGTGGGGCTTACGACACTCAGCACCGTCGTTCCGTCGGCCGCGACGATCGCGATCCAC
Source organism: Thermoanaerobaculia bacterium (assembly GCA_038214715.1). Lineage (GTDB taxonomy): Bacteria > Acidobacteriota > Thermoanaerobaculia > UBA5066 > UBA5066 > Fen-183. The sequence continues at coordinate 10,302 of JBBQRP010000029.1, read as the reverse complement.
GTTCCGTGATCGGTGCCCGCGTAGGTCCCGGCGTAGCTGCCGGCATTCACGTTGATCGCTGGCGCGGCGTCGTCGCTTGCCACCACGGCAAAGGGATCTCCCGACGCGTTGTTGATCATCGTCGCGTAGGCCAGAACCGGCTGGTCGCTCGTGAACTCCAGCCACAGATTCGTGTCCGTGTTCCCGGCCACCCCGGGAAAGCTCCCGCTATCGAGGGCCACCTGGCCAAATCCGTTGGCCGGGAGCGGTCCGATCGTCCCGGTCGAGAGAAGCGTCCCCACGCCGCGCCGCACCTTCACGGTCGCCGTCGCCGCCGCACTCCCGGGGTTCATGAACACCAGGTTCGACCGGTATCCGGAGCCGGAGCCCGCACTCACCGCCAGCTGCCCGATGACTCCCGCCCTCAGCGCCTGCGTCGCCGCGAGTCCGGGAAGCCACTGCCCCGACACCGCGCCGGACCCGCACGCGTTCACGTTGTTCACGTTCGCCGCAACGAGGATCGGCCCCGTGGAGTCGAACCGGATCGGGCCGTACGCCCCTTGAATCAGCGTCTTTCCGAAGAGCGACTGAAGGATGTTGTCGAAGGACGCCTGGCTTCGCGCCGCGACCTGGAACCCGGTCGCCGTTTGCGGCGTCGACGTCACCTGGTCGTAGAACGTCACGGTGACCGTGACGGCGCCCGTTCCATGGTTCAGGATCCTCACATCCGTCCGGTATTCGGCCCCGTTCGCCCCCGACCGGAAGGCGGACGACGGCAGGACGTAGCTTTCCGCCCGGGCCGCTCCCGAATGAACGAGAACCATGGACATCGAGACGGCGATGAGGCAAAAAGGCCCCTTCAAGGACTTCATATGCGTAGCCCCTCCTTGGCTCTGAGCCGATAATCCCACGCCACGCCCAGCGGGGCGGGCGTACGATCGCGTAAAAGTGGAGGGAGACTCACATGCCCGAAAACGAAAAGAAGGACGGTCAGATCCCCGAAGCCGTGCCCGCGAAGTCCGACGCCCATGAACTGGACGACAAGAACCTCGAGAACGTCGCGGGCGGGATGGCCGCCTCCGTCCCGCACGTCGACACCGCGAGCTCGCTGAGCAGTCTGGCGACCCCGGTGTGCCTGAGCCAGACCTAGCGGGTCATAGGGCAACGTCCTGAGGCCGGCTTCGAAGGAGGCGCGGCATGAATGGGTCGTCGGGCCCTCGCGGCGCGTCTCCTCACGCGATCGCCGGGCGTCGATCGGGTCCGCGTTCGTCGTCGACTGCCACCGGAACCATGGAGGCCCGTATACCGGCGCGGGCGCGCTCCTGCGTGCGACCGTGCCCGGCGCGTATGCCGCCGCGCCCGATGTCGCGCTGAGACACGCGCTCACCCTTTTGTCGATTGCCCCGGATCTCGGAGATTTCCTCCCCGTCTCCCACCTTCTTTCCCGTGCGCTGTCCCTGTCGCGAGAGGGCAACTCCAGCCGTTTCACCGCGCGCCTCGCGCACGGCGTCGCGAACTTCCTCATTGCCGCCCTCATCGACACAGCCCATCGCACCACGGTGCGGTTCGAGAACGTCCACGAAGCCGATCCCCTGGATCGGGAGCTCATCGCTGTCCTCCTCGGGCGCGCGGATCCCGGCACGCTGAGGCTCACCGTGAGCACTTCAACCGAGGAGATGGACGAGCCGCTTCACTCCGCGCTGAAAGCTCACGCACGCGTCCGTCTCGCCGCGGCGAGAGGCAGCGCGACGGAGGAGTACGCCGGCCGCCGCGTCGCCGCGCTCTCCCTCTCGCGCCGGCGGGCCCTTGCTCGGCACTACGTCGAATCCGACTGCACGTCGGAAGATCCTTCCGCCAGGCACGCGTACGAACTATGCAGCGCCGCCGTTCGCGGGCGCCTTCACGAGGCTCGCCTTGCCGCCCTCCGCGCCGCGCCGTCCCCGCCGCTCGCTCTCGGCGCCGTCCCCTTCCACGCCGAGCGCGCCACCAATTTCAAGGTCGAGCCCTTCGTCGAAGCGTCGGCCCGCTGTATCCGCATGGGCTTCTATGACGCGAGCCTCGACCTGGCGCGACGAGGGACCCGTCTGCTCGCCGGCGCCTTGGAAGACCGGGCCTACGGTGAACTGGGACGGAACATCGTTTTTCCCCTCCTCATGCTCGGCCGGCACGAGGAAGCCGAGGCGTACTGCCGGAACATCGAATCGGTCACCGACGAGCCCGCTCTTCGCTCCCACTGCGCGTACGCCATGGCCATCTTGAACGCCCGCCTCCATCCGCCCGAGCGGCGCGACTACGGCGCGGCGCGGGTTTGGATTCGGAGGGCCATCGCCTTCGCCGAGGCCCTCTGCGATTCGGAAACCAAGGCTGTCAATCTCGTCTTCCTCGACAACACACTCGCGCTCGTCGAGATGCGCACCGGTCACAACGAGGAAGCGCTCCGGCTGCTCTCGGAGGGTCTGCTCCGCCTTGCGCGCGAGGCGCCGTCGAAGGTCGAAACCGAAAGCATCGTTCTCCTGCACAACCGGGCGCGGATTCACGTCGCGATGGGCCGGTCGGACCGGGCGCTCGAGGACTACGCCACGCTCCTGCGCCTCGAGCCGACGAACAGCGAAGCGCACCTGGATCGCGGCGTCCTCCTCCAGCGGCTCGGACGCGGGCGCGAGGCGCTGGAGGAGTACGACGCGGCCGTCCTTTGGAGCCCTCCGTACGCCGAGGCGTACTTCGACCGCGCGCTCGTGCTGCGCGCATTGGGCCGCGAGGACGAGGCACTCGCGGACCTCGCGCACGTGCTGGCCCTCGAGCCCCGGCATGCCGCGGCCCTCGTCAACCGCGCGGGCCTTCTCTACGAGCGCGGGGATGTTGCGGCCGCCCGGGAGGACGTCGAGCGCGCCCTGGCGCACGCTCCCCGGGATGCGAAGGCGTGGTGCCTTGCGGGCCTCCTCGAGATGGCGGCTCGACGCTGGCCGGAGGCTCGTGATGCGTTCGACCGCGCGCTCGCGTGCGACGCCGTCGAGCACACGGCCCGGATCAACCGCGCCACGCTCCGCGTGCGCGAAGGCGACGTCGTGGGCGCGCTCGGCGACCTCGACGCCGTGATCGAGCGGCTCGCGGACCCAACGGCGCTCTACAACCGCGGCAGGATCCTTCAGTCGCAAGGGCGCTTTCAGGAGGCGATCGCCGACTACACGCGCTCACTCGAGTCGGGAGGCTCCGGGGCGGGAGACGCAGCGGTTCGGCGCGAGCAATGCCGGCAGGGACCACGCCCGTCTCGATGATGCAACGAGTACGTTTACGCTGACACTCGATGACCACGGCCGAGAGCACGCACGATCGTCTTCCACTAGTCCGTCCGGCACCCGACGCCGCGCCCCTGGTACTCGCTGCGCCTGATATCGTGAGACCGCCCCAACGGAGGGCCGCCATGAACATCAAGACTCTGACGAATGCGTCGTTGCTTCTCGTGGTCTTGATGTCCGCACCCCCGGTGAGAGGTGTCGGGACCGGAACCCCTCAATCTCTCTCGGGTTCCGAGATCCTTGCTCAAATGGCGCAGGTGTACGCGACCTGTCGGAGCTATCGGGATTCCGGCGTCGTCCGCATCGTCTACTTCGAGGGAACGGGAGAGCGCACAGGAGAGCGCCCATTCGAGACCGCCTTCGTGCGTCCGGACTCGTTCCGATTCGAGTTCAGAGAGCGCTTCATGGGTCGAACGAAGAAATACATCGTCTGGCAACGAGCGTCGGAAATCCGGAAGTGGTGGGATGTCCATGCCGCCACGGAGACCCCTGCTTCACTGGCCATGGGTCTTGCGGGAGCGACGGGCGTCTCCGGTGGATCCGCCCATACGGTTCCCGTTCTGCTCCTTCCGGGGGTGATCCCGGGCCGCAGCACGAAAGACATGACCGATGTGAGACGGCTCGGTGACGTTGAGTGTGGCAGTTCCGCGTGCAGCCGGGTCGAGGGGGACTACGCGGGCACGAAACGCACGCTCTGGATCGATCTCAAGTCGTTCCTGTTGCGCCGCGTCGAGTTCTCAACGGAGTTCCCGAAATTTCACACTCGAGAGACGACCACATACGAACCCGCGATCAACGAGACGATCCCGCCGGAGGCCCTCGAGTTCAATCCGCCCCGTCCATGAGGGTGTGTCGGCGAGGGCAGCTTGACTCGAGCGCACGAGTTGGACACATCAAGAAGCTGGCCTACCTTCGTTGATACGTATCGAACTCTGCTGAGCGCCCCGCCGCCGGACCTGCTCCGCCTGTTCGAGCGGCTCCCGGAGATCACGAAGGCGGCCTGACCCGTCCAAGGACTAGCGACGAACGCCGGTCAGTCCAAGAGCACCTTGTGCTCGGTGCGCCACGCCTTCTCGGCGGCGGTACAAGCGTTGCACGCGCAGGCCCAGTCCTCGTCGTGTAGCGGATCGTGGAGGCACCCTACGTCGATGAAGCGAGGAGCTGCGTTCGGGAAAAGCTTCTGGCGCGCGTCCCAATACTCTTTCTTCGCCTTCCCCTGTTCCTCGGTACCCCGAACGTCGATCCGCAGACCGCCACCCGTCTAAAGAAGGACAGCCTCGAACTTTTCGTCGTGAATCGAGCACTTCTGATTGCAGGCGGGTCCGCGCGAAGGCTCCTTTAGCTTGTCCTTCAGGAGGCGTGGCGGGCCATTTGCGGTGTCGATCTCTTGCCGATGAGCCCGAAAACGCTCATCGATCGCCCGTCCGAATCCTTCCAGCCTCTCGCGGTCCCAAGGCTGGGTGGTGACGATCCCCGCTGCGAACAGCAGAGGGCCCCGTCGAATGGTCACCTGGTAGGTGTTCTGCTGCGGGTTGCTGCCGACCGCAGGCATCTTGCCGTCGCCTAGGTAGAGCGCGGCCTGCTCGCCGACGGTAGCGATCTCCTCCCCGCGCGAGCCTACGAGTGAGATGCCTTCGCGGAACGCATCAGCGGCAAGCTTGCGAGAGCTGTACCAACCGAGGTGGCAGACCATGTAATCGACGTTCATGCGCCCAGACACGAACGAGGCTGCGTGGTACGCGCGAAGCGATGTCGTGAGGGGATAGCGACCGGGAACGGTCCACTGCGCCACGGGCTTCCACCCCGAAGGGGCGTCGTCTAAACCGCAGTTCAGCGCACTCAGGAGCCGCTCATCCTGATCGAGAGGCGCGTTGAGTGGTTGAGGTTCTACCCCCGAGATCGGCCGCGCGCACAACAGAACGGCGATGGCGGTGAGAGCGTAGGTCAGATTGGACATGGCGCGCCTCCTTCCTGAAAGGAGACCTCCGAGCCTTCGATCCGGTTCCTAGCCCTCCGGCGACATCCTACGTGTTCTTCGAGCGGTTCTCGGAGTTCAAGGCGGCGGCTTAATGGGGGCCAAACTCGGAGAAGCCATAGCAGGGCGTGGATTCACACGGGAAATCGAAACTTCTGGGATATGGGACAGCAGCCGGTTGGCTGGGCGTCTCGCGGTGATGACGGTCTCGGACTGCTCCTTCTCCCGCGGGTCCTCGTCGTTAAGTCGCTACGCCCCACACGTTCACTTCGCTGCCGGTGGCAGTCGTCTAATTGCGAGGCCCTGAATTTCTCCGTGTCCATCCGTGAAGTCTGGAGGTTCCTTGCCCTCCCAGTGTGACTGACCCTGGTAGATGACACCGTCAGCTCCACATGCGCAGGCTTTCGCGCGGAGATCCCGGTACGCCACGACTTCCCAGTCTTTTCCGAATGGCGCCTTCCCCACTATCTCGCATAGCTCTTCGTAGCGGTCGGTGATGTCGCTCGCCGACTGGTGAATTTGAATGACGCAGTCAGAAGATTTGGCGTCGGTCTTCTTGAGGACCTTTGTCGCATCGGCATACGTCTTGGCCGACCAGCGCTGATCGCCGTTTTCGTCGAACAGAGCAAATACTGGCGCGTCATCGACCCGCATCAGGCCGCGCACGTGTTCCGCCTCATCCTTCAGTTGAACGCTAGCGAGGTTATCCTCGTCGTTCATTGCAACCTGTACTCGACGCTTTCCTAGGCTGTCCATCAATGCCAACTGCGGTCCATTTCTAACGTCGCTGCCCACGAACGCTCGCACCTTACCGTCTGCAGCCAAGAAACTCAGATTTGATCCCCCTCTCGCGGCGATCATTCCGGCGCGGAAATTGTCGTCCTCGTCCCACAGCGCGAGGCCCGCCTCTCCCCGGATACCCGAAAGGCCGATCTGATTCTTGCCCTTCGTGTCAATGAGCTTGAATGTGCTGCCTTCCTTCGTCGCAGCTAGGCGGGCCACCACGACGCCAGTGGAATCCCGCATTTCAAGCGATGGCCCCTCCGCATCAACTTTCATCTCGATAGCGGGGCGCCCCGCGTGATCGAGAATCCTGATTCCCTCGGTGCTGATGCGACTGGATGACTTTGCCGCGACAATCGTCGCCAAGAGCAGGGGAAACGCGAGCGCCAGAAGAGCCAGACGAAGTCGGCGATTCTCGCGCTCAAGCCTCTCTAGTCGCCTCTTGATTTCTTCTAGCATGCTGCTCCTCTTGACTCGCCCGATTCTCCACCTTCCCGAGCCGCATTAGGGTCAACCGGGATGGGCCACCCAGCGGGTCCGGATAGATGACTTGAGTCTGTGACTTGACGTGTCAAGGAGTGGCCTGCCTTCGCAAGAAGCTCGGTCTCTCCCGAGCCTCCTTCGATGCCTCTTAGTCGCCAGTCCACCACATCCAGTAGTCCGCTCCCGAATACATGAGTCGGCTAAGACCCATTTCCACGAGGATCTTCTGGCCGCTGTGGGCCGGAATCACTTGCACTTCGTACTCGCGCCAAAACGTCTCGTTGAGGCTGGGATCGCTCGCCATGACCGCGTCGTGCAGGGCCTGACGTGTGACAAATTTCCAGTGGGGCTTCGTCCTCATCGCCAGCTTGAGGAGTCGGTCGCCGAAGCCCTTCGGATGCATGACCCCCAACGCGTCCCAAGCCTCCCTCGTGCCAGCCCCTTCGGGATCCTGCGCGGCAACCTCCAAGACGGTTTCCGCAAAATTCTTAGCGTCGCGTGGTTTCAAGCTGTGAAACACGAATCCGCGGGCTGAGCACAGCGTTGGTTCCGAACGTCCCGTCCCCCAAGGATCCTCAGGCGTGCCGATTCCCCGGATGATCTGCGCCAACTTCTCAATCGCCAGCCTATCGCCGAGACGGCTCAAAGGAAGTAGCGCCTTCACGCCGAGCCCTTCCTCCGCGCACTTTGACGGTTTCACCGCGCCCGGGAAGGAGTCGTAGAAGGACTTCCGTGGCTTCAGCAAGGCTTCGTAGGCGTTCCAGAGCATCTGATTCGCGCGAGGATCGTTGAGGTAGCCGAGCGCCTCCAGGAGGCCATCATTGAGGGTCAGATCCTCCCGCGTACCGGTGAACACTCTGAGAATGAGATCGCAATCCTCCTTTCGCCCTAGGCGCGCCAGCGGCACCACGGCGTTACGGAGATACCGGACATGCCACGTGTTCCCGTGGACGCTTTCCTTTTGATAGCTCCCGTAAGCGTTCTGAACTTGGAGAGCGATCGGCCCGGCAAACTCTTGTCTCCCGCTGCTGCCGAGGAGACGGAGGGCAATAGCCTGGTCACGCTTGCAGTCGGGGTCCGTGGCGCATTTCAGTTGCACCACCAGACCGCGAGAATCTCCGAGTAAGGCGAGGAACTGCGCAGCCGTCCTGCTCACCTCCTCCTCGGGATCGTCGACCACCGAGGCAAGAACCGCGATGGCATCGCGCGCATTGAGTTCGACAAGGCGCGGAATACTCGACGCCCGAGAGCCCCGAATCTTCTGGAGAAGACTCGCCTTCTCTCCCGGGAAGTAGAGCGCATCAAAGTCTTTCACCTGCGGCGTCGCCTTCGCGTCGCTCGCCCTGAGTGGCGTCGGGAAGGCGACCAGAAAGCACGATACGAGTAGCCCGGATCGCATCCTTGTCATTTCAATTTGCTCCGGTGATCGTCATCGTACCCCCTCGAGGGGACACGTTCGATTTCCCGTGCGCATATCGTCGCGTCAAAGGGATCTGACAGAAAAATTGGCCTACCTTCGTTGATACGTATCGAACTCTGATCGCGGACCCGACGCCTGAACTTCTACGTCTTTTCGAGCGGCTCCCCGAGATCATTGAGGCGGCCTAACGTCAGTTCGCTGGCTTAGTTCCCGCGCCCTCCGCGCAAGGAGGCGGGGCCGCCTCAATCGTGATGAACATGGGCTCCGAGAACACCGGCCCGTGCCAGAACCCCGCCTCAAGAGCCTCGTAGCGGGCGACGATTCCGTATTCCCCCAGAGGATTGCTCACCACCATCGAGCCCATGGGCGAAGCAAGGAGTTGCTCGTCCGTCACGGACGGCAAAGAGCTGTTCCTCTGTCCCTCGGGCAATTTCTTCTGCACCTCGGACAGATAGCGGCGGAGACAGTCAACAACGGTGCGGAGCACCCGTATCCGCTCGGCAGGGCTCGCCTGAATGTCCAGCGACACGCTCGCTGAACTGCCAGCCATTCCGCCGCCGCCGCCACCATCTGAAACGCTCACGTCGAGCAGCCGTCGCTCCGGATCGGTGCGTCGATAAACCCCCAGTTCCACCGTGGGCCTTCCGCCCCAGTTGAACTGGTTATTCGAAGCCGCCACTGTGATCTCTTGAAGTCGGTATCTCCCAGACTTCTCGTCATTTCTCGGAGCTTCGATTTCGATGTGGAGATTGATTGATTTGTCGCTGGGAAGGTGAGGTGGTGCCGTAAGTGCGTGTCCGTCCCTCCCGATCACATTAATGCGGAGGCGCGGCGCTTCGACAACTTCGCTGCCATATCGAGCTACGGTTGCAGTCCCTCGCCCATCGAACCCTCGCCAGAAGTCGATGACTCTCGGCGGTGCCTTCGCTGGCCCCTTGGGTTCCGACGCAGGTGTCAGAATGAGATCGTCGAAATAGGCGACGAAGAGATTGCCGTCGTCAATGTCTCCCGCCTGATCGCCTTCCTGCCATTCATACTTCTTGGTGACGCTCAGGATGAGCCGGACTCCGGTAGAGCCCCGTAAGACATGGTCCGTCTCTTCCCGACTAGACCAACCGTCGAAGTTCGAGATCCCCCTCAGTCGGCCCGCACTCCCGCTAAACCCCGAGCAGTCGGCATTGCTGGTGAACCCCACGTATAAGCTAGCTTCTCCGGCGGCAGACTGATTTGAAGGAACTCGTATCCGCCCTCCGAAGCGTACCCACTCCACGCCGGGAGGAAGTGGGATACATCGTGCAACGCTAAAGGTCTCGCGTCCGACGACAGCCGACGTTTGCAGCTCAATCGAGCCTGAACTTGATGCCCCAGAAGCGTCGAGCGAAGACCACGACGCCAGCCCGGGATAGTTCTCCTTGGCTTCGAACGGGGCCCACCCCTCGATGTCACGGTCGAAGGAGCCGTTAGCGACGAGGTTATCCGCCGCCCGCGCCTCGGGTGCGAGGCATAAGGACGCGAGGAGAACCCAGCACGTCCGGGTCATTTGACTTGAGCCTAGCACTGGACATGTCAAGAAGCTGGCCTACCCGCCCGGATTCGAACCGAGGATCCTCCGGCTTAGAAGTTGCGCCGACGATTCGGTGCCGTTCGGGCGGGTTCGGCGTCAGGGCTTCGCGGCGGCCGGAGCCTTCGGCTCGGCGGCCTTCTCGCGCGGTCGCGCGTTCTTGACGTATCTGTCGAACCAGCGCAGCTCTTCGTACGCGAGCTGCTCGTTGGACTCCATCGCCGCATACCAGTGCGGCTCGTGGGGCAGCATCACGAGGCGCGCCGTGCCGCCGTTCCCGCGGATCGCTTCGTAGAGCTTCACGGACTGGAGCGGCGTGGTGCCCGGGTTCGCGTCGTCCGCGCCGTGCATGAGCAGGAGCGGGAGCTTGATCCGGTCGGCGAAGAAGAACGGCGAGACCGCGAGGTACACGCTCTGGTCTTTCCACACGGAGCGGCGCTCGTTCTGGAAACCGAAGGGCGTGAGCGTCTTGTTGTAGGAGCCGCTCGTGGCGACGCCGGCACGGAACAGGTCCGTGTGGGCGATCAGGTTCGCCGTCATGAGCGCGCCGTGGCTGTGGCCGGTGACGCCGATGCGGTCGGGGTCGACGACGCCCGTGCCTATGGCGGTGTCGACGGCCGCGCGCGCGTCCTCGACGAGCTGCTCGATGTACGTGTCGTACGCTTTCTTTGGATCGCCGACGATCGGGAACGCGGCGTTGTCGATGATGGCGTAGCCCGAGAGCAGCAGCAGACGGTAGTTCGCGATGCGCATGAACTCCCGCTCCGAGCCGCTGATCTGCCCGGCAGTCGACGTGCTCGCGTAG
>JBBQRP010000028.1:0-43045 GCA_038214715.1 Thermoanaerobaculia bacterium | reverse complement strand
GCCTGACGGGCCCGAACGTCCAGCAGACCTTCAGCAGCGCCGGCAACTACGTCGCGACCTGCGCGGCGATCGACACCGCGAGCGGCGGCTCCGGTATCAACTCGACGACCGTCTCGATCACGGGCGGCGGCGGGGGCGGCGGCCTCCTGAACGTGAACGTATCGGTCACGCCGAACCCCGCGATCCTCAACCAGGCCGCGACGTTCTCGTGCAACGCTTCGGGAGGATCGCCTCCTTACACGTATCAGTGGCGCTCGCCCGCTACGAGCTCCTTCGTCGCAGGTACGAATCAGACGTTCACGACCAGCTCCTCCGTCCCGATCAACATCGAGGCGGGATGCACGGTGACGGACGGCGCTGGAGCATCGGGCGGAAACAAGAACACGGTCATCATCCAGAACCCCGCGCCCCCCGCGGCCGCGTGCGCGGATGTGGACTTCCACCTCGTGGACGACGTGACCGGGCTCGCGATCCCGATCTCGGGAAACTTCCTCGGCCAGTTCTTCTCGGTCCAGACGAGCCAAAGAGTCAGGTTCATCGCAACGACCGCCGCGTCCTTCACGTCCCTGAACTGGACGTTCGGGGACGGCGGAACGGGGAGCGGGAACAGCTTCGTCTATGCGTTCCCGTCGAGCGGCACCTTCACCGTGGCCGTCACCGTGGACGGGAATTCCGCGTGCACGAAGTCGTACCTCTTCACGGTCGCGGGCCCCTCGGGCGGTTTCACGGCCCGGTACGCCGACAACAGCGCTTTCAACTCGACGCGCGTGGAGTCCGGCAAGGCCATGGCGTTCACAGCCGCGGCTGCGAACGCCGATTCCTACGCGTGGACGTTCGGCGACGGCTTCACGGCGACCGGGAGCAGCCCCATTCACGCCTTCACGGCGTTCGGCACGGCAAACGTCACCTACACGACCAAGCTCAACGTGACGATCGGGACGCAGGTCCTGACGTCCTCGCAGACGTTCACGGTCATCCCGCCTCCCGAGCCGCCGAAGTGGTTCGTCGCGGGGCTCGCCTACACCGGCGGAGCCGTCGCCGGAACGGTCTGGCAGAGCGACCTCACGATCATGAATCCGCACCCGACGCTCTCGGGCACGTACTCGCTCGCGTTCCTCGACGGCCGGAATCCGATCGCACCGGCGGACCTCACGTGGATCACGATCACGCTCGGGGCCCAGCAGAGCGCGTCCGCAGCGAACGTGCTCAGCTCGATCTTCGGGAAGCCGCTCGGGAGCTACGGAGCGATCATCGTGCGCGGCGACGTGGCGCCCGTGGCGCCGGCGATCGCGTCGCGGACGTACAACAACGGCAGCCCAGGCAGCGGCACGTTCGGCCTGTCCGTGCCGACGACGCAGGCGACGAGCGGCGTGTCGCAGCAGTCCTCGGCCGCGCAGCAGCTCCTCATCGGACTGCGTGACGACGCGTCCGCGTACACGAACATAGGCCTCGTGAACCTGATCTCGACGGACTGGAGCCACGCGCACCTCAAGTTCTTCGACGGCGCGGGCGCGAGCCTCGGCTCGCTGAACGTCGACGTGCCGCCGTACGGCGTCGCCCAGCTCTCCAAGCCCCTCACGGGCGGAGCCTGGCTGAACAAGCCGCCGCTCGCGCTCTACCGCGTGCAGGTGACGGTGGATCCGGGAGGAGCGGTCTACCCCTACGCGACGGTGATCGATCAGGCGTCGACGGATCCGATCGTCGTCACGCCCACGGAGCAGCCGCTGAACACCTACCGCGTGCCCGGAATCGTGCGGTTGGCCGGTGCGAACAACACCGTCTGGCGGAGCAGGTTCGTCCTCTCGAACCCATCGACGTCCGCCCGCAAGGTGAGCATCCTCTACTCGTACGTGCCGTGCGGAGCCTCGGGCTGCGCCGGGCGGCAGATCAGCTCCGGCCCCGGCGACGTCGACATGGCGCCCGGAGAGACGAAGACCTGGGACGATTTTCCCGCGGCCTGGCTCACCGCCGTGCCCGGAGGCTCGGTTTCCGACAACGTCTCGTACGGCAACTCGTACATCGACGTGTCGCCCGCGTCGGGCGATCCGAACCAGGATCCGCTCCTCGTCCTCGGCGAGACGTTCAACTCCCAGCCGACGGGCCCCGTGGGCCTCCAGATCGTGGGATTCACGGATCTCGACGGCGGATCGAAGACCGGCGCGGGCAAGAGGCTGCTTCTGACCGGCCTCACCTCGAACGGCAGCTACCGGACGAACGCCGCGTTTTTCCTGACGAGCGGCTCCGCGGGCCGGTTCAACCTGCGGGTACTCTCGGACACGGGTGTGACGCTCCGGACGCTCGGAGCGAGCCTCACGAGCTCGACTCCCTTCGTGCAGTTCAACGACTCCGATCTCTTCGGGGGCGTCAACAAGTCGAGCGGCATGTCGATCGTCGTCGATTCCTTCGACGGCTCACCCGTGGCGGGCTACGCGACGATCATCGACAACACGTCGGGAGACGCGACGTTCGTGAAGGCTCAGCCGGCCCCCTGAGCGCTCCTCCTGCGCCCTCCTACTCCTTCTCCAACCTGAGCAAGGTCTACCGCCTCTACGGGGCGCCGCGCGACCGCTTCCTCGAAGCGGTAACGGGGCGCCCGCGGCACGCCGAAGTACGGGCCCTCGACGACGTCTCGGGTGGGATCGCGAGGGGTTCGGTTCTCGGCGTCATCGGTGAGAACGGGTCCGGCAAGAGCACGCTCTTCAAGATCCTCGCCGGTACGACGGCGCAGACCTCCGGCACCGTGAACATCCCGGGCCGCGTCGCGTCGATCCTCGAGCTGGGATCCGCCTTCCACCCCGACGACACGGGCCGGCGAAACGTCATCCTTCAGGCCGCCCTCGCGGGGCTCTCGCGGGAGGAAGTCGCCGACGCGCTTCCCGCGATCGAGGAGTTCGCCGAGCTGGGGGATTTCTTCGACCGGCCCGTGAAGACGTACTCCTCCGGCATGCAGATGCGGCTCGCGTTCTCGGTCGCGACGGCCGTTCTGCCCGACGTGATCCTCCTCGACGAGGCTCTCGCCGTCGGCGACGGGCGCTTCCAGAAGAAATGCGTGGACCGGATCTTCGAGCTCAAGGCCTCGGGCAAGACGATCTTCTTCTGCAGTCACGCGATGTACTACGTGTCGACGCTGTGCGACCGGGCGCTGTGGCTGAACGCGGGGCGCGTGGCGGCCGAGGGCGACGCCCAGAGCGTCGTACTCGAGTACGAGAAGTTCCTCGCGGGCAAGGACGGCAAGGCCGCGCCGCACGGGGCAGGAGCGGCCGTTCCGGCAGGCACGCACGGACGTTTCCGCGACGTCGTCGTGACGGGAGCCGACGGCGTGCCGAAGGACGAATTCCGGCCCGGCGAGCCGTGGGGCGTCGAGCTGGAGTTCGCTGCCGACGATCCCGCGAGGCCCCTTCAGATCCACCTCGCGGTCTCCACGCGCGACAACGTCGTCTGCTTCTCGGCCGACTCGCGCCTCGACGGCTCGGGACCGTTCGTGGGACAGGCCGCCTACCGCGTCCGGATCGGCGTCGACGCGCTGCCGCTCGGAAAAGGCGAGTTCGTCGTCTACGCGTATCTCGCCGACGAGAAGTCGCTTGCGCTCTTCGACGCGCGGAGCGACCGCACGTTCCACGTCGAATCCGACAGGTGGCGGAGCGGCCTCATGAGTCTGCGCGCTGGCTGGACGTCCGTCCCCGTTCGCGGCGTGCGGCTCGACGGCTCCGGATGAGGATCGCGTACGTCCTCGAGTCGCTCGAGCTCTCGGGCGGCGTCAAGGTGATCGTCGAGCACGCGCAGGGCCTCGCGTCGCGCGGCCACGACGTCTCGATCGTGACGCGGGACGCGCGCCACGCCTGGCTCCCCGTGGGCGTTCCCGTCCTCGAGGTCCCCGTCTTCGACGCCGCGACGCTGCCCGAGTCGGACGTCCACATCGCGACGTGGTTCCCGACGGTCGCCCCCACCGTGCGCGCGGGACGCGCGGCGCGGGTCTTCCACTTCTGCCAGGGCTACGAGGCCCCGCATCCGCACACGCTCCACCGCCTCGACGAGATCGACGAGGCCTATCGCCAGGGGGTCCCGAAGCTGCTCGTCTCGGCCCACCTCGAAGCGGTCCTCGCGCCGCGCTACCCGGGTCCGTACTACGTTCTTCCGCAGGCGATCCCGGCGGTGCTCTTCGCTCCGCCCGATCCGGAGCGGACGGAGCCGCGGCGGCCCGCGACGATCGGTGTCGTGGGGCCTTTCGAGGCCCCCCTCAAAGGTGTCACGATCGCGCTCCAGGCCGTACGGCGGCTCCGCGAGGCGGGGCGCGACGTTCTCCTGCACAGAGCCAGCGCGCTTCCGCAGGGGGACGCCGAGCGCGAGGTCGTTCTCCCGGACGCTTACGGATGCGCTCTTCCGTCGGGACTGATGCCCCGCTGGTATCACGCGTGCGACGTTCTCATTCACCCGTCCTTCGACGCGGAGGGCTTTCCTCTTCCGCCGCTCGAGGCGATGGCGGCCGGGGTTCCCGTCGTCCTCACGGACATTCCGTCTTTCCGGCCGCTCGCCGACGGCGTCGTCTCCCGCGTCGCCCCGGGCGACGTGGCGGGAATGGCCCGTGAGGCGGCCCGCCTCCTCGACGATCCCGGTCTCTGGGCGGAAAGGCGGACGAAGGGGATCGAGGCCGCGCGCGGCTTCTCGCTCGAGAGCGTCCTCGACCGGCTCGAGGGAATCTTCGGTCAGAAGACGTCGTGATCGAGGAAGCGGTAGTCGAAGGCTCGCGCGCCGCGGTCGAGGTCGAAGGCCTCGTCGAGCAGCCGCACCTCGAAGTGGCAGTCGGCGGCGGCCGGCACGAACCCGCCTTCGGACTCGAGCCGCTGCGCGAGTCGCGAGGAGCGGGCCGCGCGCAGTGCGAGGCATGCCGCCGCCGTGCCCAGAAGGCCCCCGGCCACGTCTTCCAGGAGGTCGAAGACCGCCCCGGATTCCTCGTCGGCGACCTCGAGGTCCACGAGGAGGGCACGATCACCCACGACGCGTACGGCCGCATACCCCCGCGAGGCGCCGCGCGGGCCCGGAAGCTCGCTTACGAGGTACGCGGCGCCCGGGCGCGCGAAGCGCCAGTCGAGCGTCGCCCGCGAGCGGTCCGTCCGCCAGCCGGGCCGCGCGTGGAGGGACTCCGCGAGCGCGTCGTGGGCGGAGGAAAGCCCGGTCGAGGCACGAACACTCCGGAGTCGCGTCCTGAGCCGGCGGAGAAGACCGGGCGTTCCGAGAGGCCGCGTCCACTCGCCCGCGGGCTCGACGGAGCGGTAGCCGAGAAGCCTTTCACCGAGGACGCGGTGCCTTTCGTGCGGAAATCCAAAATAGAAGGGGGCGCCCGCGTCGCGGTTCAGCCGGCAGTAGGCCTCACCGAGGTCCTTGAAGACCGCTTGCCGGCCGAGCTTTCTCGTCCGGGGATCCGTCATGACGTCCACCGCCGAGACGCCGGGGAAGTCGCCCCCGGAGCCCCGATAACGCGTTCCGAAGCCCCCGTAAAAGCCGGCGATCCTGCCGTCCACGACGGCGACGGCCGAGACCGCCGGATTCGGGTTGCGGTCGTATTTCCAGTTCCACTCGTCAGCCGACGCCTCGGCCTGGAACGCAGCGCGAAAGACCGCGAGGAGCTCGGGCCTGTCCGCGGGAACGGCCGGCCGCACGAGAGTCGTCATCAGGTCGAAAATACCTCATGCCCGTGATCTCCGCCGTCGTCGTGAGCTACCGCTCGGCCCCTCTTGCCGTGCGGGCCTTCGAGAGCATGCGGAAGGATGCCGCGGCGACGGGCCTGTCGCTCGAGACGATCGCTGTCGTGAACTCCGGGGATGTGGAGGAAGCGCGCTCGCTCGAGGCCGCCGCCGACCGCGTCCTCGTCCCGGGCCGCAACCTCGGCTACTCGGGCGGCCTGAACGCGGGCCTGCGGGAAGCGCGCGGGGACGTTCTTCTGCTCTCGAACCCCGACGTCGTCCTCCGCTCCGGGGCCCTCGAGGCTCTGCGTGCGGCCGCGGCCTCGGGCCCCGTGGCCGCGGGCCCCGCGTTCTTCCTCGACGAGGGTGAGACGCTCCACCTGCCGCCCGGCGAGCAGCCAGGCCTCGGAACTCTCGCGCGCCGTCGGCTCGGCGCGGCGGGGTCGGTCGCCGTGTTCCGGCGCGCCGTGCGACGCGCCCAACGTGCCGCACGCGAGGCGGAACGGGGCGAGACGGCCGGCGTGACCGCTCTCTCCGGCGCGCTCGCTGCCGTCTCGCGCACGACACTCGACCGCGTAGGCCCGTTCGACGAGGGTTACGCGCTCTACTACGAGGAGAACGACTGGCAGCGCCGCCTCCGGACGCTCGGCGGAACGCTTCTCCGCGTCGGTGCGGCGCGCGTCGTCCACGCGTACAACCAGAGCGCGCGCCTCGAGCCACGCGCCGCGGCGTGGTTCGCGGCGTCCGAGCGCCGGTACTTCACGACGTACTTCGGCGCGCGCGGCGCCGCGGCCTCAGGCGCGCTGGCGTCTCACGCGGCGGCCGCGGCGGCTCCCGCGCTGCTCGAAGACGGAGTGCTGCGCTTGACCGCCCCTGCGGCCGTCGCGCTCTCGCCGCTCGCCGACTTCGGCTCCTTCGCGTTCGTCCCGCGCGCCGAGGCCGGCCCGTGGAGCCCGCCCAGCGACGTGCGGGAAGGCTTCGGAGTCGCGACGTGGTTTGCGCGGGCCGTCGACCCGGAGACACTCGAGATCCTCGCCGAGGGCGCCCTGACCTGACGTGTTTCGAGGTCAGCGGAGGCGCGGGACGCCGCCCCGGACGCGGTCGCGCAAGCCTCGCCACTTCTGTGCGGCCTTCCAGGCGCGCGAGCCCGCGATCGCGCTCAGCGTTTTGCCGAGCTCGTGGCGTTCGGCAACGAGCTCGGTCCTCGTGCGGTGCTCGAACGCGAGGAGCTCGAGCGCGGCCCGCTCGCCGGGCGGCACGGCGCGGGCGGGGGGGAGCGCCTCCATGAACGCGCGGAACCGCGTCGCCGTGAGCTTCCACGTGAAGCGGCGCGCCGTCTCGACGCCCGTCCCGGCGAAGCGCTCGCGGAGCGCGGGGTCGTCCACGAGGCGGAGGATGCCGGCGGCGAGCGCGGCCGAATCGCGCGGCGGGACGACGAGAGCGTTGAAGCCGTCGACCGCATACTCCGAGGCTCCCCCCGAGTCCGTGAGGACGCAGGCGGCTCCGCTCGCCATCCCTTCGAGCCCGATGAGGCCGAAGCCCTGGAAGAGCGACGGGTCGACGACGACGTGCACGGTCGAGAGCAGCTTCGGCACGGCCTCGCGCTGGAGTGTCCCGAGGTGCGTGTGGCGGAACCGCGGCGCGTCCGCGGGCACTTTCGCGTGTCCGAAGAGAACGATCTCGACATCGGGTCTCTTCGCGACCTCGGCGAGCGCCGGAAGGAGGACGCTCATGCCGCGGCGCTCGTCCTGCCTCAGCATCGCCGTCACGCGTACGGGCGGAGCCTGGGGCCGGTCGCCCCGGGGGTAGTAGATCTCGGGGTCCGCGCTGATCGGGATCGGGGTCGCGGCGTGCCCGTGGCGCGTCTCGATCTCGCGGGCGATCCAGCTCGAGATCGTCACGATGCGCGGAATGAGGTCGTACGTCCTCGCGACGTATTCGGGGGAGTCGAACCCGAACCAGCCCTCGTAGTCCTGTACGAAGTAGGCCGTCTGGATCCCGCGGGACGCTGCGGCCGCCGCCACGTGCGCGGCCGTCTGGTAGCCCGTCGCGACGAGGAGCTTCGTCTTCGGACAGCGCTCGAGGAGCTCCTGCCGCGTCAGGCGCAGCGGGCGGAAGAAGAGCTCCATGTCGATCTCGGGCGGCACCGTCTCGAGGACGGCGACGCCGGCCTTCACGCCCAGGAGGATGAGCGCGTTCGTCAGCTCGAGGACGTCCGCGACCCCGCCGTAGATCCCCATGAGCGGCAGGACGAAGAGAACGTCGTACGGAGGCTCCGGCTCCGGGTCGGGAAGCGTCCATTCGCGCGTCGCGGCGCTCCGCACCGCGGAGAGCTCGTCCTTCGCGTCGTATTCGCGCAGCTCTTTCTCGTGCCTTTCCCGCCAGCGCGACATCAGGATCTTCAGGTTCTCCTGGATGCGCGCGTCGGAGTCGTCGAAGCTCGCTCCCTGGCGGTGGTGGATCCAGGTGTCGTCCGCGACGACGCAACGCCATCCGGCCGCGCGCGCGCGGTAGTGGAGGTCGGTCTCCTCGCAGTACCCGCGCCCGAATATCTCGTCGAATGCGCCGAGCGTGCGGAGGACTTCGCGCCGCACGAGGAGGCAGTGGCCGACGACGGTCGTCGCGTCGGGATAGAGCGCCGGGCTCGTGCGCGCGACGCGCCGCGCGAAGGAGAAGACGTCGGCGCCGGCCGGGAGCGATACGGAGAGGTTGACGGCGCTGCTCGCGAGCGGGCAGCAGAGGCCGATCCGGGAATCCTTCTCGCAGCCGGCCACCATCCTCTCGAGCGCGCCTTCCGTGAGGAGCGTGTCTGAGTTCAGGAGGCACACCCACGGTGCCTCGGAGAAGTTCAGGCCGCGATTCGCACTCTTCACGAAGCCGAGATTGACTTCGTTCTCGAGGAGCACGATTTCCGTCTGGGCCCTCAGGAACTCCGTCGTCCGCGCGTCGCTCCCGTCGTTCACGACGACGACACGCGCCCAGGAGGGCGCGAAGCGGCGCACGGACTCGAGGCAGTCGCGCGTCGAGCGCAGCGCGTTGTAGACCGGGATCACGAGGTCGCAGCGGACACCTGTCGGATCGGGCCCGGCCTTCGGGTCGGCGGCGTTCGGAAGCGTCATCCGCGCGTCATCGCTTCAGGAGCTCCTTGAGCTTCCACCACGGCGTGAAGAGCCGCCAGACGAGCGAGCGGTTCATGGCGTCGACGGTCGCGAAGAGGCGCGCGGCTTCGGCCTTCAGGCGCACGTTCTCGACGGCGAGCGCCTGCTCGCGCGTCGCGGACTCCTCTCCCTGTCGCGTGGCGTAATCCCTCGAAGCGCGCAGATCGGCCTCGCGGAGCGCCGCCGCGTCGCCGGCGGCCCGGGCCTCGGCCCGGGCCTCGGCGAGGCTCTGCCGGAGCGCCTCGGCCTCGGCGCGCGACGCGAGGGCCGCGTCCCTCAGTGCGTAAAGGTCGGTCTCGAGGCTGTCGACGAGGGCCAGCTCGGTGGACGCCGATCTCCGGTCCGCGTGCTTCTCGAAGAGCCGGCGGCGCGCCGTCTGCGCGTCGCCGGAGTGCCACGGCTGGGCGGCCGTGATGTTGGACGCGTCGTCCCTCAGCCGGTAAACAGCGGTCACCGCCGGAAGGTGGCGGAACCGTGTCTTCGCCGAGAGGCGGATAAGGAAGTCCCAATCCTCGAACTGGTCGAACGTCTCGTCGAACCCGCCGATCTCGTTCGCGAGCGCGCGGCGGTGCGCGAGGCCGATCAGGGGAATGTCGTTCTTGTAGAGAAGGCGCGCGGCGTCGAACGGTCGCCCGTAGACCGCGAGCTCTTTTCCGTCCCGGTAGCGTCCGTCGTCGCCGAGGACCTGTTCGATCTGGCGCACGGACGTGTAGGCCGCCTCGTATTCGTCGCTTCCGTCGAGAAAGCGCACGAGAGTCTCGAGGTGCGACGGAAGATAGAGGTCGTCGTCGTCGAGATACGCCACGTACGTTCCGCGCGCGGCCGCGAGGCCTGCGTTCAGGGCGCGGGTTCTGCCGCCCGGCGCGGGCGGAGTCACGGCACGGAGAGCGCGCCCCGGGAAGTCGTGGAGGAGGGGGGCGGCGATCGGAGCTCCGTCGTTCACGAGGATCGTCTCGAAATCCGTGAACGTCTGCCCGCGGAGGCTCGCGGTCGCCTCGGCGAGAAAGCCCGGCCGATCCTTCGTGCGCAGGACCACCGAAACACGCGGGGTGTCCGCCGGATCGACCACGGATCTCATTGTAGGCGGTAAGCTTCCGGGGTGCGGCTCCCGGACTTTCCAGACGAGAGGTCCCTCGTTCCCTACGCGGTTTCCCGCTTTTCGGCGAAGCGCGTGGTCGTCTTCGCACCCCACCCGGACGACGAGGTCCTCGGCTGCGGCGGGGCGCTCGCGGACCTCCTCGATCAGGGCGCCCGGCTGGACGTCGTTCTCGTCACGGACGGAGCGGCGGGAGCGCAGGACGAGGCAGGCCGCCAGCGGGTCGCCTCCGAGAGGGTCGAAGAGTCGCGCCGCGCCCTCCTTGCCCTCGGTGGAGGGACGGTGCACCAAGGCCGGATTCCCGATCGCGCCGCCGGCGCGGGGCTCGCCGAGGTCGAGGCCCTCCTCGCGCGCTGGCTGGTGGAAGCCGCGCCCGACCTCGTGTTCGTCCCTTCGCCCGTGGAGACGCATCCCGACCACCGCGCGGTCGCGGTCGCACTGTTCCGGATCGCCGCGCGGACACTCCCGGACGGCGCCGCGGGCGCTCTCGCGCAAGCGACGGTAGCGTTTTTCGAGCTCTCCCAGCCGTTCCGGCCGAACTTTCTCGTCGACGTCACGCCGTTCCTGGCCCGAAAGCGCAGTGCGATGGACGCGTTTGAGTCCCAGGCGGCCGTCCGCGACTACGCGGGCCTCGTGACCGGCCTCGGCGCCTACCGCCGGATGACACTTTCCGCGGATGTGGAGTCCGCCGAGGCGTACTCGGTCGTGAAAGGAATTCAGCTCCGGGACGACGCTTCCGGCGTCGTACGGGCACTTCTTCCGGTTGCTCCCGAGTTCGAAGGCGGATAATGGCGTCCGGGACAGGGGACGGTCGGCCCGAAGGTTTCGGGCAGCGTCCTTGCAATGCTGTTCAGAGGACGCGGACCTGAGTCCCGTCCGGGGGTCTCAAATGGTCATGAAGTCATCTTTCCTGAAGCGCTCTCCGGTGGTTGCTACTGCGGTGGTGGCCACGGCGTTTCTCGCGGCGGCTGCCATGCTCGCGCCGGGCGTGGCCGAGGCGCGCGGAAGTTCCGGCGGCAGCGGACACAGCGGCGGCAGCGGCGGCGGCCATTCCGGCGGGTCGAGCCATTCCGGCGGATCCTTTCATTCCGGCTCGTCGAGCCACTCGGGCGGCGGGCGGATCACGGGCTCGCACGTTGGCAGCTGGCGCGGCGGTGGCGGCTGGCGCGGCGGCGGCTGGCGCGGCGGTTTCCGGCGCGGCTGGGGTTACTACCCGTACAGCTGGGGCTGGGGGTGGGGCTTCGCCCCCTACTCGTCGTGGTGGTGGGGAGGCCCGAACGTCACGATCGTTACCGGCGATGACGATGGTGATGGCGATTCCTACGGGTACGAAAACGGCGACGCCCAGGTCGGCGTATCCGCGCGGACCGGCCGCTACGCGATCGTCAAGACCGACGTTTCGCCCGAGGAAGCGCAGATCTACCTCGACGGGAAGTACATCGGAGCCGCCGACGACTTCGACGGCAGGCCGGACTACCTCTACCTCGGGCCCGGCAAGTACCACGTCGAGTTCCGCCTCCCCGGCTACGAGACTCTCGCGACGGATCTCGACGTCACGCGCGGGCAGCGCGTGCGCATGGACCAGAAGCTGAAGCTCCAGCCCCGCAAGAGCGCTCTCGACCAGTTCCCGCCCGATGCGAAAGGCACCCCGCTCGGCCGCGTCTTCACGAAGCACGGCCCCGAGGCCGGCGCTCCCGACGGCGACGACGACGAGGCTCCGCCCCCGCCGCGGCGGGCTCTCCGGCGCGCGCCCGCCCGGGACGACGGCTTCAGCGACCGCGGTTCGGGCCCGGCCGCCCGTGAGCGTGCGCCCGAAGCGCGCGAGCGGATTCCCGAGGACCGGATGGACGCGCGGCCCGAGCCTCTCCCGCGCATGGCGGGCAATCGCGCGCGCATGAGGTTCAAGGTCAGCCCCGAGGACGCGGCCGTCTACGTCGACGACAAGTATCTCGGCGCCGGCGAGGACCTCGCTGCGAATCCCAGAGGAGTCGTGACGGAGCCCGGCACCCACTCGATCACCGTCACGCGCCCGGGCTACAAGTCGAAAACCGTGGACGTCACGGTGCGCGTCGGCGCGCCCGTGGACGTCGTCGTCGAGCTCGAGAAGTAAGCCCGCTATCCCCGCACTTTCACCTCTTTTCGGTAGAAGGGCCCGGTCCGCCGGGCCCTTCGTGCGTCTGTGGACGGCGACCCCGTCCTGGAGATAAGCTGCGCATACGTTCGTTCTCGAAAATTCGAGTAGTCGCTCCTGCGGCCCCCGGGAGGCTGAGATGTTGTTCTGTCGATTCCGTCGCGGACTCGTTCCGCTGGTACTTTTGTTCGCGAGCCTTGCCGCCGCGGCCCCTCTCGCCGCGCAGAGCGCCGGAGCCGCGAATCCCGCCGGAGAAAAGGGAGCACAGGACGCGAAAGCGGGTGACCGAAGCCGCCTCGAGCGCGACGACCCCGCCGGGCGAGCGGAGTGGAACACCTCTCTCCGCCGCGACACATCGGGCCGCCTGTCGTCCGAGAATCGGCTCCGCGCGCTTCACGAGGCCTGCCAGCTACCCGTCGATCCGCTGATGGCGCAGGGCCCCGAGGGCTCGTTCACGCGCTCGGACGTCGGGCCGTCCGTCCGGTCGAGCTTCACGTTCACGGGCACCGCGTGGCAGTCGGTCGGGCCCCTTCCGATGCAGTCCCTGCCGACCGACCACCAGAACTGGGGCGTCGTCGCGGGTCGCGTCGACGCGATCGCCGTGCACCCGACGAATCCCGCGATCATGCTCGTCGGCGCCGCGACCGGTGGGATCTGGAAGTCCACGGATTCCGGCGCCACGTGGCGGCCCGTGTCGGACACGGCGCCGTCCCTCGCGACGAGCCACATTGCGTTCTCTCCCGCGAATCCTTCCATCGTGTTCGCGGCGACCGGCGAGGCGGACTCCGCGGACTTCGAATACACGCCGTCCCATTCGATGGGGACCTACCTCGGCGGCGGGCTCCTGAAGTCCGTCGACACGGGCGAGACGTGGACCCGCGTCGACACGAACCTTCCGCCGGACGCGGTCCTCGCCCGCGTCGTGCCGCATCCGACGAACGCGCAGCTCGTCGTCGTGGGCGTCTACATGTATCCCCAGGTCGCGGGGGACACGGGAGCGGCGGGAGGCGCGTATCGCTCCACCGACGGCGGCGTCACGTTCACGCGGACGCTGACCCACACCGTGACGGACGTCGTCCAGGACCCGAACGCCGCGAATTCGCTCCTTCTCGCGACCGGCGGCTGCTCGACGTGCGGCAAGAGCGGCGTCTACGGGTCGACCGACTTCGGCCAGACCTGGGATCCGCTTTTCACGTACGACGCGGGCACGGTCATCGGGAACACGAAGCTCGGGATCTCGAAGACGAATCCCGCCGTCGTCTACGCGTCCTTCATCGACGACAAGAACGTCCACCTCGGAATCTACCGGTCTCCGGATGCGGGAGCGAACTGGGTGAAGCAGTCCGTCGACGCGACGATGTGCCCCGGGGCGGGCGGCGGCACGAACCAGTGCTCCTACGACCACTGGATCAACCCCGACCCGCAGAACCCGTCCACGGTTTACTTCGGATCGATCAACCTCTACAAGAGCACGGACGGGGCGGCCACCTGGACGAACATCCTGAGGGTTTACGACAACCCAGCCGTCGCGACGACGCATCCCGACCAGCACGTCGGCGTCTTCGCACCGGGCGGGACGCTCTTCATCGGAAACGACGGTGGCGTCTACAAGAGCACGAACGGCGGAACGACGTTCGCGAGCCTCAACGCGACGCTGAACCTCTCGCAGTTCAACGGGATCGCGGTCCACCCCACGAACGTCGATTTTGCGATCGGCGGGACGCAGGATAACGGGAACCAGCGCTTCGTCGGGTCCGCGTCGTGGTCGGACAGAACCGCGGGGGACGGCGGCTTCAACGTGATCCGGCGCGACGCGCCCGCGCAGGTCCTCTCCGCCCACTACCAAGCCTACCTCGAGTATTCCTCCGACGGCGCCACGACGTACGCGGACGCGACCGCGTACGGAAAGCTGATGGACGCGAACACGGGAGACCCGCTCGAAACGATGGGGTTCTATCCGCCGATGACCGCTGCGTCCGCGTCCCCGGCGACCGTCCTCTTCGGTACGAACCGCATCTGGGCGAACTCGGCGTTCGGCCAGAACCCGGCGGACTGGGCGCCGCGGTCGGCGGCGAAGATCACGAACTCGTCTTTCACGGCTCTCGACGCTCCCGGCGGGGACCCCGGCGCCGTGTGGGGCGGCACGAAGACCGGCAGCATCTTCTTTTCGTCGGACGGAGGAGGCACCTTCGCGACTCGGTTCGACGGCCTTCCGGCCGCTCCCGTCACGCGCGTCGTCTCGACGACCGCCGACGGGCGGAGCGCATACGCGACGTTCGCGGGCTACCTGGGCGCTCCTTCGAAGCACGTCTTCCTGACGAACGACGCGGGCGTCAACTGGACGAACATCTCCTCGAACCTGCCGGATGTTCCGGTCCTCGCCTTCGCCGTCGACCCGACGGACCCCTCGGCGCTCTTCGTCGGCACGGACGTTGGGGTCTTCCGCTCCGCGAACGGCGGCGCGAGCTGGGCGACGTTCAACAGCGGCCTGCCGAACGTGCCGGTCTACGACCTGAAATTCCAGGCGTCGAACGGTGATCTCTGGGCCGCGACCTACGGGCGCGGGGTATTCCGCATCAAGGCGGCGGGCGGCGGCGGGTCCGGCGTCTGCACGCCGGACGCGGCGACGATGTGCCTCGTCGGCGGCCGCTACAAGGTGACGAGCCACTGGAAGAACCAGTACGCGGGCGGCGCCACGGCCACGCTCTCGAAGGCGAAGCTGACGGAGGTCACGGGCGCGTTCTGGATCGCGGACGCGAGCACCTACGAATACCTGATCCGCTTCAACACGGCGACGGACAACGGCCGCGCCTGGGTCGCGATTCCCACGTTCACGGACGTGGAGTTCTGGATCGCCGTCACGGACACGCAGACCGGCCAGTTCAACGAATACCACAGCGCCCCGGGCAACCGGACGCTCCTCTACGACCCCACCACCTTCGTGTACCCATGAGAAGGCGTGACGTGCGATCCCCCGAAAGGACATCCGTCGTGAAGAAACAGCACATCGTTTCCCCGCGCGGACTCGCCGCCCTCGCGCTCTGCCTCTCGGCCGCGCTCGCGGATCCCGCACGCGCGGAAGAGGCGAGAGACACGCGCGACTCTCGAGGCACGACACAGGCAACCTCGAAACCCTCTCCCGACGCAGGCTCTCTGCGCGTCGCGCCGAAGTCCGGCGTACCGGTCGTTTCCGGCGTGCCGGGCGGGTTGAGCACGGACCTGCCCGCGGCGCGGACGGAGAAGCCGGGACGCGCCGCCCTCGACCAGCCGGGCTGCACGATCTGCCTCGACGTCCCGGCCTCCGTCACGTGGGCGGGGAATTCCGGCTCGTTCCATGCGGAACGCATCGCGAACCACCGCGCCTCGCTGAGCGGCCCCCTCGATCTCAAGGTCGCGCTCACGGCCGCGCAGCCCGTCTTAGGACAGAACATTTCCTCGTACGCATTTTCGAGCACGTTGAATTTCTCGGCGCTCTCGCCCGGTTTCCAGTACTCGCCGATCGACTCCGGAACGATCTCCTTCTTCGGGAACACGATTCCCGCAGGCGAGTACTTCCAGATCCTGTTCCTGAGGGAGAACGTCTCGGGCAGTTTCTTCTACACGGACTTCGTCCTCATGAACAGGAAGGTCTCGTGTAACGGATCCGGCTGCTCGTTGATCAATCCGCCGGCCGGCTGCGTGGAAGACACGAATACCGTTTGCCTCGCCGGCGGGCGATACCGCGCGACGGGGCGCTGGAAGAACCAGTACGCAGGCGGCGCGCAGGCGAACCTGTCGAAGGCGAAGCTGACGGACGTGACGGGCGCGTTCTGGATCGCGGACGCGAACACGTACGAGTTCGTGGTCCGCATCAACACCGCGACGAATAACGGACGGGCCTGGGTCTCGATCCTGACGTTCACGGACGTCGAATTCTGGGTGGCCATCACGGACGTGACGAACGGCCAGACGAAGGAGTACCACAGCGATCCCGGGAACCGGACGCTGATCTACGACCCGACGTTCTTCGTCTACCCGTAGACCGCCCGCGGGCGGATGGACTCTCGGATCGTGTCCGTAATCAGGTCGGATCGCCTTCCGCCCGCTCTGCTCGCGGCGTTCGTGGCGCTCGGAACGCTCCCGGTCGTGCTTTCACTCCACGTCGCGGACCTCAACTGGTGCTATCCGTTCGCGACGTCCGACTCCTACGACTGGATCAACAACGGGCTCTTCTGGGCCGGCGCGCACGTGGAGCCGAGCCTGCGCCCGCCCGGCTTTCCGCTCCTGATCGCGGCGCTATGGAAGCTCGGTGCCCTGTCGCTCCTCCCCGTCCTGAATTTCCTCGCGCTCACCCTCTCGACGGCCGCGCTCTACGTCTTCCTTCGCGAGCGCCACGACGGATGGATCTCGGCGATCGCCTGCTGGTTCTTCTTCGCGAACGGCTACGTGCAGGACTTCGCGCGGTATCTCCTCGCGGAGACCTGTTCGGTCCCGTTCCTCGTGCTCGCCGCGCTCGCCTTCGTTCGGGCAGAGCGCATGCCGCGGGCCTGGATCGCGTTCGGGCTTTTCCTGTCGACCGGATTTCTCTTCTCATATGTGGCGGTTCCGGCGGCAGTCGGCTTCGGCGTCGCGGCCCTCGCCGTCGCAAGGCCGGACCTCAGGCGAAAGGAGCTCTGGGCCGGCGTCGCGATCTACGCCCTCGTCGCGGGCGCATGGCTCGCCTACCGCTCGTCCTTTTACGCCGCGCACCCGGGTGGACGGACTCACGGGGTCGAGGCGCTCGTGACGTTCTCTTTCGCGAACGTTCCGTTCTACGCCTTCGATACGCTGGCCCTCCTCGGCATCGTTCCGCTCGCGCTCTATGTCGCGGGAGCGCTCCGCTTCGCGCGTGCGCACGGCGTAGCGGCCCGCTGGCGGGCGGCCGTTCTCGGCCCTCTCGTCTCCGTGTCGCTCTTCTGGCTCTTCGTCTACGACTGGACCGACAAGCGGTTCCTCCTCTACGTCCTCCCGTTCCTCGTGTGTCTTCTGGCCGACGGGCTCGAGGTCCTGCGCGACTTCGCCCGGAGAGGCTGGGCGGTCGCGGCAGTGGCCGCGGGCTATCTCGCGCTCGCGCTTCTCTGGAACCAGATTGGCTATCCGAGCTACGGAATCGAGTACCTTGCCTTGACGCCAACGCGTTTCGTCAAGGCGCGGCTCACGTCGACGGCGGCCGGAAAGGCCGTCCTTCATGCCGACGGATGGAGCGTCGTGCGACCCCACAGCCGTTTTCTCGCTGCATTTTCACGCGGGCTGTTCGATCCACGGCGGTTCAACACGCCGTGCCTGGTCTCGGAGAGCGGCTACACGTGCCTGGCCCAGCTGAAAATGGATGCGGACCGCCTCTTGAAGCCCGGCCAGCCCCTTGGTCTCTATCTGACGACGCCCCGGGGCTGGCCGCCCGACCACTGGATTTCTCGCCAGCGCCTCGCGAACGAGATGCTCCGTCCGGTCAGCTTCCCGAACGAGGCAGACATC
The DNA here is from genome assembly GCA_038214715.1 of Thermoanaerobaculia bacterium. GTDB lineage: Bacteria > Acidobacteriota > Thermoanaerobaculia > UBA5066 > UBA5066 > Fen-183. The sequence goes on along the minus strand of JBBQRP010000028.1, from coordinate 25,486 downwards.
ATGCTCGCGGGAGTCGAGTCCGTGCCGGCCGGGGCGGACGTCGCGCGCGAGCCTTTCGTCGCGCACTGCGGACCCTACGTTCTCGTGCGGTCGCGGTGAGCCCGCTGGAGACGCGCCGAGGTAAAGTCTCTCTGTGTGGAATCCCCTGAAGGTTCTGGGGCAGGACCGTAGCCGCAACGTCGACGAACACTTCGTGCCTGGTCGCGGAGCGAATCTGCGTGACGCGATTCAGGCAGGCGAACGGGACGCCGTTCATCACCTCGTCAGATACGAATGGGCGGCCCGGTGCCTGTCGGACTGGCCTGTGAGGAAGCTCCTCGATCTGGCGACGGGCTCCGGTTACGGCGCCCACGAGCTTGCGGTGCGGCTTCCCGCGACGAAGGTCACGGGGGTCGACTACGACGCGGGCGCCATCGAACAAGCACGTGCGAGGTATGAGCTGCCGAACCTCGAGTACCGCAGCGCGGACGCGACGAAGTGGGACGAGACGATCGGTGAGGAAGTATTCGATGCAATCGTGAGTTTCGACATGCTGGAGCATGTTGAGCACAGGGAAATCATGATGGAAGCACTTGTTCGGCACATGGCGCCCGATGGGTATCTCTTGTTCTCGACGCCGTGCGGACAGCTGGAGACTGTTCTGAAGCCCGTTTGGGAGCACCATCGAATCGAGTATTCTTTGTCGAGTCTTTACGATTTTCTCCATAGATACCTGTCGGTTGTGATCGAACCCGACAATCCGGACTTTCCGCACCGCGATACGTTCGACCTGCTCTCAGAAGGACCGGTCACCTACTTTCTGAAGATGAATCCGGTCGTTTGTCGCGGGCCGATCGTCGTCGAGAATCCGTACCGGTGAGCGACGCTTCGTTCGAGGAGCTTCGCGAAGAGCTGGAGAAGGCGCGCGCCGAGCTCTCCGAGGCGCGCGCGCGCATCGCCGCGATGGAAATGAGCTTCTTCTGGAAGCTGCGCAACGCCTGGTGGAGGCTGAAAGGCGGATTTACCGGCAGCGCGTCATCGAGCGAAGGGGCCGCCCTTCCCGCGGCGGATCCGGGGCTCGTGCACGTTCCTGGCTTCGAGCCCGTTCGCTTCCGCTCCGCGGCCTTGAAGCGCTCGTCGGCTGCCGTGGACGTCGTCGTCCTGGCCCACGACGACCTGACGATTCTGAAGGAATGCGTCGGTGCTCTGCTCCGGCACGCACGGCCCCCATACAGGCTCTTTCTCGCGGCCCCCGGAGTTTCGGACGGCGCCCGGATCTGGCTCGAGGAGTTCGCGCACGACCAGGGAGCGGAGCTCTTCGAAGGAGAGGGATCCTTCGGGAAGGCTCTTAGCGCAGGGTCGGCCCGCTACGCGCTCCTTCTCGACGGGCGCGCGCAGGTTGCGGCCGACGTTCTCGACCGCCTCGTGGCGTGCCTCGATGAAGTTAAAGATGAAGGCGAAAACGTTGCCGGCGTCGTCCCCCTGGCGGGCGACGTGCCCTCGGCGGGTCCGGCGTTCGAAGCCATCGCGCGCGAGCTGTCGAGCGGCGGTGACGTGGCCCTCGCGAAACCGGCGACGCTTCTCGCCGCGGAGTCTGCCCGCCTTTTTCCGTGCCTCGAAGCGGGCGGAGGGTGCGCCGTTTTCGTGAGTCGAGGCGTGCTGCCGGAGGGTCCAGCGGATTCTCCGCACGAAATCCTGGCGGCAATCCGCGAGCGCGGGAAGTTCGTCCTTCTCGCGGACGACACCTGGGTCGCGGGGGCGAAGCCGGCAGACGCCGGTTCGGCGTCGACTTCAGCGTCCGCGAATCGCGTCGTCTCGGGCATCGCAGCAAGGTTCGCGACGCTCCCGGAACGCCTCGCTCTTCGCGAGAGCGCCCGTCGCCTTTGGGAGGGGAAGCGCGTCCTCTACGTGCTCCCGGTTCTCGAGCGCGGAGGCGGGTCGAACGTCGTCCTCTCGGAGGCGCGGGCGATGGCGCGGATGGGCGTCGAAGCGCGCGTCTTCAACCTCGCGCACCACCGAGGCGTCTTCGAAAAGAGCTATCCCTCGCCCGGCGTCCCGATCGTCTACGGGCGTGAGTCCGATCTTGCCGAGGCCGCGCGGGGTTTCGACGCGGTGATCGGGACCGCGCACTACTCGGTGCCGTGGATGGTGCCTCTCGCGGCGCTTCCGCGGCCGCCCGTCCTCGGTTATTGCATCCAGGACTACGAGCCGCTCTTCTACGCCGAGGGATCCGAGGACTGGAAACGCGCGTTCGCGTCGTATGGCCTCGTGCCCGGGATGAAGCGCTTCTCGAAGTCGAAGTGGAATGCCGATGAGGTCGTCGCCCGGACCGGTCTTCCCTGCGCGCTCGTGAGCGCGAGCTTCGACGCGGAAGTCTTCCGTCCGCGGACGGCGGAGCCGCCGGCGAGCCCGGTCAGGATCGCGGCGATGGTGCGCCCTTCGACGCCGCGGAGGCAGCCGGGCCTTACGGTGGACGTGATGCGGGCCCTTTCCGGGAAGCTCGGCGCTGGCGTCGAGATCGTCCTCTTCGGATCGGAGAGATCGGATCCGGCGCTCCGTTCCTTCGATCTCGACTTCCCCCATCTCTTCGCGGGCGTGCTCGGCGACCGGCAGCTCTCGGCCGTGCTCTCCCAGGTGCACGTCTTCGCCGATCTCTCGACGTACCAGGCGCTCGGCGTCGCCTCGCTCGAAGCGATGGGGTCCGGAGCCGCGGTCGTCGTGCCGCAGGCGGGCGGCGCCGGCACGTTCGCGCGGCACGGGATCAACGCGCTGGCCGTCGACACGTCGTCCCGGGAAGCCTGCGTCGCGTGTCTCGAGAGCCTCGCGACGGACGTGCCGCTCGTTCGGCGCCTCGCCGCGCAGGCGATCGCCGACGCGGGTCTCCACACGCCCGACCGCGCGGCCGCGGGCATCCTCGAGGTCCTGTTTGCCGAAGCGTAGGGTTCACGTTCTGCACGGGTTCTACGGCGCGGAGATTCCCTACAGCTGCACGTACATCCGGCTTCTGTGCCCGCTCTCCCATCCGGCCCTCGCAGGGAGCGTCGAGCTGACGCACGGGACGGCCGAGGCGATTCCAGAGTGCGACCTTCTCGTCATCGAGCGCCACACGCTCTGGCCCTACGAGAGGCAGCTGGATAACTTTTCCCGCCTCCTGTCCCGCTGCCGCGAGCGGGGTGTTCCCGTCATCTACGAGCTCGACGACAACCTTCTTGACCTCCGCCGCGGGGAGCCCTGGGAGACGTATCCCGGTGATTCGCTTCGCGCGGCCGCCTTGTTCCTCGTGCGCCACGCCGACGGCGTGATCGTCTCGACGCAGGTTCTCTCGGACCGGCTCTCTCACCTTCGTCAGGACGTCGTCGTCGTGCCGAACGCTCTCGACGAGAGGATCTTCGGTTCCCCGCCGAAAGCGCCCTCGGGGGAATCGCCTTCACTGACGATCGGCTACATGGGCACGCTGACGCACGAGGCGGATCTGCGCATGGTCCTCGCGCCGTTGCGCGCTCTCCTCCGGCGCCACGCCGGCAAGGTGCGGCTCGAGCTGGTGGGCGGTGCCGAGGGGCGGCGGGTGGCGTCGCTTTTCGGCGGCCTGCCGTTCCGGATGCGCGAGCCTGGCCGCGAGGATCCCTACCCGAAGTTCGTGCCGTGGATGCGGCAGCACGTTCACTGGAACGTCGCGATCGCGCCGCTCGAGGACGACGCCTTCACGCGGGGCAAGTCGGACCTCAAGTATCTCGACTACGGGGCGCTCGGAATTCCGGGCGTCTTCAGCGACGTCGGCCCCTATCGCGGGACGGTGAGGCACGGCGAGACGGGTCTCCTCGCCGCGAACGAGCCGGAGGCATGGTCGGAGGCTCTCGAGTCGATCGTCTGCGACGCCGCCCTCCGAAAGCGGCTCCGGGCGGCCGCGACGGCCGAGGTGCACGGGAAGAGAATGCTAGGTACGAACGCGACGCTCTGGAAAGACGCGATCGAAGCGATTGTGCCGGGGTTCTTCTAGCGCGACTTGCGGAGCCAGTCCAGCGCGGCCTTCGGATCGCCACCCGGGTCGCGTTCGAGCGTCACGTCCACGCGCTCGAGCTCCCACCGCTTCCCGTTCCGATCGAGGGCGAGCGCGCGGCGCGGCCGCGTCTCGGGCGCCGGCTTGTCGCGCCGGACCTCGAGGCGCACGCCCCATTCCCGGACGACGCCTTTGTAGTACCGCAGGGCGTGCTCGATCGGTATGCGCCGCTGGTGAAGGTCGACCGCGACGCTCGGGAGGAGCACGTAAGTGATTTCCTGGAGCAGCCACCGCACCTTCAGGACGGATTCCCAGAAATCCACATACCACACGCACATGTGGAGGTAGTGATCCTCGTTGAGGAACGACTTGTGGTCGATGACGAACGCGGAGTTCTCCCACGCGTACGGCGTCCAGAATTCCAGCGTCGCGCCGTCGGCTGCGACGCGGGAGATCTCGGCGAAGATGGGCGCCGGGTTCTGCACGTGCTCGAGGAAGTGCGACGAGTAGACGTACGAGACGCTCCGGTCCGGGAAGGGGAGCGGGGCGTTCACGAGGTCGACGACGTGGTCGACGCCGGGACCCGCGACGATGTCGAGGCCGATCGTGCCTTCCTTCTTCGCGTTCCCGCAGCCGAGGTCGATGCGCAGGTCCGTCATCGCGTCGTCATCGTCCGGGAGCATATCCTTCAGCCGGGAATTGATTGGCTTCATCGGCCGAGCCGAAGCTCGATCTTCGGCGCCTCGAAGACGAGAGGAGCCTTTCCCTCGTGCGTTTCCTCGGCCGTGAGGCGAAGGGTGATCTTCTTCCCGGCGAGGGGCGAAAGATCGAGTGAAAGAGGCGCCGCCTTTCCGGGAGACAGGAACGCGCGACCATCGAGGCGGATCGGGGATTCCTCCGACGTCACCGAGACGTGAGCAGCCCGGCCGGACTGCGATTCGCCGAGGACCGTTCGCACGAGCGTAGAAAACTGGGCATCCCGCAAGTCTGACGGAAGGTCCGCCCGCCATGCGACCACGGAGTCGGGGGTGAGGACGAAGTCCAGGCGGTCCACGTCGTCTATCTCGCGGCTGGTCGTGCCGTCCTTCGTGAAAAACGAACGCGCGGAGGCGGGCTCCAGCGTGACATTCCCGAGGAATGCGTCCCCCTGAAGAAGGTATGTCCGGCGGGAACCGAATACAGAGAGCCGGTTGCGTTCCAGCGGCTCCCCCAGGCGGGCGAGCTCGCCTTCGTGGCCCTCTTCCCCCCATTGAAAAACACGTGCATGGCACGCGGACGGTGCAGTCCGCCACTCGCGCAGGCACGCCGCGGAGGCTGGCGAGCGCGATGGAAGGTAGAACGACTTGTCCTCCCATGTGTATTGAACCCTCGAGGCCAGAAGAGCGACGACGAGGATCCCTCCCACGCGAAAGGGAGAGGGCGCGGCGACGAGGAGCATGAGCAGCCCCGCCCAGAAAAGGGCCATTGGCGATGCGTACCAGGGGGCGACGCCCGCGCGGAACATCGCGATCTGGAGGGCAACGAGGAGAGTCCATGAGAGTAGGAGAAGGGGAACGGCCTGCTCGCGCAGCTTCGTCCTGAGGGCGATCAGCGTAGCGGCCATGAGGATTAGACCTACTGCGCCGATGGCCTGCGACCAGGGGTTTGGATCGGCGTGAGCGATTCCATTTACGAAAGGTCGCCCCAGAACGTCGAGAAAAAGCCTGCCTTTCGCCGCCAGGGAAACGTGGACAGCGGTGGGGACCGGCACCTGTCCGGGCAGAAGCCACGCGTACTGGGCGAGACCACTGGCCGCCCCAGCCACAAGGACGAGCCACGGGCCTGCGGCCCGCACGCGCAAAAAAGCGAGCGCAAGGAAGAAGACGGGCCACACCATGATTCCGCCGCCCCACGACCACGAGGCGAGTAGGCCGCCGGCGGCCATACAAGCTGCGAGTCTGACCGGGCGATCGCTCGATTTCGCGAAACCCAGAACACCGATTGCAAGGCCAAGCTGGGCGAGACCCATCTGGAGCGCTGATTCGCCGAACGTGAAGCTCGAGACCTTCGTCGTCGAAAAGACGAGAAGAGAGAGGAGCGGGAGAAGCAGCCACCGCTTGGAGCGAGGGACCGCGCCTGTCAGGAGAACGAGTGTCGCCGCAACCAGTGCGAGACCGAGGCCGAGCTCGATCCATACGGACCAGTCGAAGAACCGCGCGTTGAGGTAGTAGATCGGGACGAGCGCGATCAGGGAATGACCGCCCCCGATCCACGCTTCACGAACGAACTTCCCGACCGTGCAGGTACCGTCGAGCATCGAGATGACGAGAGGAACCCGGCCGACGTAGTCGTTCGAGAGGTTGTTCTCGCCGTGCGTGAAGACGATCCAGGCCATCCGCGCGGGCGGAAGGAGGGCGAGAAGGAGCGCCGCGGCCTTCGCGAGGCCCGAAGGCGGCCGCTCGTCTCGCGTCACAGTCCGAGCGCGAACGCTTCCGTCGAGAGCTTCACGTTGCGGCGGGAGTCCGTGAGGCTCGCGGCCAGCGCGAGCGCGCCCGAGGCGGCGTCGAGGAGGCGGGCGGCCGGTGCCGCGCCGAGTCGCGCGAGATCGCGGAAGCGCTCGCGGAAGAGGATGTAGCGGCCCGCGGGATCGACGGGCGCCGCCGCGGCGTCGCGCAGGAGCTGCGCGAGGAGCTGCAGCCTCTTCGCCGCCTCGGGGCCGTCGCCTTCGCCGAGGAGCGTCGCGAGCGCGAGCGCCCACGAGAGCGAGCCGGTCAGGAAGACTCCGCTCGCGGCCTCGAGAAGGGCGTCCCGCACGGCCCTCGCTTCCGCGACGTCCAGCGCGGCGGCCTCGTCGACGTCGTGGGGCTCGAATGCGGCGCGCGCGGCGGCCTCGTCCTCGCCGATCCCTCGGCCGACGAGGGCGGCCGCGGTTTCCTCGCGCGTTCCGCCCGGCACCGGCACGAGAGCGACGCGCGAGAGGATCGTGGGCGGCAGGAAGCGGGGGCGCGTGGCCGTGAGGACGAAGCGCGTCTTCTGGGGTGGCTCTTCGAGGATCTTCAGGAGCGCGCTGAAGGCCGCCGCTTCCGTGCGGTCGACGTCGAGGAAGACGATTGCCCGGTGCGCGGCCTCGTAGGGAAGCCTCGTCGCGTCGGACGCCACCGCGCGGACGAGCGCGGTCGGGAGCGTCGTCTCTTTCGTGTCGCCTTCCTCGAATGCCGGCGGGTTCACGCGCCGGCGCCTCTCGGGAGCGGCGACCATGAGGTCCGGGTGCTCCTTGCGGAAGACGCGGCGGGCCGAGGACGACTCCGGGTCGAATCCCGAGCCGCAGACGATCTCGGCCGCGCGCTCGAGTGCGAGCGCCTCGAGGCGGCGCGACCCGGGTCCCGCGAGAAGGACGACGGGCGCGCCGGTCACTTCCGTCTCCGGGAAGAAGTGGAGAGAGGGAAGAGAGATCGCAGGTTTTCTTCGAGTGAAAGAAACACGTCGTCGGCCGAAGGCGTCGCATCGATGACGACGAACCGCTTCGGCTCCAGGCGGGCGCGCCGCCGATAGGCCGCGCGCACTTTCTCGTGGAATTTCCTGTCTTCCGTCTCGAACCGGTCGAACGATGCTCCCGTCCTCGACGCGACGCGCCGGAGGGCCGCCTCGACGGGCAGGTCGAAGAGATAGGTTCGATCCGGGTCTCTCTTGCACCACCGGTCGTGGAGAGCGTCGACCGCGGCCTCGCCGAGGCCGCGTCCAGCTCCCTGGTAGGCGCGGGAGGCGTCCGTGTAGCGGTCGCAGAGGACGTGCGTGCCCGCCGCGAGGGCCGGCTCGATCATCGTCCTCAGGTGGTGGCGCCGGTCGGCCATCATGAGGAGCAATTCGGCACCCGCGTCGATGTGACCCTTGGAGTGAAGAAGGGCCTGCCGGAGCTCTTGGCCGAGCTCCGTGCCGCCCGGGTTGCGCGTCGCGAGGACGGGCAGGCCGCGCGCCTTCAGGAAGGCGGCCGCCCGGGCGATCTGCGTACTCTTGCCGGACCCCTCGATCCCCTCGAACGTCACGAAAAGGCCACGGGTCACGGCGCCCGATTCTCGCACGCGAAAGAGGCGGGTGTCGCGGAACGGATCTGGCACGCCATTCGTATACTGATTGCAAGAATGTCGGTCTTGTCGCCGGATCCGAGCAGCCCGGAGGGTGCGGTCGGCGTATCGGGCCGCTCGCCGCGGGCGCTTCTCGTCCTGATCGGGGTCGTCGGAAGCCTCCTGGCGGTGCTTTCGGTAGTCGACATGTTCCTGCCGAAGGCCTACGACGGCGTCGTTCCGGACCCGTACTCGACGTCCGGGATCGTGGTCCGGGATCTCGTGCCGGGCGGCGCGGCCGAGCGGGCGGGGCTGAAAGCGGGCGACACCGTGCTCGGAATCGGACACCGCATGCTCAACAAGGCGGCCGAGGCTCCCCCCGAGCTGCGGCGCCACGGCGCGGGCGAAGCCGTGGACTACCTCGTGAGCCGGGGAGGGAAGGTCTTCGAGACGAAGGTCGTCCTCACGCCCTTCCGGCTCGGCTCGGCCTCGTATTTCTACTTCGCCTTCCTCGGCCTCCTTTTCTTCGTCCTCGGGGCGTTCGTGGTGTCGCGGCGCCCGGACGACGCCGCCGTGCAGGTCTTCTACGTCCTGTGCATCCTCTTCATGCTCTTCTTCATCTGCCGCCTGCGGCCCTCCAGCTACTACTGGATCGACTACGTCGTGCAGGTGGCCGGGACGCTCGCCCTCTTCCTCCTGCCCGCGGTCTTCCTGCATTTCTTCCTGCTCTTTCCCACGAAGAAGACGTTCCGGTTCGCCGAGCGCGCCGCGGGAGAGCCTCCCGCTGCGCCGTTTCTCTCCGCGCTCCAGCGCTTCCTGAACCGATCGCCGCTCCTCTTCACGCTTCTCTACACGCTGCCGCCCGTCCTCTACGTGCTCCAGATGGCGGGTGCACACCGGGGCCGGCTCACGCGCCTCATCTACGGCGCGCCCACGCTGAACTGGATCCTCCTCGCGGACTACCTGATCCTCGGGCTCCTCGCGCTCGCGCACACCTGGTGGACGAGCGAGGATCGCGCGCAACGCCGCCCCATCCTCGTCCTCCTTCTCGGGACGGTGGCCGGCATCGTGCCCTTCGTCGTCTTCGCGGTCTTCTTCCCGTCGCTCTTCCGCTCGGACCGCTATCTCGCCTGGGGCGTCGTGCCGATGGCGCTCATCCCGCTGACGTTCGCCTACTCGATCGTGAGGTTCCGCCTCTTCGACGTGCAGGTCATCGTCCGCAAGTCGCTCGTCTACGCGATTCTGACGGCCGTCGTCACGGGCCTCTACGCGCTCGGCGTCGTCGCGGGCAACGCGCTCGTGTCGACCGTCTCGTCGTCCACGCTCTTCTCGTCTCCGGCGTTCGCGTTCGGGTTCGGCCTCGTCGTCGTCCTCCTCTTCGACCCTCTGAGACGGCGGATGCAGAGGTTCGTGGACCGCGTCTTCTTCCGCGACCGCGCGGACTTTCAGCAGGCCCTCCTCGACATGAGCCGCTCCGTCGTCTCCCAGCTCGAGAGGCCGAAGCTCAGAGCGCTTCTTACGTCGCGCACGGCGGAGCTCCTGCACCTCGAGAGCCTCGACCTCCTCCTCCCGCGCGCCGAAGACGGCGCCTTCACGGACGGCGTCTTCCTCGACGGGCCCGGAATCGCCTCGGGCCTCCCGGCCCTTCCGATGGGCGCCGTCCTGCCGCGCCTCGTCCTCGAGAAGGGCGTGCCCGTGCGCCTCGCGGAGCTCGACGGCTGGACGCTGGACGCGGACTCGCGCGCTTTCGTGACCGCGGCGAAGAAGAGGCCCGTGACCGTACTTCTCCCTCTCGCGACGCACGGCAAGCTCCTCGGGCTCCTCGCGGTCGGCCGGAAGCGCTCCGAGGAGGAGCTGTCGCGCGAAGACCTCGACCACCTCCTCACGATCGCGAACCAGGGTGCGCTCGGACTCGAGGCGGCGGGCCTCCACGAGGAGCTCACGAAGCGCGCCGAGATGGAGCGCGATCTCGACATCGCGCGCGAGATCCAGACGAGTCTCTTCCCGCGCGAGCTGCCGCGCGTGCCGGGCGTCTCGTTCTTCGGAGTGAGCCGGCCGGCGCGCGTCGTGGGCGGAGACTTCTACGACTTCCTCGAGGTGGACGGCGACGTTCAGGCGGGCGGGCGCCTCGGACTCGTCGTCGGGGACGTTTCCGGAAAGTCGATCCCCGCCTCGCTCCTCATGGTCGCGGCGAAGGAGATCGTCTACGCCCGCGCGATGGCCGACCCCGATCCCGGCGTCGTGTTTCGCGAGGCGAACAAGCGCCTTTACGACATCAAGAGGCGGATGTTCGTGTCGCTCGCGTACTTCCTGCTCGACCCGAAGGCGCTGTCCCTCACGTATGCCTTCGGAGGGCAGCCGACGCCGCTCCTCGTCCGCGCGGGCGCGCGCTCGGCGGTGGAGATTCCCGCCCCGGCGAACCGGCTTCCGCTCGGCGCGTTCCGCGAGGTTCCATACGACACCGTCACGTTCTACCTCGCGCCGGGCGACCTCCTCCTCTTCTACACGGACGGCCTCAACGAGGCGATGTCGGCCGAAATGACACCGTACGGGGACGAAAGGCTCAAGGCGTCGTTCGTACGCCACGCGCGCCGGCCTCTGCCCGAGCTTGCGGACGAGCTTCTCGAGGACATCCGGCAGTTCACTCAAGGGGCCGAGCAGTACGACGACCAGACCTTCGTTCTCATGCGTGTGGGCTAGCGGCAGCTGGGAACTTCACGGTGGGCGGCGCGTATCATCGAATGGTGAAGTCCCCCCGTTCCCTCCGCCCTCTCTTCCTCACGCTCGCGGTGGCGGGGCTGGCCGTGGCCGGCACGGCCGGAGCGTTCTTCATGCGGGCGCGCCGGGACGTCACGACGACTTCGGAGAAGGCCCGGAAGGCCTACCACGAAGCGTCCGAGAACGATCTCAAGCTCTACGAGCGCGACGCGATCTCGGGGTACGCGGCCGCGCTCCAGGAAGACCCGCATTTCGTCATGGCGACGCTGCGCCTCGCCGACAAGATTCGCGGGCGCGACCCCGAACGCGCGAAGTCGCTTCTCACCTCGGCGGCCCGCTACCGTGACGAGATCACGGACCGCGAGAAGCTCGTCCTGCGCATTTACGAGGAGCGGTGGGGCCGGCGCGACATGGCCGTTCTCGGGAAGCTGTACGACGAGTACGTCGAGCGGTTCCCCGACGACCCCGAGGGCTACCGCCTCCGGGCGAACCACCTCTCGATGGTGAACCGGAACGCGGACGCCATCGCCGAGTACGAGCGCCTCCTCGCGATCAATCCGAACTACGCGGCCGCATACAACACGCTCGGCTACTACTGGGCCGAGCGCGGCGATTACGCGAAGGCCGAGGACTTCCTGAAGCGCTACCGCTACCTTGCGCCCGAACAGGCGAATCCCTTCGATTCCCTCGGTGAGATCTACGCCCGCGTGGGGCGGTACGACGAGGCCGAGGAGAACCTCCGCAAGGCGCTCGCGATCAAGGAGGACTTTTTCGCGTCGTACGGGCACCTCGGCTCGGTCGAGATCGGACGCGGGCATCCCGAGAAGGCGGCCGCCTTCTTCAAGAAGGCCGCCGACGCGGCGGCCGGTCCGGGGAGCCGGGCAGATTTCCGCTTCCTCGCGGTCCTTATGCTTTGCGACGCGGATAAACCCGACGAAGCGCGGAAGGAATTCGAGAACATGGCCGCCGAGGCGGCCGCGTTCCCGCCGGGAGCGGAAGCGGACTCGATGGCACTTCGCACTCTCTTCCGGCGCACGGTCTTTCTCGCGCGCGTGGGAGACATCGAGGGCGCCGAGGCATCGCTCAAGGCGCTCCGAAAGGTCACGCTGCCGGAGAGCGAGCCCGAGAGGGTCAAGGGCTACGAGCACGACCTGGCCCTGGTGAGCGGCATCGTCGCCGCGCGGGCGGGCCGCTTTCAGGAGGGCGCGGACCTCTTCGCGAAGGCGCTTTCGCAGGACGGCCCCATGGGCCTCGGGGGGACGGAGTACTACTCGACGAAGGACATGGGCCGGATCCTCCTGTCGCGCTGCCTCGCCTCCCTCGGGCGCAACGAGGAAGCCGAGAAGGCTCTCCAGCCGATCCTCGCGCGCAACCCGAAGTTCCAGCCCGCGCTCGACCAGCTCGCGCGCCTCCACGGATGACCCGATGAGCGGGAGCCGCCCGCCGGGCCGCGACCTCGAGGCCTTCGCGCTCAAGAAGAAGGTGTTGCGCCTCGAGACGCTCTACGACGTGAGCCGCTCGCTCTCGTCCGCCCGCGACGAGAAGGCTCTGCTCGAGGAGATCCTCGCCCGTGCCGTCCCCGTTCTCGACGCCGCGCGCGGCTTCGCGGCCGCTTTCGAGGATGCGGAGGGCTCGGGCACGGTCGCCTCCCTGGGCCTCGAGACGGAGCCCGCCCCGCTCGCCGTCGCCTCGGACCCCTTCGTCCTCGACCTGGCGAGGGCGAAGACGTCGCTCTCCCGGGGGGCCGAGACGGTTCTCGAAACCGCCGTCGAGAGCGTGGCCGGCGTGCCCCTCGTCGTGGGCGGGCGCGTCGTCGGCGTGCTCGTCGTTCTGGACCGGGAAGCGCGGACCGGTGACACGCCGTCCTTCGACGAAGAGGACCGCCGTTTCCTCGTCTCGCTCGCGGGGCTCGTCGCGCCGACGCTCGAGGCCGCGCGCCGGCTCCGGACGCTCGCCGCGGACCTTTTCCGGCTCCGCGAGGAGAACCGTTCACTCAAGGGAAGCCTCGGCGTGGACGAGATCCTCGTCGGCGATTCTCCCGCGATGCGGCGCGCGAAGGAGCTCGTCGCCCGGGCCGCCGCGTCGCGCGTCAACGTCCTCGTGACGGGGGAAAGCGGAACGGGCAAGGAACTCGCGGCGAAGCTCCTCCATACGGGCTCGCCCCGCCGCGAGGGGCCGTTCCTCGCGTTGAACTGCGCGGCCGTGCCCGAGAGCCTGCTCGAGAGCGAGCTTTTTGGGATCGAGCGCGGCGTCGCGACGGGCGTCGAAGCGCGCATCGGCAAGTTCGAGCTCGCGAGCGGAGGCACGATCTTCCTCGACGAGATCGGCGATACACCGCTCGCGATCCAGGCGAAGCTCCTGCGCGTCCTGCAGGAGCGGGAGATCGAGCGTATCGGCGGGCGCACGCGCGTGCCCGTGGACGTGCGCGTCGTTTCCGCCACGCATCAGGATCTCCCTCTGGAGATACGCGCGGGGCGGTTCCGCGAGGACCTCTTCTACCGCCTCCGCGTCGTCGAGATCCGGATGCCCGCGCTGAGGGAGCGCCGGGAAGACATCCCGAGGCTCGCGGGTCACTTTCTCTCGCGCATCGCGTCGCGTGAGGGCCGCCGCGCCCCCTCGCTCTCGCGCGACGCGGTGAAGGCGCTCCTCGACTACCCCTTTCCCGGAAACGTGCGCGAGCTGGAGAACCTCCTCGAAGGGGCGGCCGCGCTCGTCTCCGGCGATACGATCGAGGCCGCCGACCTGCAGTTCGGGATCGCGAGCGAGAACGGCGGAAGCGCCGACGCGCTGCGCATCACCTCCGTCGACCTGAAGAACGTGGAGAACGCGCACATCCGCCGCGTGCTCGCGCAGGTGAAAGGCAACAAGAGCCGCGCGGCGAAGCTTCTCGGGGTCAGCCGGCGTACTCTGTATCGGAAGAGGATCTAAAGAGCCGGTTTGGGCTCCCTCTCATGGCAGTGACAATACGCTACAGTGTAGCATTTAGTCTCACTACATATAACTTATTTGTTTAGAATGGTTAATAGCTCGATTGAATGGCGCTTCGTTTTTCTGTAACATTACGACGCAGTGATAGGTTACTAGTGCGGGGCCCTCTTACCTTCTAAGAAAATCTTATCTTTCCAACAGTTTAGGTTCACTTCTGCTTTCTAAAAAATGGTTGCCGTGCTTTGGCCCGCCGATTGCGATGCAAGTCACAACCGGAGGCACCAGATGTTCAGCGAGGGCGAGATCAAGGCTCTGACGGCGCTTGCCTCCGCGCGAGCCTCGCTCGCTGTTCCGGACGCCGACGTCGCGCCGTACGCGACGCGCGCGGTCCTGCCGCTTCTGATCGCGGAGGCGGCCGCCTTCGCCCTTGTCGCGGCCTCGGGTAAGATTCCGGAGTTCCTGTTCACAGCTGTTCGTGCTCTTCTGACGTTCTAACGCTCCGAGAGGGGATTGCCGCAGTCTGATGTCGTCGGTCGAGCGTCGCGAGGTGCACCTGACCATTCCGGTCGCGCCGGAGATGGAAATTGCCGCTACGGCGCAAGTCGCCGCCCTCGGTGAGTGGATGGAGATGGGCCGCGACAAGATCGACGAAGTGAAGATGGCCGTCGTCGAAGCCTGCATTAACGCGTTCGAGCACAGCGCGACCCCGGACCACAAGGTGGAGCTCGCGTTCCGCGTCGATGCCGAAGAAGGCGGACGGGGGGCGTATCTCGAAGTGGACGTCGCGGATTCGGGCCACGGCTTCGATCCGACTCGCCTCAAGACCCCGGAGATCGCCGCCGCGCTGAGGTCCAGCCGCAAGCGCGGCTGGGGGATCAAGATCATCGAAAGCCTGATGGACGACGTCAGGATCGAGAGCGGCGATCAGGGCACGCGTATCGTGATGCGCAAGTATCGATAGGATATAAAGGACCGAATGAGCGAGACCTTGAAAGTCGTCGTGGACCGGCCCGATTCCACGGTTGCCGTACTCCGGACCGACGGTTACATCAACAACACCGGCGGAGAGGAGATCGCCAAAGAGGCCTACGCCCTTCTCGGCTCGGGGGTGAACCGCCTCCTCCTCGACCTCGAGAAGACGAAGATCGTCAACTCGATCGGGATCTCGATTCTGATCGAGATCCTGGAGAAGCTCCTCGATCAGGGCGGAAAGCTGGCCTTCTGCCGGCTGACCCCGACGATCGAGAAGACGTTCCAGATCATGGGGCTCGCTCAATATGCACGGATCTTCCCCGCTCCCGAGCCCGCTCTCGCCTGGCTCCGGGGCGAGTCCGAGTAGCGCGGCAATTTCCGGGTCTCACGCTCCCGTGGCGCATCCGCGCGCCGCGATCCTCACCGCCCACGAGACGCTCGCGGCGCTGGACCCCTTTTCCGACCGCGAAAGGCTCTTCCTCGGCATCCTGACGGCTCTTCTCACGGCCGCGCAAACCGGCCGCGGCCTCCTGGTGGACCCCCTGCAGCCGGCCCGCTCCGCCTGCTCGGGGCTCGAGCCGCCGCAGTCGGTCCTCGAAGCCCTCGCGTCGCGCGCCGCGGGTTCGGGCCGCGTCACGGATCCGCTCCCGGATTCGATCTCGGAAGCGCTGTTCGGGCCCGCGCCGGGCGCTGGCGTCGAGGGGCCGATCGCGATTCCCCTCACGGTCCAGGAGGACGCCCTCGCGCTCGTCGTTCTCGAGAGGCCGCCCGCCGATCCCGTCGGGTTCGCGTCGGTCACCGCGCACGCCGCGCGCCTCCTCGACTCGGTTCGCATGGCCGACAAGGTCCAGAAGGCGGACTTCGAGCTGAAGTATCGGGTCTGGGAGCTTCAGAGCCTCTACGACGTCGGCCTCTCCATCGCGGGAACCCTCGACCTCGATTCGCTCGCCGAAGACATCCTCTACAAGTCGATCTCGCTCCTGAACGCCCGCACGGGAACGCTCATCGTGTGCAACCGCGCGGTGGACTCGCCCGTCTACGTCCGGCACCTCGGCGAGCCGCTCCTGGACGGCGAATCGGCCCGGCTGCTTCCGTCGGCGGTCCTGCGTTTCAACACGCGCGAGGAGCGCCTCGGCCTCTTCGCGGGCGCCCCGGCGGAGAAGCTTCTCGCGGTGCCGATCCTCGCGGACGGACGGTGGCTCGGGGTCCTCGTCGTGGCCGACAAGGAGAACCGGGACGGCTCGATCGACGACTTCACCGAGGCGGACGAGCGCGTCGCGTCGCTCTTCGCGAACCAGGCCGCGATCGCGCTCGAGAACGCGCGCCTCCACCGGGAGGCGGTCGAGAAGGAAAAGATGGAGCGCGAGATGGAGCTCGCGGCGTCCATCCAGAAGACGATTCTGCCCGACACGCTCCCGGACGTTCCCGGCCTCGTCATCTCCGGCGCGAACCGGCCGACGAAACAGGTTGGAGGCGACTACTTCGACGTGTATCCCCTCGAGGACGGACGTACGGCGTTCTGCGTGGCCGACGTCTCGGGGAAGGGCGTTCCCGCGGCGCTCCTCGTGTCTACCGTGCACGCGTGCCTGCATCTTCTCGTGCCGAACAACGCATCCGACCTGCCGGGCCTCGTCGCGCGCGTGAACCGCCACCTCGTGGGGTTCTCGTCGACGAGGAAATTCGCGACGCTCTTCATCGCGGTCTTCGACCCGGCGACCGGAATGCTCACCTACGTGAACGCGGGTCACAACCCCGGGCTCTGGATCTCGCCCGCCGGAGTCGAGCTCCTGCCGAGCGGAGGAGTGCCCGTCGGGATGATGCCGGGCGTCGTCCACAAGCAGGCCTCGATCCGCATCGCTCCGGGGGACACGATCCTTCTTTACTCCGACGGAATCACGGAGGCGCTGAACGGCCTCGACGAGGAATTCGGAATGGAGCGGCTCACGGCGCTCGCCGTCGAGAGTCAGACACAGGCGCCCGCCGAGATCTCACGGCGGATTTTCGGGGCGGTGAACGACTTCACGACGGGCGTCGCGCAGTACGACGACCAGACCGTCCTCATCGCCCGCGTCTCGGCGGCCGCTTGAGGCTCGCGCGGGCCGGCCTTCTCCTGGCGGGGGTGAGCGCTTTCGCCTGCACGTTCTCGCGCGATTTCACCGTCCTGCCGCACCAGCTCGCGAAGCCGGTTCCGCTCGGGCTCGTGAACTCCTTCAACGCCGAGGAGCAGCTCGCGCGCGGATACATCCCGGAGGTTTCGGACTTTCTCTCCTCGAGCGGGGGCCGCAGCCTCGACGCCGTCCGCTTCGACCGGCTGAGCGGCCAGGTCCTCCTCGAACGGGGCGACTTCCGGGGTGCAGGCCCGCGGCTCGAGCGCGCGCTCGCGGGCACGGCGCGTGCCTCCGACCGCGCCGACCTCGCGTGGCTCCTCTCGCAGGCCGCCTACTGGAACGGCGACTTCGCCGGGGCGGGACGCTGGGCCCGTCTTTCGCAGCGCGAAGGCAAGCTCGTGCCCGAGGGGTGGCTCGTCTTCCTGGAATCGCAGTCGGGGCGGACGCTCTACGGAGGCGGGTCCGCGGGCGAGCGAATTTCCCTCACGGCGGACTTCGGGAGGCCGAATCTCCTCCGCCTGCCCGTGCGTGTGAACGGTCACGCTCCGGAGGAAATGATCCTCGACTCTGGCGCCTCCCTGTCCCTTCTCACGGAGAGCGCGGCCGCGCGCCTCGGGGTCACGTTCGTGCCCGGGGCGGTCGCGTCCGCGAAGGGTCTCCACGCGACGGACCTTCCGATGCGGCTCGGCTGGGTCGATTCCGTGAGGCTCGGAGATGTGACGCTCACGGACGTCCCGGTGGGCGTTCTCCCGGACGGCACGCTCACGTTCGAGACGGCGTCGGCGGGCATGTTCCGGCTCAACGGTGTTCTCGGCGCGCACCTCATGAAGGAGTTCGACTGGCGCCTCGCGTTCTCGGACAAGCTCGTCCACGCGCGCCGGCTCGACCGAAACGTCGTCCGTGGGTCGACAGGCCAGAATCTCTTCTTCCGACGGATGAAGCCGATGGCGCGCGCTTCACTCAACGGCCATCCCTGGTCTCTGTTCCTTCTCGACACGGGCTCCGAGCCCTCGATGGTCACGCGAGGCGGCCTGCGCAAGACGCGTCTCTTCGAGCCGGAGGCGGCCTACCCCGTGACGCTCGAAGGGATCGGGCGGTCCCGCGTGTCGTGGGCGAAGATCTCGAACGTGACCGTGGGCGTGAGCGCCTACATGATCCGCTTCAAGGACATCGTCGTGAAGGAAGAGTCGGACGGGATCGAGGACGGCATTCTCGGTGCGTCGTTCCTGTCGCCGTTCGACGTGGAGATCCGTTTCGGCGCGATGACGCTCGTGCTCGAGAACCCGCTCGAGCGCCACCTGCGCGAGACGAAGGCCTCCCCTCAGGAAATCGCGCGATAGAATGGGGCGCGTGCAGGAGCGCCACCCACCGGGAGCGGCGGCCGCCGCCACGCTCGCGGTCGCGAGCGCCCTGCTCTCGGGAGGCTGCGCTCGTCCGGCGGATCCCATGCAGAAGAAGCGGAACGACATGGTCGAGCGTCAGATAGCGGCTCGAGGAATACGCGACCCGCGCGTGCTCGAGGCGATGCGCACGGTCCCCCGGCACCTCTTCGTCCCCGAGGCGGACGCTCCCTCCGCCTACGACGATCGGCCTCTGCCGATCGGCAGCGGCCAGACGATCTCCCAGCCCTACGTCGTCGCGTTCATGGCGGAGCAGCTCCACTTGAAGGGCACGGAAAGGGTCCTCGAGATCGGAACCGGGTCCGGCTACTCGACGGCGATCCTCGCATCGCTCGCCGCGAAGGTTTACTCGATCGAAATCCGTCCCGAGCTCGCGCGCGAAGCGCGTGAGCGCCTCCTGAAGCTCGGAGTGAAAAACGTCGAGCTGAAGGCCGCGGACGGCTACCGCGGGTGGCCCGACGAGGCGCCTTTCGACGCGATCCTCGTCACCGCGGCGCCGGAAAGGGTTCCGCCGCCCCTCCTCGAGCAGCTATCCGCGACCGGGCGCATGGTGATTCCCGTCGGCGCGTTCTACCAGGAGCTGAAGGTGATCGAGAGGCAGGGCGGCGGCTACACCGAGAAGAGCGTCCTGCCGGTGCGCTTCGTCCCGTTCGTCGGCGAAGCCGAGGGCGGGCCCCCGCCGCCCCGGGATCCCGCGAGCTCGCGATGAGCGGCCCTCCCGTGCTTACGAACGCCGAGGTCCTGATCGAGAGGGTGCCCGTGCGCGAACGCGGGGCCGCGTTCACGGTCGCGGCGTGGAGCGTCGCGGTCCGCGCAGACGAAGGTTCGGGCACGATCGTGAGGCTCGAGGCCGGGGATGGGGCGGTTCACTTCCGGGGCGCGGGTCACTTCCTGGGCTGGAGTCGGGACGAGATGGCCGCCGCATGGGAAGTCCTGGCGCGCTCCGAGGCGCCTGCCGAGCCGGACTTTCAGCAGCTTGGCTGAGGTGGGGGCGTGAAGGCGCCCCGCTCGATCGTCGGCGCGTACGCCGTGTCCGGCGGCTGCGCGCTCGTCTACCAGGTCGTCTGGAACCACGCGTTCACGGAGCGCTTCGGCGCCTCGGGGACGACGTTTCTCCTCGTGCTCTGCGCGTTCATCGGGGGCCTGGGCCTCGGCGCCGTCCTTTCCAAGCGCGTCTACGGGGCGTTCGACCGGCGCTTCCCCGGGCGCGGCCTCCGCGCCTACGGGTACACCGAGGTCGCGATCGCCGTCTCGTCGGTCGGCCTCTATGCCGCGACGCGGGCGTCTGTCGGCGTCCGCGCCGGCGGCTATCGCGCGGTCCTCGAGGAAGGCCTGACGATCTTCACGCCGAGCGTCTTCGCGCGCTCTCTCGAGCTCGGCCTCGCGGTCGCGGCCGTAGGCGGCCCCTGCTTCCTGATGGGCCTGACGTTCCCGTATCTGTGCTCGCTTTTCCCGCGGGACGCGCGCTTGCCGAGCCGCCTCTACGCGGCGAATACTCTCGGGGCGTCGGTAGCGGTTCTCGCGACGGAGTTCTGGGGATTCGTCGTGCTGGGTTACCTCGGCTGTTTTGCGCTCGCGGTCGCCGGCACGCTCGCGGTTGGGATCTGGTTCTCGATCCGGCCGAGCTCTCCGCCGGCGGGCGTCGAGGCAGCGCCCGCCGCAAGCGCCGCGGCCGGGAGGCCACTCGACCTCACGCCCGCGCTCCTCAGTGGCTTCCTGTGCGGCGGCCTCCAGGCGCTCTGCTACGTTTTCGTGAGGCTCCTCGTCGGCCCCTCGCGCGCGACGTTCGCCCTCCTCGCATTCTTCTCGATCTTCGGTATCTGGCTTGCCGCGGCGTTCGTGCACCGGGTGCGCGTGTCCCGGGTGTTTCTCGTCCTCTGCGCGTGGCTCGGGCTCCTCTGGTGCGTCGTCCTCTGGTTCCGCGAGCCAGTCCTGAGCGGGGCCGTCGTGCGCTGGGCCGCGTGGTCGGGCACGTTTCGCTCGCCCGAGGCCGCGGCTGTTGCGGCGTCCCTCCTCATCACGGGCGGCCTCATCTTCGTGCCCTATCTCCTGTGGTCGCTCCTCCTTCCGTGGCTCTGCGACCTGCAGCAGGCCCGCGGCGAAAACCTTTCGCGCACCTACGGGTTCAACACGCTGAGCTTCCTCGCGGGTGTCCTCGTCTTCGGCTGGGCGCTGCCCTTCGTGAACCCGTTCTTCTCGGCACGCGTCTTCGCGGCTTCGGCCGCGGCGGGCCTCGTCCTGCTCTCCTTGAGTGAACCTCAGCGCGGTGCCCGGCGCAGGGTTCTCGCCGCGGTCGCAGCCGCTCTCGCGGCCGGTCTCCTGGTCACGCCACGCACTCTCGAAATGCGCCTTATCGGGGGCGGACAGGCCGAGGGATACCGTGGCGGACCCTGGCGCAGCACGCCGCAGCATCTCTTCTGGGTCCGCGAGAACGCCGACCGCTCCAGGTCCCTGATGTTCGACGGGCACTCGATGTCTGCGTCGACGCCGTCCGGACAGATCTACATGCGCGCGATGGCGCACGTCCCCCTTCTCCTCCATCCCGATCCGAGGCGCGTTCTCCTCATCTGCTTCGGCGTCGGAATGACCGCCGACGCGATTCGTACGCACGCGACGGTCGAGCGTGTCGACGTCGTCGACCTCAATCCGAGCGTCTATTCCCTGAACCGCTGGTTCGCGCCCTGGAACGGGAGCGTGCTCTCCGACCCGCGCCTTCGCCTGTACGCGGACGACGGCCGCCAGTTTCTCGAAGCCGCGGCCGATTCGTGGGATTTCGTCACGATGGAGCCGCCGCCGCCCCTTCAGCCCGGCATCTCACGACTCTACTCGCTCGAGTTCTACGACGCCGTGAAGCGGCACCTCCGTCCGGGCGGCATCGCGAGCCAGTGGCTCCCGGAATCCCAGATGGACGACCGGGGAGTCGACCTCGTGATCGCGACGTTCGTGAAGTCCTTCCGGCACGCGCTTCTTTTCGTGGGCGTGGGCCGGGAGCTCGTCCTCGTGGGCGGCGACGCGCCGTTCGGATTCGCCGGACTCGCCGCCCGTCTCGCGGCGGAGCCGGCCGCGCGCGCGGCTCTCGCGAATTGGGGCCTCGATTCTCCGGGCGCGATTCTCGCGACGATCCTGAGGACGGACGAGAGCCTGAGGAGGGGCTGGCCTTCGGGACCTTTCATCCGAGATGGGTTCGCGAGCCTCGACGCGCTCCAGATCTCGAGCCCCGTCCAGAGCAACTTCCGCGGCGGGACGTGGGAGGCGTTCAAGCCCCGTCTCGTCTACGACGTACCAGAGGTCGTTGCGACACTACGCCGGGAGGCGCCCGAGGAGGCGGCGGAGGTCGAGCGCAGGCTCTCGAGGCCCTCGGCGCTCCCTCCGACCGTGCCGCCGGTCTATCTCCGCCCGGCGCGCTGACGCGCGCGACCGCTCCGTGGGCGCTTCCGCTCCGGATGCCCTTGACTCTCATTCTCTTCGGGCGCACCGTCGTTCTCGAATCGTCACGGGGCGATCGCCTTGAGGCTGGATCGCTCTTTACCGAAGGGAACTCTGTGTCGAAGAACGGTGTCACTTGTTCACTCCTGGCGGCGCTTTGTACGGGGATCGTTCTTTCCATGCTGCCGCTCGGCGGTTGCGGCAAGGCGAAGCCGGAACGGTCCGTAGTCGCGGATGGCAGTCCCGCGGCCACGGGGCGTCGGTCCGCGGAAAAGACCGGCGGACCGGCTTTCCTTTCGAAGGAAGAGGTCTCGGCGATCATCGGCGAGCCGGTGACGGCGATGGAGCCCTCCGGCCGGAACAGCATGACGTACAAGACCGCCGTCATGGGGCTCGAGGCTCATCTCGAGGTCGAGCAGAAGCAAAGCGTGGCCGATGCGGTTCAGGCGATGCAGGGAGCGCGCACCGCGACCGGATTCCTGGGCGGCGCGCCGGAGGCGGTGCCCGGCCTCGGTGACGAGGCGCTCTTCGGCGCGATGAACACGCTCTACTTTCGCAAGGGAGACTCTTTCGTCCTCGTCCAGCCGCCGAACCTGCAGCAGGTGGCGGGCTTCAAGGCCATGAACAAAATGCAGAGCCTGAAGATGGGGTCGGACGAGTGGGTCAAGGCGACGGAGGAGCTCAAGAAGAATCAGGAGGGCTCTCCCGTGGCCGCGGGCCTGACCGGGGGGGACGCGACGCAGGGCGCGCTCGCCGTCGTCAAAGCGTCAGCCCAGAAGACGGGGAGTCCTTACGAAATCGACGCGCGCGCGATGGCGGTCGCCCTCGCGACGAAGGTCGTGGCGAAGCTGTGATCCGGCTCCCGGCGCGCCCCTTCGGTCTGCTGCTCGCTCTCTCGTTCTGCACCGGCCGCCTTCACGCCGCCGAGAGAATGACGCCGGGCCAGTGGGAGTTCACGGTGACGACGAGAGGCGAGAGCCGGACCTCGAAAGCCTGTCTCAGCGCGGAGCAGGCCGCGATCGCGGACGGCGACGACGTGACGGGCCGGCAGGCCGCGGAGCGGAGCGTCCGGAAGGCGAAATCGAGCTGTGTCGTCGGTGACTTCTCCGCCCGCGGAGACACCGTGTCGTACACGCTCACGTGCGGCGACCGAACGATCCGAAGCGTCGCGACGCATCACGGCGACCACTCAGAAGGAATCCTCACGACGAAAACGGCGACCGAGGAGACGTCGACACGTCTCGTGTCGCGGCGGCTCGGCGCCTGTCCGAAATGAACTTCTCGAGTCACCCCGCTCCTTTTCGCCGCAGAATCCAGCTGCCCCAAGGCACACGAACATCCAACGGAGGACACATGCGTTTCTCAATTCTCTTTTCCGCAACGCTCCTGATCGCCGCATCCGGTGCCGCTTTCGCCTCCGACGACCTGACGGTCGTGTCGAAGCACACGCTCAACGGCAAGCCCGGGAGCAACTCGACGAGTTACATGACGAGCGATCACGTGCGGATGGCACAGGACGGGGGTCACGAAATGATCATCGACCTGAAGACCGGCACCATGACGACGCTCGACGATACGAAGAAGACGTACTACACGACGACGAAGCAGGACATGGAGCAGTTCGCGGCGAAGATGCAGGAGAGGATGAACGACCCGGAGATGAAGAAGGGCATGGAGATGATGGCGAAGATGAGCGAGGGAATGGCCGGCACGATCGAAGTGAAGAAGACGGGGGAGTCCCGGAAGGTCGCGGGGTTCCGCTGTGAAGAGTGGTCGATCACGATGAACAAGTTCACGACGATGAAGGAATGCGTCACGGGAGACCTCCAGTACCCGATCCGCTCGTTCGAGGCCTACAAGGAGTACTCCGAGAGCATGAAAAAGATGATGAGCGGTTTCGGGGCGATGGCGAAGAGCGGAGCGGAACTCGCGGAAAAGATGAAGGCGATGAAGGGCTATCCCGTCGCGACGTCGATGAAGATGGACATCATGGGACAGAAGACGAGCGTCGAGTCCGAAGTCGTCGAGGTGCGCCACGACTCGATTCCGGCGTCGACATGGGAGATCCCGGCCGGCTACACGAAGATCGAGAACCCCATGCTGAAGGCCTTCGAGAAGCAGGGCGGCAGGCCTCGCCACTGATCGCCTTCCGCCGTTGCGCGGGGGCGAGGACCTTGCTAGCGTCCTCCTCATGAGAAAAGGCTTTGCCCTCGCCGTCGCCCTCCTCCTCCTCTCGGCAGCGCCCGGCGAAGCGAAGGTCGTCACGAAGAGGGTCTCGTACTCGCACGCGGGCGTGAAGCTCGAAGGCCTCCTCGCGTATGACGACGCGAGGACGGCGAAGGGGAAGCTTCCCGGCGTCCTCGTCCTGCCCGAGTGGTGGGGCCTGACCGCCTACCCGAAAGGGCGCGCGGAACAGCTCGCCGCGATGGGCTACGTGGCGTTCGCTGCCGACATGTACGGCGCGGGCGTCACTGCGGACGACCCGAAAAAGGCCGGTGAGCTGGCCAGTCCCTTTTACGGCAAGCCGGTCATGGCCGAGCGCGCTCGCGCCGGTCTCGACCAGCTCCTGGGATCCGGCCTCGTGGATCCGGCGAAGGTCGCCGCGATCGGTTTCTGTTTCGGCGGGTCGGCCGCGCAGGTGCTGGCGTACTCCGGAGCGCCCGTCGCGGGCATCGTGAGCTTTCACGGCGGCGCGATGAAGGCTCCCGTGGAGGCGGCCGGGAAGATCAAGGCGAAGTTTCTTCTCCTGAACGGCGCGTCCGATCCGATGGTGAAGCCCGAAGACCGCGTCTCACTCGAGAAATCGCTCGAGGACGCGAAGGTCGACTACCAGTCGGTGGTCTACGCGCACGCGCTCCACGGCTTCACGAACCCGGAGGCGGACCGGTACGCGAAGATGGAGGGCCTCGGCGGTGCCGTCCGGTACGACGCGGCGGCGGCGCGGAGATCCTGGAAGGCGATGCAGGTTTTCTTCGACGAGCTCTTCGCGGGCCACTGAGAGCGCGTCAGGGACGGCTCGAGGGTCGCTCGACGCGGCGCGGTGAGATCCGAAGCTAGATCCCGGCCCAGCCCGGTTCGAGGCGGATCCAGCCCTCCTCGATCGCCCAGAGGTCCATCGCGAGCGAGACGAGGTCGTCCACTTCGGGCAGGGGCCGCGCGTCGAGCGTGAGGTCGAGGGACTTCACGTACCGCCGGCACGTCTCGCACGCCTCGATCCTCACGTTCTTGTGGACGTCGCTCTGGAAGGCGGGCAGCTTCGCCGGGTCTTCCTCGCGGCACGACGGGCAGCGGATCCGGTTGAAGGGCCAGTCGGTTCCGCAGAGGCCGCACACCAGGAAGCGCGCTCCTCCATTCGATTCGGGAAGCTCTCTCCGGTACGACACGATCGGGGCCGAGCCGCAGGCCGGACAGTGGCCCTCGTGGCGGGCCCGCTCGAGGCCGACGCCGGACCGCGTGAGGACTTCTCCGAACGGCCTCAGGAAGGCCCGCGAAAGATAGTCGTCCTGGGCTTCGCGCTCGCCCTCCCAGTAGACGCGGAGCCGGGTCCCGGCCGTGGCCGGATCGTCCTTCGCGCGCGCTTCGGCCGCCTCCGCGAGCTCCGAAGGCCCGTCCGCGGCGGCGAAGGCGAAGAGCGGCGAAAGGAGATCGACGAGGCGCGCAAGGTCGGTCGCGGTCCCGGAAAAACGGTTCTCAGCGTGCCGGGACGTGACCGCCGCCGCGAGGCGACCCTGCAGGCGGAAGAGCTTGGCCGCGAAAACGAGCGGCTCCGCGACGGCGGGCGCGGAAACGGAAAGGGCCTCCGCGCGGGAAGCCCTCTTCTCGAAGCCTTCGGAAACGGAGGCCAAGCCGGACGAGCCTATTTCTGCCCCGTGACTTCCTCGTACCACTTCGGATGGTGGAGCCTCGCCCACGCCTTCG